>NZ_FOJA01000001.1:0-704995 GCF_900110535.1 Halobacterium jilantaiense
ATTTTGCCGCCGCTCCAGCAGTTCGGCATCATCACCGGACTCACCATCATCTACGCGTTCCTCGCCAGCGTGCTCGTACTCCCCAGCCTGCTCGTCATCTGGACGAGGTACCTCGGTCCGAGCGTCGACGAGTCCACGACGAACGTCGACGCAGCGACGCCCACACCGGAGGACTGACCGATGGACGAAACTGACGCGATAGACGCGATGGGGGAACTCGGCCTCACCCAGTACGAGGCCCAGGTGTTCATCGCGCTCCAGCAGTTGGGTGTCGCGTCAGCGAGCGAAATCGGTCAGGCGACCGACGTTCCCCGGTCGCAGGTGTACGGCACCGCGGAGTCGCTCGAAGAACGCGGCCTCGTCGAAGTGCAGCAGTCGAACCCGATTCGGTACCGTCCGGTCGGACTAGAGGAGGCACAGCAGACGCTCCGCGAGCAGTACGAGACGCACCAGCGCAACGCCTTCGACTACCTGGAGTCGGTCCAGCAGCAGCCACACAGTGCGGAACAGCAAGAAGACATCTGGACCGTCCGCGGGTCGGACCACATCGACACGCGGGTCGAGCAGCTGGCCGCCGACGCGACCGAGCGCGTCGTCTACGGCTGTGGCGGCGCGCTGTTCGACGAGCGGACCGCCGAGACGCTGGTCGGCCGAGCCGACGACGGCATCGCGGTGACCGTCATGAGCCGGGACGAAGCAGTGCGGTCGCGGTTCGCAGACACCGCTGTCGACACGCTCGCGTTCCCCAGCGAGGTGGACTCCTCACGGAGTCAGGCCGGTCGCGTCCTCTCGGCGGACGGCGACACGATTCTGCTGAGTGTGCTTGGCGGCCCAGTCGCGCCCGCGGTGCCGGAGGAGACGGCAATCTGGAGCAGTGGGACCGGATTCGCGGTGACCTTCATCGTGCTCCTGTCGAGCTGGTTCGAGATGCATCTGGGTCGCGCGGTGCTGTAACGAACCGTCCGTCCCCGCTCGTATGGGGTGGACCGTGGCGAGAGTAGTAGGTGGGTTGGTTCGAGCGGGGACGACGGGGCTGGGGTAGGCCAGCCAGTGGTCGCACGCAGGAGCGGTGCGACGTCGGCGACCCCAGCGTTGCTGAATAAACGTACAGTTACCTTAATCGTGTCGGTCGAATCTCTGTCAGGCGCGACCGGGCAACCTTTTACACGCTACTCGGCGTACCGTCTGGCATGAGTGAAGCCGACGCGGAGGGCGAGGACCTCGACACAGAGGACCTCATCATGCAGGCGACCTACCGAGCGTTATGCGAACACGGCTACCCCGCCACGAGTATCTCCAAGATCGCCGACGAGTTCGAGAAGAGCAAGGCCCTGCTCTACCACCACTACGACGACAAAGAGGACCTGCTCGCGCACTTTCTCACCTATCTGCTCGACCAGTTCGAGACCGAACTCGAACAGAATCTGCCGACCGACCACCGACAACGACTCACGTCAGTCGTCGACCAGGCGCTCCCCGAAGTCGGTGAGGCCGACGAGTTCCAGTTCCGCCGGGCACTCCTCGAAATGCGCTCCCAGGCACCGTACCACGAGGCGTACCACGACCGGTTCGTTCACTCCGACGAGCTGATTCTGCAGGAGTTACGCGACACCATCGAGGCTGGCATCGAGGCCGGGGAGTTCCAGGACGTGGACCCCGCGGAGACGAGTCAGTTCCTGTACACGCTCGTGTACGGTGCGCTGGAGCGTGACGTACCGCTCGGTGACGAGGCAGTGACCGAGTTGACGCGAGAGCAGATTCACACGTACATCTCCGAGCACGTCTACAAGTAATCGGGGGAGGGGCGGCGAGCCGTGAGGCGACGGATTTCACGGAGCGGGTCGGCGTGTTTCGTCTGACCGATAGTCCTGTCGAGCAGAACCGAAGCGCCCATTGATTACCGAACGTTCAGTTAATACGGGTATGGACTCCACGACGACACGACGATACCTCGGACTCGGTGTAGTCAGCGACGTCGTCTCGCTGCTCCTGATTCCGCTCGCCGGAGTGGTCGGCATGTACAGCGCGTACAGAGTGCACGGGGAGGTGTCTCGGGTGTACAGCCTCCTCATCGGCGGCGTCGGCGCGTTCTCGGTCGCGCTCTGGGTGACGTACCTGCTGTCACTCTGACACCGCTCGTCGCAACTGGACGAGCAGTTCTGGAAGTCCCGGACTCATCTGAAGTGGTTCAGTGGGTCGACATCTCCAGGTCTTTCTGCCGACACACGCGTTCGACGAACTGGTGGAGTTCCCTGTACTGCGTTTCGGGGAGGTCCTCAGCGCCGACGCTGCGTAACGCGGACCACTTCCCGACCTTGTACTGGGCGACGACGAGCACCACGCTGCCCAGAACGGCGATGGGGAGCACGCCGCGACCGAAGGCAGCCATGGCTGCTGCCACGGCGACGAGATAGAACCCAGCCAGCACTGTCCCGACGACGGCCATCCGTACTTTGAGTCCGAAGTGTCGCACGTGTGAGGGGGTGTTCTCGTTCGGACCGGTCGCGGGTCGCCGGGAACTATTTTGGTGGTCCGTGCGGTAGCGACTCGTATGTCCGCTGCAACCCAGCTGCGGTGCCACGAGTGTGGACGCACAGCCTCGCGAGACGACTGGGAGACGGCGACCGACCCGAAGCTCGGCGACATGACGCAGTGCCCGGGCTGCGGGTCGACGAACGTCCAGAGCGACCGGTAGCCCTACTCCTCGTCGGGCTCGAAGTCGAGCGCGACGGAGTTGATGCAGAAGCGCTCGCCCGTCGGTTCCGGACCGTCCTGGAAGACGTGCCCGAGGTGGCCGCCGCACTCGGCGCAGACGACTTCCGTGCGCTCCATCCCCTGGCTGTGGTCGGGGCGTCGCTCCACGGCGTCCGCGTCGGCGGCGTCCCAGAAGCTCGGCCAGCCGCAGTGCGCGTCGAACTTCGTCTCCCCGGAGAACAGTTCCGCGCCACACCCCGCACACGAGTACGTGCCGTCCTCGTCGCGGTCGACGTGGTCGCCGGAGTACGGGCGTTCGGTGCCCTGCTCGCGCAGCACGCGGTACTGTTCGTCGGAGAGCGTCTCTCGCCAGTCGATTTCCTCGGTGTCGGGCGTCTCGGCCATACCAGACCTAGGTGGCGACTCCGGGTAAACCTAGAGGTCGGCGACCATCTCGGCCGCGAACTCCAGTTCGTCGTCGTTGACGCCGTGGCCCATGCCCTCGTAGATGCGCTCCGTCACGTCCGCGCCCATCGATTCGAAGACGTCGCGGGTGTCGTGGACGCGCTGTTCGGGGATGTGGGGGTCGCGGTCGCTGCACCCGAGGAAGACCGGTGTGCCGTCGAGGTCGCCGTCGTACTCCCAGCTGGTGCCCTCGGGGCCGTGGAGTCCGCCGGAGAACGCGACGAAGCCGCCGTACCGTCCGGGGTTGCGGGCGACGAACTCGCTGCCGAGACACGCGCCCTGCGAGAACCCGAGCAGGAGCACGCGCTCGCGGGGGACGTGGTCGGTGACGTCGTCGAGGACGTCGCCGACGAGCGCGAGCCCCGACGAGAAGTGCGGGTCGTTCTCCGTCGTCGGTTCGAGGAAGGAGTTCGGGTACCAGGTGGCGCGCGTGGCCTGCGGCGCGAGGAAGGCGGTGTCCTCGCTCGGGAGGTCGTCTGCGAACTGCAACATTCCGAGCGCGCGAGCACCACGGCCGTGCAGGAGGACGACTGCGCGCTCGGCGTCTTCCAGGGCCGCGCCGCGGTGTTCGACCGGCTGTCCCGCGTGAGGGTCGGCGTCGGCTGACATGCAGTCCGGTACGGCCCGCCGACGTAAACGTCTCGGCTAACCACCGGGCCACCGGGTGGCGTCCACGTCACCCCGGCCGATGCTGGTATCGGGGCGACACCAGGTGCGTGCCGGAACCACTATGTCACTGGATGCCGAAGCGAGACCATGAACGACGGTGCCGACGGGGACGACCGGTACAGCGAGGAGGCCTGCCACGTCATCGACTCGCTCGAACAGATCGGCAGCCAGTGGCGGCTCATCGTGCTCCACGACCTCCAGGAGGGTGAGAAGCGCTTCAACGAACTCAAGCGCTCGACGGACGCCAGTTCGCGGACGCTCTCCCGGGTGCTCGACGACCTCCAGGAACTCGGGTTCGTGAACCGCCGGCTGGAGGAGGAGTCCCCCGTCGCGACGTACTACTCGCTGACCGCGAAAGGCGAGTCGCTGTTCCCCGTCTTCGACGCCATCGAGTCCTGGGCGGACGAGTGGCTCGCCGACGACGAGGACGGCGTCGAGGCCGTTGGGTCGCTCGCAGACAGCTAGGACTACTCGCTCGGTCGGCGACCGCCCGGTATCCGGTTCCTAATTTTGTGGGCTCGGCGCAACCCCGACACCGTGATGACCGGCGACGACCACGAGTCAGCGGGAGACGGGGACGGGGAGACCATCGCGGACCGGGTGTCCGGCGACCGCTCGGCGTTCACCAGGGCCACGACGGGCTTCTACCGTGGCGAGGTCGACCGCGCGACCACCTGGCGGTCCAGGCTCGACCAGACGACGAACTGGGCGGTCGTCGTCGTGGCGGCGGTGCTCACGTGGTCGTTCTCCAGCGAGAGCCGACCGCACTACGTGGTCCTCATCGGCGTGCTCGCGGTCACCGCGTTCCTCCTCATGGAGGCGAACCGCTACCGGGAGTACGACGTGTGGCGCGACCGCGTTCGGACCGTGCAGACGGGCCTGCTGGCCGAGCTGTTCGAGTCGGCGGGCGCGTCGGACGACTGGACGGCGCACCTCGCCGACGAGCTTCGGAATCCCTCGTTCCACATGTCCTACCGACACGCCGTGAACCACCGGCTCCGGCGCTCGTACTTCGCACTCCTGTCCGTGCTCGTCGTCGCGTGGGTCGCCCGCGTCACGGTGTACACCGCCGACGAACCGTGGCGGCAGTCGGCGGCGATTCTGTTCTTGCCCGGTGAACTCGTCGCGGGAGCAGTCGGCGTGTTCTACCTCGCGGTCGTCGTGGTCACGGTCTGGTCCGTTCGGGGCGGTCGAACCCAGGAGTTCGAGGTGTGACGAGGACTCGGTGTCGGGAGCACACCCCCTGCGGAGTGAAAGTGAAACGCCGGTGTTCGATTCCGTTATTTGCAGAATTGGCGCGTTACGTGCGTCCTATCTTCCGACCGCGGCTCGACAACTCACTGTTTCACTTTCACTCGCGGACCGGCACTCCTTAGGTCGGTCCCGACCACGCATCGACCATGAGCGGGTACGGCGACCTCCCCGAGGGCTGGCAGGTGTGGACCGAAGACGCGGACGGCGGCGACATTCTCGTCTACCGGCCGGACGTCTTCGACAGCCACGAGTACCCGTCGCCGTGCCTCCCCACGATTCAGGTCGCACAGCGGCCGCCGACCCAGCAGAAGCGCCGCGCGGGCTCGAACCCCGACGGCTGGTGGGTGTCGCTCACCCTCGAACCCGAGGTCCGGGTGCGGGACGCCGACGCGCGCTTCGACTCGCGGACGGCCGCGGTCGCCGGCGCGGTCGACCTCGCCGAACGGTTCGCCGCAGGCGACGTGGACTACCGCGGGGCCTACCAGATTCCCCGCGAGGACTACCTCGACGAACTGGACGACCGCACGGGGCGGGAGGCTTAACCCGGCGGCCGGCCAACCGACGCACATGCCAATCACGCTGCTCGGGGCGCGGCTCGCCGACCCGGGCACCGAGTTCGTCTACCGCGGCGAGGCCGACGCCTGTGAGGGCTGCCCGTACCGCAAGCAGTGCCTGAATCTCACCGAGGGCGTCCGCTACGAGGTGACAGATGTCCGGGAGGGCGGTCAGGTGCTGGACTGCGGCGTCCACGACGAGGGCGTGGTCGCGGTCGACGTCGAGCCGGCGTCCGTCACCGCGAACGTCCCATCGAAGGGCGCGTACGCCGGGAGCAAGGGGAAGCTCGCGGGGCCGTGCCCGCACACGGAGTGCCCGAGTCACGAGTACTGCGAGCCGGCCGGCGCGGACTTCGACGAGGAGTACCAGATCGGGGAGATTCTCGGGGACCCGCCCCACGACTACTGCGCGCTCGACAGGGAGCTGACGCTCGTGGAGTTCGCGCCGTCCGAGGACTGAAGCACGCCCGCCGGCTCCCCCCGGTAGCCGAACTGGTTCTTGTAGCCGTACGGCGACAGCAACACGGGCCAGAACGGCTCGTCTGCGACCAGCGGCTCGCCGTCGGCGGCGGCGTACGCCTCGCCGGCCGCGACCTCCTGGAAGTTCTCGACGAACACCTCGTACTCGTCGCCCGACGGCTTCGGGATGGACTCGCCCATCTCGAAGACCGGGACCTCGCGGCGGGCCGGGTCACCGGGGAGCACCTCGGTCGCCGTGAGGAACTCCCGGACGAGGGTGTAGGCGTTCTCCGCGGCCGGCTCGCTGCCCTGCAGGCCGGCCTCGACTTCGAGGATGTCGGCGTCCGCGGCGAAGATGCGCCCGTCGCCGAAGTCCCCGGTGTCGACGAGCGCCGCCACCGAGAGCGCCGGGA
Organism: Halobacterium jilantaiense; assembly: GCF_900110535.1. Classification (NCBI taxonomy): domain Archaea; kingdom Methanobacteriati; phylum Methanobacteriota; class Halobacteria; order Halobacteriales; family Halobacteriaceae; genus Halobacterium; species Halobacterium jilantaiense. Next base: position 6,509 of record NZ_FOJA01000001.1, read on the forward strand.
CGACCGACGGCACCGGCGCGTCGACCCCGCTGGAGATGGCGAACGGGTCGGCGTGGGACTGCGTGGAGTGGACGGACAGCACCGTGCAGCCGCGTATCTCGTCGGCGAGTCGCTCCGCGAGCCGTCGCTCGTGGGCGTCCTCGGGCACGTCGTCCGTGAACGACCGGTTCAGGTCGGCGTCCACGTACCGGACGCCGGCGTCGAGCGCGCGCTCGTTCGCCACGACGAGTTTCACGGGCGACAGGACCGCGGGGTCGTCGTCCAGCAGTCGCTCGACGGCGCGGACGCCACAGGGTTCGTCGCCGTGGACGCCCACGACGACCGCGACCGACGGCTCGCCGTCGCCCAACTGCTCGACACGCATGTGGCCATCATAGCCGCGCGTCGTTGAAATGGATTGTCGTTGGCTCGCCAATTGCCGGGCTCGCGGTAGCCGTCGACGGGATTAGGTGGTCGGACGCTGTAGCCGGCGTATGGACGACCACACCCGCGACCCGGGCGTCGCGCCCCCGCTCGGTGACCCGACCGGGTGGCGGGCCGACCGCCGGGTGTGGGAGCACGCGACGCTGCGGCGGGCGGTCGAGCACGGCGTGCGCCTCTACAACAGCGGCGACTTCCACGAGTCCCACGACTGCTTCGAGGACGAGTGGTACAACTACGGGTCAGGCACCACGGAGTCCGCGTTCCTCCACGGGATGGTGCAGGTGGCCGCCGGCGCGTACAAGCACTACGACTTCGAGAACGACGACGGGATGCGGAGCCTGTTCAGAACGGCGCTCCAGTACCTCGACGGCGTTCCCGGTGACTACTACGGCGTCGACGTCGACGATGTGCGCCGTCGGCTCCGTGCGGCACTCGACGACCCCGGGGCGCTCGACGGCTGGCGAATCGCCGTCGACGACGCGGAGCCCACGGCGTACCCGGCGGACTACGAGTACGCCGAGAGTCTGGAGTGACCGTGAGCCGCAGTCGTTCTGTCTGACCTGACTCGGCCACGTCGCTTACGCTGCTCGACGCCGCACTGCTCGGCTCTTGGGCCTCGGTGGTGCCGTGGGTAGATTCGGAGTTATGAGCGGGCTGCTCAGGCCGACACTGACGCTCGCGACCGTCGCCGGCTACTGGAAGGCGCTGGCGGCGATTTCCCTGACTTCGCGGGACTGTTCGGCCGGAGCGTCCTGTTCGGCATCGCGTCCCTCCTGCTGCCGCTCGTGATGCTGCCGGTTCTCCGATTCGGTGACTATCGGTACCGCGGCGGTCGGTCGACCCAAGCCTAAGCGGGGCACTGCACTCCGGTCTATTCTCTGGGTACACGCAGCTCTAGCGGCCGTTAATCGTGGTCTCAGTCACTCTTCCCCCCGGCGTCGCGATGGCTGCTTCTTCCGGTGTGCTTATGTATGCGAAGCTGTGAGTAGGTTCTGAGAACATCGCTGTCAGTATGATACTACCAACAAACCTTCCGGGGTGGTCCCGGTGAAGACCATCGAACGAATCGCCGACTTCGTAACCGACCACAGCAGAGCCGCCATCGCAATCATGCTGGTGCTGACACTCGCCGTCAGCGCCGGCGCGCCGATGGTCGACCAGTCCTCGTCGCTCGACCAGTTCCAGTCCGAGAGCGACGAGTCCCAGAAGCTCGACTACATCGACGAGCACTTCGAGACCGGCGAGGAGAACACGACGACTGCCCAGGTCATCGTCCAAGGCGATGATGTCCTCTCGCGGTCCTCGCTGATAGAGACACTCGCCTACGAACAGGCGCTACACGACAACGAGACAGTCGGACCCACGCTGTCCGGCGACGACGCGATTACCGGTGTGGCGAACATCGTCGGCATCGCCGCCATCCAGATGGAAGAAGGCGAGGACGTGCGGTCGCTCGCCAGCGAAATCGAGGCCGAACGGGCCGCCATCGAGGAGCGCCGGACGGCGCTGAACGAGACCGCCGAGGCGCTCCGCGGCGAGCTCACAGTCCTCAGGCAGAACCCCAGCGCGGACCCGCAAGCCGCCTTCGAGTCGGTGGCCGCGAACTCCTCGGTCGAACTCGACGACGAGGACGCACAGACGTTCGCCGGGGCCGCCGAGGCGCTCCGGGCAGCCACCAGCGAAGAAGAGGCCCAGCAGGCCTACGAGGCCGGTACGGTCGGCGTGCTGCGCGAGGAGTTCCAGGCGCTCGAACAGCGCGGGAGCGACCTCCAGTCGCTGGCGGACGACCTCGAAGCCGAGCGCGCCGAACTGCAGGACGCGCGGAACGCGTCGCTCGCGGAGCAGCGCGCGCAACTGGAGGAGATGAACGACAGCGAGGTCGAGGACGTCGTTGCGCGGGTACTCAGCGCGGACGCTGCCAGCAGCGGGACCGGCCCGTCCCCGTTCGAGCTGATGCCGTCCGATAGCTTCGAACCCGGTGACACTTCCGCGAACGCGACGATGTTCATCGTCCAGCAGAACGCCGACGCCGTTCCCGGCGGCGGGCAGGTGACCGACGACGATGTCGTCGACGCCCAGCTCGCGATGCAGGACCTCGCCGAGGACCGCGACCTCGAGTACCTCATCTTCGGCGGCGGCATCATCACGGACGAGATCAACAACTCGATGGCCGACAGCCTGCTCATCGTCGGGCCGCTGGCCGTCGTGTTCGTCCTGCTCGCGCTCACCGTCGCCTACCGCGACGCGCTCGACATCGTCCTCGGGCTGTTCGGCATCGCTGCCGTCCTCGCGTGGGCGTTCGGCTTCATGGGCTGGACGGACATCGACTTCAACCAGATCTTCATCGCGGTGCCCGTGTTGTTGATCGGGCTGTCCATCGACTACGCCATCCACATCTTCATGCGGCACCGCGAGGAGCGCCACGACGACGACGCGCCGGCCTCCGTTCGTGGGTCGATGAAAGTGGCACTCAGCGGTGTCGGCGTCGCTCTCGTTCTGGTGACTGCCACCACCGTCATCGGGTTCCTGTCGAACCTCACGAGCCCGGTGCCGCCCATCCAGGAGTTCGGTATCGTGAGTGCGGTCGGCATCACGGCAGCGCTGCTCGTCTTCGGCGTCCTGATTCCCGCGCTGAAAGTCGAGCTCGACGACTACCTCGAAGGCCGGGGCTGGGACCGCAAGAAACGCGCGTTCGGCACCGGCGGCGGCCGGTTCAGTGACGCGCTCTCGTTCGGCGCGACGGCTGCACAGAAGGCACCCGCCGTCGTCATCGTGCTCGCGCTGCTGGTGACGGCAGCCGGCGCGTACGGCGGGACGCAAGTGGACACGTCCTTCGACCAGGAGGACTTCCTGGCGGACGAACCGGCGGAGTGGCAGCAGAACCTCCCCGAGCCGTTCGCACCGAGCGAGTACACCGCGAAAGAGAACCTCGAGTACGTGAACGACCGGTTCGTTCGCGAGGACTTACAGGCCCAGATTCTGCTCGAGGGCGACGGCGTGCAACGCGACACTGCGCTCGAACGCGTGCAGGACGCCCGCGACGCAGCCAGCAACAAGAACGTCACGACGGAACTCACGAACGGCGAACCCGGTATCGAGGGCGTGCTGTCGGCGATGCGGTCGACCGCAGCAGCCAACGACTCGTTCGCCGAGACGTTCGAGGCAGCGGACACTGACGGTAACGGCGTGCCCGACCAGAACGTCACGGGCGTGTACGACGCGTTCTTCGACGCGGCACCCGACCAGGCGTCCTCGTACATCGCACAGGACGACGACGGGAACGCCGAGGCGCTGCGGATGGTCGTCTCCATCCAGGGTGGCTCGTCCAGCGACGACATCACCGAGCAGATGCGAGACGTGGCTGAGACTGCCGAAGGTGACGGTATCACGGCGACCGCCACCGGCAGCGCCATCCTGAACAAGATTGTGCAGGACCAGCTGCTGGACACGGTCGTCGAGAGCCTGCTCATCACGCTCGTCGCCGTCTTCGCGTTCCTGATGTTGACCTACCGGTTCACCGACGGCAGCGCGACGCTCGGTGCGGTGACGCTGCTGCCCGTCGTCCTGAGCGTCGCGTGGATTCTCGGGACGATGTACCTGACCGACATCCCGTTCAACGTCCTGACGGGGATGATCACGAGCCTGACTGTCGGGCTCGGGGTGGCGTACAGCATCCACCTCAGCGAACGGTACATGCAGGAGCTAGAGAGCGCAGACTCCGTCTGGGACGCGATGCAGACTGCCGTCACGGGCACCGGCGGTGCGCTGCTGGGGTCGGCGGCGACGACGGTCGGCGGCTTCGGCGTGCTGGCGTTCGCCATTTTGCCGCCGCTCCAGCAGTTCGGCATCATCACCGGACTCACCATCATCTACGCGTTCCTCGCCAGCGTGCTCGTACTCCCCAGCCTGCTCGTGGTGTGGACGAAGTACCTCGGCCCCGACTGGACGGCCGACGACTTCGCCGACGACACCGACGACGACAGCGAGGAGTCCGGCGCGGCGGTCGCGGCGAACGGCGCGGGCGCGACGCAGCAGGCGGCACCGGCCGCTGCGGCGGACGCGCCGACGCGGACGCTGTCCCGTGACCTCGTGCAGCCGGCGGGCAGCCTCACCGCGACGGTGCGGCTGACCGGCGACGGCCGCGTGGCGCTCTCGGAGTCCGTCCGGGGCGGCACCGTCACGGCCGTCGAGGCCGACCCCGAACCCGTGAACGCGGTCGTCACCGACGACGGCGTCCACGTGGCGTGGCGTCTCGACGACGCGACTGCGGCGACCGCGACCTACGACGTCGTGGTCGACGGGGACGCGGTGGACGGGACGGCCGTCTCGTTCGTCGGCGAGGCGCTCGGCGACAGCGAACGCGACGTGGCCGGAGACACCGAGGCGACGGTCGTTTCGGACATCTTCGAGCGCGTGTTCGCGCAGGCCGAGGTCACCGACGACGACCTCGCGGCGGCCAGCGAGGCGTTCCGCGAGGGCGAACTCTCCGCCGACCAGTACGACCGGGTCGTGCGGGAGTGGGCGCGCGACCGCCCGGAGGGAGAATGAACGAGGGGGACGCTGTCGACGCGCTCAAATCCCTCGGGCTGACGACCTACGAGGCCCGGACGTTCGTGGCGCTCCAGAAGCTCGGAGCCGGCACCGCCAGCGAGGTCGCCGAAATCGCCGAGGTGCCGCGCTCGCAGGTGTACGGTGCGGCCGAGGACCTGGAGGGCCGCGGGCTCGTCGACGTCGAGCAGTCGAACCCGACGCGGTACCGGCCGGTCGGCATCGAGGAGGCCCGCGAGCGCCTCTACCGGCAGCTCCGGTCGGAGAGCGACGCGGCGTTCGACTACCTCGAATCCGTGCGGTCGGAGTACGGCACCGACGAGGAGGAGAGCGAGGCCATCTGGACCGTCCGAGGGTCGGCGAACGTCGCCGCCCGCGCGACCCGGCTCGTCGCGTCGGCCGAGAACCGCGTGGTGTACGGCACCGAACACGTGCAGCGGCTCGGTCCGAGCGTCCGCGAGGCGCTCGCGGACGCCGTCGAAGCGGGCGTGGCTGTGACGGTTATCAGTGAAGCAGACGACGTGCTAGACGTGGCCCGCGAAATCGGTGCGCGAGCAGTCGCGGTCGGCCACGAGCTGATGCCGGAGATGGGGACCGAGCGCGTCGTGATGGCGGACGACGACGCCGTGCTCGTCTCCGTGGGTGCCGACGACGGCTCTGAGACGGCGTTCTGGAGCCGCGACACGGCGTTCGCGACGATGCTGTCGAGCCTGCTGGGCGAGTTCGTGGCGACGGTCGCCGGCGACCAGTAGGCGTTTCTCCCGCCGGCTCGTCCGTCCACGTATGCGGGTGGAACGGGCTGACACCGAATCCGAGTACGAGGACGCACTGGGCGTTCGCTACGACGTGTTCGTCGACGAGCAGGGCGTCCCCGAGGACCTGGAGGTCGACGAGTACGAGGAGACCGCGACGCACTTCGTCGGCTACGACGACGGCGAGCCGGTGGCGGCCGCCCGGCTCCGCGAGTACGAGCCCGGCGTCGGGAAGGTCGAGCGCGTCGCGGTCCGGGCGTCCAGACGCGGCGAGGGGTTCGGCGCGGCCGTGATGGACGCCGTCGAGGACGCCGCCACCGGAGCGTTCGACGAGCTGTACCTCCACGCCCAGCTACACGTCGAGGAGTTCTACGCCGACCGCGGCTACGAGCGCGACGGCGAGGCGTTCACCGAGGCGGGCATCGAACACGTCGCGATGCGAACGCGGCTGTAGCCCGAGTCGGGACGCCAGCGTCGGCGCGCGGAGAAGCGGGGACCGGACAGATACTGACTGGCGTGGGGCGTCCGGAGACCACGCCAGACGCGTCTACATCGTCCAGGGTAGTAAGGGTCCCGACAGCTACAAGAGCCGTCGCGGCGACCCACCACTGAATGGACGTCGACACAGCCGCCCAGACCTGTACCGACGTCGTCGAGGCCGTCTCCGGCGCCGTCGTCACCGACAGCGAGTTCCTCGAAACTGTGCTCTCCGGTGCGCTCGCCCGCGGTCACGTCCTCCTCGAGGACGTCCCCGGGACGGGGAAGACCCTGACAGCGCGCAGCCTCGCGAACGCCCTCGGCCTGGAGTTCACGCGCATCCAGTTCACCCCCGACCTGCTCCCGTCGGACATCACCGGCTCGCACGTCTACGACGCCGCCACGGAGTCGTTCAGCTTCAACCGCGGCCCCGTGTTCGCGAACGTGGTGCTGGCGGACGAAATCAACCGCGCACCGCCGAAGACGCAGGCGGCGCTCCTCGAAGCGATGGAGGAGGGACAGGTGAGCATCGACGGCGAGACCCGCCAACTCCCGGACCCGTTTTTCGTCATCGCGACCCAGAACCCCGTCGAACAGGAGGGGACGTTCCGGCTGCCGGAGGCCCAGCGCGACCGCTTCGCGGTGAAGGCCGCCATCGGCTACCCGGACCGGGCTGGCGAACGAGAGCTCGTCGACCGCCGCGCCGACCGCACCGCCACGACCCCCGAGGTCTCTCAGGTCGTCCCCGAGGACGCGCTGCCCGCCCTCCAGCGGGTGCCAGAGACCGTCTCCGTCTCCGACGGCGTCCGGGACTACGTCGTGGACGTCGGCCGCGGTACGCGCGCCGACCCGCGCGTCGAGGTCGGCGTGAGTCCGCGTGGCACGCAGAAGCTCTTCGAGGTGGCCCGCGCCAGAGCCGTCTTCCAGGGCCGGGACTACGTCACGCCCGACGACGTGAAGGCCGTCGCCGAACCGGTGCTCGTCCACCGAATCGTTCTGACGGGTGAAGCCAACGTCGAGGGCGTCGACCCGGCGGCCGTCGTCGCGGACGTCCTCAACCGCGTCGAAGTCCCCGCAGTCACGTAGTCAGGCGAGCGTCTCCTGGACGGCCTCCAGCACCGGCGTCACGTTCGACACGTCGCCGTCGAGGCCGACGAAGATGGTCGGCGCGTCCTCGTAGCCGAGCACGATGACGTTCACGCCGTCGTCGTACACTTCCACCGTACACCGGAGCGGCCCCACCGGGTCGTGGAGGGCTTCTTTCCGGTCCGCGGACAGCACGTCCAACACCACCTCGTCGACCACTTCGTCGACGTGGCCGGGCTCGTAGCCCTCGAGTGCGTCCTCGCTCGCGTGCGCTATCGCGTAGTCCCGCTCCCGGAAATCACCGTAGAACACGCCCCTGAGCCCGTCTCCGGCCTGCGATTCGAGCAGGTCCACGAGGGTCTCGATTCGGTCGTCCATCTCGTGTGGACAGGAACTGACACTACGTAACTCTGTATCAATCCGCCAGCGCGGCGACGAGCGCGGCGAGCGCGATGCCCGCCGCGGCGAGCGCGACGAACGCCCCGGTCTGGTCGGGCGCGTCGAGTCCGGCAGTGGCGTCGTACAGCCGCTGCGCGCCGTAGTACGCGAGCGCACCGAGCGCGACGCTCGCGGCGACGTGAACGAGTTCGACGCGCGCCGTGGGTGCCCGGCGGCCGAGTTCGGCTGCGAGGCCGACGCCGTGCTCGCCGACGTCCCAGACGACCATCCCGGCCGCGACGAGGCCGAACACGAACCCCGGGTTGGCGGCCTGCACGCCAGCCGCAGCGCCCGCGAGGACGAGGCCGGCGGCGGCGACGGCCGCGGGCGCGGCGCGCTGGGGGACGACCCGGAGGCTGCCGAGCACCGCGAACGCGACGAGGAGGCCGCCGAGCCCGAGCAGCGGGACGACGAGCGCGACGAGCGCGAGCGTCGGTTCGCCGGCGAGTTCGACCGCGTTGTCGAGGACCGGGCGCGCGGGCTCCGGAGCGGCGCGGCGCGCGGCGGCGACAACTCGACCGGCGAACACGACGCCGACTGCCGCCGCGAGCAGGCCGCCGCCGACGGTCGGCGCGACCCGCTGGAGGCTCTCGCGGTGGTCGCCGGTCGCCAGACGGCCGACCCGGAGCACGGCGTAGACGGCCAGCGAGACGACGACGGCGGCGAGCATAGCGACCCGGAGGCCGCCGCTGGACGCGACTGCGCCGGCCGTGGCCGCGAGCGGGTCCGGGGCCCGGGCTGCGATGCGGTCGGCGACCCCGCTGATGGCGACGACGGCGGTGACCGGCCACGCGAGCGCGGCGAGCCGCCACGCGGAGAGGCAGACGACCACAGTGAGTTCGGTGGCTCGCGCGGCTGTGTCCCGGTACGCCCGCGGTGCGAGTGCGACGACCGGTGCGGCGTCGACGCCCGCGGCGAGCGCCCGCGTCGTCACCGCGAACAGGACGAGGAACGCCGCGACGTCGACGGTGGTGCCCGTCGGCTCGACGAGCAGCCGTGCGAACCCGCCGAGGAGCGCGCCGAAGTCGTTCACCACGCCCGCCTCGCGGCCGACCCGGGAGGCTCCGGCCGCGAACACCGCGAGGAGTGGCAGGGTCGTCGTCGCGGAGACGACCGAGAACGCGCGGCCGACCGCGCCGCCGCCGACGCCGCCGGTGAACGCAGCCGTCGCACCGAAGCCGGCGGCCGCCAGCCCGAGTACCACGAACGGGTCGAGGAGGCCGTCGAGCAGCAGGGGGTCGGCCAGCGAGAGCGCGACCGCGGCCAGCACCGCAACGCCACCGGCGGGAGCCAGCACGGACGCTGCCAGCACCGCCAGCGGCTCCTCGCGGCCGGCGAGCCCGGTCGCCGCCGCCAGCACCGCGCCACCGGCGACCGCGAGCAGCGCCGGGGTGCCGTAGGTCGCGCTGGCGTCGTTCGCGGCGAACGCGACCACGACGAGCGCCACCACGCCGGCGACGAGCGTCGGTCGCCGGGTCGGGGTGTCGGTCGCGCTCACTGGCGGCCACCTCCCGTCACCGCGGTCGTGGCCCGCGACACGGCGCTCGCCAGGGACTCGTCGAGCGACCAGTCGACGACCTGCGCGCCCGTCGCCCGCAGGCGGTCCAGGGCGAGAACGCGGTCGGCCGCGGCCAGCGTCCGGCCGGGCGTGTCCGTCGCGGTCACGTCCGGCGAGACGGCCGTCACGCGGTGGTCGTCGGCGGCCAGCCGGCGCGCCAGCGCCACCGGGAAGTCGTCGAAGACGGGCGAGCAGACCACCACCTGCGTCCCGGGGTCGACGCGCGCCGCGAACTGCCGCACGCGAGCGTCGGTGTCGCCGCCGAGCCACGTCGTCTCGCCGCCGTCCGCTGCGGCGGCGCGCTCGCGCGTCGCGTCGGCCTGCTCGCTCACTGTGTCCGACTCCGCACCGTCCCCGGAGTCCGTCCGTCCGTCGTCCCGGCTGCCGACGGCGGCGTCGAGGACGGCCGCCAGTCGCGCGTGGTGGGCGTCCCCGGTCCCCGGCGGCACCCACGCGGGGTCCGGGGCGTCCGCGACCGGGTCGTCCAGCCCGAACACGGCGAGTCCGACCTGGTGGCCCGCGGTCTCCAGCGGTTCGACGGCCTGCGCGGCGGCGTACGCCGACAGCGCAGCGCCCGACGGCGCTCCCTCCCGGGCAGTCACGTCGGTGTCCGCGCGCGCGTCGACGGCGAGGACGACAGCCGCGGCGCGGCGCTCGCGGTAGTTCACGGTCGTGAGGTCGCCGGTCTTGGCGTACTGCCGCCAGTCGATGCGGGAGACGGGGTCGCCGGGCTGGTAGTCCCGCGTGGAGTGGAACTCGATGCCGGGGCCGCCGGTGTCCGTCGGCAGACTCCCGGCGTGCTGGGTCGTCTGCCGGCGCAGCGGGATGTCCGCGACTGCCACCTGGCAGTCCAGCGACGCGTCGCCGTCCGCCGGAACGTTCGCGGTTCGACTGGTCGCGCCCCCCGTTCCGCGCAGCCGCACGGTCGGGTCGCCGAACGGGAACTGGCCGCGGTCGGCGACGACCTCGTACTCGACGGTCGCGGTGTCGCCGGCCGCCAGCGCGAACCCGCCGCCGGTCGCGCCTCCGACGACCCGGAGCCCCTCGGGGACGGCGTCCGCGACCCGGACGTCGGTGAGCGCCGCGTCCCCCGTGTTCTCGACGGTCAGCGTCACTGCCACGCGGTCGCCGGGCAGCGGCGACGACGCCGACAGCGTGCGCTCAACGTCCAGCGACCCGGGGTCGCGAGGCGTTGAGACGGCCGCGAACACGACGAACGCGAGCGGAATCGCGGCGGCGACGAACAGCACGCGCTGCCCGCTCGCGACCCCGGCGGCGGCGAGCGCGAGCGTCGCCAGCAGCCCGCCGGTGTCGCGGCTCACTCCGTCACCTCCGCCGCGAGGGCGTGGGCCGCCGCCGCCGCCCGGCGCGCGCGGCGCTCGAACGCCTGCCCGGGGTGGAGCCAGCCCCGCAGACGCTCCCGAAGTGGGAGCCGTGGGGCGCGCTCGTCGCCGAGGAACGCCGCGGCGACGCGGTCGTCGGTCCACTCGCCGGCTGCCACCGCGTCCGCGGCGTCCGCATCGCCCGGGCCGGCACCCTGGGCGTACGCGCGCTCTGCGGTCACGCGCACTCGCTCCCGGACGAGGGCGCGAGCGTCGGTGCTGGCGCGCCCGGAGCTGTCCGCTGCCACTCGCGCGAGCGCCGCGTCGACGCGTTCGCCCGGCGCGTCTCGGTCGGACTGGTCGTGGTCGGCCAGCAGGAGGTCGTCGTCGGACCCGTCGGCGCTGCGGCGGCGGTGGAGCGCGTACGCGAGCAGGCCGAGGCCGAGCACGCCCGTCCCGAGGGTGGCGTCGACGCTGTCCGCGGGTCCGAGCGCGCTCGCCGGTGTGAGGCCGACGACGACGCCGACCGCGACCGCCGCGGCGAGGACGCCGAGCGCACCCAGCAGCGTCTCGCGAGCGGTCGTCACTGCTCGCCCTCCTCGGCGTCGAGGTCGCCGAGCGCGTCGGCCGCCTCCTCGGCGGCGGCGTCCGTGTCCCGACCCCCGTAGGCGGCGTCCCGGAACGACGACGCCACCCGGGTCACTGGCTCCCGCGGGAATCCGGCGTCGACGGCGGCCTGCGCCACCTCTACGGGCGTCTTCGTGCGCCAGCCCTCGACGCCGACGAGCGCGACGAAGCGCGCCCACACCCGCTGGAGGGGTGCCGGGGTATCGTCGTCTGCCGTCCCGTCTGCTGCCGTCCGGCTCCCGGCGCGGGCCGCAGCCGCGACGCGCTCGACGAACCCCGCGAGGTCCGGCAGCCGGAGGCGAGCCGGCAGCCCGGTGAGCCACGCGAGCACCTCGCGCCAGCCGTCGGCCGCGGCCGCCCGGAACTCGGCGGCGAGGTCGTCGAGCGCGTCCCCGAGTCCGGAGATGGCGTCCACGGCCGCGGCGAGCGCCTCGCGGGCCGCGTACCGGAGCGCGGCGACGACCCTGGCGAGTGTCAGGCCGCGCCGCCGCGCCGCGAGCGCGACGCCGGCGAGGACGCCGGCGGCCGCGAGGACCGCGAGCGCGAGCGACACGAGCACCCAGTCGACGGCCGCAGTCGCGGTCTTCCCGCTGGCGGTCGCCGTCACGGAGGGCGCGCGGTCGAGCGGGATGGTCAGTCGGACCGCGCCGTCCGCGTCGGTGACACCGACCTGCTTGCCGTTCAGCTGAACCGGTGCGCCGACGACCGGCTCGCCGCCCGAGGTCACTTTCGCGGTCGCGCCCGTCGTCGGCAGTGGCGCGACCAGGTCCGGGGAGACGGCGACCTGGAGGTCGTCCAGCGGGTACGACACCGTCTTCGAGAGGTCGTCGCGGCTGACGGCGATGTCCACGACGCCCGCCGCCGTCTCGGGAACTGTCACGGTGAGCTCCCCGTTTCCGTTCGTCCGACCCTGGTCGGTGCCGTCCAGCGAGACGGCCGCGTCGGCGAACGGCCGGCCGCCGACGGTCAGCCGCGCGTCGAGTGTCTCCCCGGGCTGCGGGGGACTGTCGAACGCGACGGACACGTCGGTCTGGACCTCGAACTCCCGGCTCGCCGAGCCGTTCCGGCCGTCGTCCGGCTGCTCCCGGCCGGGCAGCGATGCCAGCCCGTAGCCGCCGGCCGCGCCACCAGTCGTCGTCCGGTTTGCCGACGGCTCGACGGTGACGTTCACGGACTCGGCGTACGGCACGACGAAGCGCACCGCGCCGCTCTCGTTGGTCACGCTCGCGAAGCCGCCGTTCACCGAGACCGCCGCACCGGAGACCGGGCTGCCGGCCGCCGTCACGGTAGCGGCGACCGACTCGCCCGGCACGAGCGCGCCGCTGACGCGCACCTGGAACGTCTCCGAGCCCGCGGCGAGGTCGCTGTCGGCCTGCTGGCGGGGGGCGGACGGCGTCGGGTCGAAGCGCACCCAGCCGTAGTCCTCGAAGAACACCTCGACCCAGGCGTGGGCGTCGGCCCCGCGCACGAGATACTGGTCGTCGCCCACGCGCTCGCCGGACGTGTAGCCCGCGACGTACCTCGCGGGCACGTCCTGTGTCCGCAGCAGGACCGTCATCGCCGTTGCGAAGTTCTCACAGTAGCCGACGTCGTGCTCGAAGAGGAACTCGTCGGCGGCCTGGTCGCCGGTCTCCGGCGCGTCCCGCAGCGAGTACGTCTTCTCCCCTTCGAGGTAGGCCTCGACGGCCGCCGCGGCGTCGTAGCGGTTGTCGGCGTCACCGACGATGCGCTCGGCGAGTCGGCTGACTCGCTGTGTGGTGTCGACGGTCGTGTACTCCGTCGACGCGACGGAGCCGGAGACCCGCACCTCCCGCAGCAGCCCGCGGTCCGAGACGGATTCGAGGCTGCTGACCTCGTAGGTCTCACCGGCCGGCACCAGCGGGTCGGCCGCGATTCCGGACGTCTCGGTGGCGTCGAAGGTGGTCTCCTGGTCCGTCTCCGGACCCGGGTCGTACCGGAGGTCGACGGGTCGCCACGGCGCTGGCAGCCTGTTCGCGGGCTGCCGGAGCGTGACGGTGTGCCAGGTCACCTCGCGCTGGTCCGGCGGCCGGCTCGGGGCGACTCGGCTCACGGGCCGCTGCGCCCAGCCGCCGCCCGTGTACGCGACGTAGCCCGTCGTCCGCCAGTACTGGGGTTCCTCGCTGGTCGCGAGGAAGTGCGGACGGGCGGCTCCCCGGAGTTGCTCCTCGGAGATTGGGCCGCCGACGTCGGTGCTCCCGCCGGCCGTGAGCGCGCCGAACGTCTCGCCGCCCGGCACTTCGAGGCCGCCGGCGTCGGACGGCTCGCCGACGAGGTCGCGCACGAAGTCGAACTGGCTCAGCGCCCTCGGGAGGTCCTCGGCGGAAGCGGGGGAGTCGAGGCCGCCGAGGGGTGCCTCGCCCGCGAGGGCTGGTGCCGCGGCGGCGGCGGCGACGAGCGCGAACGCTGCGGCGACGGCCAGCAGCGCCCGGCGCGTGTCGGGACCGTCGGGGGCGGCGTCAGACATCACGAGGGGGTTGTCGGCCACGGCACGTATAACGTTCGGCGGGTCGCTGGCCGCGCAATCACTCGAACTCTCGGACGCCGACGGCGACGAGCAGCGCCTGCGCGAACAGCCCGGCGAACAGGGCAGCGGCACCGAACATCGCGGGCGCGGCGAGCAGTCTGGCGGTCTCGTAGGGGAGGACGAGGCGGCTGAACCCCATCGTGAAGAACGCCACGAGCACGAGGCCGAACGCGACCAGCGACAGCGACGTGAACCGGCTCCGGTCCATCACGCGTCGGCGTCCAGGCGCTCGTAGCGGTCGACGAACTGGCTCCGGCAGGACCCACAGCAGAAGTGGTGGCGGTCGCCGTCGATGGTCGCCGTCTCGCCCTCGCTGGTGACGGTGTTTCCGCACTCGTCGCAGGCGAGCGCGAGGTCGACGCCACCGACAGTCGGCTGCCAGGACGAGGACGCCACCGCCGTCACGTCGTAGTCGTCGACGGCGTCGAGGGCGACGGCGTCCGCGACCCACGCGGAGACGTCCGCGACCGGCAGCCGGGCCGAGCAGACCACGTCGCCGGCGGCGGTCACGAACACGTGTTCGACGGCGTCCTCGCCCTCGACGGCCGCCTGTACCTCGGCCTCTCGGCCGGGCCGGACGGCGAACTCCACGAGGACCTGCGTGCCGTCCCGAAGCCGGGCGCGGTCGAGGTCGACCGTGAACCGCCGGAGCACGCCCGCCTCCCGGAGTTTCGCGACGCGGTCGGAGACGGCTGGCGGCGACAGGTCCACGTCGTCGGCGATGTCGCTGTACGGCCGGCGCGCGTCCGTCGCCAGCAACTCCAGGATGCGGCGGTCGGTGTCGTCGAGGTCGCTCATACCGCCACTCGACCCCGTGAACACAAAGTCGTTTCCCCAAACCACGCTCGAATCCAAAGTGCGGCGCACGATGAGGTGGGCGACGTGAGGCGGAGAACTCCAGTAGTTCGGTAGGACTAACGGGCGAATCTGTCCCCACACATCATCGTCGAAGCGATGAGGTGTGGCGGCTGCGAATCGCCCGTCGAGGACGCCGGCTACGACTCGTCGGACGACGGCCAGGCATCGACATCCGCGACGGCGTCGTTCACCGTGGTTTGGATGTCCGCGAGCGCGTTCGACGAGCCGCCCCGGTCGCTGAAGAGGACCGCGACGGTGACGCCGTCCCGGCGGCGCTGCAACATTCCGTACGATCCCGGTAGCGACCCGTACGCTGTGGCGTACTCGAAGTTCTCCGCGGTCGCGAACCCGTCGAGGCGGTGGTCGGCGGCGAACGCGACCAGCGTGCGCGCGCTGGTCACGAGGCCGCCCGCGCCCCCGAACGCGCTGACAAGAAACCCGCCGTCCGAGCACGGGACCGCTTCGTTGCGGTCGAGTTCGGCCGCGTTCGGGCAGTTCGCCGCGCTCTCGTAGGCCACCTCGCGGTCGCGGCGGTTCTCGGGGAGCGCCCGCCCCTCGTAGAGGGGGTCGGGCGGGTCGCCGCCGAAGAACTGTTCGCGGACGTACGCGGGCAGCGACTGGCCGCTCTCGGCCTCGACGACGAGGCCGAGCAGCGCGTACCCGAAGTTCGAGTAGGCGTGGCGCTCGCCGGGCTCGTACTGGAGCGGCTGGCCGAGCACGTACCGCGCGAAGTCTCGCGTGGTCGGCGGCTCGTCGAGCCCCAGTTTCTCGGCAACGTCGAACGGGTGGAACATCGGGTCGGCGGCCGCCGAGTGGTCCCAGCCCGCCGAGTGGTCGAGGAGGTGCTGGACCGTGACTGACTGGAGGCGGTCGTCGCCGAGGCCGTCGGCGGGTTCGACGTCGAGGACGTCGAGGACGCGCGTCTCCGGTGAGAGGCCGTCGCCGAACAGCGACCGCGTGGCGGCCGAGGTGAACGACTTCGAGAGGCTCGCGATCCGGAACAGTGCGTCCGGCGGCGTCTGTTCGCTGCGGCCGGGGTCGCTGTAGCCGTAACCGCGTTCGAGCACGACGTCGTCGTCTTTCGCTACGGCGAGCGTGGCAGCGGGGACGTCGTGCTCGAACGCGAACTCGCGGACTGCGTCGTCGAGCGGCGCGAGTTCCGGGACGCGGTCGCCGGTGGCTGGGTAGTCGGGTGTGGCGGTCGTCTCGGTGGTCCCGGATTCGGTCGTCGGTCGGTCGGTCTGCGCGTCGGTGCAGCCGGCGACGGTCGCGGTGGCCGTCGCGCCGAGCGCGGCGAGGAACTGCCGCCTGGAGGGGGTCAGAGCGGGGGTGTCTCGTGGCATCGGTGTAAAGACTCTTTTACACCAAAGTGGGGCTTACACTGACACTTACTTTCTTCGGTCGCAGGCGTCAGCGCGCAGAGATATCGAGTTCGTGACCGCGAGCCGCGAGGACAGCGCCGCGACCGTCGAGGACGCCGGCTACGGGGCCTCGGCCTGACCGGCGCGTTCCGGTGCCGGGTCTGTTAACTGACGTGCGCACCAACGACGTGATATGACGACGGAGACAGCGACGGTCGGCGGCGGCTGCTTCTGGTGTACCGAGGCGGCGATGGAGGAACTCTCGGGCGTCGTCGACGTGACCTCGGGGTACGCGGGCGGCGACACCGAGGACCCCTCCTACCGTGCGGTCTGCTCGGGGACGACCGGTCACGCCGAGGTCGTGCAGGTCGAGTACGACACCGACGAGCTCGCCTACGAGGACATCCTGGAGGTGTTCTTCACCGTCCACGACCCGACGACGGTCGACCGCGAGGGGCCGGACGTCGGCAGCCAGTACCGCTCCATCGTGCTCTACCACGACGACGACCAGCGCGACCGCGTCGAGGCGTTCGTCGACGAACTGGACGCGCAGGGAGCTTTCGACGACCCCATCGTCACCGACGTCGAGCCCCTCGACGTGTTCTACCGGGCGGAGGAGAAACACCAGAACTACTTCGAGAAGAACCCGAACGCGGCGTACTGCACCGTGAACGTCGCGCCGAAGGTGTCGAAGGTCCGCGACCAGTTCGCCGACCAGGTGCAGTGACCGGCGTCGACCCCGGACGGATGTGAGACGCTACCGGACGGCGTCCCAGCCTGCTGGAATCGCGTCGACGGTTCATGGGTGTCGACCCGCACTAGTTCGGTACAGGCATGAGCGAGGACTCCTCCAGTGACCGGTCCGCCGTCGGGGGCGGTGTGGGTATGACGCGCGACGAGGCGCTCGCGTTCCTCGCAACCCAGGGGGCCGGGGTGCTGTCACTGACCGGTGACCCGCCCTGCTCGCTGCCGATGTCGTTCGCCGTCGACCAGTCGACGGACCGGGTCGTCGTCCAGGTGCTCTCCGGGCCGGACAGCGCGAAGACGGAGTTCCTCGCGGACGGCGTGGGTGCGTCACTGGTGGCGTTCGAGCGGTCGACGCCCGACGACTGGGTGAGCGCAGTCGCGAGGGGCGAACTGGTGGCCGTCGAACGCACCCCGGAGCGCGTGGCGGCGTTCGCGGACCACGCGAAGTCCGTCGGGATGGAAGTCTTCGACAGCGACCCCCGCGACCTCGACGGGACGTGGTACGAACTCCGGCCGGAATCAGTCACCGGCCGCTGCGGCCCGGATTGGGACGAGGGGAACACGTTCGGGGAAACGCGGTAGCTGACCGGCCCGCTATCTCTGGGCATGCCACGACTCGACGTTCGGGACGTTCCGCCGGCGCAGCGCCACCCGCGAATCAGGACGGCCTTCGAGGAACTGGACGGCGGCGAGACGCTCGAACTCGTCAACGACTACGAACCGAAGCCGCTGTTCTACGAGTTCGCGTCGGAGGTCCAGTCGTTCGACGCGGACGGGTACGAGGTCACCCGCACCGAGCCCGACGAGTACGTCGCGACGTTCCCGAAACGATGAGTCCGAGCGTCGTCTCACTCGACGACCTGGACGGCGACCCCCACGCCGCCGTCTTCCCCGGCGAGGAGCCCAAGACCGTGCGGCTCACGCTCGACGCCGGCGAGTCGGTGCCCGCCCACCAGCACCCCGGCCGGACCGTCGTCTGCCACGTCCTCTCGGGCGAAGTCGAGATGGCACTCGGCGACGACGAGGTGACGGTCGGCGCGGGCGAGGTCGCGCGCTTCGACGGCGGCCAGGACATCTCGCCGACGGCCGTCGAGCCGAGCGTCGCGCTGCTCGTGCTCGCCGAGCGGCCCGAGTGAGAACCCGCCGTCTCCGCTTACGCCTCCCAGATACCCGTGACGACGGCGTCCTCGACCTCGACGGACGCGTACTCGTAGCCGCGGTCGTCGAGTTTCGGGTAGAGGTGCTGTGGGGCGCGGTCGTTCACCTGCACGAGCACCACGTCGCCCGCCAGTTCGGGCAGCGTCTCCAGTGTCTCGACCATCGGGTCCGGCGGCCCCAGCTCGCGGACGTCGATGACCTCGCGGTCGCGGTCGGTCGGCGCGGGCGTCTCGGCCAGTTCCGCCGTCCAGTCGATAGGCGTGGTCACGTCTGGACGTAGGTCGTCCCGAGCCCTGAGAGATGTCCCGAACACGTTCGGGAAAGCGCCTTGGGTCTGTGGTGGGTACGAACGAATATATTCGCCATGGCCCGCGCAGAACTCACCATCGACCTGCCCGACTCGGTCTGGATATCCCGGATATCCACGACGTACCCGGACACCCGGTTCAGCGTGCTCGCGGCCTTCCCGGACGAGGACCACGGCGTCGCGCTGCTGGAAGTCAGCGGCCCCGACGTGGTCGAGGCGCTGCAGGACATGCACGAGTCAGACGCCGTCACCCAGCTCGACCCCCTCGAACAGAACGACGATTCGGTGCTCGTCCAGTTCGAGACCGACGAACCGCTGCTGCTGTTCTCGCTGCGGGAGGCCGGACTCCCCCTCGACCCGCCGCTGGAAATCCAGGATGGCCGAGGTACACTCGAGGTCGTCGCGCCCCACGCGAAGCTCTCGGGGCTCCGCGAGCAACTGGACGCCTTCGGGATGGACTTCGAGGTCGGCTACCTCTACGAGTCCGGGGACTCCGAGCGCCTGCTCACGCCGCGCCAGCAGGAAGTCCTCGTCGCCGCCATCGAGGCCGGCTACTACGACACGCCCCGGGAGTCGACGCTGACGGACCTCGCCGACGACCTCGACACCGCGAAGTCCACGCTCAGCGAGACGCTGCACCGCGCCGAGGAAACAGCGATAAAGCAGTTCGCGACGAACCTCCCGGCGTTCGACGAGGAGGACCTCGCCGCATGAGGCGAACACGTTCGGGACAACCGGGAGCGTCGCGGCGACCCAACACCGGAGTATGAGCGCCATCCCCGGCGGCCTCGCCACGGACCAGCAGCCCCCGATGACGGTGCCCCTGCGACACTTCGTCGTCGCGCTCGCGTTCCTGCTGGCAGGCGGCGGCCTCGGTCTCGCGAGCGCACTCGGGGTCGCCAGTGGTCTGGCGGGGCTCGCCCACGTCCACCTGCTGCTCGTCGGCTGGGTCTGTGTCACCATCATGGGCGCGATGACGCAGTTTGTGCCGGTCTGGTCGAACGTCGACTTGCACTCGCGGCGGCTGGCGAACGCCGCGCTCGCGCTCGTCACCGTCGGCGTCGCCGGCCTCGGCTGGGCGTTCTGGACGGCCAGCGGCCACTGGATTCACGGCTTTGGCGGCTTCGTCGTGCTCGGCGTCTACGCGTTCGTCTACAACCTCGGCCGCACGCTCGCCCGCGTGGACGACCTCGACCACACCGAGGCGCACTTCGCGTTCGCGCTCGCCGCGTTCGCCGTCGTCGTCACGCTCGGCTTCGTGCTCGCGATGGACCTCTCGATGGGCGTCCTCCCGGTCGCGGGGCTCACGCACGCCCAGGTCGTCGGTGCGCACGCCACGCTCGCCGTCTTCGGCGTCGTGCTCGCGACCATCCTCGGCGCGCTCTACCAGCTCGGGACCATGTTCACGCAGACCGACCTCCACGGCGTCGACCACCTGCTCCGGCGCGTCGAGTACGGCTACCCCGTCGGCGTCGTCGTGCTCGCGGGCGGCCGGCTCGTCGGCTCCCGGCCGGTCGCCGTCCTCGGCGCTATCGTCCTCACCGCAGGGACACTGGCGTTCGCCGGCATCCTCGCCCGGAAGCTCTACGAGAGCCGGGTCGACCGCACGCCGATGCTCACACGGTACGCCGTCGCCGCCGTCGCGCTGGCCGCGTGGAGCCCGCTCGCGCTCGCCGCGTGGGTCGAGCAGCCGCTCGCCCGCCAGACCCTCTTCGGGTTCGGGGCCACCACCCACCTGCTGTTCGTCGGCGTCGTCGGCTTCGTCCTGCTCGGCTCGGTCTACCACGTCGTCCCGTTCATCGTCTGGGACCACCGGTACAGCGACCGGCTGGGCTTCGAGCCCGTGCCCATGATCGACGACCTCTACAGCGACCGGCTGGCCGCCGTCGACGGCGCGCTCGTCACCCTCGGGACGCTCGCGTTCGTCGCCGCGCAGGCCGACCTGCTCCCCGAGGCGGTCGGGCAGGCGGGCGGCGGGCTGCTGGTCGTCGGGCTGCTGGCGTTCACCGCGAACGTCGTCGGCGTCGTCTGGAAGCACGGCGACGTGCTGCCGGCGCGCCTCCGGTCGCGGCCCGGAAACGCGGACTGACGGAGATTCTCCTCGCGTGTGGACTGACAGTGGGCCCTCGCCGTCCCAGTGGACCGCGGCCCCGCGCCTGCTCGCCCGTGACCGGCTCGATTCGGGGGCGTCGGGCGAACATATTGCCTGTCCCTGACCCCCATTCATTCCCCTCGGCCGCCATTTAAGTATAGTGCCCGAATACGTTCGTAGCGCCCCTCAGACGCCGGGAATGGGTCTCGTGGCGCAGGAATCACGAGCCCGGTTGAAGTGGGTGGCCCCGCTACGACGAAGTGGAGGGCGACCCACAATGTTCGACACTACTCGACGGAAGATGCTGCAGGCGATGGGCGTCGGCGGAGCGACCGCGACGATTGCGGGGTGTGCCGAAGCCCCAACCGACGACACCGCCGAGACCGAAGCCCAGTCACTGGCCGAACAGGTGCAGAACTCGACGCCCAACGAGGTCGACGTCGACACGGTCGCCGCGGACCCGACGGACGTTCCGGACCCCATCGACCGTGACCAGCCGAAGACTCACGACATCACACTCGAAACCACGGAGGTCACGGCCGAAATCGAGCCCGGGGTCACCTTCGACTACATGACCTTCGACGGGCAGGTGCCGGGGCCGATGCTCCGGGTCCGGCAGGGCGACACGGTCAACCTCACGCTCGAGAACCCGGAGGGCAACGCGATGCCCCACAACGTCGACTTCCACGCCATCTACGGGACCGGCGGGGCCGCCGAGGCGACGCACGTCAACCCCGGTGAGAGCGCGAGCGTGTCCGTCCGGATGGAGTACCCGGGCGCGTTCATCTACCACTGCGCCGTCCCGAACCTCGACATGCACATCTCGTCGGGGATGTACGGGATGATTCTCGTCGAGCCCGAGGACGGGCTCCCCGAGGTCGACCACGAGTTCTACTTCGGACAGAACGAAATCTACACGGACAAGTCGACTGGCACGGAGGGCCACCACGCGTTCAGCATGGACGCGATGGCCGACGAGAACCCGACGTACGTCACCCTGAACGGGGAGAAGTACGCGTACGCGGCGGCCCGGAAGGGTCCGCTGGAGGTCGAGAAGGGCGACTCGGTCCGCGTCTACCTGGTGACCGGCGGTCCGAACGTCACGTCGAACTTCCACCCCATCGGGAACGTCTGGACGGAGGCGTGGCCGAACGGTGCTATCGAGAGCCAGCCGGACAAGAACGTCCAGACGATGAAGGTCGCGCCCGGCAGCTGTTTCGTCGGGACGATGGAGACGCCGGTGCCCGAGCGCATCAAGCTCGTGGACCACGCGCTCAGCCGGGTCGCTCGCAAGGGCCTGCTCGCCGAAATCGACGTGCTCGGCGAGGAGGAGCCGGACATCTTCGACCCGAACCCGAACGAGTGACGCCGCCGGCTACCGCCGCGGCACCTGACCGTCGCCCGCTGCGACCGGCCGGCCGTTGACGCGGCCGACGCCGTCTCTGTCATCCTTCCTGTCGTCTGTTCCCCCAGCCACTGACGCCGCACTGAGCGGCGCGAACACGTTCGGGGCCACGGCCTCCCGGGTGGCCGTCCTACCTCGATGCATGTTCGGAGCCAGTTCTGACGACGCGCTCGCGCCCGAGGGCGAGTTCGACCCGAGTACCGAGCCGACACCCGGGGAGTTCCTGGACGGCCACGACGTACTGACCGGCGACGCTCACGTCGCGTTCCACGACACCACCCGGGCGCTCTTCGAGGAGCGCGGCGTCTACGACATGACCTTCGGCTACAACCTCGCGGACCTGAACCGCGACACCCGCCACAGTTCCGCGGGCTACCGGTACGCCGAGGCCGCCGACGACCCGGACGTGTTGCTCGCGGAGTTCACCCCGACGACGCCGTTCTGCCCGCAGAGCGACACGCTCACCAGAGGGTCGTTCCGGGCGTGGAACGGCCTCGCGGACCGCCACGGCTACGACCTCGTTCGCGTGCGCGTGTCCCCGATGCACCAGCGCAGCGCCGACATCAACGACGCGCTCGCCGACATGGAAGCCGAGTTCCGGGAGACCGGGGAACTCCCCGACGGGGACGCGAGTCCGGGCGAAGCGAGCGCACCGCCGACCCGCGACGAGACCACCTCGACGGACGCACCGTTCTGACCCGAACTACTTCGGGAGAACCGACTCCGCTGGCAGTCTCGTACCCAGACACATGCACGACGAGCCGGACGCACGACTCGACGCTCGCGAAGTCGACGGCGAACCGTTCAGCGACATCGTCGCCGCCATCGAAACGCTCGGCGACCGGGAGACGCTGCTGCTGGTGAACAGCTTCGAGCCGGAGCCGCTGTACGGCGTGCTGACCGACCGCGGCTTCGACTACGAGACCGAACGGGCCGGCGACGAGTGGCGCGTCTACATCACGCCGAATTGACCGTCGACCAGCTCGCTTCTCGAAAAACAGGTGTCGCCAGTCAGTCGGCCGACGCGTCCTCGACCGCGCTGGCCGCCGCCTCCGGCTCCCGCTCGTCCTCGGTGAGGTAGCACTTCGGGTCCGGGTCGAAGGGGCCGCCGGCGGACAGCGCGCGCAGCCGGGACCCGCCCCGGCAGATGGACTGGTACTGGCAGGACGCACACCGCCCGGTGAGGCGGTTGTCGCGGTCACGGAGCCCCCGCAGCAGGGGGTTCGTGTCGTCCGTCCAGATGTCACTGAACGGGCGGTCGCGGACGTTCCCGAGGCTGTACCCCTGCCAGAACTGCGTCATGTGGACGTTGCCCTGGTAGTCCACGTCGGCGATGCGCTCCCCGGTCGGGTCGCCGCCGTTCGCTTCGAGGTAGCGGTGGATGCGGTCGGCCTGCGCGTCGCCGAGTTCCTCGCGCGCGTACTCCACGAGGAACCCGGCGTCCGCGTAGTTCCCGACGAGCAGCGTCTCGATTTCCTTCCCCTCGGCGTGGTACTCGCGCGTGAGGTCACAGACCATCTCGACCGCCTCCCGGGTGTCGGCCGGCGAGAGGTCGAGGTTCGAGATGTCCGCGCCGCGGCCGCCGTAGTCGAGGTGGTAGAAGCAGAAGCGGTCGAGGCCCACGTCGTGCAGGAGGTCGACGACCTCCGGCAGGTCGGGGGCGTTGGCCTCAGTGATGGTGTACCGCAGCCCGGTCTTCAGGCCGGCGTCGAGGCTGTTCTCGATGCCGCGCACCGCGGCGTCGAACGCGCCGTCCTCGCCCCGGAACTCGTCGTTGCGCTCCGGCAGCCCGTCGACGGAGACGCCGGCGTACTTCAGGCCCGCCTCCTTCATCGCCTCGGCGCGCTCCTCGGTGATGAGGGTCCCGTTCGTCGAGAGGACCGGCCGGATACCGACGTCGTCGGCGTACGCGATGAGTTCTTCGAGGTCATCCCGAACCATCGGCTCGCCGCCCGAGAACAGCACGACCGGGATACCGAAGTCCGCGAGGTCGTCGAGCAGCGCTTTCCCCTCCTCGGTGGAGAGTTCGCCGGGTGCCGTCTCGGTGTCGGCGGCGGCGTAGCAGTGCGAGCAGTAGAGGTTGCACTGCTTCGTGAGGTTCCAGACGACGACCGGCCGCTGCTGTTTGTCCTCGGTAATCTGGTCCTCGGAGGACTCGTCGGCGGCGTCGTACCGCAGGCCGTCGCTCTCCGCGTCGAGGTCACACAGCAGCTTGCTGACGGAAATCACGCCGACCGCCCCCCGTCGACGCCGGCCGCGGTGTACCGCCGCGTCTCGTCGGCCGGACACACCCAGACCGTCTCGGCGACCCAGTCGAACAGCGCCGACGCGTGGTCGTGTGCGCCGTCGGCGTCGCCCGCGGTCACGCTGCCCACGTGCTTGAGCGGCCCGTCGGCGTCCTCGCGGACGAACACCTCCCACTCGCGGCCGGTGGCGCTCCGCGGCTCGTCGGTCACCCGCGTTCGTTCCGCTGTCATACCACGCCCTAGCCGCGCGCCCCAAATGGGGCTCCCGTACGTTCCCGTCGGCTGGGAACACACCCGCCGATACAAGCCCCAGAACCCGATACGTCGACGTGGGGCGGGACAGCCGCACGCGAACCGCTGGCTGTCGGCCCCGACCCAAGCATGACGCCAGTAGATACGAGCGAGCGACCGTTCGTGCTCATCTGGGAAGTGACACAGGCGTGCGAACTCGCCTGCGAGCACTGCCGGGCGGACGCACAGCCCCGGCGACACCCCGACGAGCTCACGACCGAGGAGGGGAAACGCCTGCTCGACGACGCCGCCGACTTCGGCGACGGACAGCTCGTCGTGTTGTCCGGCGGGGACCCGCTGGCGAGACCGGACACCGTCGAGCTCGTCGAGTACGGCACCGAACAGGGCCTCCGGATGACGGTGACGCCCAGTGGGACGGAGTCACTGACCCGGGAGGCCGTGGCGTCGCTCGCCGACGCTGGCGTCAAACAGCTCGCCGTGAGCATCGACGGGGGTAGTCCGGCGGCGCACGATTCGTTCCGTGGGGAGGCCGGTAGCTTCGTGGAAACCGTCCGCGCCGCCAGGGCCGCCCGCGAGGCGGGCGTGCCGCTGCAGGTGAACACGACGGTCTGTGGAGGGACCGTCGAGGACCTGCCGGCCGTCCGTGACCTCGTTCGCGACCTCGGGGCGACGCTGTGGAGCGTGTTCTTCCTCGTGCCGGTCGGCCGCGGCCGCGCGCTCGACGCCATCCCGCCGGAGCGCGCCGAGCGCCTCATGGAGTGGCTCGACGAGGTCGCCCGCGAGGAGAACTTCGGCATCAAGACGACTGAGGCCCCGATGTACCGTCGCGTGCGCGCACAGCAGGCGCAGGCGCGCGACGGTGGCGGTGCCCAGCGCCGGGGCGGCATCACCGCCGGCGACGGCTTCGCGTTCGTCTCGCACACGGGCGAGGTGTACCCGTCCGGGTTCCTCCCCGAGTCCGCGGGGAACGTCCGCGAGCAGTCCGTCGTCGACGTGTATCGGGACAGCGACCTCTTCGAGACGCTGCGCGAGAAAGACGACCTCCGGGGGAAGTGCGGGGCCTGCGAGTTCCGGCACTCGTGTGGCGGCAGCCGGTCGCGGGCGTACGCCGCGACCGGCGACCCGATGGGCAGCGACCCGCTGTGTCCGTACGTGCCGGCGGGATACGACGGCCCGCTCCCCGAGCGGCAGCGGGCGGCCACCGACGACTGACGGCGTCGGACGGACTGGCCGATTACTCGATTCTCGTGGCGCTGACTGCCAGCGGCAGCGACGCGGAGCCGCCCGTGACGGTGGGGTGTATCAACCGTGAGCGAACGTGTTCGGGCGAAGGGTTTAGGTAGTGCCAAACGGGTCGGCTCAGGCGCTCAGGCGTTCCCAGACGGTAGGAACGGTTCCCCAGTAGAGGGAATCAGCGGGCCGCGATTAAGTAGGGGGGTCGTACCCCGAACTGTATGACGAACCAGTTCGGCGCACCAGGCCTCGGCATCTCGCGGCGCGAATTCGTTGCGGCGACCGGTGGTATCGGCACGGCGGCTCTCGCCGGCTGCACTGC
This sequence comes from Halobacterium jilantaiense, assembly GCF_900110535.1. Taxonomy (NCBI): domain Archaea; kingdom Methanobacteriati; phylum Methanobacteriota; class Halobacteria; order Halobacteriales; family Halobacteriaceae; genus Halobacterium; species Halobacterium jilantaiense. The sequence goes on from NZ_FOJA01000001.1 coordinate 32,266, forward strand.
ACCCGACGGCGGCGACGACGTGCAGACCGCCACGGAGACCGCGGCGACCGACACTGTACAGCAGTCCGGGCTCCCGACGACGAGCCCGCCGGAAGTCGTCGACGCGACCGAGCAGGGCAATCAGGTCACGCTGAAGAGCGTCCCCGCCGTCCACGAAGTCCATCCGATGGAGACGATGGGTGGCCCCGTCGAACTCCCGCGCGTCTGGGCGTTCGCCACGGAGGACGGCGACCCGAGCGTTCCCGGCCCCATCGTCCGCACGGAGGAGGGCGAAGACATCGAGGTGACACTCGACAACACGGACGGCAAGCGCCCGCACACGCTGCACTTCCACGGCTCGCAGACCTCGTGGGAGAACGACGGCGTCCCGACGACGACCGGCATCCGCGTGGCAGCCGGCGAGAAACACACGTACACCATTCCCGCCAACGTCCCCGGGACGCACATCTATCACTGCCACTACCAGACCCACCGCCACATCGACATGGGGATGTACGGCATCTTCCGCGTCGATCCGAAGGGGTACGAGCCGGCGGACAAGGAGTACTTCATGACGGTCAAGGACTGGGACAGCCGTCTGAACCGGAAGATGGCCGGCGAGGACGTCGAGTACAGTCCCCGCACGCGCAATCCGGACGTGTTCACCGTCAACGGGAAGTCCGCGCCCCGCACCCTCCACCCGGAGGACGGCTCGCCCGTCATCGTCGAGCAGGGCGACACGGTCCGCATCCACCTCGTCAACGGCGGCTACATGAACCACCCGCTGCACATCCACAACCACCGCTTCAAGCGCGTGGAGAAAGACGGCGGCCAGATTCCGGAGGCCGCCCAGTACGAACACGACATCAGTGACATGGCACCGGCGGAGCGCCACACCATCGAGTTCGAGGCGAACGCCGAGCCCGGCATCTACCTGATGCACTGCCACAAAGTCAACCACGTGATGAACGGGAACTTCTACCCTGGCGGGATGCTGACCGGCATCGTCTACAAGGAGGCGATGGACACGGACATCTTCGGGAAGTTGATGGAGTACGCGGGCTACGATGCCTAGACGAGGATGACTCACAGCGATTCAGCGGTCACGAGACGGAGCCTGCTCCGGGCGTCTGCGGGCGCTGGAGCGGCTGCAGTGGGCACGAGCGCGCTCGCCGGCGGCGCGGCGGCACAGGACGCCGGCGTCGCCGAGTGGCTGAGCGGCGTCAGCAACTACGACGGCGTCGTCGACGAGACCGGGAGTGACTCGGTCACTGTCGAAGTCGGCGTCGAGGCGAACGGGGGGCCGTACGGCTTCGGGCCGGCGGCCGTTCGCGTCGACCCGGGGACCGAAGTGACGTTCGAGTGGGTGTCGAACACCCACAACGTCGTCGTCGAGAGCCAGCCGGAGAACGCCGACTGGAGCGGCGAGGAGGAGATCAACAACGAGGGCTACACGTACAGTGCCACCTTCGAGACCGAGGGCGTCTACCAGTACTTCTGTGGCCCCCACCGCAGCATGGGCATGAAAGGCGCTGTCGTCGTCGGCGACGTCGAGGTCGGCGGCGGGAGCGGTGGCGGCGGCATCGACTGGGCAGAGGTCGGCGTACTCGGCTTCGCCGGCATCCTCGGGCTCGGGCTGCTGTCTCCGCTGGTCTCCCGAGCGCTCGGTGAATCGGAGCGCGGCAGGCGGCACCGATAGTCGGTCGGCGAGTTCGGTTCTCCGGTCTGTCGTCAGGCGTCCAGCACGTTCGCGAGGACGTCCAGGACAGTCGTGTCCAGGGTGTCGTCGCGGAGCGTCGACGGCGCGACGACCGCCACGCCCGCATCGTCGGCAGTCCGGTGCGCGCGGTCGGTGACCGTCGCGAGCGACGTGAGCAGCGTCGCGTCCGCGCTCGCTTCTGCTGCGCCCCGAATCAGGTACTGGACGTGGTCGGCGGTCGCCGCGGCGTCGGCGTCGTCGACGACCATCGCGAGGAGCTTCGACGGCCCCTTGCCGTCCTCGCGGAGCGCGCGCATCACCACCGTCTCGGAGTTGACGCGTGCGCTCGCCGTCACCCAGCCCTCCGCGACCAGGCGCTGGCGGACGTCGTCGAGGAACGGAGAGGCAGCCACAGGAAGACGTTCGAGCGAGCGACTGTAGCGTTTACGGCCGGACTGCCGGCGTTGTCAGTTGTTCGGGCGGCAGAACAGGGCCGAGAAGACGGGTGGACCGGGTGGCGGACGGGCGTGGGTGGACAGCGACTAGCTGCCGGACGCGTTACTCGAAGCGGTCGACGGCCTGCTCGAAGCGGTCGCGGGGTTCCTCCCAGTCGACGACCTCGAAGAAGGCGTCGACGAAGCTGCCGCGGTCCGGGCCGTAGTCGTAGTAGTAGGAGTGCTCCCAGACGTCGAGGGCGAGAATCGGCTGGCTGCCCCAGAGCGCGCCCTGGTCGTGCTTGTCGACGGCGACGTTGCGGAGCTGTTCGCTGTGCGGGTCGTAGACGAGGAGCGCCCAGCCGCCGGCGGCCGAGGCTGCGGCCTCGAACTCGGCCTGCCAGGCGTCGTAGGAGCCGAAGTCCTCGGCGATGCGGTCGGCGAGCGCGCCGGACGGCTCGTCGCCGCCCTCGGGGCTCATCGACTGCCAGAACAGGGTGTGGAGGATGTGGCCGGAGCCGTTGTGGGTGACGTCACCGAGCGCGCCCGCGGTGGAACCGTGGTCGTCGGACTCGCGATTCTCTTCGAGGGTCTCCTCGGCGGCGTTCCAGCCGTTCACGTAGCCCTGGTGGTGGGTGTCGTGATGCCACGTGAGGACCTGTTCGCTGATGTGCGGTTCGAGTGCGTCGTAGTCGTAGGGAAGCGGCGGCAGTTCGTAGTCGGACATTGCAGTTAACCCCGTGACACGGCTGCCTTATGGTGGTTTCCGGAACCCGATTTAAGTTGTCTCGGTGACAGAACCGGGCGGGCGGGGAACTGTGGTGACATTGTCCACCGTTTACCAGTACTTTTGACCCGGTGTGCGGTAGAACGACACATGGACTTCGGACTCAGCGACGAGCAACAGGCAATCCGAGACGAAGTGCGGCGCTTCGCCGAGAACGAGATCATTCCGGTCGCCAGCGAGTACGATCAGGCGGAGAAGTTCCCCCACGAGGTCATGGACAAGGCCGCCGACGCCGGCCTCCTCGGCCCCGGTATCCCTCTGGAGTACGGCGGTGCCGGCTACTCGCCGCTGGAGACGGCGATCATCGTCGAGGAACTGTTCGCCGCAGACCCCGGGATCGGGCTCTGCATCTCAAGCGCCGGCTTCGGAGCCGAGGCCATCATGGCGTTCGGCACCGAGGACCAGAAAGAGCGCTTCCTCGAACCCATCCCGTCCGGTGACGCCATCATGGGGTCGGCCATCTCCGAGCCCGACACCGGGTCGGACGTCTCCAGCGTCGCTGCCACCGCCGAGAAGGACGGCGACGAGTGGGTGCTCAACGGCAACAAGATGTGGATCACGAACGGTTCGGTCGGCGACTACTTCGTCGTCCTCTGCAAGACCGACCCCGACGCCAGCGGGCGCTACAACGGCTTCAGCCAGATCGTCGTCGAATCCGACCGCGACGGCTTCCAGGCGGACAAGATCACGGGAAAGCTCGGCATCCGCGCCTCGGACACCGCCGAACTCATCCTCGACGACGTCCGCGTCCCCGAGGAGAACCTCATCGGTACGGAGGGCGGCGGCTTTCTCCAGATCATGCAGTTCTTCGACGAGACCCGTACGATGGTCGCCGCGCAGGGCGTCGGCATCGCCCGCGGCGCGACCGACCGCGCACTGGAGTACGCCCAGGAACGCGAGCAGTTCGGCCGCCCCATCTCGGACTTCCAGGCCATCGAGCACAAGCTCGCCGAGATGCGCACGCAGACCGAGGCAGCGCGCACGCTCACCCAGAAGTCCGCGTGGAGCGTCGAGAACCGCGACGAGCAGCTCACCGCGCTCGCGTCCATGGCCAAGGAGTTCTCGTCCCGCGTCGCTGTCGAGGTCGCCGACGAAGCCGTCCAGATTCACGGCGGTGCCGGCTACGTCAACGACTTCGACGTCGAGCGCTTCTACCGCGACGCGAAGATCACCCAGATCTACGAGGGCACCACGGAGATCCAGAAGAACGTCATCGCCCGCGAGATGCTGGAGTAACGCAGCCACCACAGAGCGCCCGGTCAGTCGGTCTGTGGGACGGGCACGCTGTCGCCCTCGGGCGGCTTCGCCGTCTCCCCGTGTCGCGGGAGTTCCGTGACGAACTCCGTGCCGCCGGCGTCGCTTGCGCCGACGGTGACGTTCCCGCCGAACGTCCGGACAGCGGTGTGAACGATGTTGAGGCCGCTGCCGACCGGCCGGCTCTCGAAGAACGCCTCGCTGTCCTCGACGTCCAGTCCCGGACCGTTGTCGGCGACGCGCACCACCACGGTCTCGTTCTCGCGGGTCACCTCGACCGACACCGCCGGCGTGTCGGCGTCGTTGTGTTCGATGCCGTTCGTCACGAGGTTCCGGAACACGGAGTTCAGGAGTTCGTTGCCGTGGACGTGACAGGAACCGTCGGGGATGTCGGCGCGGACGCGAGCGTCCGGGAACGTGTCCTCGACCCGGGACACCTCGCCCCGCAGGATGTCCGCGACATCGACTGAGGTGACGCCGCCGTCCCTCGTCAGCTTCCCGACGACGCCACAGACGTCCTGTATCTCGTCGACCTGCTGCTCGGCAATGTCCAGATGTTCCTCGACTTCCGGGTCGTCGGTGCGGCGCTGTGCGAGGTCGAGCCGGCCGCGCAAGACGTTCACGACGTTCGGAACGTCGTGGCTGACGAGATAGTTCAGGAGCGTGGAGCGCTCGCGGTCGGCCTCGATGCGGTCGATGTGGCGGTCGAGGCTCGCCGTCATCCGGCGCAGCGACGCCCCGAACCGGCCGGGAAGCGTCTCTTCGAGTACGGGCGCATCGAAGTTGTGGTCAGCGAGCGCCTCGGCCTGCTCGGCGACCACGCCGAGGTGGTGGTGCATCGCTGCGAACGCGTCGACGAGCTCCCCGATTTCGTCGCGCTGGTCGGTCGCCGGCGGGTCCTCGACGAGGTCACCCTCCGCGATGCTGGTGGCAGCGGCCCGGAGCTTCGTCACCGGCTCGACGAAGTCCCGTTCGACGACGAGGACGGTGTTCGCGAACGCCAGCCCCGCGCCGAGCAGGAGGACCGCGGATGTCACTACCCGCGCCGTGCCCGAGAGGTACAGGGGCACGGCCACCTGTGCGACCGACACCGCGAACTGGATACCGACTGCCATCAGTACTTTCGCGCGCACGGAGCCGGTGACGCCGACGACGTCCATCGTCCACCAGATGAACGACTCGTAGCGCCCGCGGACCCCGGTCGGTGCCTCTGTCGGACTGGAGTGGCTCTGGGTCATCTGTCGTTCTCGTGGCGTCGCAGTGGTCGCTGCGCACCCCTTTCTTACGGACGCCGGTATCAAGTAGAGCCCATCCGGTTACTGGGTAGTGAGAACGCGGGAGTGGAGTCGGTCTACACCCGCTCAACGCGCGACCGACGGTGCTGAGCAGGCGTGACTACGGACGCGCGGGCTCCCGGTGTGAGAGCCAAGGGTGCGATTTGAACGCACGAACTCTCGATTACAAATCGAGTGCTTGGACCACCCAAGCTCCCTTGGCGCAATTCGAGATTACGCGTCGTCCTTTGAGTGCGTATCGTTTTCCGCCGACCGTTCCAGGGTGACCCGGTGTGCCTCGTACCCCCGGGACTCGTAGAGCCGGCGGGCGGCCTCGTTGGCGGCGAGCGCTTCGACCGCGAGCGCGTCGACGCCGCGGTCGCGCAGCGCGTCCTCGGCGTAGTCCAGGAGCGCGGACCCGAGTCCGTCGCCGCGCAGGTCGGGCCTGACGTAGATGTTGTCGACGACGCCTCTCGCGGCGTCCGTCTCGTAGAAGCCAGTCTCCGCGTGGAACATCACGAATCCGACGGGGACGCTCCCTCGGGTGGCGACCGCGACGCCGTCGGCGTGAACGTACTGGGCTATCAGGTCTCGGGCCTGACTACGGTTCGCTGCGGCGAGCAGGTGGGAGCCGTGGGCGCGCTGCTCGTCGGCGAGCGCGACCCACATGTCGGCGACGGCGTCGACGTCCTCGCCGGTCGCCGGCCGGACGCGCGGGTCCGGCATCGTCACCGGAGCGCTTCGACAGCGGCCAGCTCCTCGCCGGTGAGCATGCGGAGCGCGGCACCGCCGCCAGTGCTCACGTGGTCGAAGCCGGAGAGCCCGAATTCGCGGATGGCGGCCGCGGTGTCGCCGCCGCCGACGATGCTGTACACCGCGCCGGATGCCGCCTCGAAGATACCCCGGGTGCCGTCGGCGAACTTGTCGTCCTCGAAGACGCCGGCCGGGCCGTTCAGGACGGCGGTACCGGTCTCTGCGAGTACGTCTGCGTACGCCGCGACGGTCTCGCTGCCGACGTCGAGGAGCGCCTCGTCGTCCGCCGGCGGCAGGTCGTCCGTGGAGAGTTCGACCCGCTCGCCGTCGCGTTCGACGGCCACGTCGACGGGGAGGTGGAGACGGTCTCCGTACTCCGCGAGGAGGTCGCCGGCGCGCGCAATCTCGTTCTCGTAGCCGCGGTCGTGGATGAACGCGGTCGACTCCCGGCCGACGTCGACCCCGGCGGCCGCGAGGAAGACGTTCGCGACGACGCCCGTGACGAGGACGTCCTCGGCGAGGTCGTGTTCGAGGGCGTGTTCGGCGACCATCACCGAGTCCGGGACCTTCGCGCCGCCGACGACGTACGTGCGGGGCGTCGGCGTCTCGTCGATGGCACCGAGCACGGCGAGTTCCTCCTCCATGACGCGGCCGGCGTACGCCGGCACGCGCTCGGGGAACCCGACGAGGGAAGGCTGGGAGCGGTGCGCGGCCGCGAACGCGTCGTTCACGTAGGCGTCGAGGGCGGGTGCGAGCCGGTCGACGAGGAACGTCTCGGCCGCACGCGGCGGCTCGAACTCCATGTACTCCTCGCTGTAGAACCGAGTGTTCTCCAGGATGACGGCCTCGCCGCCGTCCAACTCGGCGATGGCGTCTCGGGCGTCCTGCGAGAAGGTGGCGTCACAGTACGACACGGGGAACTCGAGCAGGTCGTCGAGTCGTTCGGCGTGGGACTCGAGGCGCGCGAACTCGTCGCCGCCCGGACGGCCCTGGTGGGCGAGCACGGCGACGCGGGCGTCGTCGCCGAGCAGTTCGGCCAGCGTGTCGACGTGCGCGCGGAGGCGAGCGTCGTCGGCCAGCCGACCGTCGTCGGTCAGCGGGCTGTTGATGTCGACGCGCACCCCGACCGCGCGGTCGGCCGCCGCCAGGTCGTCGAGGGTCCGTATCGGCATGTATTCCAACGGACTTCGTGTGCCTGTATATGCGTTTCCGTCGCGCGAGACGCCGCCAGCTGGCAATACTCGGATGCGAGTAAATAGACAGGTCTAGCGCCACAGTGACGTGGCCGGACCGCGACCCGAGGGCCGGCCGCTGGCCCGTCAGACCGACCGGCACTCGGTACAGAGCAGCCGACCGTTGACGCTCGCGAGTTCGGCCGCGAGGCCTCCGCAACTCTCGCAGACGCCCTGCTCGGCGTAGTCGTTGGGCGCTGCGCCGTCGGCGTACTCGTCGGTCGGGCCGTCAGCGAACTCCTCGCTCGTGGACTCGGCCATCTCGACGGGTGTGTCGGTAGTGGCGGCGACGCTGCCGGGTGCACCGCCCGTGGCCGGCGTGCTCCCGCCGGACTCCGTGCGGCCAGCTACTGCCGGCGCGATGTCGCGGGCTTCGAGCACGCCTTCGACGCTGTCGTCGGCCGTCACGAGCACGCGGTGGTCGCCGGTGCGCGCCATCACGTCACCGGCCTCGGTGACCGTCGCGCTCTGGGGCAGCGACGCAGGCGTCTCCGTCATCACCTCCGCGACGTCCACCGAGGAGAGGTCGCGGTCGTCGGCGACGACGTCGATGACCGTGTCTGCGGTGAGCATCCCGACCGGTTCGGTTCCACGGAGCACCACCGCCGAAGTGGTGTTCTCCTCGCGTAGCAACGACACGGCGTCGAGCAGTCCGTCGGCCTCGCTGACACCGACGAAGTCGCGGGACATCACGTCCCTGAGCGCTAACTGATCCATGCGTGTCAGTAACATACACCCGAGCTAAAAGCTATCCCCGCAAGTGGTTTCAGCGAGTGCGACGTACCTCAGTGGGGCACGATACCACGCCGACTGGCGCTCCAGGCCGTGAAACGCTGCATTCAACACCGCTCGACTGATTTCGGTGTAGCAATGACCATCCCGTCGTTCGTCATCGGCATCGCGGGTGGGACGGGCGCTGGCAAGACCACCGTCGCCCACGAAATCACCGACGAGGTCGGTGAGTCGGTGACGCTCATCCCGCTGGACAACTACTACGAGGACCTCTCGCACCTCGACTTCGAGGAGCGCGCGAAGGCCAACTACGACCACCCTTCGGCGTTCGAGTGGGACCTCCTCCGCGACCACATGGACACGCTGCTGTCCGGGCAGTCCGTCGAGATGCCCCAGTACGACTTCGAGCAGCACGTCCGGAAGGAGGAACGCATCACCGTCGAACCGACGGACGTCATCGTTCTGGAGGGAATTCTGGCGCTATACGACGAGGACGTCAACGAGATGCTCGACCTCCACATCTACGTGGAGACGGACGCCGACGTCCGTATTCTCCGGCGCATCGAACGCGACGTGGTCGAGCGCGGCCGCGAACTCGAGGGCGTCATGGACCAGTACCTCTCGACGGTGAAGCCGATGCACGAGCAGTTCATCGAACCGACGAAGAAACACGCCGACATCATCATCCCCGAGGGCGCGAACTCCGTCGCCGTCAACCTCCTCGAGGAGAAAGTGCAGGCCGAGAGCTCCGAGATGGCCGCGTGGGCCGCCCGCGAGGACGCGCGCTACGAACGGCAGTAGCTGGACGAAAACCGCAGTAACTACACCCGAAAAGCAATCGCCGCCGACGTTACTCCTGGGGGTGGTAGTCCAGGAAGTCCGCCGCCTGCAGCGCCGCACCGACTTTCTTGTGGAAGTCGACTTTCGTCTCGAACTCGTCGGCGTCGACGTGCTCGAAGATTTCGGAGACCGAGACCACGCGCTGGTGGTTCAGTCTGACCGGCGAGTCGCCGTACTCCTCGACGAACGCCGCCGCGTCCAGCGGGAAGTCCTCGCCCTCGGTGGTCATCTTCGACAGCACCGCGAGCCCGTACTTGCGGCCGCCCTCGCTGCCCTTCTCGCCGTCAGGGTCGTGGACCCAGTCCCGCCCCGAGGGGTCTTCCATCTCTGCCATACGTGAGTGGTCCGCCGCTGGCCTCAAAACGGTTTCTCAATCCGGCTGGCTCTCAGTCCGACTGTTCGGTGGGCCCGTCCGGAGCGCGCTCCGGGACGAGGTAGGCGGGGACGACGCGCGTCAGCGCGACCATGCCAGCGAGTTCGACGAGCGTCTGCGTGACGACGACGGCGGGCGCGAGCGCGTACTCGGGCGGCAGCGCGAGTGCGAGCGGCAGGACGACCAGCGAGTTCCGCGTCACCGACGTGAACACGAGCGCCCGCCCCTCACCCGCGTCCATGTCGAGAGCGTGGGCCACCACTCGGGCGAGCACCGGCATCGTGACGAGGAACGCGACGTAGACGGGAACGACGGCGGCGAACTCTCCGATGGCGCTCCGGACGCGCGGGAGCTGCGAGGTGACGACGACGAACAGTGTGACGCCGAGCATCGGCACCGGTAGCCAGCCCATCGCCGCCTGCCACCGCGCCCCGGACGTCGACCGTTCGGCCCAGTACTCGGTGAGCCACGCGAGCGCGAGCGGCACGAAGATGATGGTCACGAACGCGTCGACGAACGGCCCGGCGTCGACGACGCCGGCGACGTCCGGGCCGACGAACAGCCAGAGGTACACCGGAAGCAGGAGCAACTGGACGAGCATCAACAGCGGTGTCGTCGCGGTCACCTGCTCGGCGTCGCCGTTGGCGAGGTCGGTGAACGTGATGACGTAGTCGATGCAGGGCGTGAGGAGGACGAGGAGTGCGCCGACGAGCACTGCGGGGTCGCTGGGGAGGAACTGCGCGAGCACCCAGACGACGACCGGCACGGCGAGGAAGTTCAAGCCGAGGGCGGCACCGAGGTAGCGGCCATTCGTGAACGCTTCGCGGAGCCGCACGAACGGGATTTCCAGAAAGGTGACGTAGAGCAGAACGGAGAGCACGGGGTCGAGGAACGCCTCGACCGTCCCGGCGGCGCTGGGCGTGGTCGTCGCGGTGAGTACGGCGAGTGCGACGGCGACTCCGTAGACGGCGACCTGCCGTCGCCGGAGGGCGGCCTGCCAGTCCGGCGGGAGCAGAGACGAGGGTCCGGAGTCACCACGCATTCGAGTGGCCGTTCGGATGGACTTTTGAAACCACCTTCGACCCCGGAACACCGGGGACCCCGTTCGGTCCCGGGACACCGATGGGTCGCTCGGAGGGCTGCTGAACCCAATTGGGCACCCCACCCCAAGTCTCAAGTGTTAGTCGGCGGGAGTCCGGGGTAGATTGCACAGGGCCTCTCGGTCGTCGGTCGTCTCCCAGTAGCGGTCGGGGGGCGACTGTTCGGTTGGCTCGCCGGCTGTGGGCGTCACGGAATCCGACCCGTCCGGGGTCGCGGTGCGTGGCGTCACGCTGTCCGGCACCCGGGCACGCGCCGCCCGTAGCCCGTGGTCCGTCTTCTCCCGTCGCGTGGACGGTCCAGCGTTCGGTGCGAACGCCGGCTGCGGAGCGGCGCGTGTACTGTTCGTCCGCAGACCGCAGTCAGCGAGCCACCACCGACCGAGATGCACACGCCGAAGTCGACACGACTGTCGACGGCGTCCCGCTCTCGCTGGTGTCCGTGCCGGGCGTGTTCGCCGCGACGGGGCTCGACCACGGAACTCGGCTGCTACTGGAGACTGCGAGAGTGATGGACGGGGACCGCGTGCTGGGCCTCTGCTGTGGCTACGGAGCCGCGGGGGTCTGGGCTGCGAAGACTGGCGGGTCGGCTGTGACGCTGACCGACGACGACCGACCGGCTACCCGCTGTGCCGAGTGCAGCCTCGCGGCGTCGGGGGTCGACGGGGAGGTCGTGACTGCTGACGGGACCGCGGGCGTTGAGGAGCGGCGCTTCGATACAGTGCTCTGTAATCCGCCGACACACGCCGGCGACGGTGTGCTCCGGGACCTGTTCGAGGGCGCTCGGCGCGTGCTGTCGAGCGACGGGACGCTGTGGGTCGTCGACCACCGGGACCTCGATTTCCGCCCGCAGTTGTCGGCGGCGGGATTCGGGGGAGTGGATCGGGTCGCAGTGGGCGAGGAGCACGTCGTGCTGGCGGTGGTCGGGTAGCTCCGGACGAGCGTATCGAGAGAAGCGGTGAGGCTGGGATTCGAACCCAGGAGGCGTGACGCCACCGGTTTTCAAGACCGGCGCAATAGGCCGCTCTGCCACCTCACCGTGCAACTGGGGGTTCGCCCGGGGGAGGGTTGAAACTGTCGTTGTGCGGAAGCTCCGGCCCCCACCCCGGATTTCGAGTGTTCTCGCGAGCGCCCACCAGGGCGATCGGGACGAGCGGGACGGGCACCCCGGTCTGCAAGTGTTCTGTCGGAGTGACCGACGCGCGACGTGCGTCGAATCGGAGTGTCGAACCGACCGGCCGCGATTCCCTCGATTTCCTCGGCTTCAGCGTCTTGGAGTCGCTATTCGCCCGGTGAGTGAAACCGCAGGCACTGGCAGAACAGCCGAAACTAAAGAAACAATAGAACCAAAGTATTATTGTGGGGTGCGAAGAAGCGGGAGGTAGCGATGAAGACGCCGTTCCGGGACCGCGTCGAGCTGTTCGCCAACAAGGACGTCCTCAAAGACCACTACGAGCCCGACGAGATTCTCGAACGCGACGAGGAGATCGACCAGTACGCCAACGCCCTCCAGGACGTCGTCGACGGCTGGGAGCCCGACAACGTCTTCGTCTACGGGAAGACCGGCGTCGGGAAGACCGCGGTCACGCGGTACATGATGGACGCCCTGGAGTACGAGGCCGAGGACCGGGACGGCGTCGACAGCGTCACGAGTGTCGAGGTGAACTGCCATCACCACCCGTCGTCGTACCAGGCGGCAATCGCGCTCGTGAACGAACTCCGCGCGGACACCGACCGCGACCCGCTCACGACCGGGCTGTCCACGTCGGACGTGCTGAACGCCCTGTTCGACGAAATCGAAACGCGCGAGGGGACTGTGCTCATCGTCCTCGACGAGATCGACAACCTCGGCGACGACGACATGCTGCTCTACCAGCTCCCGCGAGCGAAGACGAACGGCAACATCGAGGACTCGCAGGTCGCGGTCGTCGGTATCTCGAACGACTACACGTTCCGGAACGACCTCTCGCCGAAAGTCCAGGACACGCTCTGCGAGCGCGAGATCAAGTTCCCGCCGTACGACGCGAACGAACTCGTTACGATTCTGGACGACCGCGCCGACCGCGCGCTCAGCGACGGCGTCCTCGACGAGGGCGTGATTCCGCAGTGTGCGGCACTCGCGGCCCGCGACCGGGGGAGCGCGCGGCAGGCAATCGACCTCCTGCGCGAGTCGGTGAACGTCGCCATCGAGGACGAGCGCGAGACCGTGAGCGAGGGAGATGTGGATACGGCCGTCGAGCGCGTGGAGCGCGGCCGCATCAAGGATTCCATCAAGGACCTCACGACGCACGGCCAGTACGTCCTGCTCGCAGTCACCCAGACCGCCATCGAGGGTGAGACGCCCGTTCGCGCGAAGGAACTGTACGAGGTTTACGAGGACGTGGCCGCCGAGTACGCCTCGGAGCCGCTCAGTCAGCGCAGCGTCCACGACCACCTCAACGACCTCTCGATGCTGGGGTTCCTCCGCCAGCACGACCGTAACTACGGCCGCGGCGGTGGGCAGTTCTTCGAGTACGAACTCGACGTCGACGCGGCGATGGTCCAGGAGGCCATCGCGGACGCCGACGACCCGGTGGCCTGACTTCCTTCGCCTGACGGTCGGCTCGGAATCACTCCCGCCGCTGCTCTCGCGCAGAACACTCGAAACCCGGGGTGGGGGACCGACCGCCACTCGCCGCTCCCGCCGACCCGCAACGCAGAACACTTGCAGATTGGGGTGCCCGTCTCACGGGTCACCCACTGCACGCACACAGAACACTCGAAATCCGGGGCCCGCCTCTACTCCGGGCCGCGGCTCGGTCGAGGAAGCAGTCGCCTCACTCCGTCACGAGCGTGGGCTCGCCGTCCTCGTCGCCGTCCACTCGCAGCCCCAGGTCCTCGACGAGCGCCGTCGTGTACGCCGGGACGAGCCGGCCGGACGCCCGCCGGGCGCGCAGTTCCGAGACCAGCGTGCGCAGCGCGCCGCCCGACCGTACTCGACGTCGGGTGGCGAGGAAGTCCACGTCGTGGCCGGCGTCGACCGCGCGAGCGTTCACGTTCTCCAGCGCCGGCGTCTCCAGTGCGCCCTCGAAGTCGACCGGCGCTTTGAACCCCGCGAAGTAGAGGTCGCCGTCGTCGGCGGGCCCGAGCACGGTCTCGCTGCGTCGGAGCTTCATCGCGGCGCTGTCGACGTCCTTCCGGAAGAGCGTTGGCACGTCTGGTTCCAGCACCGCCACAGACCCCGCGTCCTCGGTCTCCAGCAGATGGGCGACCGTGTTGCCGACCCGCGCCGACCGCGAGGACCCGACCTGCACCTCGATTCGAACGTCCCCCAGTTGGTCGTCGTCCAGCACGTCCTCGACGAGCGCCCGCACCTCGGCCTCGGCGTCCGCGTCCTCGGGGACGTGTTCGTCCGGGAGTTGCTCGTCGCTCCGGTAGTTCACGAGCAGGTCGCCGCCGCTCTCGGCGGCCGCGAGCAGCGCGTCCGACACCATCGCCTCGTAGAGCCGGGTCGCCTCGCCGGCGGACAGCGGTGTCTCGTCCGGGAGGGCTGGCAGCACGAGTCCGTCACGCGGCGGGTCGACGACGACGGCGACGACTGTCATGTCCCCGACTCAGGGCTCCCGTGGCTTGAACGTCGTGGTACGCGGTCCTCGGCTGGGAGACCATACACACCTCTCGGAACGGACACGATGCGGACACGCGCGGCAGCCTCATCGGCCGACGGGTCTAAGTCGACGCCCGTCGCACAGTGACACATGGCTTCCACGAAGTCGCTGGCCGCGCTGACGGCCGCGGGCGTCGTCACCATCGCCGTCCTCGTCGGCGGGTCGGCCGCCGGCCTGCCCGCGACGGCCGAGTCGCTGCCCGCAGGCGTCACTGCCGGCCTCGTCGCAGTGCTCGTGCTCGCCGTCGTCGTCACGGGCGTCACCAGCGCCGAGCAGACCCGGCGCACGCCGTACTGGTAACGCAGACCGCAGCCTGTCCGTCTACCGGCCGCGCCGTCCCTTCGTCTGCCGGTAGTCGGTGTCCTGGAGCGCTAGGAAGAACGCTATCCACTCGTCGGCGTCGTTGTCGCTCTGCTCACGTGGGTGAATCATCGGCGCGAGTTCGAAGCCCCGCCCTCGGACCGTCGACGCGTGCAGTTCCTCGACGTCCAGGTTCTCTGCGGGCTCAGTCGTGTACTCCTCGCCGAGCTCGGTGAGCGCGCGCTGTCCGACGGGCACCAGCACCTCGGGATTTATCATCCGCACGTCCGCGTTGAGGTAGGGCTCGCACGTCCGAACCTCGTCTTCCGTGGCCGCGCGGTCGGGGTGCCGGCAGCGCGAGAGGTAGGTCACGTAGGCGTTCTCCAGTTCCGGCTCCGTGCTCGACGGCAGCGAGTAGTTCAGCCCGACGCTCCCCAGAACGAATTGAAACTGTTCGCCCGCCTCGTCGCCGACGAACGGCACCCCGGCCGCCTCGCTGGCGGCGCTCGGCGACGCCCCGACGAAGACGAAGTCCGCGCCGACGTCGCCGTAGCCGTGGACGACGCGCTCCCGCTGGTCGCAGAGGCCGGGACAGTTCCGGCAGTCTTCGTCCATCCCGTAGGGGTTCCGGCGCGTCTCCTGTTCGGCGTCCATCGACGACGACTCGGGGAGCCACGGGGAAAGCAACTTCGCTGCAGAATCGGGGCCGACACCCCGGCAATCCTACTCGTCGTTCCGGGGGCTGCTCGGGTGGTAGTCGGTGTCGTACGCTCCGGGTCGCCCGTCCAGTCGGTCGGGGTTGATGCGCCCGCCGAGCAGCATGAAGTCCAGAATCGTGCAGTACAGCATCGCCTCAACGACCGGTACCGCCCGAGGCGGCAGCGACGGGTCGTGGCGTCCGGTCACAGTGACCTCCTTCTCCTCGCCGGTCTCCCAGTCGACCGTCTCCTGGGTCTTCGGAACCGACGTGGGCGCGTGCCAGGACGCCTCGCCGTAGATGGGTTCGCCGGTGGTGATGCCGCCCTGGAGGCCGCCGTGGTCGTTGCCCTCCGGAATCGGGTCGCCCTCGTCGGCGACCACGTGGTCCTCGTCGCCGTCGGCGAACTCCCAGTCCTCGTTGCGCTCTTTGCCCGCCACCGACCTGGCATCCCGCCCCAGTCCGAACTCGACGCTCGTGGTCGCCGGAATCGAGAACAGCGCCTGCCCCAGTCGCGACGGGACGCCGTCGAACCTGGGCGCGCCGAGCCCCCGGGGCACGCCCCGCGCCTCGAAGTAGATGGACCCGCCAATCGAATCGCCCCGCTCCTGGTAGTCGTCGATGGCCTCGCGCATCGCCTCGGCGGTCTCGGGGTGGGCACACCGCACCTCGTTCTCTTCGCTGTGCTCCAGCAGCTCCTCGAAGGACACCTCGGGTGCCTCGATGTCCCCAATCTGGTTGACGTGCGCTTTCACCTCGATGTCGTACTCGGACTGGTCGAGGACCGCCTTCGCGACCGCGCCGGCGGCCACCCAGTTCACCGTCTCGCGGGCGGACGAGCGGCCGCCGCCGCCCCAGTTCCGCGTGCCGAACTTCGCCGAGTACGTGTAATCGCCGTGCGACGGCCGGGGTGCCGTCACGAACGGCTCGTACTTCCCGGACTGGGCGTCCTTGTTCTCGATAGTCATCCCGAGCGGCGTCCCCGTCGTGTAGCCGTCCAGGAGGCCGGACTGGATGGTGACCTCGTCGGGCTCCCCCCGGGAGGTCGTGATCATGGACTGGCCGGGCTTCCGGCGGTCGAGCTCCCGCTGGACCGTCTCCTCGTCGAGTTTGACGCCCGCCGGACAGCCCGACACCGTGACCCCCATGCCGGCCCCGTGGCTCTCGCCGTACGTCGTCACCTGGAACAGCCGCCCGAACCGGTTACCGTTCATTGTCTGAGGATACGGCGCGAGGGGCTTATGACTTGCAGTCCGCGCAACCCCAGCCCCTCGGCCGTCCCTCTCGACACCCCGACCCGACAGTCGCCGCGCTCGGTAGCGAACACCGACACGCCTAAGTGAATCAGCGGCCTGGACCGTGAAGGTCACCTATGGACGTACGAACCGGTCTGTCTTACGGGGACGTGCTCCTCGTGCCGCAGCGCTCGCCAGTCGACAGCCGCAGCGACGTCGACCTCTCCACGCAGCTCACGCCGGACGTGGAACTCGACGTGCCGCTGCTGTCTGCTCCGATGGACTCGGTGACGGAGTCGGAGACGGCCGTCGCGCTCTCGGCCGCTGGTGGGCTCGGGACGATTCACCGCTTCCTCGGCGTCGACGAGCAGGCCAGCGAGGTCGAGACAGCCGCGGACGCCGGCGAGCGCGTCGGCGCTGCGGTCGGCATCGACGAAGCGTTCCTCGACCGGACCGAGGCCGTCGTGGCCGCCGGCGCGGACGTCGTGATGGTCGACGTCGCGCACGGCCACATGGAGGCGTGTCTGGACGCCGTCGACGCCATCGCATCCGAGTTCCCGGACGTCCCGCTGGTCGCCGGGAACGTCGCCACGCCGGAGGGCGTCCGCGACCTCCACGCGGCGGGCGCGGACAGCGTGAAAGTCGGCATCGGGCCGGGCAGCCACTGCACCACGCGGAAGGTCGCCGGCGCTGGCGTCCCGCAGCTCACGGCGGTCGACGACTGCGCCGACGCCGCCGACGACCTCGGTATCCCCGTCATCGCGGACGGCGGCATCCGGTCGTCCGGCGACGCCGCGAAGGCGCTGATGGCGGGCGCTGACACCGTGATGATGGGGTCGTTCTTCGCGGGGACCGACGAGGCCCCGGGCCGCGTCGTGCGGGTCGACGGCGCGCGCTACAAGGAGTCCCGCGGGATGGCGTCGACGGACGCCAACGACGACCGGACGGACAAGGACATCGAGATTTCCGCCGACGAGGGCGTCGCCGGCCTGAGCCAGTACCGCGGCGCGCTCGCCGACGCCGTCGCCGAGTTCCTCGCCGGCGTGCGCTCGGGTGTGAGCTACTGTGGCGGCCACACGATTCCGGCGGCCCGCGAGCAGGCGGAGTTCGTTCAGGTCGCGGCGAGCGCCGCCGAGCGCGAGGGCGCGCACGGTATCGCCGGCGTCGAAGAGCTCGTCCGAACCGAAGCCACCGCCGACGACTGACGCCGACTGCAACGACCTACTCGTTCGGCGACGACTGACGCCTGCCGTGACGGTTCAGTCGCTCGCCGACGAACCGACGATTCAGTGGCTGTCGATGGGTGTCTCGCCGTCGTCGCCGTCGGTGTCGTCACCGACTGCGAACGTGTCGTCGTAGGGCGCGGTTCTGGCGTCCCGGAACTCGAAGCGCGCGCCGCCGTCCGCGCTCTCGCTCACGGTCGGCGTCCAGCCGTGGGCGGCGGCGACGTCGGCGACGATGTTCAGGCCGAGGCCGCTGCCGAACTCCTCGGTCGTCCACCCGAGTTCGAACACCGACTCGCGGTCCTCGGGCGGAATGCCCGGACCGTCGTCCTCGACGAAGAAGTGGTCGTCCTCGACACCGACACGGACGGTCACGGACCCGCCGCCGTCCTGCCGAGCCTGCGAGCCAGGACTCGTAGCGCCGTGCTCGACGGCGTTCCGGAAGAGGTTCTCGAAGACGTGCGCCAGGCGGTCTTCGTCGGCGTACACCACGCCGGGCGACACGACGTTCAGGGTGGCGCCCTCAGTTGTGACGTTCTCCCAGCACTCGGTCGCGAGCGCCGCGAGCTCCACGGCGTCGACGCTCTCCACGTCAGCGCCGCTTCGCACCATCGTCAGCGCCTCTTCGATAATCTCCCGCATCCGGTCGTGGGCCGTTTCCACGTCGTCGAGGCGGTCGAGGTCGCCGGTCTCGGCGGCGAGTTCGAGGTTCCCCTCGGCGACGTTCAGCGGATTCCGGAGGTCGTGGGAGAGCACGCGAGCGACCCGCTCAAGGCGGTCTATCTGCCGGGTCAGGTCCCGTTCGTACTGGCGGCGCTCGGAGACGTCCCGCAGCATCGTCAGCACGACGTCCTCGCCGGCGGCGGTGACGCGCTGTGCGCTCACTTCCACGGGCACGCGCTCGCCGTCGCTGGTCACCACACAGATGTCGTCGCCGTCCTCGAACCGGGAGCACCGCACGCACTCGCCGGGGTCGAGCGAGAACAGGTCGACGTACCGGGCGTCCGGCCCCTCCGGGAAGACGACGGAGTAGTGGCGGTCGACGAGGTCGTCCTCGGGCTCGCCGACGAGCGCGGCGGCCGCGTCGTTGGCCTCCAGCACCGCGCCGTCGTCGACACCCACGACGAACGCGGCGTCTGGCGCTGTCTCGAGCAGTGTCCGGTACTTCCGGCGGAGCAGCCGCTGTTCGCTGATGTCCCGGACCGCGGCGAGCGCCGCCCAGCCGTCGTCGGCTTCGAGGGGACTCAGGCTCACGTCGACGGGGAACGTCGACCCGTCTTTCCGTCGACCGCGGAGTTCGAGGCCCGCGCCCATCGGACGCCTCTCGGGGTCGTCGAAGTACGACGCGACGAGTTCGGAGTGGTCCGCGGCGTCCTCGGGAACGAGGACGCTGACCTGTTCCCCCACGATTTCGTCGGGCTCGTACCCGAACATGTCCTCGACGCGGTCGTTCGCTCGACGGATTCGACCGTCCTCGTTGACGACGAGAATCGTGTCCGGCCCCTCCTCGAAGAACGCTGTCGCCCCTTCTGTTTCGGGAATACCCGTCATCTGGTCGTAATTACGGCCAATTGTCCCTCCCGCTCCATCAATGATTCCCACCGCCCCTGCGTGGTGGGGCCTCCGCGGCAGCCGTCACGCGAGCGCAGACGCCCACGCGACCCCGAACGGCACGACGGCCTCCCGCGGGTCGAGGCCGCCGTGCATCCCGGCGAGCCCCCAGTCCGCGTCGTCGCTCGACGGCAGCAGCATCCCGTCTCGCGGAATCACCAGCAGGTCACCGGCGTTGCGCTCGAACGCGGCTCCCGGTTCGCCCCTGCCCCACAGCCCCGCGTCCAGCGCCTCGTCGCGACCGAGGACGACCGCGTCGAGGTCGGTCAGCGACTCGCGGGCGGCGGCTTCGTCGGTGACGCGGAGGTGGAGGTTCCGGGGGCCGCCGAGCGCCAGCGGCGTCCCCGACCGGTCGGTCTCGACGTGCTCTGAGACGCCGGTCTCGGCCAAACTGGCTGTCGAGTCGCGCACGTCGACCTGTCCGTGGTCGGCGACGAGACACACCAGCGTCTCCGCTGCGACCGCGTCGTCCAGACTCCCGAGCGCGCGTTCCAGCGCGTCTCCGACGGCGGCTGCTTGCGCGTCGGCGTGGTCGCTGCCCGGGCCGTACTCGTGGGCGGCCGAGTCCACGAGCGGGTAGTAGGCGTACGTGTACGACGGCGCGTCGGCCGCCCGGAGGGTGTCACGGAGCGCGAGCGCGAACTCGGTCGTCCGCTCGTAGTGGTGGGCCGACGCCACGGACTGTCCGGCGTCGTCGTACCCCGACCCGTAGTCGGGGCCGACGACGTGCGGGTTGACGCCCGCGTCGGCCAGCCGTCCGTAGACGGGCTCCGCGTCGAACAGGTCCTCGGGCGAGACCGAAATCTCGCCGCCGTCGCTCGCGGCGTACGGCAGCGTCTCGTAGACGGCGTCGGATTCGGGGTCGTAGCCGTGCCAGCCGAGGAGTCCGTGCTCGACGGGGTCGGTGGCGGTCGCCATCGTCGTCACGCAGGCAGCTGTCTCCGAGGGGTACGTCGAGGTCAGCGGCGTCACGCGGCCGGACTCCTGGAACGCCCGCAGGAACGGCACGTCGCCGGCGACGCGCTCGAACTGGCGGTAGCCGAGCGCGTCGACGAACAGCACGACGACGTGGGCGGGGTCGGTGTGGCTCGCAGCGAACGCGTCCTCGGGGAGCCCGTCCCCCAAATCGACGCCGAGCCGGTCGGCTGCGGCGGCGGGGACGCCGCTGAAGCAGTAACCGCCGTAGTCGGGCCGCACCATCCCGTCGGCGAACTCGTCGGCGGCCAGTGCGGTCGCGCGGTCGTCTTCGAACACGTCCCGACTGACGGGGACCCGAGGCAAAAACGGTGGGGCGGTGTGTCAGCCGTCCGCGCTCGCGCCGAGCCCCGACAACACCTCGAAGAAGTCGGGGAAGGAGACGTCGACGTGCTCGCTGCCCGCGATGGTGGTCTCGCCGTCGGCGACGAGCCCGGCGACCGACAGCGCCATCACGAGCCGGTGGTCGCCGCGGCCGTCGACGCTCGCGCCCGAGAGTTCGCTGTCGCCGCCGTGGACGACCAGCTCGTCGCGTTCCTCCTCGACGCTCGCGCCCAGCTTCGACAGGGACTCGGCCATCGCTGCCACGCGGTCTGTCTCCTTGTACCGGACGTGCTCGGCGTCCGTGATGTGTGTCGTGCCGTCCGCGGCAGCACCGAGGACCGCAATTGTCGGCAGGAGGTCCGGGGTGTCCGCGACGCCGACTTCGACGCCGGACAGCTCGGACTGCCGCACCGTAATCACGCCCGACTCGGTGTCCCAGTCGATGTCGGCACCCATACGTTCGAGTACGTCGACGATGGCGGCGTCGCCCTGCGCGCTCGGGTGCATCCCCTCGACCACGACTGCCTCGCCGTCCTCGGCGGCGAGCGCGCCCGCAGACAGGAGGTACGATGCCGACGAGAAGTCACCGGGGACGGCGTACTCGCCGCCTTCGGGGTCGTAGGTCTGCCCGCCCGGAACCCGGTAGCCGGCGGTCGTCTCGCTCGCGTCGACGCCGAACGCGTCCAGTACGTCCAGCGTGATGTCGACGTACGGCGCGGACTTCAGTTCGGTCGTCAGGTCGATTTCGATTCCATCCTCGGTCACGGCACCCGCCAGCAGCAGGGCGGTGACGAACTGCGAGGACACGTCGCCCGGCATCGATACCGTCCCGCCGTCGATGGGGCCGTCGACGACGAGCGGTGCCTGACCGTTCTCGCGCGTCGAGCGCGCCGTCCCGCCGAGTCCCGAGAGCGCGTCGAGCAGCGGGCCGTGGGGCCGCGAGCGCAGTGAGGAATCCCCGGTCAGGACCGTCGTGCCGTCGGCGAGCGCGGCCGAGGCGGTCACCAGTCGCATCGTCGTCCCCGAGTTCGCGCAGTCGATGACGTCGTCGGGAACCCCGGGCCGGCCGCCGAACCCGGACACGTCCCAGTCGCCGTCCCGTCGCTCCGTCTCGCCGCCGAACAGGTCGACGGCACGGGCGGTGGCGCGCGTGTCCGCGCTCACGAGCGGGTGTCGGACGACCGCGCCGTCGGCGTACCCGGCGGCCAGCAGCGCGCGATGCGTGTAGCTCTTCGACGGCGGCGCGCGCGCCCGGCCGCTCACCCGGGACGCCGTGATAGTCGCCTGCATACCCGCGGGGAGGGCGGCCCCCGGCATGAGGATTCCGGAGGCGACACCGCACCCGGCGGCTCGGGTGTCTCGGACCGCTCACCGCGAGTGCCCCACCGGCCACTCTCGAAACGCGATTGCGGGGCGCTTCGCGAAGCCCTCAGTCGGATTCGTCTATCTCTGTACTACCTAGCTCGTCGACCTCGTAGACGTACCGCTGACGGTCCAGTTCGTGCCCCGGTTCGTAGTCAATCGTCACCGAGAGGCGAGTGACGACGCCGTCGTTGTTCAGAGCGAGCGTCCCGGAGACCGACTCAGCCGCTTCGATGGGTGCGTCTGGGTACAGGCTGTCTGCTTCGTAGCGTACCGCGTCGTCCGCCGTCTCCACTTGCTCGAACTGGAATCCGGCGACGAACTGCGGTATCGGGAGCTGTACGGCTTCGCTCCACGGGCCGTCCTCGCGAAACTCCTCGCCGGAGACGACCCGTTCCTGCCTGTCTCCGGACTCGAAGTACCGGTCGACGATTTCGGCCGTCCGGTCCGAGCGAACGACGGCGACGCGCTCGTACCGATGTATCGAACCGTTGCGGTAGTACGTGGCGTTGGCCGTGTAGGACGACGCGACTGCCAGCGCCTCGCGGTGCTGGTCGAAGAGGCCGTCCACCTGAGATGTGTTCGAGAGGTCGACGCCGTCGAACTGGTCAGTTCGCTCTGTCTCCGGCCCGACGAACTCCGCGCAGCCGGCGGTGAGGAGGAGGGTCGCCATTGCGAGTGCGGGGACGCTTCGCATACGACTCACTATACAGCTGTCTGACAAATCCGTTTCGGGGGTCGACGCTCCGAGTTCCGGGGGTACGACAGCAACCCGGTTCCGGAGGCGGTAGCGTTTAGGCGTCGCCCCGAGGACTGCGAGGCATGGACCCCGACTTCTCGCGGCTCGACGAGTACCTCGACGAGAACGGCCTCGACGGGTACGCGTTCCACGACGACGACTCGAACTCCAACCTCTACTACGTCGCGGGCTTCGGCGCGCCCGACCCGTTCTTCGCCGTCTACACGCCCGAGCAGACCGGCGTCCTCGTCTCCTCGCTGGAGTACGGTCGCGCGAGCAAGGAGGCCCGCGCTGACGTGGTCGCCCGCCACTCCGACTACGACTTCCAGGCGAAGCGGGAGGAGTACGGCCCGCAGGCGGCGAAGTACCGGATGGTCGCCGAATTCCTCGACGACCTCGGCTGCGAGTCGGTCGCCGTCGGCGACGAGTTCCCGGTCGGCACCGCAGACGGCCTCCGCGAGCAGGGTATCACTGTGGACCCGGACCCGGACAACGTCGTTCAGGACATCCGCGCGACGAAGACCGAGGCGGAAATCGAGCACGTCCGCGAGGCACAGCGCGCGAACGAAGCGGCGATGGCGCGCGCCGAGGAACTCATCCGGGGTGCCGACCGCGAGGACGGCGTCCTCGTCCGCGAGGACGGCGAGCCACTCACCAGTGAGTACGTCCAGCAGGAGATCGAAATCGAGTTGCTGCGCCACGGCTGCGCGCTCGACGACACCATCGTCGCGGGCGGCCCGCAGGCCGCCGACGCCCACGAGCGCGGCAGCGGCCCGCTGCCGGCCGACGACCCCGTCATCGTCGACATCTTCCCCCGGAACAAGGACTCGAAGTACCACAGCGACATGACGCGGACGTTCGTCAACGGCGACCCGAGCGACGCCCACCGGGAGCGCTACGAGGTCACACGGGAGGCCTTCGAGGCCGCGCTGGACGCCGTCGAACCCGGTACCACCGGCGAGGAAGTCAATCAGGCGGTCGTCGACGTCTTCGAGGCCCACGGCTACCCGACCATCTTCACTGACCCGAGCGCCGAGTCCGGGTTCATCCACTCGACGGGCCACGGCGTCGGCCTCGACGTCCACGAGATGCCCTCCGTCTCCCACGGCGGCGAGGAACTCCAGCCCGGCCACGTCATCACCATCGAGCCCGGTCTCTACGAGCCCGGTGAGGGTGGCGTCCGCATCGAGGACATCGTCGTCGTCACCGAGGACGGCTACGAGAACCTCACGGACTACGAGATTTCGCTGACCTGAGCGGCCCGGCCCGCTACTCGTTCGTCCAGTCGGCCGGCCGCCCGGCCGCCAGCGCCTCCGCGCGCGCAACGAGGTCGGTCATCCGGTCGACGGACGCCAGCGCGTCCGCGAGCGCGTCGCTCTCGCAGCCACAGTGCTCCTCGACGGCGACCAGGTCCGACCGGACCCTGTCCAGCGACGCCGAGAGGTCGGCGGACACGACGTTCGCCAGTTCGAGCAACGGGTCGTCGCCGCGAGCCGGCGACTCGCCCTCGGTGATGGTCCGGAAGTGGACGGAGAGACCGTCGTCGGCCGGGAACACCCGCACCTCGAAGGTCTCGTCCAGTGGCGGGAAGCGCTCGCGGAACGCCACCGGCTCCTGCGTCGTCATCGCGCGGTGGTACTCCCGGTGGAACGCGTAGTCGGTCGCCTCCGGGAACGCCGCCCAGAGGCGTTCTCCGAGCACGTCCTCGCGGTCGACCCCCAGGATGTCCTCGGCGGCGGCGTTGAGGTACGTGACCGTCCAGTCGTCGTCGAGCGCCAGGAAGCCGTCCGTGACGCGCTCGTAGACGGTGCGCGCGAGGTCGTTCACCATCGCCACCTCCTGCTCCGCGCGGTACGAGTCGGCCGCGCGCTCGGCGGCTTCTGCCACCGCTGCGAGCGCGCTCTCGTCGGCTGCGTCGCTCTCGCGGACGTACTCGGTGACGTCGAAGTCGATGGCGTCGGCGGCGATGGACGCGGCGCGCTCGCGCTCGAACACCACCACGGGGACGGCGGGGTCGGCGCGGCGAACGGCAGCGAGCGCCCCCAGCGCGTCCGTCCCGGGCGGGTCGTCGGTCTGTTCGACGACGACGCAGTCCGCGCCCGCGGCGACGGCCTCGACTGCCGCGTCCGCGTCGGCCGCGGCCGCGACCGGCTCGGTCCCGTGGCGGGCGAGCGCGCGCTCGCCGGCGGCGCGGCTCCGGGCCGTGCTTGCGACGTACGCGACGGCCGGCTGCTCGCTGGTCAGCGTCGACACGCCTCTGACAGCGCGCTTCAGCCGCTAAGAAGTTGTGGCCGACTCGCGGTCGTCGAGGCCGCGGATGACCGCCAGGAAGTCCTCGTCGTCGAGTTCGCTCATCAGGGAGTCCAGGTCCTCGCGTTTCTCCTCGATGGCGTCCTGAAGTTCCTGGTAGCGCTCGTTGGCCGCCAGCTCTTTGGGCTGTTTCGTCGTCTCCAGGGTCGCGCGCTTCGACGCCAGCGCGAAGTACTCCTGGACCTCCTCGCTGTACAGCGACCGCGCCAGCAGCCGGCTCACGAGCCCCTCCAGGTCGTCTCGGTCGACGGGCTTGACGACGTACGCGTCGATGCCCAGTTCGAGCATGTCGAAGTCTGGGTCGACGGCGGTCACCATGGCCACCTGGCAGTCGTGGCCGCTGGCGTGAATCTCCTCCAGAACGTCGTCACCGGACCGCTCGGGCAGCCGGCGGTCCAGCAACACGACGTCGACGGCCTCGTCGAACTCGTCAAGCGCCTCGGCAGCGGTGTACGCCGTCCGGACGTCGTACGTCGTGGCCAGCCAGTCAGCGAACAGGTCCGCGAGCTCCCGTTCGTCTTCGACCACGAGAACCGTCGCCGTCCCTGTCATATCCGTGACCCAAACGTGGCGGTGGTTTAGTTCTTTCCCGCTCGCCGCGCGATCACGCTGTCGTCCACCTGACCGTGGGACGCGGGGTGCGAACTCCTTTTGCCGGCAGGGACGTTACGCTCCGCCGATGGACGTACTCGTAGTCGGCGCTGGGGCGGTCGGTCGGTGGGTCGCGGCCGCGTCCGACGCGCCGGTCGCGTTCGCCGACGTCGACCATGACCGCGCCGAAGCGGCCGCCGAGGCGCTGGGGAGTCGCGCTCGCGCTGTCCCGCTGGACGGCTCGGCGACCGCCGACGTGGTCGCCGTGGCCGTCCCACTCGGGGCGGCGTCGGCGGCCGTCGAGCGCCACGCACCGCGGGCCGAGCGCGCGGTCGTGGACTTCACGGGCGAGATGACTGGGCCGCTGGCCGCGATGGCGGCGGCGGCTCCGACCGTCGAGCGAGCGAGCTTCCACCCGCTGTTCGCGCCCGAGCACGCGCCGGGTCGGGTGGCCGTCAGCGAGGCCGCCGCCGGGCCCGCCACCGAGCGGGTCCGGACGTGGCTGACCGACGCCGGCAACGAACTGGTCGAAGTCGACCCGGACACGCACGACGACGCGATGGCGACGATTCAGGGGCGCGCGCACGCCGCGGTGCTGGCGTTCGCGCTCGCCGCCGACGACGTGCCCGACGAACTCGCCACGCCGGTTTACGAGGATTTGGACGCGCTCGCGGAACGCGTCACGAGCGGCAACGACAGAGTGTACGGCGACATCCAGGCTGCGTTCGGCGGCGCGGACGAAGTCGCTGCGGCCGCCGAGCGAGTCGCGGACGCGGTCGACGCCGGCGAGTTCGCGGAGGTGTACGACGATGCCGGTCGATAGGGACGCCGTCCTCGACGCCGCGAAGTACCTGCGGGGCGTGCGGCCGCTGGACCCGGCCGAACTCCGGGAGTACGTCGAGGGGCAGCCCCGGGACGCCGTCGTCCGGCAGGTGCTCCGCGAGCACGCGACGGAACTGGCACTCGTGGAGCGCAGCGACGGCACGTTCGTGCCTGCGCCCGAGGAGCCGGTGCGGCCGTCGTTCCACGGCGTGAACGCGCTCCCGGAGCGCTACGACCGCGCGGTCGAGGACCTGCTCGTCGCCGAGTACGGCGCTGAGTGGTACCGGGCGGAGAGCGGCGACCGCTTGCGGGAGACCATCCGGCGGTTCAAGGACGACTACTACCGCCGGAACCCCGTCGAGTACGACCGCGAGGTCGCGCTCGGGTACGCGGTCTACCACCTCGCTGGCTACTACGCGGCCGCCCAGTACGTGCTCGCTGAACTCGCGAGAGACGGCCTGCTGTCTGGGACGCTGCGCGTGCTGGACCTCGGCGCGGGCGTCGGTGGGCCCGCGCTCGGGCTCTTCGACTTCCTGCCCGAGGACGCGCTCGTGGAGTACCACGCCGTGGAGCCGAGCGCCGCCGCGGACGTCCTCGACGAACTGCTGGCGGAGACGCCGCGGAACGTCCACGCGACGATTCACCGGGAGACGGCGGAGGCCTTCGAGCCCGAGGGCGAGTACGACCTCGTGTTCGCGTGCTCGGTGCTCTCGGAGCTGGACGACGCCGAGTCGGTCGTGCGCAAGTATCTCGACCACCTCGCGGACGACGGGACGTTCCTGGGGCTCGCGCCCGCGGACAAGCACACGAGCACGCACCTCCGCGGGGTCGAACGCGCCGTCGAGGACGACCCCGCGACGGTGTACGGGCCGACGCCGCGCCTGTGGCCGGGCCGCCGTCCGAGCGACCGCGGCTGGACGTTCGACGAGCAGCCCGCGGTCGAGACGCCGACGGTGCAGGCGCGGCTGGCCGACGCCAGCCAGGACCCGGGCGAGTTCCGGCACACCGACGTCCGGTACTCGTACTCGCTGCTGCGGCTGGACGGCCGCCGCCAGCACGAGGTCGAACTCTCGGGTGACCGCCTGCTGGCGCTCGGGGACGTCGACGACCGCGTGACCGACCGGGCCGACGTCGTCGCCGCGAAGGTCTCCCGGAACCTCTCCGAGGGCGAGGACGCCAACCCCGTGTTCAAGCTGAGCGACGGCAGCGAGGACACGGACTGTTACGCTGTCCTCGTGCGCCCCACGTCGCTGAACCGGGACGTGGCGGCCGCCGAGTATGGCGACCTGCTCTCCGTCGAGGACGCCCTCGTGCTGTGGAACGACGACGAGGAGGCGTACAACTTCGTGTTCGACGAGGAGACCGTCGTCGACCGGGCCTGAGGCCGCGACTGACCCGGTGACGGTCGGCCGAGGGGGATAGTGTTTTTGCGGTCGGCCGGCGACTACGAGCCATGACTCTGGAAGGCCTCGACGACCTCGACCGGACGATTCTGCACTCACTCCAGGCCGACGCGCGCGGCACCTCCTCGCAGGACATCGCCGACGAGGCGGGGGTCTCGGCGAGCACGGTCCGGAACCGCATCAGCCGCCTCGAGGAGCGCGGCATCATCACGGGCTACCACGCGGACGTGGACTACGAGCAGGCGGGCTACCAGCTGTACACGCTCATCGTCTGTACGGCCCCGGTGCCGCGACGCGAGGAGCTGGCGGCCGAGGCGGTCGACGTCCCCGGCGTGGTGCGCGTCGAGGAGGTGATGACGGGGGCCGAGAACGTCCACGTGTTCGCGGTCGGCCGGGACAGCGACGACCTCAGCCGTATCGGCCGGGACCTCGACGACCTCGGGCTGGAGGTCGCCGACGAGGACATCCTCCGGAGCGTCCACTCCGGCCCGTTCGAGGGGTTCGACACCAAAAACGAATCGTAATAATATTCCTTATATTTCCACGGGCGAGCAGAAAATACGGTTACTTTATGCGGTTTCGTCTACAAGCAGGGGGTGAGACGCGGCCAGCCGAACCGGCGGCCGCCACACACCATGACCAGACCACGAGACACCACCGACGCGCCCCGACTGCCGACCGACGGGACCATCTTCGTCGTCGAGGGCGGGGCCGTCGGCCACGAGGTGGCGACCCGGCTGTCGGCGTCGGGCAAGTCGGTGACCCACGTCACAACCACCCCACAGACCGACGCGGCACCGAGTTTCGACGTCCACGTCACCGAGACGCTGGCGGCGGACTCACTCGACGCAGCCGGCCTCCGCGACGCTAGCGCGGTTGTCATCCTCGGCTCCGACGACGCCCGGAACTTCCTCGTCGCCCAGCTCGCTCATGCGCGCTTCGGCGTCGACCGGGTGGTTGCCCGCGTCGACGACCCGGACCGCAAACCGCTGTTCGAGCGCCAGGGCGTCGACGTCGTCTGCGCGACCCAGGCCATCGCACACACGGCCGTCGAACTGTGGTGACCGACGCTCCAGTGGCCGACCGGACAGCACCGACAGCACGACTATCCACCCCGAAGCGACCCACTCTCTCCCAATGAAGACACTCGAACGCGACCTCGGAATCGGAGCAGTATTCGCCATCAGCGTCGGCGCGATGATCGGCAGCGGCATCTTCATCCTGCCGGCGCTCGCGCTGAAGATTGCCGGCCCGGCCGTCGTCGTCGCCTACCTGCTCGCGGGCCTGCTGGTCGTCCCGGCCGCCCTCTCGAAGTCCGAGATGGCGACCGCGATGCCGGAGGCCGGCGGCACCTACCTCTACATCGAGCGCGGCATGGGGCCCCTGCTCGGCACCGTCGCCGGTGTCGGCACCTGGTTCTCGCTGTCGTTCAAGAGCGCGCTCGCGCTCGTCGGCGGCGTCCCCTACCTCGTGCTGTTGTTCGACCTCCCCGTGAAGCCCGTCGCGATCGGGCTGGCGGCGTTCCTCGTCGTCGTGAACCTCGTCGGCGCGAAACAGACCGGCCGCCTCCAGACGATTATCGTCTCCGTCATGCTCGTCGCGCTCGGCTGGTTCGTCGCCGGTAGCGCCGGCAAGGTCCAGCAGGCGAACTACCAGAACTTCTTCGCCGGCGGCTGGGAGGGCCTGCTCGCCGCGACCGGCCTCGTGTTCGTCTCCTACGCGGGCGTCACGAAGGTCGCCAGCGTCGCCGAGGAGGTCGAGAACCCCGGCCGGAACATCCCGCTTGGCATCCTCGGGTCGCTGGTGTTCACCACGCTGCTGTACGTCGGCATCGTCGCCGTGATGGTCGGCGTCACCGACGCCGGCACGGTCGCGGGCTCCGCCACGCCGGTCGCAGTCGCCGCCGAGGCCACGCTCGGCGAGTGGGGCGTCTACGCCGTCATCGGGGCCGCCCTGCTCGCGCTGGTCTCGACGGCGAACGCCGGCATCCTGTCGTCCTCGCGGTACCCGTTCGCGATGAGCCGCGACAAGCTCGCGCCGCCGACGTTCGCCGAGATTCACGAGCGTTTCGGCACGCCGACGACCGCCATCACGCTCACGGGCGCGGTCGTGCTCGTG
Organism: Halobacterium jilantaiense; assembly: GCF_900110535.1. Classification (NCBI taxonomy): domain Archaea; kingdom Methanobacteriati; phylum Methanobacteriota; class Halobacteria; order Halobacteriales; family Halobacteriaceae; genus Halobacterium; species Halobacterium jilantaiense. The sequence goes on from NZ_FOJA01000001.1 coordinate 62,077, forward strand.
CTCATCGCGTTCGTCCCCATCCTCGAAATCGCGAAGCTCGCCAGCGCGTTCCAGATTCTCGTCTTCGTGCTGGTGAACGTCGCGCTCGTCGCGTTCCGCGAGGGGTCGACCGAGGACTACGACCCCGAGTTCACGGCACCGCTGTACCCCTGGATGCAGGTGTTCGGGGTCCTCAGCGGCCTCGCTCTGCTCACCCAGATGGGGCTCGTCGCGCTCGGCGGTGCCGTCGTCATCACCGCCGGGAGCGTGGTCTGGTACGTCGTCTACGCCCGGCCGCGCATCCGCCGGGAGGGAGCCGCGACCGACGTCATCCGGCGACGCCTCGGCCGCGACGTGCTCACGGAGACCGCGGACGCCGTCGGAGCACTCGACGCGCCCGGCGACACGCCCGAGGTGCTGGTGGCGCTCACCCGGGACGCGACCGAGGAGCGCGAACGCTCGCTGCTCTCGCTGGCCGCCGACCTCGTGCGACCGACCGACGGCAGGGTCGTCGTCGTGCGGTTCGACGAGGTGCCCGACCAGACGCCCCTCGACCACGCCGCGGAGGTCCAGTCCCCGGCCGACGTGCGCTTCGAGGCGCAGACCGAGGGCCTCAGCGCGGAGTTCGATGTCGACGTGGAGTACGGCGAAATCGTCAGCCACGACACCAAGCGCGCCATCGTGAACTTCGCCGACCACCGCGGCGTCGAGACCGTCGTCGCCGAACACGAGCGCCTGCGCCTCCGCTCGCGGCTGCTCGGCGACCCCATCGACTGGGTCGTCAGGCACGCCCCGTGTGACGTGTTGCTCGTGGAGAACCGCGGCTACGACAGCCCGCAGAACGTCGTTCTGGAGGGCGACGGCGGTCCCTACGACCCCGCGACGGTCGCCGTCGCGGACACGCTCGCCGGCGCGGCGGCCGGCCACGTCACGCTCCGGTTCCCGCTGTCCGAGACCCACCCGGACACGCGCCAGGCGACCATCCACGCCTATCAGGACGAACTCGCGGGCCTGCTGTCGGCACCGGTCCGGACCGCCGACCTGCGGCCGGACGGCGGACAGACCCCCGACCCGGACGTGGTCGTCCGCACCGGCTTCCGGCAGCGCGTCGGCGGCGGCCGCGGCGACCACACGCCCACGGCCGTCGACTGCACGGAGGTCACAGTCTACCCGCACGAGTCCCGGCAGCCCGGACTGCTCCGCCGGCTCGCCGAGCGGCTCGTGTTCTGAGCCGGCAGCCGGTCGCGGGTCCAGTCGCTCAGAAGAACGCGTCGGCGCGCTCGCCGCTGGGCTCCCCCAGTCGAGCGGGCCGCTCCGCGAACCACGCGGCACCGTTCACTTCGCTGGCCTGCACGGCGACGCTGCCGCCGGTGTACTCCGCGTCGAAGTAGACGTGCAGTGTGTGACTCACCCGGCCGTCGGCGTCGTCCTCGCTGCGCCACCGGCAGCGGTTGAGGTGCCAGAGGCCGGCAATCTCGCAGTCGACGCCCGCCTCCTCTCGGGTCTCTCGGACGGCCGCGTCCTCGACGGACTCCTCGCCCTCTAGGCCGCCGCCCGGGACGCCCCACGCTGACTCTCCCCGCGGCAGAACGAGCAGCGCGCGCTCACGGTCCTCGACGCCGCCGCTGTACGACTCGCTGCGCTCGGCGGCCTGCTCCGGGGCGCGCACGGTCCACGTGTACGCGCTCCCGACGTAGCCGTCGCGTGCGTTCTCGACGTACTCGGGGAACGCGCCGGCCTCCACCTCGACTGTCTCCTCGCTGACGGGGACCGGCCCGTACTCGGCCCGCAGCCGTTCGACCTGTTCGTCGACGAACCCGCGGTTGAGGTGTTCGCTGGACACGGCTGGACACACCGTGTTGGCGTCCGTGCAAGTAGCTTCCGCCGACCGCGCACTCCCGAAACGCTCTTTCGCCGTCCGACCGACGACCACACGATGGACTCAGAGCCCGAGATTCTCGTGACGAACGACGATGGAATCGACGCCCCCGGCATCCGCGCGCTCGCCGAGGGCCTCGACGCCGTCGGGAACGTCACTGTCGTCGCGCCCGCCGACGACAAGAGCGCGACCGGCCGCGCGATGTCCAGTGAGGTCCGCGTCCACGACCACGACCTCGGGTACGCCGTCGAGGGGACACCTTCCGACTGCGTCGTCGCCGGGCTGGAGGCGCTCGGGCCGTACCCCGACCTCGTGGTCGCCGGTGTGAACGAGGGCGGGAACCTCGGGATGTACGTCCTCGGCCGGTCCGGCACCGTCAGCGCCGCCGTCGAGTCGGCGTTCTTCGGCGTGCCCGCCATCGCCGTCTCGATGTACATGCGCGAAGACCAGTTCGGCGAGCCGACGGCCGTCGAAGACTACGAACACGCCGTCGACGCCACCACGCACCTCGCCGACGCCGCCGTCGAGACTGACGTCTTCGAGGCGGCGGACTACCTGAACGTGAACGCGCCCCACCCGGAGGCCGACGCGACCGGCGAGATGGTCGTCACGCGCCCCTCCCACGCGTACGACATGACCGCCGACCAGCACGGCGACACCGTGGCGCTCCGGGACCGGCTCTGGGACGCGATGGCGTCCGGCGACATCCCCGACCCGGAAGGGACCGACCGGCGGGCCGTCCTCGACGGCCACGTCTCTGTGTCGCCGCTGACGGCACCGCACACGACCGAACGCCACGACGCGCTCGACGACCTCGCCGACCGGTTCTGACGCGACTACTCCACCCGGCAGTCCCGCAGCATCGCCTCGGCGTCTAGCACTCCAGCGACGCTCGGGGGCGAGCCGTCGAACCAGCCCACGCGCTCGATTTCGTCCGCGCGCTCCCCGAGATCGTCCCCGAACTCGGTGGCGTCGGTGCGCGCCGCGAACGCCACGAACCACCCCCGGATCGACTCGTCGCCCGACCGGAACACCTGTTCTTCGACGCGCCGCGGGCCGAGTACGGTACAGTCCAGCCCGGTCTCCTCGCGGACCTCGCGGCGCGCCGCGGCCGCGAACGTCTCGCCGTCCTCGACGCCGCCGCCCGGCAGCACCCAGCCGTCGCTCCAGTGCGTCTCGACGAACGCCACCTCGCCGTCGGGGTTCCAGACGACCGCGCCGGCCGCCGTCCAGCCGTCCGCGTCCGGCGACAGGTCTTCCGGTGGCACCTCGAACTCGCGCACCACGTGGGTCGCGTCAGAGCGCGCGACGAGGCCGGCGAGCGCGTCGTTCATGCGCGACCCTCGATTGCCGGCCGATAAAAAGCTGACCCGACCGGCACGCCGAATCTGGCCGCCGGGCTGCGGGTCGGCGACGCTCGTCTCTGCGAGTGGACGGTCGGTGGCTGCTACCGGTACTCCTCGCGGCGTCAGTCGTCGTTCGTGTAGGCGTCGTGGGCGAGCCCGGCGAGCGCGCAGGCGCAGACGACGAGCACGACGACCGCGACCGGTCCGCTGACCACGGCTGGCGAGGCGAGGTGGCTCACGGTCGTGGCGAGCGCGACTGCGGACACGGAGACGGCCGACAGCGCTCGGTTGTCCCCGTCGTCGGCCGGTTCGGGCGTCCTGTCGAGGAGGGCGTCGACGTCGACGTCTGGGTCCAGTTCCAGGCGGCAGGCGCGTTTGTCGAACTCCACGAGGTCTGCGGCCGCCATCTTCGGCGCGTGATGCTGGTAGACGGCTGCCTGGACGGACTTGCGGTCGTCGTACGTGACGGAGACCGGGTCCGCGATTCCCTCCTCCCAGGCAGCGATGGTGGACGCGAGCTCCGGGACCTCGGCTGCGTTGTTCTCGGCGTCGTCGAGCAGGTAGAGTATCTGACGGCGGCGGCGGTTCGCGAGGACGTCGAACACTCTGTCTACGTCGTCGGCGTTGTCGTCGGTCGTGGCTGACCGGTGCTGGAGTGTGCCGACACCACTCTCGTCCTGATTGTCCGGTTCTCTCCCCGATTCGTCGGGCTTAGTTTGTGAAACACTCACACGATTCTCCCCGGTAGCATCCTCTCACCCTGCCGCATTAAATCTTTATGAACTGACGATTCGGGGTCGAAATTTCGACACTGGGGGGCTGAAACATCTTTTTATGCAAAATGGTGGAGCGGCTAGTTATGGTGGTTGTTAACACGAAAAGTCGGGCTAACCGCAGCTTAACCGATTCATCACTCCGACGAAATCACCCAGTGACCCGAATACGGACGGCGGGAAGGGGGCCGTCGCCCACTGTAACCAGTTCCTAACCCTGCCACTCCCGAACCGAATACGGGTCGCTGTGCAACCCAACGACCTCGTTTCGTCCGACGCCAGTGAGAAATAACGGCATAATCGGGTGGTAGCGTCTCCATATTCCGCCGACTACTGATTCACCCTCCCGCAGTTGGTCGAGATGCGTGGTACCGCCGCGCACAGTACAATGAATCGGAAGGCAGTCTTCGCCACGATATTCGCGGTGCTGCTCGCGCTCGCCCCCGCAGCGGGGATGGCGGGCGCTACGGCGGCACCAGCAGGGGGAACAGACGCAGTAGCTAATGCACTCGACGGCGACGTAGAGAACCCGAACGCGGCCGTCGAGTTCGGCGCACCAGGTGACGTCGACGCGGCCCTCCAGGACGCCGAGGGCACGGTCGAAGTCGTCCTGCGGCTGGAAGCGATCGACCGCGCCAGCATCCAGGACGTCACCGGGCAGGCAGCGATTCAGTCACTGAAGACCCACGCCGCCGCGACCCAGCAGAACCTCCTTCGGTTCGCCGGGCAGACCGACGGCGTCGAGGTCGTCGAGCAGCTCTGGATCGCGAACGCGGTGCTCGCGGAAGTCGACACCGACGAGGTCAGCATCGAAGAGCTGACCCGGATCAAAGGTGTCGAGCGAGCGCACGCGAACTTCGAGCTCACGGTGCCCGAGCCCGCCCAGCAGCGCGCCGCCAGCGCGGACGGCGTGCAGGTGGACTCCTACAACACCACCTACGGCCTCTCGCAGATCAACGCTACCGAGGTCTGGGACGAGTACAACACGATGGGTGACGGCGTCGGCGTCGCCGTCCTCGACACCGGTGTCGACCCGGACCACCCGGACATCGACATCGACCCGGACAACTTCGTCGAAGCCACCGAGGACGGCGTGGAGAACGTCGACCCCTACGATAGTGCTGAACACGGCACCCACACTTCGGGTACCGTCACCGGTGGGAACGCCAGCGGCGAGTACATCGGCGTCGCGCCCGACGCGACGCTCTATCACGGCCTCGTTATTTCGGGCGGTAGCGGCTCGTTCGTGCAGGTCGCCAACGGGATGCAGTGGGCCGCCAACGAGTCCGGTGTCGACGTCGTGTCGATGAGCCTCGGCGGAGAGGGGTACTCCGAGCAGATGATCGAGCCCACGCAGAACATCGAGGCCGCCGGCAAGATTCTCGTTGCCTCGGCGGGTAACAGCGGCGCAGGGACTTCCGGCAGCCCCGGGAACGTCTACGAGGCAGTCGCAGCCGGCGCGAGCAACGAAGCCGGCGGCATCGCCGACTTCTCCAGCGGCGAGGAGATCGACACCGAGTCCGCGTGGGGCGACGCCGCGCCCAGCGACTGGCCGGACTCCTACACCGTTCCCGACTACGCCGCGCCCGGTGTGGCCGTGAAGAGCGCCGCGCCCGGCGGCGGCTACCAGGAGCTGTCCGGAACGTCGATGGCCGCGCCGCACATGAGCGGCGCAGTCGCGCTGATGCTGTCCGCGGCGGGCGATATCGACCAGGCGACCGTCGAGGACGCGCTGACCGAGTCGGCGTGGACGCCCACCGAGGACCCCGACCCGACCCGGTACGGTGACGGCATCATCGACATCTACAACGCGACCGACCAGGTCGCACTCGAACAGGAGATCACTGGCACGGTGACTGACACCGACGGCAGCCCCATCGCGGGCGCGACCGTCTCCACCGACCAGGGCTTCGAAGCGACGACGAACGCCGAGGGCGAGTACACGGTGCTCGCGGAGACCGGGAACGTCTCGGTGACCGCCGACGCCTTCGGAGCGGAGAGCGCGACCGAGACCGTCGAAGTCGGCGACAACGAGACCGCCGTCCAGAACTTCAGCCTCGAACCCGCGCTCGGTGTCACTCTGGAGTCCGGACAGGCCAGCGCCATCGAGGGCGGTGAGAACGCCTCCGCGACTGTCAACGTCGCGAACCTCGACTCGTACACCGCCGAACTCGCCGACGGCTACAGCGAGGCCGACGCCACGCTGTACCTCAACGGCGACGAGATTCAGTTCGGCGAGACGGTCGAACTCGGCGGTTACAGCGGCACGGCGACCGTGACTGTCGAGACGGCCGCGAACACGACGGGGAGCCTCTCCATCGAACACAGCTTCGCGGGCCTCGGTGACAGCGTCAACGTCACCACCGGCCCGACCGAGGTCTACGAGAACTTCGTTCAGGTCGGCGTCGTCGACGACGACGGCGGCTACGGCGGCGCGGTCGCCTCCACCATCGAGGCGGAGACGCCCGGGAACTACTCGGTGTCCGTCATCGGCTCCGACACCGCCATCGACTCCGTCGACGAGTACGACGCGTACGTCGTCCAGCAGATCGACGAGGACAACGCCGACGCGTTCACGTCCGCAACGGCGGGCTACAGCGTCGGGACCGTCTACCTCGACCAGTGGGCGTCGGACTCCAACGGCATCGAAGCGCGGTCGTCCGCGCTCGGCGACCCGGCGGAGACCGACGACGGCTTCAGCGGCGAGCAGCCGCAGTACGTGAACGTCGCCGACCACCCCATCTTCGAGGGAACCGGTGACGAGCCGATTCTCCTCCACGAAGCCACGTTCTCGGACAAGACGTGGTTCAGCGGCACCGACGCCGAGGTCCTGGCCGACGTCTCCAACGGCGAGGTCCAGGGCGCTGGCGTCGCAGTCAGCGAGGCGCGCTGGGACATCCTCGGCGCGTCTCTCGGCTACAGCTCGTTCGTCGGCGACGACGACTTCACCGAGGACGCGGACACCATCCTCGGCAACATGGTCACCCTCGCCGTGGACACGCCGGATCCGGCAGGCACGGTGAGCGTCACCGACACGATGGTCACGCCGGACAGCTCGGCGACCGTGACCCTCGAGACCGACGTGTCGAACGCCACGGGCTACGAGGCCACCATCGAATTCGACCCGGAGAAGCTCCAGGTCGAGGACGTGTCCGGTGAGAACATGGCCGACCCCGTGATGGAGGTCGACAACGAGGACGGCGAGATATTCCTGACGCAAGCGCAGGCGTCGGGTGCCGACGCGCCCGAGATGGCCGAGATCGAGTTCGAGGTCATCGATATGCAGAACGGCGAGGAGGCCGACGTCAGCCTCGTCGGCTCCGAGTCCGCGGTCTACGACCCGAGCGGTGAGGCCTACACCACCAACTGGGACAACGGCCACGTCATGGTGCTCGAGGGCGACCTCGGTGACGTGAACGCGGACGGCGAGATCACTGCTGGTGACGCGGTCATCGTCCAGCGGTACATCGCCGGTCTGCCGACCGACGTGCCGGACGAACAGATCGAAGTGCTCGGCGACGTCAACCAAGACGGCCAGATCACGTCCGCCGACGTGACCTACATCCTGCAGATCGTCGCCGGCATCGAGGAGCCGCCGGAGATGAACGCGGTCGGCAGTCAGTCGCCCGTCGCCACTTCGGTCTTCGAAGCGACCGCCGGTCCGAGCGCAGTCGCGCTCTAGCCGGTCGAACCACCCGCCGACACCCCTACCCGGTCCATATTTCAGTACGTCCGCGGTCCGAGTCTGCAAAAAACTGATACCCACCACGCGACATTTCGATACGATGATTGACACCACACACCGTTCGATCGCCGTCGCGGCGCTCGTCGTGGCCGTCGCCGTCACCACGGCGGCCGCCCCAGTCGTCGCGGCGACCGCCGGAACTGACGGACGCACGCTCGACAGCCAGGACCAGCCCCGGATGCAGTTGGGGTCCGCCACCGTCGACCCCGGCGAGACGACGACAGTCGAACTCGCCACGGACGCCACCGGCGTCGCCGGCTACCAGGCGAACGTCACGTTCGACCCGGCCGTCGTCTCCGTCGAGTCGGTCGCCGGCTCCGACAGCTTCGGCGACCCGGTCGTGAACGTGAACAACGACGAGGGCTGGGTGTTCGTCACGCAGTCGCAGGTCGACGGCACGGACGAGCCCGTCCTCGCCACCATCACGTTCGCGGCCGTCGGCGACGACGGCGCGCGTTCCTCGCTCGGATTCGTCGACGAGGAGACCGTCCTCAACGACGCCGACTCCACGACCGTCGAGGTCTCGCTGTCGCCCGGCGAGGTGACGGTCGCCGCCGGCGACGTGTCCAGCGACGCCAGCGGTAGCGACAGCAGTAACGAGGACAGCCAGAACGACGTCGACAAGCAGAAATCCGACGCCAGTGACGGCGGCGGGGGTGGCGGCCCGCTCGGCGGCGTCGACCCGGTCGTCGTCGGCGGTGGTGCGGCCGCCCTCGGCGGCACCGCCGCGGCGGGCGTCTACCTCGGCCAGCGCCTCGGGTAGCCCGCCCGGCACCCGGAGCGCGGCGCGCACGCGGACCGCGACCCACCGAAATTTCTTGCCGAGGGAAACAGAACAACGACGTGATGCCCCAGCCCTCCATCGAGCGCCGGTCATCGCTCAGCCACCTCCTGCTCGTCTGGGTCCTCGTCGGGTCCTCGCTCGCGGGCCTCGGCGTCGCGCTCGTCGAGGCTCTCCCCGTCACGACTCCCGTAGCTCCCGTGAACGTCGGCTTGCTGTTCGGGACTGCCCTCGTCGCCGCGCTCTGGACTGGTGGCTTCCGGCCGTCGCTCCGCGCGAGCGCCGGCTACTTCGTCGCCACGCACACCCTGCAGTTCCTGCTCGTCGTCGGCTCGGTGTTTTTCACCTCGCCCGACTCGGGGCTCTCCCCGTGGCAGGTCGTCGCGCTCCAATGCGTCTCGATAGCGATTCTGGCCGCACTCGCGTTCACGGCGCTCGGTGAGCGAGTCCGCGCTACCGTATGGACGTGGGGACGGCGACTCGCCAAGCGACCGCCGGAGTGAGTCGATAGTGGCCGGTCCGCGGTCGCTACCGGTTCTCCCGCTGCTCGACCTTGTTCAGTTCGATGAGCAGCCGGAAGATGGCCTTCACGAGGTTGTCGTCGACGTCGAACGCCGCGGCGTTTTTCCCGGCGCGCTCCATCACCGCCTGCTCCTGGGACTCGTCGGTCGTCGCCAGCCCCTGTTCGTCTTTCACGTCGGCGATGGTCTCGGCGACGTAGGTGCGTCGCGCGATGAGGTCGACGATTTCGCGGTCGATGCTCTCGATCTCCTCTCGGAGTTCGTCCAGTGTCATGTCGTTCGGGCCCCGGTCAGTTGCGTCGTCGTCTCCCTGACCGTCCCCGGGTTCTCGTTCCATAGCGTAGCCACCTCCTGGATGCCGTCGGCGTCCCCGACCGCCACGTAGCTCGGCCCCGTCCCGGACAGCGACACGCCGGTCGCGTGCGGGAGCGCCGCCACCGCGGGGTCGGTCGGGAAGTCGAGTGCCGCACAGAACGCCAGCCCGTTGACCGTCATCGCGGTGCCGTAGTCGCCGGCCGCGGCGAGGTCCGCGACGTGGTCGGCGAGCCCCGCGACGCGCTCGCAGCGCGACACGTCGGCGTCTGCGGAGTACGCGCGCTCCGGCGGCGTCCAGACCGCAGCGTGCCAGTCCACCTCGTCGCGGACGACGAGGTCGTCCTCGCGGTTGTCCGTCAGCGTTAGCCCACCGAGCATGCTCGCGGTCGCGTCGTCGAACGCGCCCGTCACGGTGACGCCGGCGTCTCGCGCGGCCTGCACGCCCAGCCGAGCCGCTTCGATTCGCTCTACGTCCTCGGCGACCCCGAGCGCGTCCAGCGTCGCGAGCACCGTCGCGTTCGCCGCGGCACTCGAACTCTTCAGCCCCGCGGCGAGCGGAATCTCTCCGTCGGTGCGGACGTGGCCGCCCTCGCCGTCGCCGTAGCGTTCGGTCGCGAGCGCCACGCAGCGCTCCACGAGGCCGGTGTCGGCGTCGGCGTGGTCGGCGATGTCGCCGGACACGCTCTCGCGCTCCGGTTCGAGGGACACGGTCGCCTCGACGTCGAAGTCCAGCGCGAACGCCGAGCCGACGCCGGTCGCCAGCGCGTTCAACACCGTTCCGGCGGCCGGCGCGACTGCACGCCCGTCCATGGGGTGTCCTGGCGAGGGCCGTACTTGTGACTGGCGCTCCGGGCAACCCCGGCGAACGGCCGCGGCGAACCGCCGGCAAACCGCGGGGTTTTCACCGGCTCGCCGTCAACCAACGCCCAAGAGATGAGCGCCCGTAACGACGTCGCGCCGAGCACCCTCGGCGTCGAACTGGCAGAAGAGGGCGTCTACGTCGAGTACACGGACGGTCGACGCGTGTTCTACAACGGCGTCCCCGAGCGAATCGAGGGCACCCTGCGGACGAACCCCGGCAAGGACGTCCACGTGCTCGTGACTGACCCGACGGAGACGGAGGGCGTCCTCGTCTACGTGAACGACCTCAAGACCGACGACGAGATTCTGGAGTCCACGGGCGTCGGACGCGTGATGTTAGACCCCGGCGAGGAAGAAGAGCTGTTCCCGGGCGTGACAGTGCGAGCGGACGGCTACGCGGTGGAGGTCGAGGCCGACCCCGAGGCGGCCCGGGGCCGCGTGTTCGTCTTCGAGGAAGACGAACTCGGCGAGTACGCCTACGAGCTGTTCGACGAGTAGCTACTGGAGGTACGACGGCTCCTCGGCGTCGCAGTTCTGCTCGTGCTGGCCGGCGTCGCCGGCGTCGTCGAACATCAGGCCACACTCCTCGCAGCGGTACCAGGTCATGTCGTCGCGTTCTGTCTCCTCGACCATACTGGACGACTCGGCACCTGAGCTAAAAACCGTTGCCCCGGCGGCACACGAGCGCGGGCGGGTCGACTCTGCTATTCCCCGGCTGGAATCGTCGCGACGGACGCGCTCGTGCTGTTCGAACCGGACCCGTATCCGGTCTGCTCCGTGTCGTAGAACGCCTCGACCTGCGACTCGACGTTCTCGACGGTGTCCGTGTGCGTGACGGTCACCGTCTCGCCGTCCTGCGAGACGGAGACGGCGTCGAGGACAGACTGGGTCGCGCTGTCTTCCTCACCCATGCTCGCGTACAGCGAGAGCACGCCGTCGAAGGCGTTGTAGACCTCCGTGGCGTCGCCCTCCGACGCGGCGACGAGACTCATCGTGGTCGTCACGTTCCCGTCACTCGTCGCGAACGATCCGGAGACGTGCGTCACGTTCCCCAGCGCGGAGACGTCCATCTGGTTGCCGACCACGGACTGCTCGCCGGACGGCACGTCCGCCTCGCTCGGCATCGCCATCGCGAACCGGACGTAGCCGTCCTCGGTGTCCTCGAACGTCGCTTTCAGGTCGCCGTTGAGGGCGTCTGCGTCGCCGTTGCGCACGTCAATCACACTCTCGACGGCGCTCCGGTCGCCGGCGGCGAACGTGCCGTCGCCGAGCACGGCGAGCACGCTGACGTCGTCCTCGTCGCTCTCGTAGGCGTACAGCGTCGTGTCGCCGTACGTCTCCTCGGTGAGTTCGCCGTCCTGCTTCTCGATCGCAGCGACGACTTCGTCCTCGGTGTACGACGTAGCCAGCACCGCCGCGGCCGAACCCTCGCCCTCCATCGGGTTCTCGGGCGCGGTGCCGAATGCGGTCATCGTGTCGAACTTCGACGGGTCGAGGTCGCTGTCGTTCTCCGCCTGATCGAACACCCCGTCGACGTCCGTGGGGCCGTCGTCGTACTCACCGCTGGCCTCCATCGCCGTGTTCGCGATGGAGCGCAGGGACTCGTCGTCGGCCATCCCCGCCGCGTCGACGTACGAGACGTACTCGGCGGACGCCGGGATGCTATCCAGTTGCGGTTCGGCACTGGTGTCGTTCGCGCCGAGGTTCCCGACGGAGCCCAAGCAGCCGGCGGTCACGAGCAGCGCGGAGAGCGCGACTGCCAGCAGCGCGAGTCGTCGCGTCGAACGGGGTCTGCCTGTCATACTGCAAGCTAGGGACGAAGCGTTTGAATAGCTTGTGACAGCCCGCACGCGTTGTGAATCCGGCGCTGTATCACTCGCCGAGTAGGTGTCGCAGCCGACCGCCGAGCGCGCCGAACGCGGCGGGGAACGCGACGCCGAGGACGAGCAGCGTCGGTAACGGCTCCGGAGCGACGACCCGGTGCATGCCGTCGTACTGGAAGACGCCGGTCCAGCGGAAGGCGTACAGCGAGCAGGCCGCCGCGAGCAGGTAGCCCGCCGCGATTCCGGCCCCGCGCCGGACGGCGCGCCGTGGGGTGGCCGCGTCTCCTGCGGCGAGCGCGCCCACCGCGACCAGCAGGACCGGCGGCACCGCGAACAGGAACCACGCCCAGGGATCGGTCGCCGTCGGCGCGACGGGGAGGTCGTAGCCGTCGACCATCGTGCCCTTGGACGCGCGGAGCGCGACGTGGTGCGCGCCCACCCACAGCCAGCCGGCGACCTGCCAGGCGGCGGGCCCGGCCTCGCGAGCGGTGAACCGGCCCGCGGGGGCCGCCACAGCAGCCGCCAGAGCGTCCACGCGAAGCAGATAGGTGGCGGCGTAACCGAGCAGCGCGGCGAGCGCACCGAGTGCGGTGCCTCGCTTCGAGTACGCGTTGTCGAACACGGGCCGCAGTGGTCCCGTCTCCGTACTTGAATACTCGGACCGGGACTGGGGTCCCGCGGGGTCCCGGCTACCAGAACGCCTTCGTGCGGGCGTACTCGCGCTCGCGTTCGAGGATGTCCCGGTAGAAGTCCGCCTCGTCCTCCCGGTGGCGGTTGATGACGCGCGCGGCGTTCCGCGGGCCGACACCCCGCGCGGACAGCGCGACGACCGCGGGCTTCCCGTGGCTCTGGACGATGCTCGCGTTCCGGAACGCGCGCTGGGTCTGCTCGTCCTGCTCGTCGTCTTTGTCCGTCGCGCGGACGGCCGTGACGACCTCGTCGGCCCACGGCGAGAGCGCGGCGATACGAGTGGAGCCACAGCGCGGGCACTCCGGCTGGTCGGCGACCCGGCGGACCTTCGTCTCCTGCTCCCAGTCCGTGCAGTGGACGCAGAACAGCTTCACGCGGTCGTCCTGGATGCGTTCTTTGACCGTCTGGACGACGCTCGCGTCCGCGTTCTCGGGCGTGAGCAGTTCGGTCCCCGAGGACCGGCCGCCCGACCCGATTGCCGTACGCTCCCCGACGACTTCGACGTCGAGGTCGCCGGCCTGCACGGCGTCGAGCACCTCGCTCGCGCGCTCCACGTCGAGGTCCGTGTGGAACACCTCCCGGACGGCCTCGTCGTAGACGGGTGTGTCCTCCAGCGCACCCAGGAGCCGGGATAGCCCGACGCCGTCCCGGCCCTTCCAGCGTTTGAGCGCGCCGAACTTCGCGGCGACCTGCGCGAGCGTGAACTTCAGCGTCTCGGACTGCTTCAGGCTCAGTTCGAGAATGGCCTCGACGTGCCCGGGGTCGGTCTCGTGCAGGAGGTCGACCACGTCGTCGGCGCTGACGCCCGCCGGAACTTCAAGCTCGACCCGGTACGGGCCGACATCGATACCGACAGAGGACCCGGTTCGCTGGCCGAGCAGCGCCGACAGCAGCCGCCCCAGCGTTTCGTTGGCCTCGTGGCCGAGGCAGGCGTTCAGGACGATGGTCTTCCCGGCCTGCTCGACGACGAGGCGGTCGTCGCTCGGAATCGGCACCCCCTGCTCGACCTGCCGGGAGACCTGGCCGAGCGCGCCGCGTGCGGTGTAGTCGTCGGTCGGGTACCGGGTGGTGAACTCCCGGGCGACCGCGTTCTCGGTGCCGCCCGCGGCGAACTGGTCGCCGGCCGACGCCCGCATCTCGCCGACCTCCTTGGCGACCTCGTAGGGCACCGGAATCTCTTGGCCCGTCCACGAGGGGACTTCGCCCGTCGGGTCCTCGATGGGCGAGACCTCGACCTGCTGGTCGTCCTCGTCGATGTTGGTGATGCGCCACATCTCGCCGCGCTGCACGAACGTCGCCCCCGGCTCGGCGAAGTTCACGACGAAGCGCTCGTCGAGCGTACCGACCTGCCGACCGGCCGCCATGTCGTAGACGTCGTAGGTCTCCTCGTCCGGAATCATCGAGAGGTTCGCGTAGTAGTACTGCCACGTCCCCCCGGACTTCGAGATGGTGTCCTCGTCCTCGTCGACGTACACGACACGGTTCCGGTGGAGTTCCATCGCCACCTCCCGGAACGTCTCCTCGGGCAGTTGCTTGAACGGGTACGCTCGCGTGATGATCTTGTACGCGTGCCACGCCTCGGTCTCCCCGAAGTCCATCGCGACGCCGACGATCTGATTCGCGACGGTGTCCAGACTGCCGTGGTGAATCTGAGTCTCTTCCACGTCGCCGTGGCTCGCCCGTCGCGCGATTGCGAGCGCTTCCAGCGCGTCGTCGGGATTCCCGGTAATCACCGTGCCTTCGCTGACCTCGTCGCGTCGGTGGCCCGCGCGCCCGACCCGCTGCAGCAGCCGCTTGACCTCACGCGGGGAGGCGTACTGGACGACGTGGTCGATGCGGCCCACGTCGATGCCGAGCTCCATCGACGACGTGCAGAGCAGGCCGTCCAGCTCCCCTGCCTTGAAGCGGTCCTCGACGTCGATGCGGGCCTCCTTCGACAGCGACCCGTGGTGGACGCCGATGTTCGCACCGAGTTCCTTGAACCGCGAGCCCAGCGCCTCCGCCGTCTGGCGCGTGTTCACGAAAATCAGGACGGAGTCGTGGCGCTCCACGAGTTCGCGGATAGCGCGGACGTGGCTCGCCATCTCGGGACTCGTCATCAGTTCGTTCGCCATCCGCTCGTCCGCGTCCGTCACCTCCGGCTCCCGGACCTCGAAGTCGACCTTCGACGCCACGTCGACCTCGATGATCTCGCAGCCCCGGCCGCCCGTGAGGAACGCGCCGACCTCGTGGGGGTCGCCGACCGTCGCCGACAGCCCGACGCGCTGGAAGTCCCCCGCCAGCTCGACGAGGCGCTCCATGCCGATGGAGAGCTGTGCGCCGCGTTTCGCGCCCGCGAGCTCGTGGACCTCGTCGACGACGACGTGCTCGACGTCCGCCAGCCCGTCCCGGAGTTTCTCCCCTGTCAGCATCGCCTGCAGCGTCTCCGGCGTCGTCACCAGCACGTCTGGTGGGTCGTCGGCCTGTTTCTTCCGCTGGTAGTCCGTCGTGTCGCCGTGCCGCACGTCCACGTCCAGCCCGAGCGTCTCCCCCCACCAGTCCAGGCGCTCGCGCATGTCCCGGTTGAGCGCGCGCAGCGGCGTCACGTAGAGTGCGCCGAACCCCTCGGGCGGCCCGTCGCCGGACACGAGGCTGTTCAGCACCGGCAGCATCGCCGTCTCCGTCTTCCCGGTGCCGGTGGGCGCGACCACCAGCCCGTTCCGGCCGTCGGCGAGCGCCGGGATGGCGCGGCGCTGTGGCTCCGTCGGCGTCGTGAACCCGCGCTCCGAGAGCGCGCGCCTGAGTTCGTCGCCCAGGTGGGCGAACGCGTCCATCCCCTCGGACTCCGACATTCTGGGCTCTGGGTAGGGCGGGGACGCGAATAAGAACGTTGCTCGCAGCGATTTCGGGGCGACGCCAGCCGGCCAGAAACGGGCCTACACGCGGTCGTAGCGCCCGAGCCGCGTGCCGTCCAGCAGGTAGAGCTCGGCGGCCGGACAGCCCGCGGGGAGGAACGGCGCGAGGAACCCCTGGCCGTCGACGTTCACCCACGTCCCGCCGGAGAGGTCGTTGAACGCCGGGAACACCGCGAGGTCGCCGTTCACGTCGAGGCTGCGGTCGTAGTGGGTCTCGAACGGCTCGGCCGCCAGCGGCCCGCGAAGCCACGCGCGCTCGACGCGCGTTCCGCCGACCTCGTCCTCCAGCCGGACCGCGGTGTGCTCGTGGCCGACGCAGACCGTCTCGGCCTCCAGCACCTCGGGGCTCGGCCAGGTGTGGCCGTGCGCGAACCCCACGTCACCGATTCGGACGCCGTCGGTCGGCGTCACTTCGACGTCCGGGAAGGCCTCGCCGATGCCGCCGTCGTGGTTGCCCGCGACCAGCGTCACCGGCACGTCCAGCGAATCGAACAGCGCGTCGAGTTCGTCGAACTCCGCGCCGTCCGGAACGCCGATGGCGTGACCGAGGTCGCCGAGGAACACCACGCGGTCGGCGTCCCGCTCGCGGACCAGCCGCCTGAGCCGGCGGCGGCGCTGCGGCCCCCTGCCCTGCACTTCCAGCCCCTCGCGTCGGAGCGACACCTCGATGCCGGCGTGGTAGTCCGCGACCACGAGCCCGCGCTCGCCCCCCAACTCCGCCGTCGCTGCGGGCTCCCCGGGGACGGGCTCGACGAGCGCCATCAGATGGCCTTCAGGTGGTCGTCGCCGGACTCGTAGCACCGCCCGCTCATCAGCGCCGACTGGATGGCCTCCTCGATGTCGCCCTCGTCGGCGTCGAGATCGTCGGCCGCGCTCGTCACGACCTCGTCGCGGGGCGCGCCGTCGCCGTCGTCGAGGTCACTCATCAGGTCGACGACGTAGTCCTCCAAGTCGAGGTCCGCCGGCGGGGACTCGTCGTCCTCCGCGTCGGACTCGGGTTCGTCGTACTCGTCCTCGGTGAAGTCGTCGAGGTCGTCGTCCTCGTCGCCGTCGGCGTCGAAGTCGCCGAGGCCGTCCCCGTCGTCCGCACCGCCCGCGGCGGACTCGGTGTCGGCTTCGGCTTCCTCCGGAGCGATGCCGTCGTCGGGGCCGGGCGCGTCGATGTCGTGTTCGCCCGCGTCCGGAATCTCGGTGCCCGTCGAGAAGTCGACGCCGTACTCCTCTTTGACTTCCTCGCGCTCCTCCTCGGAGAGCTCGTACATTTCCCCGTCGTTCTCGGCGCTCGCGTCGGCGGCCGCCGGCTCTTCGGTGGCCGTCCCGCCGTCGTCGCTCTCGTCGGCGGACTCGGGCGTCGCCTCGTCGTCCTCGTTCGGGCTCGCCTCCGCAGCGACCTCGCTCGGCGACGGCGTCTCCGCCGCCGGCTCGGGGCTCGGTTCGTCGCCGGCGAGCCCGGTCGGCTCGTCCGCTCCGGTCTCGTCGGTTGTGTGGGTCTCGTCCGCGACACCGGTCTCGCCTTCGCTCGCAGCGTCGGTCTCGTCCGTGGTCTCGGTGTCGACCGCCGCGTCCGGCTCGTCGCCGGTGTCGTCGGTGTCGTCGACGGAACCCGGCGCTTCGGTGGCCTCGTCCGCCGTCTCCACGGACTCCTCGCTCGGCTCGGCGTCGACTCCGAGGTCGGCCGCGAAGTCCAGGGCGGCGTCGCCCTCCTGGTCGGGCCGGACAGTGAGTTCACCGGCAGCGTCTGCGTCCCCGGAGACGACGCGGGCCGCGTCGACGGCGAGGTCGCGGACCCCGGCGAGGTACGCGGGCGTCGTGCCGTAGTGGTCGAGCGCGCGCGGGATGCCCGACGCGAGGCTGCTGTCGACGTCCGCCTGCTCCAGCACGCGCTGGAGGCTGTCGCCGCGCTCCACGCGCTCGTGGGCAGCCGCCGCCGTCGCGGCGCGGTCGGCGGTGCGCTCGGCGGTCGTGACGACCCAGCGGTCCCGGGTGTCGGCGTCGACCTCGCTGACGGTCTCCGGCCGAATCGAGGTGTAGACGATGTCGCTGTCGTCCGGCTCGAACGTCCGGGCCTTCCCGGTAACGGCGACGAACGACGGCGTCTCCGCCGATTCGAGGGCCGCCAGCGCCTCCGGCTGGTACTGGCCGGCGTAGACGACGAACGCGCCCGTCGGGTCGACGACCCGGGCGCGCACCACGTCGTCGTTGACCTGCTCGACCTCCGTGAGCACGCCCACGACGAACACGCGGTTGACGCGCGCGCCGGTCGGCGTCACGACGTAGTTCGGCGCGCGCTCCTCGTCGCTCTCGGCGTACGAGAAGTCAGCGTCGTCGAACTCCGCCGCGAACAGCCGATAGGCGACCTCCCGGCGGTTGACCTCGTCGTCGGACTCCGACTGACTCATGCGTCCACCTCCTGGAGGAAGGCCTCGGCACGCGCGGCCGGGTCGTCGTCGCTCTCCGCGAAGTCGATGGTCTCCAGGTTCGCGCCGTACTCGTCGACGGAGAGGTGGCCCCGGACGGTGAACTCGCGGCCGACCACGCCCTCGGCGATGGTCTCCGCGACGACGGACTGGTCCATCGCCTCGCGAGCCTGCTCGCGGGCGTCCTCCAGCGTCCCGCCGTAGACGTCCTCTGTCAGGTCGCGGTCGAGGACTGCGGTGACGGTCTCCGTGCCGTCGTCGAGGATGGCCTTGACTCGGAGGTCGTCCTCGGCGTCGACCTCGCCGTGCTGCCGGCACTGCCCCTTCTGGACGACGCGGCCGCACTGGGGACAGCGCTGGATGAGCCCGGACCCGTCCCGGACCTCGATGACGTTCCCGACGAGTTCCACGTCGTACGCGCCGCCGCGCTCCACGGCCTCTCGAACGGTGAGCCGGGTCGGCCCACCGACGGCCACCTCGCGGTCGAGGCGCTCGACGGTCGAGAACTCGGAGACGTTCACCGACGGCACGCCGCGGAACTCGCGGACGTAGACATCCTCGGCGCGAATGGACGCGCCCGACTCGATTTCGGCGTGGGGGTCCCAGTCCGTGAACGGCAGGCGCGCGGACTCGTCGCCCAGCACGCCGGAGAGAATCTCCGTCTCGCCGTCGCGGCCGTCGATGGTCCGGGTCTCCACCTCGGTCACCTTCGCCTCGACGTTCCGCCCGCGGTCGCCCGGCGACAGGTCGGCAAGACCTCGGTCGCCGCCCACCTCGTAGGGCACGTCGATGTCGTCGGCTTTCGTGACCGTCGAGGACTCCCCGAAGTTCAGTTCCGGCTGCCCCTCCCACTCGCGGACGCTCGCGTTCCCGATGGTCACGGTGTCGCCCGGTTCGAGACCGAACTCCTCCCACGCCGTGTAGGAGATGCGGCCGGTCTCGTCGGCGAGCTCGCCCTCGCCGATGACGTGGTCGTCGCCCTGGTAGCGAATCGAGCGCGTCCCCGCCGTCAGCACCTTCGCGGTGACGGTGACGTTCCCGGAGTCCGGCCCGATGTCCGCGATGTCGGCGGCCGTCGGGCCCTCCGACGCGCTGGACCCCTCGTCGCCGTACTTCCGCCGGAGGCTGCGCTTGGCCTCCTCCAGTGGCACGCTGTACTCCACGAGGTTCTGCAGGTTCTCTTTGACCTCCGCTTTGTCTACACCGAGGTCGGAGGCGAGATCCTCGGCGTGATCGTCGACGTTCATGCGACCTAGTGTCGGTCGGCCTGGCCTAAAAGCGTTCGCGAGCGTGCGCGCGGGGGCTGTCGCTTCTCCTGCCCGAGCGACTAACTGGGCGGCGTCCGCACGCTCCGCCATGCAGGATACTGCTGTCGTCGCGGGCGTCGGCCCCGGATTCGGCGAGACGCTCGTCAGGCGGTTCGCCGAGGCGGGGTACGCCGTCGCGGCGTTCGCGCGCTCGTCGGACTACCTCGCGGACCTCGAATCCGACCTGCGCGCGGACGGTCACGACGCGCTCGGGGTGCCGACAGACCTCGCCGACCCCGACGCAATCACCGAGGGGTTCGACACCGTCCGCGACGAACTCGGCCCCGCGGACGTGTTCGTCTACAATCCGAGTGTCCCAGCGCCCGGGCACCTCTTCGAGGTCGACGACGACGACTTCGACGCCGTTCTCGACGTCGTCCTCCGCGGCGCGTTCCACGCCGCCCGCGAAGCCGTCGCCGACATGACGGAGCGCCCACCGGGCACGGAGCGCGGCGCAGACGCCGCGGACGGCGGGACTGTGCTGTTCACGGGGACGTCCATCGCGAAGCGCGCGTTCGGGAACCTCGTCGCGTGGGACCTCGCCGGCCCCGGGCTCCGCGGATTTGCGCAGTCGCTCGCCCGGCGCTTCGGTCCGGAAGGCGTCCACGTCTCCTACGTCGTCGTGGACGGCGCAATCGGCGGCCCCGGAGAGAGCGACACCGCCCGCGACGAGTCCGAGCTCCTCGACCCCGGAGCGATGGCCGACACCTACCTCGACCTCGTCCAGCAAGACGAGCGCGCGTGGACGTTCGAACTCGACCTGCGGGCGTACGGCGACGAGATGCGGACCTGAGCGCGGGCCGGGGCGAACAGAGCCAACCATTACGGAGTCGCTCGGCAAGTTCTCTCCACATGGACGACGCTCTCCGGACACGGCTCTCCCGCATCGAGCGACGGCAGCGCCTCCTGGTCGCCCTGCTCGTCCTCCCGAACTACGTGGCCGCCGCCGAACTCGTCGGCTACTGGACCGCGGGCGCGCTCGCCGTCGCGGTCGCTGTCCTCGCGCTCGTTGTCGTCGTCTCGCGGCGGCGCGGCGGCAACCCCGCGAGCGACACGACCTTGACACCCGCTTCCGGGCAACGAAACCGGTTTCAGGGCTGGCGACGCCATCCGAGCGTATGCACGTCGTCGTGAACGCAGCGATGAGCGCGGACGGCAAGCTCTCCACGCGCCGCCGCGAGCAGGTCGCCATCAGCGGCAGCGAGGACTTCGAGCGCGTCGACGAACTGCGCGCGAGCGTCGACGCCGTCATGGTCGGCGTCGGAACCGTCCTCGCCGACAACCCCTCCCTGACGCTGGACGACAGCGACCACGTCGCCGCCCGCGAGGAGCGCGGCGAGTCCCCGCACCCGGCGCGCGTCGTCGCGGACTCCCACGCCCGCACGCCGCCGGACGCCCGGCTGCTGGACGGCGCTGCCGACACGTACGTCCTCGTCGCCGAGGCGGAGCCGGTCGAACACCGGGAGAGCCTGGAGGCCGCGGGCGCGACTGTGGTCGTCGCCGGCGAGAACCGCGTCGACCTGCCGTCAGCCCTCGACGCCCTCGAATCCCGGGGCGTCGACCGGCTCATGGTGGAGGGCGGCGGCGAACTCATCTTCTCGCTGTTCGCCGAGGACCTCGTCGACGAACTCTCTGTCTTCGTCGCCCCCCAGATTATCGGCGGCCGGGACGCCCCGACGCTCGCCGACGGCGACGGCTTCGTCGACGACTTCCCCGAACTCGACCTCGCGGGCGTCGAGCGCGTCGACGACGGCGTCCTCCTCACGTACGACTGCTGACGGCGTCAGTCTCCCGCTAGTTGCCAGCGCGGTTTCGTTATTCAATCCAGCCATGAAACTGGA
Source organism: Halobacterium jilantaiense (assembly GCF_900110535.1). NCBI lineage: Archaea > Methanobacteriati > Methanobacteriota > Halobacteria > Halobacteriales > Halobacteriaceae > Halobacterium > Halobacterium jilantaiense. The sequence goes on from NZ_FOJA01000001.1 coordinate 83,249, forward strand.
ACGGCCAAAACAGTACACACAGCTAGCAAACTACTCAAGCCGTCGAGATTGTACGACTGTTGCGATTCCAGAGATAACGAGAAGGAGGCTACCACCGATTGCAATCAAATTAACTGGTCTATTTTGTATCTCTGGCGCAAGTGGGTTCTGAAATGCACCAGTAATTCCGAGAAGAGCAAGACCGATTGCGCCAAGAATGAGCGTTCCTATTCCCCACTTGAGCTGGCTGCTCATACTCCGAAGGTGCAATCGGATAACTAAAAGCTGTGCCAGATTCGGTGATTAGCGCAGATGTACTGAACGGTCGCTTCTCTGCTAGCACTGAGTAAAGAAACCGTATCGTTGACTGCTGCTACCGCAGAAACAGACTTCGGTGGTCGAGTGCGCGTCGACTAGTGCTGGTGGCCGGTCGCTTCACCGAACGACTGGCCGAAGCGCTCCTCGAACTGGTCGAGGGCCGCCTGCTCGATGGCTTCCAGTTCGTCGTCGACCTGCCCCTCGCTGTGGTGGACGACGGCGTGGGCGCGCTGCGCGAACGCCATCAGCGCGATGTCGCCGACGACCTGCGCGTTCGACTCGTCGTCCTCCTCCGCGAACAGGTCCACGAGCCCCGCAGGGAGCGTGACGTCGTTCGTGTTTCCGTCCGGGTCCTCGATGGTAAACGTGGCTTCGTCCATGGACACACGCAGGACGCCCCGACTAAAATGGGTGTGGGTACGGGCCGGCTGTCCGGGACCGAGTACCGCGCTCAGTCGTCGGCGGTCGCGGCCTCGCTGTGCTCGCTGGCGGCCGCGTCGGCCTGCTCCTCCAGATACGCGTCCGCGTCGAGGGCGGCTTTCGAGCCCATGCCGGCCGCCGTCACGGCCTGCTGGTAGTGGTAGTCGACGACGTCGCCCGCGCCGAAGATGCCCTCCACGGCGGTGGCGGTCTGGCCGCCGCCCTTCCCGCCGACGGTGTCGAGGTAGCCGTCGTCGTCCAGTTCGACGCCCGTGTCTTCGAGAAAGTCGGTGTTCGGCGTGTGGCCGATGGCGACGAAGAACGCGCCGACGTCGAGTTCGAACTGCTCGGTCGCGTCGTCGTCGAGCTTCGCCGTCGGGTGGCCCTCGGGGTGGCGAACGAGCGTCGCGCCCGTCACGCCCTCCTCGGCGGAGCCGTGGACCTCGACGGCTTCCGTGTTCCACAGCACCTCGATGTCGCCGGCCTCGACCTGGTCGTCGATGCGGTCGGCCCAGTAGTCCTCCGCGCGCAGTTCGTCGCGGCGGTGGACGAGATAGACGGTGTCCGCGAACTTCGTGAGGAAGCTGGCCTCCTCGGCGGCCGCGTCGCCGCCGCCCACGACGACCATGTCCTCGCCCTTGAAGAACGCGCCGTCGCAGGTCGCACACGTCGAGACGCCCTGCCCCATCAGTTCGTCCTCGCCGGGGATGCCGAGCGTGCGCGCGCTCGCCCCGGACGCCACGATAACGGCGTCCGCCGTGTAGACGTCGCCGTTCGCGAGTTCGACGCGGAACGGCCGCACGGAGTCGTCGATAGACTCGACGATGCCGTGTTCGAACTCGGCACCGAATCGGCCGGCCTGGTCTTTCATCTCGTTGATGAGCTCCGGCCCGGAGATGCCCTCGGAGAACCCGGGGTAGTTCTCCACCTCGGTCGTGAGCGTGAGCTGACCGCCGGGCTCGTCGCCCTCGAACAGCAGCGGGTCGTTGTTCGAGCGCGCCGCGTAGATAGCTGCGCTCAGCGCCGCGATACCGGTTCCCGTGATGATGAGCTTCCGGTGTTCCGCGACGTCCGCTCCGCTCGCACCACCGTCGGTCGCTGCCGCACCGCCCGCGGCGTTCTCGTCGTCAGTCATGGATGTACATCGACGACGGGGGCGTTTGTACGTTGTGTTGGCCCCCGACGGTGCCGGTAGCGGCCGGCCGGCTGCCGCCCCGCCTGTGGCCGGGACCCCGCAGCGAAGCACTTACCGCCGGCGTCGACCCAGTGACGGTATGGCCGCCGACCTCGACGAGAAGACCGACCGCTACGAGGGCCTGCTCGCCGACGCGCTCGCCGAAGCCGACCCCGTCCCGCCGGCTGACTCCCCGCTCGGGGAGGCTGCCGCAGAGTACCTCGAGATGGCCGAGTCCTACCTGAAAGACGGCCGGCACTTCCGCGAGCACGACGACCCAGTGAACGCGCTCGCCGCGTTCTCCTACGGCCACGCGTGGCTCGACGCCGGTGCGCGCATCGGCCTCTTCGACGTGCCGGAGGCCGGCCACCTCTTCACCGTGTAATACCGTGACCCACCGCGAGCGCTTCGGGTACTTTTACGGTACCTCCCCCCGACGCTCAGACCAATGGAGGCCGCGCTGTGGTACGTCTTGACCGGGACGCGGGGCGGCCCCAACCGGGTACGGCTCCTGCGGGCGGTGAACGACCGCCCGCGGAACGCGAACCAGCTCGCAGAGGACCTCGAGCTGGACTACAAGACGGTGCGACACCACCTCGACGTGCTCGTCGACAACGACATCGTCGAGTCCAGCGGGGACGACTACGGCGCGGTCTACCTGCCGACCGACCGCGTCCGCGACCACTGGGACACCGTCGAGGACATCGTCGACGAACAGGCCGACGACGAGGAATCGACATGAGACACCAGCACACCAGCCAGCGAAGCGAGAACACGGCGGAATTTGGGAAAGTGTATAACCGTGGTTGCTACCAACGGTGGTGTAGATGACAGTCTGGGCGGAAGTGTCGCGGGTGGCGATGGGCCTGAACGTACTGCTGCTGGCGGTGCTGTGCAGCATCTGGGCTCGGAACTACGCCGAGTTCGGGTCGAAGCACTCGCTCGGGCTGCTGGCGTTCGGGGCGCTGGTGCTCGCGGAGAACGCGCTCGGCCTCTACTACTTCACGTGGCATCCGATGATGGCGGGCTGGTTCTTCGGGCTGCCGGAGACACCCGCGTCGGCGATGCTGTCGCTGCAGGTGCTGGAGACGTTCGCTATCTCGTTCCTGCTCTGGGTTACCTGGGACTGACGCGTCCGCCTGCGTACGGCTCGCTGTGTTCTGTTCTCGAACCACGTATCTACCCGCGGGCGTTGCCGCCGTCCGAGACTGGCGACAAGGCTTTTGGCCGTGCCGCGTCCACGGTACAGTATGGCACACGAGGCGTTCGTGCAGCTGTCCTGTCCCGAGTGCTCGAAGAACTGGGAGAGTACGCCCAGCGAGTTGCCCGCTCACGACGAGAACTTCAGCTGTCCGGAGTGCCACGCCACCCGCCGGATGGCGCTGTTCACGCGGACTGACCGCGACCTCGAGAATCTGAAGCGACTCCAGTAGCTACCGCCGACCGCAGAATCAGACCGCCGACCGCGCGCCGCAGGCCTCACAGTGCAGGCGCTCGGTGCCGTCGACCGTCTCCAGATTCGTGTCCGGCAGCCCGCACTCCGGACAGATGACGTACGTCTCCACGTACTCGTCGAGCGTGTCGGCGACCCGCGTCTGACCGAACTCGCCCGTGAGCCGCGCGCGCCCGCTCTCGTCGATGCTCGCGGACGTTCCGAGCTCGTTCTGCAGGAACTTCAGGACGTGGTCCTGCTCGCGGCTGAGGTCGTCCAGCGTCGACTGGAAGTTCTCGTAGACCGTGACGTTCCCCTCCTTCCGGACCTCGGGGTCGGCGACCTCGAATCGGCTCTCGTTGCCCGCGATGTCGGGTTTCTGGTCCATCGCGCGGTCGAGTTGCTCTTCGTAGTCCATACACGCTCGAAGTGGCGGGCCGCACTAAAGGGTTTCATCCCTGCAACCCGAAACTCGGTACAACCCGTTTACCGTTCACGTGTGGCCGTGCGAACGATTCTCAGGATAATACTATAACCCCGTGCCCGTTAGGACGTGTTGTCATGAAGAAGCAGGAGCTCATCCACCTTCACGGCCTTCTCGCCGAGGTCAGCAACTACTACGACCAGAACGCAGCAGAGGACGTGGACCTCGACGAGTACGAGGATCTCGGGGTACGACCGACGTCCATTCACAAGTCCAAGACGGACCACAAAGCAGCCGTGTTCGCGCTCGCAGGAGGCATCACCTCCACGATGGCCACAGAGGACGAGGAAGAGTCGGAAGCCGTCCCCGCTTCTGCCGACTGAATCCGTCGCAACGCGCCCCCCTGTAGCTCGAACTGACTAGCGACCGCGCTCCCGTTCCGCTGCTCGTGACGGCTGCCCGCCCACCGCGACGCACCTCTCTTCGCGTTACGCGTCGTCTCCGTTCCCGTCCGCGGTTTCCTCCTCCTCCTCTACGACGTCGACGGTCAGTACGTCCAGCGGGATGTTCTCCAGTCGTTGACCGATCTCCTTGCGAGCGATGCGGGACGCGTGTTCCTCCCGTTCGACGTTGAACACCGTCATCGCGAGTTCGAGGGCCACCAGACTCTCGTCGGCCGCGACGAACGCCGGCTCCATCTCCTCGCCGCAGTGGGGACACGACCGATGTCCCATCTCGATTTCGACGTAGTTCAGGTCCGGGTTCAACATCTCACCGGTCTTCGAGATGGCGATGCGTACTGCCTCGTCAGCGGACTGCACGTCGTACACTGGGACTGCAGCCTCGACGACCACCCTACAATCCATAGCCACGTGAAACATTCGCAAGCATCGTAGAAGAAGCTTGGCCCGCAACCGACGGCAACTTGACCCGCCGCCCCCGAGACAGGGACGATGGAACGCGGCGCGATTCCCCTCGACTCGGTCCCAGGCGCGGTCGACGTCCAGGCGACGCTGGAGAGCGGCCAGACGTACCTCTGGTGGCGGCCCGACGGCGACACGTACCAAACCGACGGCCTCTCGGGCGGCGACGCCTGGTACCGCACCGTCGTCGGCGACGACGTCCTCGAAGTCCGGCAGAGCGAGACCGCCGTCGAGTGGCGCGCGACCACCGACGCCGCGCCGCTCGTCCGCGAACTGCTCGGTCTGGACGACGACCTCCACGAGATACGCCGCGCCACGCACACCGACGACCTGACGAGCGCGGCGTGGGACGCCTACGACGGCCTGCGCATCGTCCGCGACCCGTTCTTCGGCTGTCTCGTCTCGTTCATCTGCTCGGCGCAGATGCGCGTCGAGCGCATCTTCGGGATGCAGGAACGCCTGCGCCGCGAGTACGGCACCCCCATCGACTTCGATGGGGAGACCGTCCACGGCTTCCCCGAGCCCGACGCGCTCGCGGCCGCCACCGAGCAGGACCTCCGGGACCTCAAACTCGGCTACCGCGCGCCGTACGTCCAGCGGACCGCCGAGATGGTCGCCTCCGGCGAGCTCACCGAGGCCGACATCCGCGGCCGCGCGTACGAACTCGCCCGCGAGGAACTCACCGGGTTCGTCGGCGTCGGCGACAAGGTCGCGGACTGCGTGTTGCTGTTCTCGCTGGGATACCTCGAAGCCGTCCCGCTCGATACGTGGATGCAGACCGCAATCGAGGACCACTACCCGGACTGCGACCAGGGGAACTACGCCGACACCTCGCGGGCGTTCCGCGAACAACTGGGGCCGTACGCCGGCTACACGCAGACGTACCTCTTCCATTTCCTCAGAGCAGGTAGAAACGAAGCGTAGCGGACCTGATGAACTCGATTCTACGATACGCACTCCAGACACAGCTGCGGCCACAGCGCGGCTGGTCTCGCGTGATCACTGCTACCCACGAGCACGTCTACGGCGCGATGGGCTGCTACACCGACAGCTAGTCCGGCGACCTCGTCGTCATCCAGCCCCTCGAGTACGGCGAGCGCGTCGTCTGCCGGATTCAAGTCGGGGAATACGAGGTGGTCCGCGATGTCTAACGGTCAGGCGGACCTCGCGGAGATCGCGGAGTCTGCGGACGCAGCGCTTGGCATCGCCCAACGTGCCCTCGAGTCCGAGATCGCGGACGTCCATTCGCAGATCGACGCTCTGCATGAGCGCACCGAGTTCCTGCAGGCTGTCCAGAAGGCGTCCAACCTGAAACCCGAAGAGCGCGCCGTCGTCTGTATCCAGACGCTCTACAACGAGGCGAGCAACTGCGGCCCGCAGCTCGCTGAGATGGAAGTCAGGGGCACGATTACCGCTCTCGGCGAGAGCGTGAAACGCCACCACATTTACCCGGTCTTCGACACCACCGATGACCTCGCCGAAGCCCCCGACTCCAACGTCGACGGGAGCGTGCTCTCGGTCGTTCGCGAGGACGGAGCAGCCAGAACAACACGCGGATCGTGCTGAACCTCGGGGATTGGGGTCTGCCAGAGATGGTGCCTGGCCGCGAGCTCGAGACTGGCCAGGACACCGCCCCGCTGGCGGCAGAGGGTGACTGACCGGAATCGTCTACATCACTATCCCCGTAGATATCCTACAACACGCGAGTGGGGTGGGGAGAGGGAAGAGCCACCGCCAGAGGCCTGATTCGGCTCGCTGAGCCTAAGTCGAGTTGACCGGGGAAAAAGTCCAGTTTCGTAACCCCGGTATCAGTAGTCACGAGTACAATTACAAACCGTTCGCATCGTTCGCCGACCACACCGCGGGACCCGTGCTGTAGAATCTCTACACCGGTCCGCTCAATCATCGAGGACCTCCAAAAGAACCGGCGTGGTGGCATCCCGATGGAGGCGATCATCTACGTCTGCCAGAAGAAAGGCGACATGTCGAAGGCGAAGGTGGAGTCGACGGTAGAGAACTTCCTCGATAACGGCGGCGTGTACAAGCCAGCTAAGGATGGCCAGGACGGGGTGCGGGTGCTATAGCGATGGTGGGAGTGGTTGTGTTCAGCTGCGATGTTGATACACTCCGCGTCTAACAGTAGTTGCTAGCGCGATTTCTTTATTCAGACGAGTCCCTGAAATTGAAACGGGCGAAACAGTACGTATAGATGCGAGTGTCGCGGAAAAGTCGTCGCTGAATTAGTGACTACGGGGTGTCCAGACGCCTTGCTGTATCGCTCGGGATAGATAGTAGAGTAAGCCGATGCAACCGGCTGCTACGAATCCAGCCGAGGTCACCGTCAGTTCTTCGCTGATAAGTGCGGTGAGGCCCCAACACGCGAACCCACCTGAGAGCAGGAGCATATAGCCGACTGTCTCCCCGAATGGCTGCAACCCCTGTGCGGCGACGATAAGGCCCAACAGGACAGTCGCTATGAGAACAACCGGCTGTGATTGAACGTAATTACTTCCAACAAGCACAACCAGAAGAACGGTGATACCCACGCCGAACGCGACTCTAATCGGCGAGACCGACTTTACGAGGGAGGGCATTATTTGCTATCCATCATCCAATTCAAAAACTGTTTGTCCTCCTCTCGAAGTGTTTGGTAGTCTATCTGTACTGAACGGGCGTTTCACCGCAATCACTGAATAAAGAAACCGTATTGGCAACTACTGCTAAGCCCATGGTTGAGAAATCACTAACAGTCACAAAATAATATTGAAATAAATAACTCTGATAAAGCTTTATTCATCACAATATCTAAACACTATGTACAATGAGAGATGGTGGGAAGAGTCAAGAACCACTATTAATTGACTTCATTGCGGAGAAGCTCAGGTTCAAGAAGATCTCTGATTTTCTACCAGGAAATATAAAACCTGCATACATTCTTGCTTTCCTCGGGCCCTTTATTGATATTGGGATTATCGACCCTTATCGGTACATCGTTGCAGACGAGCCGATGTTTGTACAGAGGCCACAATTACTGATCACGCTCGGCGGGTTGGTTTTTGGTGTTTATGGTATTTACTGGATGCGGGATACCTACGTCGACGCTGCCAAGAGTCTCAGTGTCGCCGAAGGGGCTGATGAGAACGAATTCACCGGTAATTTCGAAGAAATTGTGTCGTTTCGCACAAAGCTCTGTGCATTGGGTGTTTTTATAATCATATCGTTTTCCAATATTTTCTTTATCCAAGGTCTATCACAATCAATTAGGCTAGAGGGTGTTCTCGGAACGATTGTCGTCAACGTCATCTCAAACCCACTCGCCACTTTCCCAGTTATTGTTGAATTTGGGTTAATGTATTTTGGAATTACTGTTCTCATGCCGGGGAAAATTGAGAATGCTGATGTTAAGTTGTTCTTCTATGATTCTCGACGGATGGGTGGGTTTGGAAAGATCGGCAATCTATTCAAGCGCTCATATTATCTCTATTCAATTGGTCTCCTGATGTATTCGCTTGTGATTTATGGGCCCCCGTTAGCCGGAGAATTTGCTGTAAGTATATACCCAAATGCACCACGTTATCTGACAATTGCATTCATGATTATGTGGGTATTTGGTGTACTTTCGATTTCATCCTCTATGTATCGCACTCACCGAGTAATATTAAAGAAGAAAAATAAAGAACTTGATCGAGTAAATGAACGGCTACATACGTTACTTGACCAGCCGTACGACATTGAACTAGACGATCCTCCACATCAGGAGGAATTAAACAGCATTCAAAATCATCTCGAAAAAGTCAGATCTACACGTGAATATCCCTCAACATTCATCACATGGACGCAGATTGGAATCAGTGTCGTCCTCCCGCAGCTACTAAATATTTCTATCCAAGCCACCCTGATTAGCACGTAATCACTATAGACAACTTTTGTTTTAAATACATTATTGCTAAAATAAGTGAAACGGTGCAGAGATGGCGGAAATCCTGGTATATCCCCTGGAGTCTCCAGTGTCAATACGATCACTTCCATGGCTTTATACAAGCACACGTAATCCCACCAGAGGCCGCGACAGCACGCATTCTAGTCCCTGCTCACAGCAGGAGCTACTCTACAGCCACCTACCATCACTCACCCACGAGAGACACCCCACTCGAAAGAACGCGAGTACGACTGCAGGCGTGACAGGTAAGATAGCAGTCGCACCGCATCCACGACTGTCGCCGAGTCGTTCTGCTTTCGGGTGTGCGCCAACCGCCACGGCGGCCGGCGACTCCTCAACCTCGTCCGGGACGACCACCGGTACTGCTACACGTGCTTCAGTCGGCTCAAGGACATCCAAGAGCCCACTGAGGAGTGGCGAACCCGGAAGAGCACGCCCCAGAAGATCGCGCTCGACCAAGGCGCATCCTTCGAACAGGCTGCCGGCGGCAGCCTCATCCTCGACGCTACCGCGTGCGGCTACGGGAAAATCATCGATCCAGAGTCAGTCACCGGCTGCCAGTACGCCACCGAACGCGCCACCACAGGCGAAGTCCGCGTCGAACGGGGCGGTGCAGGGCGTTACTACCGCGTCAGCACCCGCGACGCCGCCCGGGAGGCCGGCGTCGACGGCTGGGTGCGGAATCTCCCGGACGGCCGCATCGAGACCGTCTTCGAGGGGGACGAGGCGGCCGTCGAGGCGATGGTCGAGTGGTGCCACGAGGGCAGCTCGGCCGCTAGCTCGACGGCGTCGCGGCCGACTACGAGGGCCCCGAGAGGCTCGACGGCTTCGAGGTCCGCTGGTAGTCCGGACATATCCGGCTAGAACGCCAAGTGGTCCGGTGGCCGACCAGACACCGGGGCACAGCGGACGGGCACGTCCACCACGGACCTTTTAGGGCGGCCGTCGAAGTGGCGGCCATGATACGCAGCGACCGGATGGCGGCGGTCGACCGGAACGCCGAGGCGTTCGGCGTCCCCCGGAAGCAGCTGATGGAGTCGAGTGGCAACGCCATCGCGCGCGCAGTCCGTGACATCGCGGGCCCCGGGGCGAGCGTCGCCGTCGTCGCGGGCCGCGGGAACAACGGCGGGGACGCGTTCGTCGCCGCGCGCTTCCTCGACGACTACGACTTCACTGTCCACCTGCTCGGGCGGCCCGAGTCCATCAACTCGACAATCAGCCGGGAGAACTGGGACGCGCTCCAGACCGGCGACTACGACACCGAGGCCGTGACCGACTCGCGCACTCTCGACCTCGGCGACCCGGACGTCGTCGTCGACGCCCTCCTCGGCACCGGCGTCTCCGGCGCGCCCCGGGAACCCGAGGCGTCCGCCATCGAAGCCATCAACGACTCGGACGCCTTGGTCGTCGCCGTCGACGTACCCTCGGGAGTGGACGCCGACACGGGCGAGACGCCGGGCGTCGCCATCGACGCCGACCGCGTCGTCACGTTCCACGACCTGAAACCCGCGCTCGCCGACCGCGAGGACGTCACCGTCGCGGACATCGGCATCCCGGACGCGGCAGAACTGTTCGTCGGCCCCGGCGACCTCCTCGGCCTGGAACGCGACCCCCGCGGCCACAAGGGCGACTTCGGCCGCGTGCTCGTGATTGGAGGCGGTCCCTACACGGGCGCACCGGCGCTCTCCGCGCAGGCCGCGCTCCGTGCCGGTGCCGACCTCGCGTTCCTCGCCGTGCCGGACGGAGTCGCCGACGCGGTCCAGGGGTACAGCGAGAACCTCATCGTCGACGGCCTCGTCGGCACCCGACTCGTCCCCGAGCACGTCCCCGAGCTGCTGGAGCGCGCGAGCGATGTCGACGCGGTCGTCCTCGGCCCGGGGCTCGGCGACGCGGACACCACGCTCGACGCCGTCGCGGACTTCCTCGCGGAGTTCCAGGGCCGGGCCGTCGTCGACGCCGACGCCCTCCAGGTCGTCCCCGACGTCGACACCGACGCCACGCTCGTCTGCACGCCCCATCAGGGTGAACTCCAGGCGATGGGCGGTCCCAGTGCGGAGGACTGGCGGGAGCGGGCCGACGCGGTCGAAGCGTTCGCCGCCGACATCGGCCACCCACTCCTCGTGAAGGGCGCACACGACGTGGTCTCGGACGGCGAGACGACCCGCGTGAACCGCACCGGGAATCCGGGCATGACCGTCGGCGGCACCGGCGACGTGCTCGCCGGCGCGACGGCCGCGATGCTCTCGGCGCTCGACCCCGTTTCCGCCGCGAGCGTCGGCGCGTACGCGAACGGAACGGCGGGCGACCTGGTCGTCGACGACCACGGTTACGGCCTGCTCGCGACCGACCTCGTGGACGCGCTCCCCGACGCGCTCTGGGGTGGTGAGGATGAGTGAGCGTAAGGCCGACGAGACGGAGGCCTCGGAACGACGAGCGGGGAGTGACGCGACCCGCGAGGCCGACGACGCAGGCGACGACCTGACGCACACGACCGACGAGGGCGACGTCCAGATGGTGGACGTCGGCGACAAGCCCGACACGGCACGTCGAGCAGTCGCCCGCGGCGAGATACGGCTCTCCGAGTCCACCGTCGACGCGATTCGAGCGGACGAAATCGGGAAGGGTGACGTGCTCGCGACGGCCCGCGTCGGTGCCGTGCAAGCCGTCAAACACACCTGGGAGACCATCCCGATGTGCCACCAGATTCCCATCACGAACGTCGAGACCGACTTCGGCGTGCGAGACGACCGCGTCGTGCTGGAGGTCGCCGTCGAGACGACCGGGAAGACGGGCTGCGAGATGGAGGCTCTGGAGGGCGTGACGACCGGCCTGAACGTCGTCTGGGACATGGTCAAGGCCGCGGAGAAAGACGGCGACGGCCAGTACCCGGGGACGGCAATCCGGGACGTGGAAGTGGTGTCGAAGGAGAAACGCGCTCTGGAGTAGTCAGGCTTCGGCGACGAGTTCGCTGGCTTTCGCGTGCGAGCGCTCCACGATGGCGGGCCGCGCCTCGAAGTCGACGACGACCTGTTCGTCGCCGTAGTCGACGTCACGGACGTAAGCGTGGTCGTGGACCCAGGAGACGACGCTCATGGTGTCCTCGGTCATCGGGAGGACGAGCCGCTCGCGCTCGCGAGCCGGAAGTTCGGCGTCGATGCGGTCCCGGAGTTCGCCGAGATTGATATCGTCCAGGGCGCTGACCGCGACGGGGGTGGGGGCGAGCGCCGAGAGCGCCGCCATCTTCTCGGCGAGTTCGTCGTCGTCGACGCGGTCGGTCTTGTTGAAGACGGTCACGATGGGCGCTTCGTTGCGCTCGTAGAGCGTGTCGTGGCTCGTCACGAGCTTCTCGCGAATCTCGTCGACGGACTCGCTGGCGTCCACGACCAGCAACACGAGGTCCGCCTGGTAGACGGATTCGAGCGTGGACTTGAACGACTCCACGAGCCAGTGCGGGAGGTCGCTGATGAACCCGACCGTGTCCGTCAGCAGGACGTTCCGGCGGTCCAGCTCCATCCGACGCGTCGTCGTGCCGAGCGTCGTGAACAGCCGGTCCTGGGACTCCGCGGTGGTGTCGAGGTCCGGGTGGAGGTCCTCGTTCTCGTCCACGTCGACGTCCTCGGCGAGCCGCCGGAGCAGCGTGGACTTCCCGGCGTTCGTGTAGCCCGCCAGCGCCACGAGGTCGAAGCCGGACTCCCGGCGGGTGTCTCGGCGCTGGGCCTCCGTCTTCTCGATCTTCTCCAGTTCGTCCCGAATCCTGGATATCTGGGCTTTGATGTCCTGCTCGCGGCTCTCGTCGTACTCGCCGAGCCCCATGAACCCGGGGCGCTCGTCGCGTTTCGCCAGACTCGTCTTCGCCTCGGCGCGCGGCAGCTCGTAACGCAACTCGGCGAGCTCCACCTGGAGCTGGGCCTTCCGGGTCTGCGCGCGCTGCCCGAAGATGTCCAGAATCAGCCGGAACCGGTCGACGACCTCGGTGCCGTCCGGGAGCTGCTGGCCGAGGTTGTACGTCTGGTAGGGGCCGAGGCGGTTGTCGAAAACCACGCGGTCGGCGTCCGTGCCCGCGACGAGTTCGGCGAGCTCCGCGACTTTCCCCTCGCCGAGCTGGAGCGCGGGGTCGGCGGTCCGGGTCTGGGTGACCTCGCCCGCGACCTCGTAGCCAGCGGCTCGAACCAGCTCCCGAACCTCCGCGGTCTCGGGCTCGCCGTCGTCGACGCGTTTGGCGACGACGGCCGTCTCTGTCGTGTCTCCTGTCACTCGGCCGGAGGTACGCGCCCGGTCCACTTAAGCCCCGGGCGCTGGCCGGGTCGGGCACAAGAGACTTACCAGTTGGTTGCAGAGTGAACTCCATATGGTAGACATCGACCCAACCGCCCTCGGCATCGAGTTCGGCACGGGGGCCGGCATCGGGGCAATCATCGGGTTCGCGGCGAAGAAAGTCGCGAAACTCATCGCCGTCATCGTCGGCCTCGAGCTCGCGCTGTTCAAGTTCCTCGAATCGCGGGGCATCCTCACCGTCGACTGGGAGCGACTCAGCGGCGGCTTCATGGAGGCCGCGGAGATGGGGACGGCGACGACTCCGCCGTCCTGGCTGAGCACGATCCTCTCGACGCTCTCGGTGAGCGCGGGCTTCACGGGCGGCTTCCTCGTCGGCTTCCGGAAGGGATAATTATCGCGTCTTCAGGTCGTCTTTGTCCTTCACGACCTGTGTCTCGCCCTCGCCCTCCGTCACTTCGTTGACGCGACTGTAGAGTTCGTCCTGCATCCCTGCGGGGAACGTGATGACGCCCACCCACGAGCCGTCGGCCTGCCACTCCTCGCGTTCGAGGTCGCCGAACTCCCGGAGTTTCGCCTGACCGCTGCCCGCGTAGTCCGCCGGGAGGTTCACCGCGACGGTCATCTCCTCGAACCGGATGGGGATGACGGGCCGCAGCGCCTCCAGGGCGTCGTCGACCTGTTCTTCGGCGGGGGTCATCGGGTCGACGGTGAACCCGGCCTCTTCGAGCGCGCTCTCGATGCGGTCCGGCGGGTGGGGCGCGTCGTCCATCTGGGGGTTGATGGCGTTCCGCGAGATGGTGTTGATGAGCTTGCGCTTCTTGCGCTCCTCCATCTCCTCGCGCTGCTCGGCGGTGATCTGAATCTCGCCGCGCCCGATGACCTCCGGGATGATGTCGAGGGGCTCGGTCGTCCCGAACACTTCCTTCAGGTCCTCCTCGGCGGGTCGGTCCCCGCGGGAGGCGTTCTCGAAGACGTCGCGGGCGGCGATGACGTCCTCGAGCTCGCCCTCGAACTCGTCGCGTTTCATCTCCAGGGCGGCGTCCGGGTCAACGAGCACTTCGAAGCGCTCGCCGTGTGTCTCCAGGCGAGCCGTCACGGCGTCGTCGAGCGAAATCATACCACACCCTTCGACGGGGGCCTAAAAAGACCTTCTCCCGGACGGCGACCGGCCGGTGACGGATTCCGCCTGCACTGTCACTGACAGTCGCGCCGCGTCACGCCGACCCACCCCTCCGCGTCTACGTCCACGCGGTTGCCGCGCACGACCCCTGAGTGCGTGCCGTCACCGAACGCGACGCCGTTCTCCCGCGACGGGCCGGCGGTCTGCCCGAGGTAGTTCTCTCTGGCCGCCCGCATCGTTCCGGACACGCCCCTGACGGACACGCGAACGGGGTGGTCGCGCACCTCGCTCACGCACGCCAGCGCAGCGCGCGCCCGCTCGACCTCGCCTCGCCGCACGCGAATCAGGGCCTCTCCCGCGCCGTCGGCGTAGTCGTAGTCGACGATGCGCAGGTCGGCGTCCGCGCTCCCCGGGTCCCCGAGGAGGTTCCCGGCCGCGAACCAGACCGCGCGCTGGACGTCGCTCCGGTCGAGGACGACATCCGGCCACGCCGTCAGTTCGACCGCGAGATACCGCCAGCGCGGCCGCAAGTGCTTCGGGAGGTGTTTCATCGCCGGTCGGCGATCAGCACGCCGACCTGGTCGTGGACCAGCTCGACCTCGGTGAGCGCGTAGCCGGCGTCCGTGAACGCGTCCGCGAGCACGCCGACAGTCGCCGGGTCGTCGACCTCGGGACTGTAGAAGGGGTCGTCGGGGTTCGGCTCCCCGAAGAACATCACGTCACCGAGCACGATGCGGCGGGGTTCGAGGTCGGCGACGATGTCGATGGCCTCGCGCTTCTCGGCGTCGCTCAGGTGGTGCATCGCGAAGTTCGAGGTGACCACGTCCACGTCACCGTCGTAGTTCGGCTCGCGGAACCGCCCCTCGCCGAACGCGACGTTCTCCAGCCCGCGGTCGGCCGCCTTCTCGCGGCCCTGATCCATCATCCCCTCGCTGATGTCGCGGCCCACGACCGTGCCGGCGTCCTCGGCCAGACCGAGCGCGATAGCGCCCGTCCCACACCCGAGGTCGAGGACCGTCTCCTCGCCGGTCGCGTCGGCGTGTTCGAGCACGAGCGCGACGCACTCGTTGTACTCCGGAGTCTTCTCGTCGTCGTACTCGGCCGCCACGTCGTCGAAGCGCGCCGCGTGCTCGTCAAGCGTCTTCTTCATACCTGCCGCGTTCGACGCCCGGCGCAATGAACTCCTCGGAGCGCAGCCGGCGGTTCCGCGCCGCCAAGTGCGTCCACTCGCTCAGCCCCGCCCGAATCTGGGCCTCGCTGAATCCGATTTCCGTCCCGACGGCGACGAGCTCCCGGGGTGCCCGCAGGTGGAGGTGGCTCGCCGGCCGCGCGCTCACCACGAACGGCGCGTCGTAGTGCGCCACGAGCTCCCGGAGCTTCCGCAGTCCTCGAAGGGCTTGCACGCGCTCACCGCCGCTCGCGCGCAGCACCCGCGAGAAGTCGAACTCCAGACGCACGCCGTGGTCTCTCGCGGCCTTCACGACGACGTGATTGACGTCCCCGCCGCCCGCCATCGGCGCTGCCAGCACGTCCACGCGCTCGGACTCCGCCACGAACCGGTTCGTCGCCGGGGAGTCCGCGCGCGCTGCGAGGACGGTCACCTCCTCCCGGACGTTCGCGATGTGCCCGCTGGCCTGCGAGCGGTCCGTCACCGACAACTCGACGCCGGTGACTACGTCCACGCCCGTCTCCTCGACGATACGCTCGCGGTCCCGGTCCGGCTCGGCGTCCCGCCAGTTCCGCACCACGACGCCGTCGTAGCCGTCGCTGCCGGCCGTCGCCGCCAGCCGCGCCACCGTACTCTCGCCCTCGGGGTGGGCGTGGACCGCCTCGTACACGCTCCGGGATTGGCGGGCCGCGGTAAAAACGGGTGCGGTCCGCGACCTACGCTTCCGCGCCCGTCGACTGCTCCCGGGACCGGTATTCGATGAGCCGGTCGACCTCCTGACGAAGCAACAACTGGTAGGAGTTCCCCACGACGAACACGCCCGCCACGAGGTAGACAACGAGGCCAGCGACCCGGGTCCGCATCGTGTACTGGCTCAGGTCGTGGAGCGCGAATGCAATGACCGTCGTGGAGAGTACACTCGATGCAATCATGTGGAACGCGACCGAGTCGAGAGGGTCGCTGGAGTTGAATCTCTCCATCATCTGGTCGTACTCGTTCACTTCGATGATGGGCAACACCAGCCAGAACACGGCGATGAGGCCAGCTACCAACGCGCCGTCGAGACTCGCCATGCCGTTCGCGACGAGCAGCAGCGAGGCCACGACGAGGAACGTATTGAATCCGTGGATGAGACTGAACCGCCCGAACTTCGGGCCATTCTCGGGAAGTGATGCTTCGGTCCCCACCCGTTCTGCGAACCAGCGGCCCGGTCGGATACTCCACCGGATGACCTGCCTGGCTTCGGGTTCGACGTTCAGTAGCTCGAAGTCGAGGAGGTGCAGGTCTTTGTCGGTCCTCGCAGCGATGTCCACGAGTTCGACCTCGCGAGCAGCCGTCGCCAGTGCGGTAGCCACCAGCAGGAACAGCGGAATCAGCAGCGACACGTTCAGCGCCGACATAGGCAGCGGTTCAAACCAGACGCCTGTCAAAATACCGGGCTGTTAGGCGGTCTGGCGTTCCCGAACAACCAGTCGACGGCCAATTGGACGGAGCCGCTACGACAGCGCGTCCCGCGCGTTCTCGACGGCGGACTCCTTCTTCGCGGGGTAGGCTTCGACTTTCGCGCGCAGCGAGATGCCGTCGCCGAGCTGGGCGTCGCCGAGGTACGCCTCCTGCTTGTCGAGGTGGACGAACAGCGAGCAGTTGTCGTCGACGCGCTGGTCGAGTTCGCGGCGAATCTGCTCGATGTCCGCGCCGTCCCGGAGCTGGCCGAGGACGTGGCGCATCTCGTCGGCGCGTTCGACGCGCGCGGACAGCACGACGATGCGGTCGCCGAGGTGGCCTTCGCTCTCGGCGCGTTCGAGTTCGACGTCCTCGGGGAGGAAGTGCCGGAGTGCGTCCTCGACCCGGGATTCGCCCTCCGTGTCGTAGCAGAACGCTCGGAGGTCGATGTAGTGGAACGGAACCTCGCTCATTGCGCCGGCGTACGCCGCCGACGCCTAAAAGACCCGCTACTCGTCGGCTTCGTCCGCGTCGGACTCGTCGTCCTCGTCGTCGCCGCCGACCTCGGCGTCGGGGGCGGCTTCGAGGCTGTCCTCGGGGACGCCGGCCTCCTGGCCGTCCTCGAAGCTGATGGTGTAGTTGACGTCGCCGAACATCGTCTCGGCGGTCTGCGTGATCTTGCCCGTCTGGCCGTCGTACTCGCTGTGTTTCTCGTGGAGCACGACCGTGTCGCCCTTCTCGAAGCTCATACCACGCTGTTCCCCCGCGGTACGCAAAAAACGATTGATTGTCGGCGGCACCGCCCGGTCGCCGTCCGTCGTCGCGTTCGCAGGCGCTGACGGCGTCCGAAACCGTCAGGAGTGTCGCCGTGGAAGTGTGGGTAATGACTCTCGTCTCCGTCTCTCGCTCGGACTCGCTCGCGCCGCTCTGCGACCGCCGCCGCGCTCCACGGGCCGATGCCCGTCGATGACCTCTGGTTCCTCGCGCAGCGCGCCAGCCAGCAGGCCGAGCGAGCGTACCACGACCTGACGGCCGACTGCGAGGGGTTCGTGGAGTTCGACCGCGAGCGCTCGGTCTCCCGCTGCCAGTTCCGTACGCTCGCCGAGCGCGTCGCGGCGACCGGCGCGCCCTACGGCGCACACACCGTCGTCTACCGGGAGAACGGCGACCTGCTGTTGGTGCGCCACGAGGGCGTCGACCGCTGGGTGGTGCCGGGCGGCGGCGTCCACGAGGACGAGTCCTATCGCGCGGCCGCCGAGCGCGAACTCCGCGAGGAGGCGGGCGTCGGAGCCGACTACGAGGGCCTGGCGATGCTGACCGACGTCACGTTCCGCTCCGGGGGCCACGAGGCCTGGGGCGTCCTGCCGGTGTTCGCGGCGCGCGCCGACGACGCCACCCCGACCGTCGACGACCCGGACGGCGAGATTTCTGACGCGCGCTGGTTCGACACGCTGCCCGAGGACACCCGGGACCGCGGCGACCTGCGGGCGTGGCGCGAGCGCGCGCTCGGCGGCCGCGCGGCCGGCGACTAACCGGTCAGTAACGGACCGAGCGCGGGCACAGGCCCGCAAAAGCCTTCTCCGTGCCCGCCGAACGGGAAGCCAACTGCGGAGGCGCAGATGGACGGCTCAGACCTCTCCCCGGGCGACGTGCTCGCGCTCACCGGCTACGGGGTGGCGGGGCTCGTCGGAACCGTCGTCGCCGGCTTCCTCCTCCCCGTCGCGCTCGACCCCGTCCAGCCAGTGGTCTACGACGCGCTCTACCGGCCGCTCGGACCGTGGACGGCGACCAGCGCGGCGACCGCCGTGCAGTTCGGCTTGGCCGGCGCGCTCGCGCTCTCGGCCGCCGTGCTGGCCGTGGAACACCTCGGCGGCGGCCGAACCGAGTCGGTGGCGGCCGTCCTCGCGGTCGGCGTCCTCGGGCTGGTGGCCGCGGTCTTCGCTGGTGTCGCCGTCGGCGCGCCGGCGCTGCTCGCGACCGCCGCCGCGGACCTCCTCCTCCTCGTCGTGGGATTCCTCGCGCTCGGCCGCGTCGACGCCTCGCGCGCCGGCCGGGCCGCGTTCGTCGGCAGCACCCCGTCGCTCGCGCTGCTGCTCGTGGTGCTCGCCGTCGGCCTCGGCTGGGGCGGCGGCTACGACATTGTCGCCGAGCCAGCGCCCGAGTCGGCCGACGCCGCGGCCGACTTCGCGGACGCGCCCGAACTGCAGGCCGACCTGTTCGCACCCGAAGCCTGCGAGAACGGCGTCTGCCGGCTGGCGCTGCGAACCTACGACCGCGAAGCCGCGGCCGGCCGATTCCTCGACGACAACGGCGTCCGCTGTCCGCTCGTGAACGCGCCCGACGCCCGCGACTGGGGCGGGTCGTTCGTCGCCGCCCACGACGGCGACCGTTACAGAATCACCTGCGAAGCGTACGGCGACTGAGTGCTACTCGCCGGGGCCGAAGGACTTCCCGTCGCGCTCCTCGGCACCCCTGCGGCGGAGCGCGGCGCGGGCGTTGCTCGCCTCGTAGCCGAAGTAGACGTCCTCGCCGTACTCCTCGGCGACCTCCGCGGCGTGCAACAGATTCTCCACGTCGACGTTCACGGCGTACAGCTCGACGCTGAACGGCGCGCTCAGCGCGTCCTCGAAGCCGGACGCGATGGTCTCGATCCAGTACGTCGTCTCGTAGGCGGTGTCGTAGAGGGGGACGACGAACTCGTCGACGACCTCGGAGAGCGCCTCCAGGTCGAGGCCCGCGCGCTCGTAGAGGTGCCCCGGGTAGGGGTCGGGATACAGCGTGAGGTACGCCTTCCCGGGGATGCGCTCGACCGCCTCCTCGACGAACTCGGTGATGACGTCGGCGCGCCACGCCTGCCAGTCGTCGAACTCGGACTCGGCGAACGCCGCCTCGCAGCGCTCGCAGTGGCAGTACTCGGCGCGCGGGAACCCCACGTCGTCTAAGCGCACGTCCTCGTTCAGTTCGGCACAGGTCTCGACGACGGTGAGCACGCCGTTCCGGTAGTCCTCCGCCAGCGGGCAGATGTACGCCCAGTCGAAGTACGGACGGTCCCGCGTCGCCTTCTTCCCCTCGTCGTCGACGGGGACCAGTTCGGGGTCGGTGCCGGCGGTGGCGTTGTCACCGAAACACGACACCATGTTGACCGCGTTCTCCACGGGGTCGACGTGCCGGCCGGTCACGTCCTTGACCTCGTAGAACCCCCGGTCGAACTCCGGCCAGTCGAGCTCCTCCGCGTTCCGAGTGACGACGCCGTACATGAAAAACGGGTACGAACGGGGACCGCCTACGTGTTTCGGCTCAGTCGATGCGGTCGACTTCTTCGAGTTCTTCTGCGTCGTCGCCGAGGACGACCTTCCAGACGAGCGCGATCAACAACAACGCGACGGCGGCCTTGACCAGCTTCCGTGCCATGACTGACACTACCGACGCCGGCACTAAGGGCTTTGCGGGGTATCCGCGAGGTGTGCCGTGATGTCGTCCCGCAAGATGTCGCCGCAGTACTCACAGCGGAGGCCGTCGTCCAGCACCTCGAACGTCGGGTCGGCGGGCTCGCCCGCGTTCGTGATGCACTCGCTGTTCGGACACGTCAACACGCCCGAGACGTTCGACGGGCGCTCGACGCGGCGCTTCGCTTCGACCTCGTAGTCGCGGACGATGTTCACGGTGGCGTCGGGCGCGATGAGCGACAGCACCTCGACCTCCGAGTCGCTGAGCTCGCGGCCCTCCACTTTCACCACGTCCTTGCGGCCGAGGCGCTCGCTCGGGACGTTCATCCCGAGGCTCACCGCTTCGCCGCCCGAGCCGTCGATGCCCAGCATCGCGAGCACGTGCAGGGCCTGGCCGGCCGTGAGGTGGTCGAGGACGGTGCCGTTCTCGATCTTGGAGACGCGGAGTTCGGTGTCTGTCATAGCAGGGAGTCGAGCAGCGCCATCCGCACCGGGACGCCGTTGTGGGCCTGTTCGAAGTACGTCGCGTACTCGGTGTCGTCGATCTCCGGCGCGATTTCGTCCACGCGCGGCAGCGGATGCATCACCGAGAGGTCGTCTTTCGCGTGTTCGTCGAGGAGTTCGGGCGTGACGCGGTACTCGCCCGCGACGGCCTCGTACTCGTCGTCGTCCGGGAACCGCTCGCGCTGGATGCGCGTGACGTACAGCACGTCGAGGTTCGGAAGCACGGCTTCGAGGTCCTCGTGCTCCCGGACCTGCGCGCCCGCCTCGTGGAGGTCGTAGCGCACCGACCGCGGCAACTGGAGGCTCTCCGGGCTGACGAAGTGCTGGCGTGCGCCGAAGTTCGTGAGCGCGTGCGCCAGCGAGTGCACCGTCCGACCGTACTTCAGGTCGCCGACGATGCCGATGGAGAGGTCCTCCAGACCGGCGTGCTCGCGGATGGTGTAGAGGTCAAGCAGCGTCTGACTCGGGTGGTGGCCCGCGCCGTCGCCGGCGTTCACCACGGGCACGTCGACGCGCTCGCTCGCGAGCTTCGCCGCGCCCTGCTTGGGGTGCCGGAGCACCAGCCCGTCGGCGTACCCCTCGACGACCCGGACGGTGTCGGCCAGCGACTCGCCTTTCTTCACCGAGGAGTCGTCGACCGACCCCATGTCGACGACGCCCGCGCCGAGGCGCTTGGCCGCCGTCTCGAAGCTCATCTTCGTGCGCGTGCTCGGCTCGAAGAAGCACAACGCCAGCAACTCGCCCGCGTGCAGGTCGCGAGCAGCCTCCGGGTCGTCGTCGAACTCGGCGGCCCGCTCCAGGACTGCCTCGATGTCCGACCGGGAGAGCTGTTTGGCGGTCAGCAAGTGGTCCTGTTGCATCGGGTGAACACGCGCTCTCCGGGAGCGTAAATCCCCCGAACCTACCCGAGGTTGAAGTACCGGGACGGGACCACCAACCCCCGTGCTGGCAATCGCGGGCGGGAAGGGCGGCAGCGGGAAGACGACGACCGCACTCGGCGTCGCGGGCGCGCTCGCCCAGCGCCGCCGCCGCCCGCTGGTCGTGGACTGCGACCTCGACGCGCCGAATCTCCACCTGCGTGCGGGCGTCGACCGCGACCCCGGTGTCGACGCACCCGACCCGGAAGCCGCCGGTCGCAAAGCCGCCGCGCTTCCCGGCGTGGACGTGCTGCCGGCCGGCGACGCCGACGGTGACGACCTCGCAGCCGCACTCGCCGCGCTCCCCGCGGACCGCCCCGTCCTGCTGGACTGTCCCGCGGGCGCGAGCGAGGCCGCTGCGCGCCCCCTCCGGGTCGCCGACGCCACCGTCCTCGTCACCACACTCGGCCACGAGAGCGTCGAGGACGCTGTCAAGACCGCCGCGATGGCGCGCGCCGTCGGGACGGCTCCCTGCGTCGCGGCCGTCTCCCGCGAACCGAGCGTGACCGACGGCCTCCGGGCGGCGCTCGGCGTCTCCGAGTGCGTCGCCGTCCCCGACGTTCCTGCGCCGCTGACTGCCGACGCCGCGACCGCCGCGTACGCGCGCCTCGCCGATGCTGCCGGAGCGGACTCCTTCGCAGGGGGCGAAGCTCAAACGTAAGTGGCTGACCTGCTATTGGAGCATGGTATCAGATTAGCCCCTTCCAGATCTGTATTTCTCCGTCTCGTGGGAGGTGGACTCTCACACGAACTTCGTCCTCCGTCTCGTCTTCGAGGACGGCCGTCGTGTGCTGCTCAGTGTGGTGATTGAATGCTCTGACTGTCCAGATTGCAGCGGTGTTCTCGATGGCTTCGACGGGGAGATTGGTGGACCCGCCGGAGTCGTCTTCTGGGTCGTCTGCTGGGACGTCGAACGTCCGCCAGTACTCGATTTCTCCGTCGCGCTCGAACACCACTGAAATACTGCGCTGTTCGGGTACATCGCTGCTGATGTGCCCGCCGGTAATCTCCACAGCGGGAGTAGACTGGTCCTGTGAGAGGGACCCGCATCCCGAGAGGGCTCCGACACTCGCCGCAGCAGCGGCGACCGTCTGGCGTCTGGTGAGACGAGGCACGTGGAGCCGGTTTGGGTCGGCGAAGTAACTATTTTGTGCCACAAATGAGGGCTATAATAGATTCAGGCACTCTGGCGAGGGGACATGCCATGACTTCCAGCGCAGCGAGATGGAACCTCGAAGAGGTCGGCGAAGACGGACTGACTAGAACAGGGCGGAGGTGGCGTCGACGTACGGGCGACGGTTCTCTCGTCGTAGCGGCCATCCGACCACGACACACCCGCTACTACGCCTCAGCGGAGCATACGAGCCAGCCCAGCCACCCGAACGCTTAACGTGCGCTGACTACTAACACGGTCGCATGGACGACCGGCTCTCCACTGGCGTCGACGTGCTCGACCGCGAGCTCGGCGGCGGCGTCCCCCCGGGCACGGTCATCGCCTACGAGGCCCCACCGGCCAGCCAGGGAGAGCTCCTGCTGTACGAGCTCACGCGACCCCGTCCCACCCTCTACCTCACGACGAACCGCACCGAAGACGCCGTCCGGGACGCCTTCGAGGCGACGAACGCCCCGACCGGCGACCCCCGGTTCGGCTACATCCCCGCGGCGGACTCACTGGAGAACGCCCGGCGCGCGTTCCGCTCGATTCCCGAGCAGTCGACGGTCATCTTCGACCCCGTCGACGCCCTGGAGCGCGCCGACCGCGCGCGCTACGAGAACTTCCTCAACGAGCTCGGCAACCACGTGCGGAACACCGGCAGCGTCGCCGTCCTCCACTGCCTCGACACCGACAACACTCCCCCGCTGCGAGGGACGACGGAACACCTCGCGGACGTCGTCTTCCAGCTGGAGCTCGAGGAGGCCGCGGGCGACATCGAGACGCAACTCACGGTGCCGAAGTTCCGCGGGGGCGCTGCCCTGGAGACGCCCGTGAAGCTCACGCTCCGCGAGCGCGTCCAGGTCGACACCAGTCGCGACATCGCCTGAGTGTCCAACAGCCGTCGACAGCCGGGGCGAGCGCGGCCGCTACGCGTCGGGAAGAATGGAGAGAATCCGGGCTGCTTACTCGTCGTCGAGGTCGAGGTCCTCGTCGTCGAGTTCCTCGACGATTTCGTCGGCGTCGACGTCCGCATCCTCGAGGGCGTCCTCGACGTCGCCGAGGTCGCCGCCTGCGCCGCCCATCATGCCGCCCATGCCGGGCATGCCGGCGGGCTGGCCGTCGATAATCTCCTGGACGATGACGCGGTCGATGCCCAGCATGTCGATGACCTGGTTGAGCACCTGGCTCTTGCCCATCATCCACTGCTGGTTGAACTGGAGCTGCTGGGACTGCTCGATGTAGAGGGTCTCCTTCTCGACCGTCTCCGTGGTGGTCTCGGTCTCGCCGTCCTCGTTCTCCTCGGTGACCTCCTCCTCGACTTCCTCGGTCTCTAGGTCGACGTCGAGTTCGACGTCGAACATCATCTTCAGGAAGCCGACGGCCTGCTCCTCGCGGTCGGTGACCTCGTCGAGGACTTCGTAGTCGTACTCGACGTCCTCACCCGCGAGCGGGTGGTTGAAGTCGACGCGTGCGCGGCCGCCGATGATGGCTTCGACGTGGCCGTGCTCGCCGTCGACGTCGACGTGCGCGCCGGGGTAGCGCTCGTCTTCGGGAATCTTGTTCGCGGAGACGGTGCGGACCTCCTCCTCGTCGTACTCGCCGAAGGCCTCCTCGGCGACGACGGTACCCTCGTCACCGACGTCCTTGCCCTTCAGGTCGTCCTCGACGGCCTCGAAGATGTGGCCCTCGCCGATGACGATGGTGCGCGGTGAGAAGTCCTGCTCCTCGGTGTCGACGCCCTCGTCCTCGGCGACCTCCTCGTCAGTGGTGTCGACGAGTTCCTCGCTATCGACGGTGTAGGCGGTGTAGGAGAGCTCTACGAAGTCTCCCTCCTCGAAGCCGCCCTGTTCGTCGCTGGATTCATCGGCCTGCTCGGCCTCGGTTTCGTCGCTCATACCCATACGCACTCCCGTTCCACCCTTAAGAATCACGTTTCGCACCTGTGAGCACGGGCGTCAGCGCGCGTCCGTCAGGGAGACGACTGCGTCGGCGTCGACGGACAGCCACGTGGTCGTGTAGTCGGCGGCCGAGACGTCCCGCGGAGAGACGGTGACGCGGTCCGGCTGGTCGGTGTACCGGACCACGTGTAGGCGGAGGTCGGGGTCGTCGTCTGGCGCGCTGAACGCGTCGCCGCCGCGAGCGTCGACTGACATGACAGTCGGGAGTGTCACCGGAGTCGCCTTGAACGCTGCTAAGAGCCGAACGTACGGCTATGGAGACATCAAGCGCCGGCCTTTTCTCCCGGCACCTCGACCCAGCAGTCATGTACGAGGTGGAGGTGAAGGTGCCGGCAGACCACGACGACGTCCGAACGGCGCTCAACGAGGCGGGCGCGGAGTACCTGGGGACGGTGGCGCAGTCGGACACGTACTACGACGCGCCACACCGGGACTTCGCGGCGACCGACGAGGCGTTCCGCATCCGGACTGTCGCGTCGGCCGTCGCGGACTTCGAGCGTGGCGACGACCTCGCGGCGGATGTCGACGCCGTTCTCTCGGGTGGCGCTTGCGCCGGCGGCGAGACCAGGGTGACCTACAAGGGGCCGCTCGTCGAGACTGAGTCGAAGACCCGTGAGGAGTTCGAGACGACTGTCGGCGACGCAGACGAGATGGCCGCGGTCCTCGACGGCCTCGGCTTCGAGCCGGCGGCCGACGTGCGGAAGCTCCGGGCGAAGTTCCGGCTGGCGGAGTTCACCGTCCTGCTGGATGCCGTCGAGGGCGTCGGCGACTACGTCGAAATCGAGACCGAGGTGGACACGGAAGCCGAGGTCGAGGCCGCCCGCGAGCACGCCTACGAGGTGCTCCGGGACCTCGGACTGGACCCGACCGAGCAGATTCGGACATCGTATCTCGGCCTCAAGCTCGGCGACGACGAGGTCGCCGCCGAAGATGCGTAGTGGGCATAATTCCGGCTGTCACCGTTTTCGCAAGTTATAGGAACCGAGACTTGGTAGATTCGCCAATGACCGACCGGAACATCCAGGTGCAGTCCCTCGACCGCGGTGCTGTCGAGGACGAGGCCGTCGAAATCGTCGAACGAAAGGGCCTTGGCCACCCCGACTCCATCTGCGACGGCATCGCCGAACACGTCTGTGAACGCCTCGCTCAGGAGTACCTCGACCGCGTCGGCACGGTCCTCCACTTCAACACCGACGAGACCCAGCTCGTCGCCGGTGACGCCGCCCCCGCCTTCGGCGGCGGCGAAGTCGTCGACCCCATCTACATCCTCGTCGTCGGCCGCGCCACCAGCCACTACGTCGACGACGACGGCACCGAGTACCACATCCCCGTCGACTCCATCGCCCTCGAAGCCGCCCGCGACTACCTCCGAGAGACCCTCCCCAACCTCGACCTCGAGACGGACGTCATCGTCGACGTCAAACTCGGCGAAGGCTCCGGCGACCTCCAGGAGGTCTTCACTGAGGACGGCCCGAACGTTCCGATGGCCAACGACACCTCCTTCGGCGTCGGCCACGCCCCCCTCACGGAGACCGAGCGCATCGTCCGCGAGACCGAACGCTCCCTCAACGGCGACTACGCCGACGACAATCCCGCCGTCGGCGAGGACGTCAAAGTCATGGGCAAACGCGAGGACGACCACATCGACCTCACCGTCGCCGCCGCCTTCGTCGACGCGTACGTCCCCGACATGGACGCCTACACCGCCCAGATCGAGGCGCTCCGCGACCACGTCCACGACCTCGCCACCGACCACACCGACCGCGAGGTCACCGTCCACGTCAACACCGCCGACGACTACGAATCCGGCTCCATCTACCTCACCACCACCGGCACCAGCGCCGAACAGGGCGACGACGGCAGCGTCGGCCGCGGCAACCGCGCCAACGGCCTCATCACCCCGAACCGCTCCATGAGCATGGAAGCCACCTCCGGCAAGAACCCCGTCAACCACATCGGGAAAATCTACAACCTCCTCTCGACTCAGATTGCCGAGGAAGTCGTCGCCGAAGTCGATGGCATCCGCGACCTCCGCGTCCGCCTCCTCTCCCAGATCGGCCGCCCCATCGACGAACCCCACGTCGCCGACGTCCACGTCGTCACCGAAGACGGCCTCGACGTCTCCGACGTCGAATCCGAGATTCAGGCCATCGTCGACGACGAACTCGCGAACGTCACGGACGTCACCAAACGCGTCATCGACGGCGAACTGACTACGTTCTAGTACCTTTTGCGCTGCGCTCGGCGGCTTCGCCGCCTCGCTCGGCAAAAGCTACGCCAAAAGCACTCCTCCTTCGGTTCGCTCGCTGCGCTCGCTCCCCTCAGTCGTCGGCCCGAGCGCTCCCGCTGGTCGCGCTCGGTGAACCGCTCGCCCCGGCCTCTTCGCGGCGTCCTCAGAAATGCTTCGCGTTTCTGATGGGCTGCACGAGAGCTTCGCTCTCGTGAACGCTCGGCTCGCGGATGCTAGCCGCTGCCAGTTGATTGACTGGCCGAATCCCGCCGGCTGCGTAAGTTCAAGTAGCAGGCCGGGACCAGAGCCGTCGTGACCTGACGATCCGTGCGGGTCCGGCCGAGACGGGAGTGCGGCGTGCCGGCCCGCAGCAGTCCAGCCGCCTGCTCGCCAGCCCCCGGTCTGCGAGTGTTCTCGGCCGTAGCGATAGGTGTTTACTGCCGGGATGGCTTGCACCGTCTATGCTTCCGCCCGGAGCCGACACTGTCGTCGTGCGGCACGGCGACGTCGGCGTGAAGTCGAGTCACGTCCAGTCCGAGATGGAGCGGACGCTCCGGGAGAACGTCGCCGCGATGCTCGCCGACCGCGGCGTTCCGGGTGAGGTCGACCGCGAGTGGGGTCGCATCCTCGTCCGCACCCCCGAACCGGACCGTGCGGCCGACGCCGCGGCCGACACCTTCGGCGTCGTCTCCGCCAGCCCCGCCGTCGCAGCTCCCTCGAATCTCGACGCCATCACGGACGCGCTCGCCGATACCGCCCGCGAACACTACCGCGAGGGCGCGTTCGCGGTCGACGCTCGCCGCGCCGGCAGCCACGACTTCGACAGCCGCGACGTCAACCGCGCGGGCGGCGACGCCGTCTGGGCGGCCGTCGAGGACGACTTCGAACCCGAAGTGGACCTCGACGACCCCGATTTGACGTTCTCTGTCGAAGTCCGCGACGAGGAGGCGTTCGTCTTCCTAGAGACCCGGGACGGACCCGGCGGCATGCCGCTGGGCACGCAGAAACCACTCGTGGCGCTCCTCTCCGGCGGCATCGACTCACCGGTCGCCGCCTGGCAGGCGATGAAACGCGGCGCGCCGGTGGTCCCGCTGTACCTCGACCTCGGCGACTACGGCGGCCCCGACCACCTCGCTCGGGCCGAGGAAGCCGCCAGGAAACTGGACGCGTACGCGCCGAACCGCGACCTCGACCTCCGGGTCGCGCCGGCCGGCGACGCGGTCGGGCGACTCGCGGAGTCCGTCGGCCGCACCCGGATGCTCTCCTACCGGCGGTTCATGTACCGGGTCGCCGAGCACGTCGCCGAAGACGCCGGTGCAGTCGGCGTCGTCACCGGTGAGGCCATCGGCCAGAAGTCCAGCCAGACCACGGCGAACCTCGGCGTCGTCGACCGCGCGACGCACCTTCCGGTCCACCGGCCGCTGCTCACCTGGGACAAACAGGAGATAATCCGGGCCGCCCGCGACATCGGCACCTACCGGGACTCCACCATCGAAGTGGGCTGCAACCGGCTCGCGCCGAGCCAGCCGCTCACCGCCGCCCCGGTCGAGAGCGTTCGGAAAGACGAGCCGGACGACCTCTTCGAGTGGGCGCGGGAGGTCGCCGACGTCGTCGAGCGCGCGGAGGTGCCGAGAGCGTGACGGAGGTACTGGTCCTCGGTAGCGACGACGCGGACCTCCGGCTGGACCTGTTCGATTACGACACCGCGCGCCGCGCGCTCGCCACCTACGACGTGCGGTCGCCGTACGCGAACACGGTCGCCGTCGACACGGTGAGTCTCGGCGGCGCGGTCTCGCTGCTGAACGACCTGAACTGGTATCTCGTCCGGCTCGCCGACGCCGCGTTCGTCCGGGAGCCGTCGGTCTCGGAGACGGAGTGGCTGTCCCGCGACCTCGCCGCGAAGGTGCGGGACGGCGAGGTCCGGGCGGCCGAGACCGACGCGCACCTGAAGGTGTACGGCGTCGAGGGCGGCGCGCTCGTCGAGCCGATGTACGTCACACGAACGCAGGGCGAACACCCCGAGTACGACCTCCGCGAGGTCGACGAGACGTTCACGGTGCGCGTCAGCGAAGACGAGTTCCGGTAGCCCTCAGTCGAAGACGCCGGCGGAGAGGTAGCGTTCGCCGGAGTCGGGGAAGACGGTAACGACCAGCGGGCAGTCGTCGTAGGGGTCGCCGCCGTCCGCGAGCGCGTCGCCGTTCAGGTCCTCGAAGTCCTCGGCGTCGAAGTCGACCTCCGGGCAGTTCAGTCCGGGGTCGGCGATTCGCTCGGCGACCCGACTGGCGGCCCGGTAGACGGCTCCGCTGGACTGCCCGACGAGGATGCCGTCCTCGCGGGCGAGGGTCTGAACTGCGGTCTCGGCGTCCTCGACGTCGACTGTCTCGACGGTGTCGATGAGGTCTCTGTCCAGGATGTCGCTGACGAACCCCGGCCCCATCCCCTGGAAGTCGTCGTCGCCTGATTCGCCGGTCGAGAGCACGGCGTTTGATTCGGGTTCGACGGCGACCACCTCCATGTCGGGGTACTCCTCTTTCAACCGGGTCGCGGTGCCGGTAATCGTACCACCAGTGCCGACGCCCGCGACGAACGCGTCGATTTCGCGGCCCTCCACCTGGTCCAGAATCTCCTCGGCGGTCGTCCGGTAGTGCGCTCGCGGGTTCGCGGGGTTCTCGAACTGGCCGATGCGGAAGCCGCCGTCCTCGGCGGCGAGACGGTCGGCGACCCCGTTTGCGGTCTCCATCCCGCCCTCGACGAGTTCGAGGTCGGCACCGTACGCCCGCAGCAACTGCTTGCGCTCCGTGGACATGTCGGCGGGCATCGCGATGGTGAGGTCGTAGCCGCGCGCGGCGGCGACGACCGCCAGTCCGATGCCGGTGTTGCCGCTGGTGGCTTCGACGAGTCGGTCCCCCGGCTGGATCGCCCCCTCGCGCTCGGCGGCCAGTACCATCTCCCGCGCGGGCCGGTCTTTCGCCGACCCGCCGGGGTTGAACCCCTCGAGTTTGGCCGCGATGGTTGCGCCCTCGGGCGCTGGCACGCGCACGAGCGGCGTCCCGATGGCGTCCAGAATGCTGTCCTTCATTGTCTCATCTTACGAGACCCCGGAGTAAACGTGTATCGGGCCGTGGCAGCGCCTGCCGGCTCTGCCGCTGGCGGCGGGTTTTTGCCGGCGTCCCGCCAACTGGTGGTATGACACTGAGTACGATGGAGCCGAACCCGGCGTGGGACGCCGACTCCTACCCGGCGGTCGTCGACGCGTTCGAGAGTCTGGCCGACGGCGCGACCGTCCACGTCTGGGGCGCGGACTGGTGCGGGGACTGCCGCTCGCAGCTCCCGGACTTCGCGGCTGCGCTGGACGCGTCGGGCGTGGACCCCGAAGTGTACCCGGTCGAGCGCGGCGACGACGGGAAGACGGGGCCGAACGTCGAGGCCTACGGCGTCGACCTGATTCCGACCGTCGTGGTGGAGAGCCCCGACGGCGAGGAGTTGGCGCGGTTCGAGGAGCGGGAGCGCCAGCCGCCCGCCCAATTCCTCGCCGCGCAGCTCACCGACTGAACTCGGCGAGCCACTCCGTGATTTCTGCGGCGCTCTCGAGCGGCGGCGAGCACGCGCGCCGGCAGACGTAGGCGCGCGGGCCGTCGTCGGCGCTCCGGACGGCCCACACGGGTGGGGCGTCCTCGATTTCGAGGTCGGCGAGCCACTCGGCGAGCCCGGCGTCCGTGGGCGGCCGACGGGTGAGCAGGCGGTCGGGGAGGTACGCTTCGCCGACCGCGGCGCGCCAGTCGTCGGGCGTCCGGTCGGCGGCGACCGTGACCTCGCGGTGCCCCGTGGCGTTCGTGTCCGCGGCGAGCGCGAGTTCCGGGAGCCGGCCGGGATTGGTGTCGATGCGGCCGCCGTACCGCTGCAGCATCGCGGTCGCGGCCTCGGCGTAGCCGGCCTCGGGGTCGAAGGCGTCGAGCGCGAGCAGCGTCTCGCTGGCGACGCCGACCGGCGACGGCGTCGACCCGCCGCCGGTCGCCTGCGAGCGAACGTCCACGTCCTCGATTTCCTCCGGGGTCTCGTACAGCGCGCCGCTCCCGTCGTCGTAGCAGGCGTCGAGCACGGCGTCCGCGAGGTCGAGCGCGAACGCGAGGTGGCGGTGGTCGCCGGTCGCCTCGTAGGTGGCGAGCGCGCCGGCCGCGAGGTAGGCGTAGTCCTCGGCGTAGCCGACGCCGGCCACCTCGCCGTCCTCAGAACGCGCCGCGTTCTGACGGGCTGCGGAAGACGACTCCGTCGTCTTCCGAACGTCGATTGTGCGGCGGGCGAGCCGGTGGCCGTCCCAGAGTTCTTCGCGGACGAAGTCGACGGCGTCGGCGGCGCGGTCGGCGAACCGGTCGTCGAGCGCGAGCCCGGCTTCGGCGTAAGCGCGCGCCATCAGGCCGTTCCAGCCGGCGAGTACTTTGTCGTCGCGGGCGGGTCGCGGCCGGTCGGCGCGGGCGGCCCGCAGTCGGGTCTCGGCGGCGTCCAGCCACGCGCCGACCGTCTCCCGGTCCGCGTCGAAGCCGTCGGCGACTTCACCGACGGACGCCGAGACGGTGAGGACGGTCGTTCCGTTCTCGAAGTTGCCGGCGTCGTCGACGCCGTAGCGCTCGCAGACGGCGTCGGCGAGAACGTCGTCGCTGGCGTCGCTCGGAGCGTCCTCGGCGTACTCTCGGACGGCGTCCCGAATCTGGTCGGGCGTCCAGACGTAGAACGCGCCCTCTTCGCGCTCACCGTCGGGGTCGTCGACGGGCGGACTGCGTGCGTCGAGGGTGGCGTAGAAGCCGCCGTCGGGGTGGCCGAGTTCGCGGTCCACGAAGTCGAGGGTCTCCCTGGCGACCGCTACGTACCGGCTGTCGCCGAGCGCGCGGTGGCCGTCGACGTAGAGCCGCGCGAGTTCGGCCTGGTCGTACAGCATCTTCTCGAAGTGCGGGACGGTCCAGTCGCGGTCGGTGCAGTAGCGGTGGAAGCCGCCGCCGACGTGGTCGTAGAGCCCGCCGTCGGCCATCGCGTCTAGCGTCTCGCGGGCGACTTCGGCGTACTCGTCGCCGAGGTGGCTCGCCCGCAAGAGGACGTGCAGCCGGCCGCTCTGGGGGAACTTCTGACCGCGGCCGAAGCCGCCGTTGGCGCGGTCGGCGGCGCTGGCGATGTCGTCGGCGGCGTCCCCGAGCGGGGAGTCAGCGCCGAGGTCGACTGGCTCCGGGAGGTCTTCGAGTTCGCCGCGGGCGGCGCTCAGCCACTGGTCCGCGCGGTCTTCGAGTTCGTCGCGGTCCTCGGCCCAGTTCTCGGTGACGTCGTCGAGCAACTGGAGGAAGCCGGGCTGGCCCTGCTTGGGGTGTTTCGGGAAGTACGTGCCGACGTAGAACGGCTCCCGGTCGGGCGTGAGGAACACCGACAGCGGCCACCCGCCGCCGCCGCGGACGACCTGACTGACTTTCATGTACAGCGAGTCGACGTCCGGGCGCTCCTCGCGGTCGACTTTCACGGGAACGAAGTTGTCGTTGAGCTTCTCGGCGACCTCGGGGTCGTCGAAGGACTCCTCGGCCATGACGTGACACCAGTGGCACGCCGAGTAGCCGATGGAGAGGAAGATGGGCGCGTCGTGTTCGCGGGCTTTCCGGAAGGCCTCTTCGCCCCACTCCTGCCAGTTCACGGGGTTGTCGGCGTGCTGGCGGAGGTAGGGGCTGGCCGCCTCGTCGAGGCGGTTCTCGTCCGTCGGTTGGGTCATGGCTGGCGGTAGGCGTCGGGCCCGGGTAAACCCCGGCGTCGCGTCACTAGACGTTGCCCCCTCGCGTTCGGCTCCGTCCCGGTGGCCGCTGTCACCCCCACACGTTATAAGCACGTTCGTGACTACTCAGTGCTAGTCGAAGGGCAACGCTTACACTCTCGTGCTTACTCGGTGCGGGTATGACAGAGCGCGTCCTCCTGCTCGGCGGCGGCGGCCGCGAGCACGCCGTCGCCGAAGCCCTGGCGTCCGACTGCGAGCTGTACGCCGCGGCGGGCAACCGAAACCCCGGCGTCGCCGGACTCGCCGACGGGTTCACCGAACTGGACACGACCGACCCCGACGCCGTGCTCGACCACGCGGAGTCAGTCGACGCGACGCTCGTGGTGGTCGGGCCGGAGAGCCCGCTGGCCGCGGGCGTCGTCGACGCTCTGGAGGACGCGGGCATCTACGCGTTCGGCCCGAAACAGGCCGACGCGCGCATCGAGACGGACAAGCCGTTCCAGCGGCAGTTCATGGCCGACAACGACGTCCCCGGGCAGGCCGAGTTCGCGGCGTTCGACGACTCCGCGGCGGCCGCCGACTACGTCGAGTCCGTCGACGGTCACGTCGCCGTCAAGCCCGCTGGTCTCACCGGCGGGAAGGGCGTCCGCGTCACCGGCGACCAGGTGTCGAAAGCCGAGGCCGCCGAGTACGTCCGCGAGAGCGGCCACGACGAGTGGGTCATCGAGGAGCGTCTGGAGGGCGTCGAGGTCACCGTGCAGGCGCTCGTCGCGAACGGCGACGTGCGCGTCACGCCGGTCGCACACGACCACGGCCGCGCCTTCGAGGGCGACGAGGGGCCGAACACGGGCGGTATGGGCAGCGTCGCCGGTCCCGGCAAACTCCTCCCGTTCGTCACCGAGGACGACTACGCGGCGGCCGTCGACACCATCGAGGCCGTCGTCGAGGGGCTGGACGACTACCGCGGCGTGCTCTACGGCCAGTTCATGCTCACCGCCGACGGGCCGAAAGTCGTGGAGTTCAACGCCCGGTTCGGCGACCCGGAGGCGATGAACACGCTGCCCGCGATGGAGACGCCGCTGCTGGAGGTACTCGTCGCCGCCCGCGACGGGGAGCCGCTGCCGGACCTCTCTTTCTCCGAGACGGCGACGGTCTGCAAGTACGTCGTTCCCGAGGACTACCCGACGGACCCCGAGGGCGGCACGAAGCTCACCGTCGACCCCGAGGACCTGCGCGACGCCCGGCTCTACTACGCCAGCGTCGACGAGCGCGCGGACGGCGTCTACACCACGACCTCGCGGTCGTACGCGGTCGTCGGGACGGGCGACTCGCTCGCGGCGGCGAACGACGCCGCCGACGCCGCGCTCGGCGACCTCCCCGAGGGCCTGCGCGCCCGCCGCGACGTCGGCTCCGAGGCGCTGCTGCAGGCGCGCGAAGCGACGATGGCCGACCTGCGCGGGGACTGAGTCACTCCAGCAGGCTCCGGGCGTACCTGACCGGACGGTCGAGGTAGCCCGTGCCGAACGCCGCGAGCAGCACCGCGCCGAGCGTGTTGAACACGAGGTCGTTGACGATGTCGCTGACGCCTCGCACGGCCAGCGGTTGGCTGGCACCGAGTTCGGTGGCGAGCACGCCGGACGCGAACTCCAGCAGCTCCCAGAACACGCCCGCGGCGAGCACGAACACGACGATGAACACCGCGCGGAACTCGCCCGGAACGTCGATTTCGTCGGAGTGTTCCTCGAAGGTCCGTAGCGTGACGTAGCCGATGCCCGCGATGAGCACGGCCGAGACGGTGTGCGTGACGCTGTCGTACCACCCGAACCAGTCGTAGGGGCCCAGCGACCCGACCGTGTGCAGGAACACCGACAGCGTGACCCAGAGCACGAGCGGGGGGTCCATCGAGTAGTCGTACTCGCGGCGGACCAGTGCCGGCAGCAGGGTCACGAACAGGCTGAAGCCGACGCCGAGCGCGAGCCCGAGCCGGACCGTGGCGAGCGTGTACCCGAACAGCACGAGCAACACGACCTGCATGGCTCTGACGGCGAGTCGCTGGACGCGTTCGGGGGAGTCTGGCGTGGGAGTCACGAGTCTCTGAGCGTGGGTTCGTCCGGGCTGCCGTCGGTCTCGGTGCGCCGGAAGTACAACTCGAAGACGCCCCCGATCACGACAGCGACGAGGGTGACGTAGACGAAGTCCCACTGAATCTGGGCCTGGCTCCGGATGTAGTCCGAGCCGAGCAACTGGTCCGAGGCGTACCGGCCGATGGTCCAGACGCCCTGGACGGCCATCGTCGTCAGCGCGGCGAACGCGATGGAGAACCGCCGGCTCATCTCCACGCCCGTGAACGCGTCTAACTGGGCGACGCCGACGAGCGCGAACGCCGCGACGGCCGTGTACCCGGTGAACTCCTGATGGAGGCCGACGGACTGGCCGACGAACGATGCGGCTCCGACGAGCAACAGCGGCCACGGTGCCAGCACGCGCCAGTCGTCGGCCACCGCCGCCGGGAGCGCGACGAGCACGACGAACCCGACCTCGAAGCCGCTCCAGAGGAACTGGCGAGTGAGCGCGCTGTGGACGGCCGAGAGCGCGACGGCCGCGACCAGCACCCACCCGATGGCGGCGTTCGTCCGGTCGGCGCTGGCCTCTGCTGTGGGGTCCGACACACCCGTTCTTCGGCGGAGCCGCCTAAAGATATGGGCCGGTTACTCGCCGGTCGGCCCGGCGTACTCCCGTGACGGGAGTTCGGCGACCTCGACGTCTGCGGTCGTCTCCGGGTCGCAGTCCCGCGCTGCGTCGACGCTCTCGCGCGCGAGTTCGACGGCGTCGGACAGTTCCGGGCCGGCGGTGGCGCTGTCCAGGTGGCCGAGCGCGACGGCCGCGCCGCTGCCGATGGCCGTCTGCTGGCTGTCCCCGAGCGCGCCGCCCTCCGGCCCGACGCGGCGGAACCAGGCGCGCCCGTCGCCGTCGCGGGCCGCCACGACCGCCTCGACGCCGAGGTCCTCCGCGGCGTCCGCGGCCAGCCGCGCGAACGACGTGATGCCGATGTCGCGGCCCGCCTCGACGTCGAGTTCGCGGAGCGTCGCGTCCACGCGGCGGCCGAACTCGCCGACGTCGCCGGGGTCGCCGACCGCGCCCGCGAGCGCCTCGTCGAACGCGAACAGGCGGTGTGCGCCCTCGCTGGTCGCGTCGCTGTCGTCGACGACGCCCGTGTCCGCGGCGAACGCGACCCCGCCCTCGGTCTCGATGGCGACGACAGTCCCCATCGAATCACCTCTCAGTCGGGCTCCGGAGTCCCGTCATCGCGCCCTCCAGCGCCGGATGGCGCGCCGAACGAGGATGCTGGCTGCGAAGCCGGCCACCGTCCGCACCAGGCGGCCGCGGATGCCGCTGCCCCGGCTGCCGTCAGCGGTCTCGCTGGCGTCCCGCTCGCCCGCGCTCGTGGCGTCCGTCTCCTGGTCGGCGGCGCGCTGGCTCGCTCGTCGTCGGCGCACGAGATACGCCGCCCCGAGGCCGGCGGCCGCGAGCGCGAGGGTCCGCCGCCGAGAGCCCCCGCTCCCGTCGCTGCCGTCGGTGGTCGCCGCCCCCGGCTGTTCTGTCCCCCGGTTCGCCGTCGTCTCGTCGGTCGGTCCCGTGACTGCCGACAGGAGGCTGCTCATTGCATCGCGTCGAAGGCCGGCGGCGGGTATAGTTAGCCGGCACCCACGCGGCGCAAAGCCGCGCCTACCGGTCCGCGGCCGGCTTCCGAGATGGCCTGTGTCTGTTTCCCGCCGGCAGCACGGCTCTTAGGCGGCTTTGCTGTGCCGGCCGGGAGCTTTCGGGCCGCCCGCCGTAGTTCCGCCGATGCGTCTACCCACGGGAACGGAGTCGTCGACCGAGGACTCGCAGGCGTCGCCTGCGACAGACCAGCGGGAACGCGGGGCGCTGCGGTGGCTGCTGAACGGTGCCGTCGGCGGCACGGTGGCCACGGCAGTGATGACCGCCTACCGGATGCCTGTCGCCGCCTCGCTCCCGCCGACCGCGAAGTTCTGGTCGACGTACGTCGCTGGCGGCGACCCGGACGACCATCCAATCCCCGCGCTCGTTCTGCACGCCGCCTACGGCGCGGCCGCCGGTGTCGTCTTCGGGGCGCTGTTCCGGCCGTTCGGCGCGGGCCACGGACAGCGAGAACGAGCAGGAGGCCGGCGGCGTCGTCCTCGGCGCGCTGTACGGCCTCGCGTTGTCCGTCGTCGGGGAGCGCGTCCTCCTCGGCGGCCTGCTGTCGACGGACCTCGACGCGACGGAGTCGCTCGTGTTCCACGTCGGCCACCTCGTCTACGGGCTCTCCCTCGGGTCGTGGGTCGCCTCCGGGTCGACGTACGAGGACCTGAAACCGTAGCCGTCGGCCACGCGTCCGGCGTTCTCGTGGCGTCCTCGGGCCCGGGCTCAGTCCTCGATTTTCGCCACGATTCTGTCGGCCTGCTCGCGCGCGGTCTCCTCGCCGACGTGTTTGTCGACGAGCACGGACTGGACCGCCCAGTCGTCGCTGTCCGCGCGCTTCCCCGTGCGGACCTCGCTCCCCTCGGAGACGGTGTCCGAGACCTCGTCGGCCCACTCCGGGGTGCGAATCGTCTCGAACTCGTCGGGGTCGCGGTACCGGACGTGGATGTAGTCGTCGCCGGTCTCGACCGCCTGCGGGGCTGGGTG
Organism: Halobacterium jilantaiense; assembly: GCF_900110535.1. Taxonomy (NCBI): domain Archaea; kingdom Methanobacteriati; phylum Methanobacteriota; class Halobacteria; order Halobacteriales; family Halobacteriaceae; genus Halobacterium; species Halobacterium jilantaiense. Next base: position 120,508 of record NZ_FOJA01000001.1, read on the forward strand.
GTCGGCCATGTAGCTGTCTTCGCCGCCGACTCTAAAAGTCGTTTTGACGTTGTAAATAACGCGATAGGGGTTATTGAGGCATTAGAACCACTCTATTCTATGCCCCGACTTGGCTGGCTTGTCGTGGCAAGCCACGCGGTCAACACGCTGGCCGGCGAACGTCTGCCCGCATGTCACTCGCAGAGACCGTCTCCGAAATCGACCACCTGAGCGACGACCAGCGCGACTGCATCGAGAACTGCAACGAGGCCAGCGAGGTCTGTGAGTGGTGCGCAGACGAGTGCCTCGCCGACGACGAGATGGAGGAGTGCGCCCGACTCTGCCGGGACGTCGCGGACCTCACCTCCCTGCACGCCCGCTTCATGGCGCGAGACTCCCAGTACAGCGGGGACCTCGCAGCAGTCTGCGCAGACGCCTGCGAGGCCTGCGCCGACGAGTGCGAGCAACACGACGCCGACCACTGCCAGGTCTGTGCCGACGTCCTCCGGGACTGCGCTGAGACCTGCCGCGACATGGCGAGTGCGTAGGCGAGACCGCCTGCCGACGCCCGCGGACGCGACCGACGGCCCCCGCCGTCCCGCGGCGACTGCGCGCCGCGTCGGCGTCCGGAGCCGAGCAGTGCCTCGCGGAGCCCCAGCGCTCGGCGCGGCGGCCACGCGATGAGCCTCGCGGACCGCGTCTACGGGCTGCGGGACTGGGTCCCAGTCCCGGTCGGCGGCTACCGCGTGCGACTGTTCCGGTGGGTACTCCTCGACGCGGACCGGCGGGCCGTCACCGGCGCGCTGCTCACAGTCACGTTCGCCGCCACCCTCGGCGTCAGCTACCTCTGGACCATCGAGATGCAGCAGCTGTTGACGGAGACCGACAGCGTCCAGACGGTGCTCACGCAGCTACTCAGCGGCATCATCCTCCTGGTGTCCATCGTCGTCTCCATCAACTCCATCGTCCTCACGCACGACATCACGTCGCTGACCGCTCAGAAGGACCGCGTGGAGGGCACGACCGACTTCCGACGTGCCGTCGGCCAACTGGTCGGCGGGGAGCGCGGCCCCACCACTCCCGAGCGGTTCCTCGAACAGGTGGTCACCGCGATGCAGGAGCGGACGCGCGCCCTCGAGGACTCGCTGTCCGACGGGGAGCCCGAGGAGTTCGTCGAGGACGTCGAATCGTTCGCCGACCTCGTCGACGACTCCGTCGGGAGCCTGGACGCGCCAACCGAGCAGGTCGGCGGCGCTGACTTCGGCACGCTGTGGGTCGCGCTGAACGCGAACTTCGGCGAGGTCACAGACGAACTGGCGGCCATCCGGCTGCGGCACGCCGACCACATCGAGGACGTCCACGAGGCGCGCTTCGACGCACTCCTCGAAGGCGTCGAGCTGTTCGAGACCGGCCGCGAGTACTTCAAGACGCTGTACTACACGCGCGAGATATCGGCGTTCTCGCGGACGCTGCTGGTCATCTCGCTGCCGGCGGTGCTGGTGACCGCCTGGACCATCCTCGCGCTGGACGCCGGCAGTGTCCCGCGCGTCTGGCTGTTCGGCCTCCCGCCGCTGCAGGTCTTCATCGCGACGACGTTCACCGTCTCCCTGGCACCCTACCTCACCCTGACGGCGTACGTCCTGCGGACGGCGACGGTCGCCCGCCACACCACCTCCAGCGGTCCCTTCGTGCTGGACTGACCGAGCCGGCTACGAGTCGTCGAAGAACTCCTCGTCGAGGATGTTCTCGTCGAGGTTCGCACCGAACGTTTCGGGGTTCTCGACGGACGCCACGACCGAGAACTCGCCGCTGGCCTCCAGGACGACGGCCTCCACCTCGTCCAGCGAGCTGTGGTCTTTCTTCCGGGCCGCCGTCTGGAGTTCGGACTCGGTGACGCGCTGCTCGCGCATCGCCGGCCGGAGGAACTGCCCGCGGAAGTACAGCAGCGTCGGCGGGTTCGTCACGGCGCGCCCGAACACCGGCCAGCGCACCTGCAGCTTCGTGACGACGAACTGGAGCGCGATGAGCAGGGCGAACGCCACGACGGCCTCCGTCAGCGAGACGGCTTTCGCCGTGAGCGCGCGGCCGAACACGGAGCCGATGGCGACAGTGACGATGAAGTCGAAGGCGTTCATCGTCGACAGCGTCCGGCTCCCGGACAGTCGCAGGAACAACACCAGCGTGACGTACATGCTGACACCGACGACTGTGATGCGGACGAGCGGCTCCCAGCCGTCGAAGAACAGCGGCTCAGTCATCGTCGGAGGGCGGCCAGCGCCAGGCGTCGCTGTGCACGACGCCGAGCAGCTTCCGGCGGCGGTCCGCCTGCCCGTCGACGGCCGCCGCGAACTCCTCGTCTTGGACTGTCGGCACGCCCGCTTCCTGCACGCGGTCGAGGTCCGGCGGGTCCGGGGCGTTCGCTGCCGGGTCGAAAAACGACTCGTTCAGGGTCTCCAGGTAGTTGTCGACGGCGCTGCGGGCGTTCGCCACGAGCGCGCGGTTCGGCTGGGCGTCCCGCTGGACGCCGAACCGCAGCACCGTCAGCGCCTCGTCGAAGATGGCGACCCCCATCGCGGACGCCTGGGTCGCCTCCTCGCTGTGGTAGTAGTGCAGGATCGGGTAGGCCTTGTGCTGGGTCGCGAGCGTGTCGAGCTCGGTGGCCAGCGAGTTCAGCGGGAGGTCGAGTCCACGGAACCCGCCCGCGTCCCAGCCGGTCTCCACGGCCGCCTCGGCGGAGTCTCCGAGGCCGGTGACGCTGCTCGCGAACGACCGCTTCTCTGTGACCGCGCTCAACACGGAGAACACGTAGGAGACGCCCATCGTGACGAACAGCATCCCGCTGGCGGTCGTCAGGGACGCCGCGACCTGCCAACCGCCGGTCGGCGGGTAGTAGTCTCCGTTCCCCATCGTGAACATCGTGTACGCGACGAAGTATAACCGGTTCGCCCACGTGATAGGGCGGCTGTCGCGGGCGTTGACGAGTGCGTCCCCGCCGGCCCCGAACACGAGCGTCCAGCCGCCCCAGATGAGCGCCACCCACGTGACGAGCGTCAGCGTGAGGATGACGGGCCCGGCGAGGCTGAGCGCCCGCGAGCGGCGGCCGCCGAGTCGCCGAATCACCGCCCAGAGCCCGGGTATCAGTCGGGTGGAGATGGGGCCAGCGCCGCCGTCGACCCACAGTGTCGTCCAGAGGATGTCGACGACGGCCAGCACCAGCACCGCCACCCCCGCAGCGAGGTAGACGTAGTTCATCGCGGCGTCCGGACGGAGCGCCGGTCACGGCCCGCGTTCGCTTCGAGACCGCCGCTCCGTCGTTCCTGACAGGAATGCATCGACACCTCATACCTACGTGTTACCGCCTGATAAGCCCGGGACTGGCACCTGCAAGGCGCGGCGTCAGGCCTCCTCGACTCGGCTCGGCGGCGACGGTTCGACGTCCAGCAACCCCGCCACGTCCGCCTCCAGGCGGCGAGCCTGCTCCAGACGCATCTCTCGGGCCCGTTCCTCGCTGACGGCCTCCGAGCCGCCGAGGCGCTCCGAGAGCGGGTCGTACGTCGAGCAGCCGAAGCCGAACCGCTGCAGGTAGTCACGCACTGGCTCGGGCGACAGCCCGAACGCGATTGCCACCCGGCTCAGGTCGTAGAGGTCGTCGAACGCCGGCACGCCGACGCGGTCGTCGTAGACGCCGGGGTCGCCGACCGTCACGGGGGCCTCCTCGGTCTGGGCGACGAGGCCGCCGACGTCGGCGGCCAGCGAGACGACCTCCGACGGGAGCGCCGCGTCCGGTGCCCGCCACTCCACGGTCGGCTGACAGCGCCGCAGCCGAACCGGGTTCAACACGGCATCCTCCGGCGTGAACGCGCGCTCCACGCGTGACGGCGAGACGCCGCGCTCGGCGGCGAGCGACGTGAACGACTCGAAGGCGCGGTCGACGCGGTCCTCCCACTCCGCGACCGAGTCGACGTACGACCAGAGGTCGCAGTACGGCGTGAACGCCGTCCCGCACTCGCGCCGGTAGGCGTGGGCGCGAGCGGAGCGCTGGGAGCGCTGCCCGCAGTAGTACGGCGAGGAGCTGACGAGCGCCAGCGCCGGGTCGAGCGCGGTCAGGAGGTTCAGCTGGCTGGTCGGCTCGGTGCGCTCGAAGTGGAGGTGCGTGCCCGCGCAGTTCTTCGCCGCCCGCACGCCGTCGCCGTAGATGCGCTCGAAGAGTTCGCCGCGCTCGGACGGCGCTGGGTCGTCCACCTCTGTCAGTGGGGTTCCGAGCGGGACGAGGCGCTTGCCCTCGGCCCGGGCCGCCCGGATGGCGGTCCCGAGGACGTCTTCGAGGTCACGCCGGAGCGCGACCTCCGAGTCCCGGGGCGCGGTCCGGACCTCCAGCAGCGGCCCCACGAACTCGGGTTCGATTCGCTCGTGGGCGTCGGCTATCTGCCGACCGCCGCACAGGCAGCCGTGCTCGTCGATTACCCATAGCTCGAGCTCAATGCCCGTTGTGAGTGTCATTGGTGTCCCCGAACGACGTCCACTCCGACCACCCCGTGACCCGTCGTTCGTACCACGACAGAACACCGAGCGCACGGTTGCGCTCGTCCCTTTCGAGTGCAACCCCTTCACGAGGGGTCGGACACCCCGCTGTCACTCGACGCGTGCGACCGGGAAGTCCGCCGCGACGACGTTCGCTATCGTCGACCGGTGGGCGCGCGAGAGCCGCTCGGAGAGCGCCTGGTGGCTGACGTCGAACTCGTCAGCGAGCTCTTCGAGCGTGACCTTCCGCGGGATGTCGTAGAAGCCGTGCTGGAGCGCGGTCTCCAGAGCGACGTACTGCTTGCGGCTGAGTCCGTGCTGGCGCGAGCGCACCGACTCCGTCGGGTCGTGGACGGACTCCACGTCGACGTCCAGCCCGGCGTCCCGGCAGCCGTGGTACCAGTCCTCCATCGGGCCGCGGTCGGCGAACAGCGCCCGGAAACACCACTTCTCGTCGGCGGCCCGCGTGCGCATCACGGCTCCCGCCTCCGGGAACATCGTTTCGAGGCGGTCGCTCGCGTCGTCCGCCCACTCCACCTGATAGACGCACTCCTTCTCCAGCGTCGCCAGCGGCGAGACGGACGCCACGCTCGGGTCGTCGCGGAGCGCGGGCTCCACGTCCTCGTAGTGGCCGTCGAAGACGAGGACGGGCAGCATCGAGTCAGACCCGGCGGCCACCGTCCGGACGGCGTCCACCCGGGCGTCCGGGACCGTCCGGAGCGTCGCCGCGAGCGCGAGCTGGTCGGCCGGCACCGCCGCCTCCACGACAGAGGTCACCGGCCGCCCACCTCCACGGCTCCCTGCCCAAGTGGCCTCTCGGCCCGCGTCTCGCGTTGTCTCGCTCGTGACTCGACCGAGCCGACGCTGCGAGTGCTCGACCGACCAGTGCGACCGGAACCGACGTCCGTGGTACCCCGTGTCTCCATTGTTTCGACCCTCGGTGTGGTGGAACCGCTACCAGCGACAGCGGCAATGTTATTTGGCGTGTAGCGCGAGAAACGCGGCGCTACGCGGCGACGCGGTCGCTGCTAACTGGCCGCTGTACGCCCGCTGCTGGCGGCGGACGCGAGTAGGGTCGGGCTGTCGAGTATCGTTCGCGGTCTACCGCCGCCCTGTTGCAGTCGCAAGGAACGTAATCTGAAACAACACGTTTACCGCGAGTCGCCGTACCTGGCCGTATGGCACCCGAGGACGAGCCGGAAGCGGATTCGACGGACAGCGACGACAGCCGGAGCCAGGGTATCGAACTCGGGGCCCTCGACGACGACCTGGAGGCCCACGACTACCCGGCGTCGGCGTCGGCGCTCGTCGACGAGTACGGCGACCGCGAAATCGAGTTGCCGGGCGGGTCCCAGCGCGTCGGGGAGGTGCTCGGACTCTACGAGGAGGACGACCAGGAGTTCGACGACGCCGAGGCAGTCCGGACGGCCATCCACAATCTCGTCGGTACCGAGGCCGTCGGCCGCGACAACTACAGCGACCGCGGCGGGTCGACGCCAGACGAGAGCACCGACGACGAGCACGAGTCGTTCTGAACGCCGCCGACCCGAGCCGGCATCGCGCGTGAACCGACCGACGCGACACACCAACCCACAATGAACGAGACCCACGACGACGCCGAGGAGACCGCCAGCATCGAGTCCGGAGACACCGTCTACGACGACGACGGCCGCGTGCTCGGTATCGTCACCGACTTCACTGACGAGGGGTTCGCGGTCGAAGTCGTTCAGGCCGGCGCGGACGTCGCGCAGTCCGAGAACGCCGGCCCCGCCGCAGAGACCGACACCGAGGACATCCCCGGGAAGGACTTCGGCGAGGGGTACCTGATGTGGCGCTGCGAGGACTGCGGCGAGATGGGCGAACTCGACGACGACGGCATCCCCGAGGAGTGCCCGAGCTGTGGCGCGCCGAAAGAACACATCCACATGGCTCAGGAGGACTGACCGCGGACCGACGGCGCGTCCCCGAGCGCCGGGACCAGTCGCTCGGACGCAGCGGCTACCAGCCGCCGGGGAGCAGTGACTCGCGGCTCGTGCGCCGTTTCGCGAGGTGGACGTAGTGGTAGGCTCGCTGGAGCAGCCGGTGGCCGGGCACGGGGTTGACTTTCGGCTCCACGCGCCCGTCGCGTATCGCTTCGACGACCGCCTCCGGAGTGAGTTCGTCGGCGTCGATGCGGGTGTACGCCCGCCCCGCCTCGAACGGGAAGTGCGCGTCGCTGCCCGCGACGATGGGGAGGTCGAGGTCGTCGGCGAGCCGCCGCACCCGGTCCGCGCTGCTCGGGTGCTTGCCGTTGATCTCGACGGCGTCGAAGTCGGCCTCGGCGTCCAGGACCGTCCCGCGCCGGTAGGGGTGCGGGATGATGGCAGCACAGCCCCTGTCGTGGGCCATCGACACGACCTGTGCTGGCGTCATCGCTCTGGGGTTCGTGGCCGTCGGCGGGTCCGGGCCGACCACGAGCGCGTGACCGCGCGTGGTCGACACCTCGACACCGGGCAGAAACACCGGGGTGTCGCCGCCCGCCGAGAGTGCGCGGTAGTAGTCGTGGTTCGTGAGCGCGACGCCGTCCAGGCCGCGCTGACGGCTCATCGCCGCCAGCGCCCGCGCCCCCACGGGGTCGTAGGCCGTCGGCCGGCCCGCCGCCCAGTGGAAGAACCGCGTGTGGGCGTGGAGGTCTACGTCGAACACGCGACCACCTCCCGGGGCCCCACTGGGAGTGGGAGCCGGCTCACAGTCCCCCCGGGTCGGGGTCGTAGCCGTCTCCGACCGCCACCTCGAGGGCACCCGGGTCGGTGCGAACGGACAGCGAACTCCGGGACAGCATCTCGCCGTCCAGACTGAACCGGACCGACTCCGACTCCCGGAGCGTGAGTTCGAGGGCCGGCGCTCGGAACCGCTGGACGTACTCGGAGTCCGCCGCGAACAACCCCGACGTGACGGCCTCCCCCATCACGTCCAGCGTCGAGACGTCTTCCACGACCGTCACCTCGAACTCGCCGTCCTCGACGGCCGCCTGCGTGTCGTCGCCCCGAACGAACCGCCGCGCGTTCCCCACGAGCACCATCAGCGCCTCCCCCTCCCAGGCGGTCGTCTCCCCGCCGTCTCCGTAGGCGTCGACGGCCAGCGGGAGCGCGTCGAACTCGGAGACCGACCGCACGGTCGACACGACGTACGCGAGCACCCCCAGCTGGCTCTTCATGTCGCTGGACGCGTCGGCGCTCGCTTCCGCGGTCAACCCCGCGACACAGGAGTTCACGAACACCGAATCGTCGGCACGCCCCAGGTCGATGCGACGCCGCCGGCCGTCCTCGACCACGTCGAAGGCGTGGTCGATGCTCTCCACCCCGATGTTGCCGGCGAAGCTGTTCCCGGTGCCGGCGGGGACGACGCCGAGCGTGACGCTGTCGAGGGCGTCGGCCTCGTCGAGGCCCCGCACCACTTCGTTGACGGTGCCGTCCCCGCCCACCGCGACGACGGTGTCGGCACCGTCTGCCGCGGCTTCCCGGGCGAACGTCACGGTGTCCTCCGCGGCCTCCGTCTCGCGGTAGTCGTACCCCAGCAGCTCGGTTCGGTGTCGCACCGCGTCCGCGTGGTCGGCGTCGCCGCTGTTCGGGTTCACGATGACGACCGTCTCCGAGGCGTCTGTCGCTGGCATGGTTGACACCGGTCCCAGATGAGTCGCGGCGGCGGCCCGGACTGCTCACTCCGGACCACCCAGACTCGCCCCCGCGCTCACCGGACCGTCTTCCAAGGGCTGTGTCGGTCCGCAGGCTTTGTTATGAACGGCGTACGGCGGCTGTGTCGCCCGAAAGCGTCGCCCACTCTTTTCGCCGCGCCAGTCGACTAGCTCTGCGTGAGCAGTGCCCCCGACCCCGAGGAGATATTCGACCGCGCCGTCGACGAGGGCGACCGGCGTCTCGACCAGTCCACCCTGGAACTGCTCTCGACGAGTTTCATCGCCGGCTTCACCGTCGTGTTCGGTATCGTCGCGCTCGGCATCGTCCACGCCGCCGTCGAACCCGAATTCGAGGAGCTCGCCGCCGTCGCCGGGTCGCTCGCGTTCGCACCGTCGCTCGTCTTCCTCGTCGTCGGTCGCACAGAGCTGTTCAACGAGAACTTCTTCGACCCGGTCGCCGCCGCCTTCGACGCCGACGACACCTGGCTCGTCGGCCCCCTCGTCCGCCTCTGGACCGTCACGCTCGCGTTCAACTTCGCGGGTGCGGTCGCGCTCGCCGCGTTCGTCGCCGTCGAGGGTGCCATCCCGTCTCCGTCGGTCACGGCCCTCGTCGACACCGCGGAGACAGTCGCGGGCCGCCAGCCCGCTGCGGCGTTCGGGAGCGCGGTCATCGGCGGCGCGCTCGTCGCCCTGCTGTCGTTCATGCTGCAGGCCGTCGACACCGCCGGCGCTCGCATCTCGCTGTCGTTCATGGTGGGGTTCCTGCTCGCGCTCGGGCCGTTCCACCACGTCGTCGTCACCGTCGTCCACGTGTACGTCGGGATGCTGTTCGGTGGGAACGTCGGGTACGCGACACTCGCGGAGGTACTGGCTGTCTCGACGGCCGGCAACCTCGTCGGCGGCCTCGGGCTGGTGACGCTCTCGCACGTCACGCAGGTCGTGGGTGCCCGCAGCCCCGGCGACTGACCCGGCCGCGCTCACCGTCCGAGCCAGCTCGCGGGCACGCCCGCCAGCGAGTCTCCGAGCTTCCGACCGCGGTAGCCGAAGATGTCCGCGTAGCCGGTCTCGGACATCAGAATCGGGTAGAACGCCGCTTCGGCGACGAGCTCGCGGCCGTCAACCCGGCCGTAGACGGCACCCTCGGGGACGGACTCGAAGTTCTCGACGAACAGCTCGCCGCGAGCGCCCGGCGGTTTCGGCACGCGCCCGGTCATGTGGAAGAACGACGGCGTGCTCGGCGGCGGCTCACCGGGTAGCGCGTCGACCACCTGGAGGAACGACCGCGCCTGAAACTCGGCCGTGTCCGCCGCCGCGTCGGTCCCCTGGATGCCGACTTCGACCTCCACGAGGCAGCCACACGTCGTGATGGTCCCCTCGTTCACGCCCGAGTGGTCGACGGCGTGCTCCACCGGCAGCGCGGCCGCCAGGTCGTACTCGGCCGGCTGCGAGCGGTGGACGAGGGCGAACGGCTCCCGTTGCGAGTGCGTGCCGTGGATGGATAGCGTCGTGACGGACCCGAGCAGCTCGCAGAGGTCGGCCGCGAGCCGGTGCTCCCGGTCGCCGCGGGGGTCGCCCGGGAACACGCGGTTCAGGTCGGAGTCCAGATACCGCGTCCCGGCCGCGACCGCCGCCGGGTTCGCGACGACGAACAGCACGCCGCGACGCAGGTCGAGGTCGGCGGCGCGGAGCCGCCGCACCGCCCGGACGCCGCTGGGCTCGTCGCCGTGGACGCCACCGACGACCGCCACCTCCGGTTCGCCCGGTCCGGCGACTGTCACCTCGGGCGGCACGTACTCTGTCCCCGGCTGCCCGGGGTCGCCGCCGGCCGTCACAGCAGGAACGTGACGACCGCGAGCACGACGAAGATGACGACCAGCCACTTCGCGATGCTCATGCTCAGCCCGGCGATGCCGCGCGCACCCAGGACCGCTGCGACCAGCGCGAGCACCAGGAACAGGACAGCGAGCCCGATGAGGTCGCCGCCGAACTGGAGCGGCGTCACCTGCGCCAGCAACCCGGCTCCCCGTCCCGCTGTCGGTGTGAACACCATACCCGTGTGTCGGCCTCGGGGCAGTTTGTTACACCATCCATAGGCGGTCGGTGGCCGCGGACTACTCGCAGCGGTCGACGGTGAGTCGGCCACCGAGTTCGTGCTCGGACGGCGGGCTGACGGTGACGTCCTCGCTCGCGAGTCTGGCCTTCACCGCCGCCGTGTACACCGACCGCGCCGCCAACACGTCCGCGGGCCGCGGGCGTTCCAGCCAGTAGTGGACGTCCACAAACACGACGCCCTCGCCGATTTCGCCGACGTACGCCCTCGGCGCGGGGTCCTCGACCACGTCCTCGACGCCCTCGGCGGCGTCGGTGACGTACTCCAGCACGTCCGCCAGGTCCTCCTCGTAGTCCACGGCCACGCGTGTCGTGAGCCGGTGGCGCTCGCGGCCGTACGGCCGCACGATGGCCTCGCTCGTGAGCACGGTGTTCGGCACCGTCACGAGGTCGCCGTTCGGCGTCTCGACGCGGGTCGCACGCAACTGGATAGACTGGACGGTGCCCTCGTGGTCGCCCCACTCGATGTAGTTCCCGACGCTGAACTCCCGGTCGAACACCAGCACTAGCCCGCTCACGAGCGACCCGAGGACCGTCTGGGCCGCGACACCGACGGCCAGCGTACCGGCCGCCACCACGAGCGCGGAGTCCGAGAGGAACTGCCCGTAGCCCGCGACAGACACACCCACCACCGCGCCGAGCGCGACGAACACCACGCGGACGTAGCGCTCGATGGCCTCTTGCACGGTTGGGTTCTCGCGGTTTCGGCGTCGCACCGCGCGACCGACCAACGGCTCCACGACGAGCCAGCCGACGGCCACGACGACGACGAGCCCCGCGAGGAACCACGACAGGTCGACGACCACAGGCACCAGGTCGAGGACCTCCTCCGGACCCGGGTCACTGGGCGTGACCGTCGACGACAGCCCGGGGGCGCGTATCGCGGTCATCTCCCTGCCGGTGGACGCGCTCGGCGAGCCAATGTTATGCAGTGAGTACGCCACAGACCGACACACACCACTATACGTCTCGCTCGCGTTGTTAGAATCATGACGAGTGACGAGGTCACCCGACTGCTCCGCACCGCCTACCAAGACGAAATCGAGACCGTCATGAACTACATGACGAACTCCATCGTGCTCGACGGCGTCCGCGCGGAAGCCATCAAGGAGTCCCTCGAGACGGACATCCAGGAGGAACTCGGGCACGCCGAACAGCTCGGTCACCGCCTCAAACAGCTCGACGAGGCCCCGCCCGCGTCCGGCGAGTTCGAAGCCCACCAGGACTCCCTCCAGCCGCCCGAGGACAGCACGGACGTGCTCTCCGTCATCGACGGCGTCCTGGAAGCAGAGGAAGACGCTATCGAGACGTACCGGTCGCTCGTCCACGCCGCCGAGGACGCCGACGACCCCGTGACCGAGGACATCGCCGTCACCATTCTCGCCGACGAGGAAGCCCACCGCACCGAGTTCCGGGGCTTCCGCACCGAGTACGCGTCGAACTAACTGCGTCGCCGAAACCGCTGGGTTTTCCGCCGGCCGGCGACTACGCCGCGAGCATGAACACCACGTTCGTCGTGCTCGCAACGCTCGCCGGCGTCACCATCGGCGCTATCTTCGCGTTCCTCCGAATCCCCGTGCCCGCCCCGCACTCGCTCGGCGGCGTCATGGGCGTCTTCGGTATCTGGCTCGGCTACCGCATCATCGACCACGTCGGCGTCGGCTTCGACGCCGTCGAGTACCTCGGCCTGTAACCGCAGCGAACAGCGGCGAAAACGAGTCGCGTCGGGGGCTCAGTACGAGCGGTTCTTCGGCTCGTAGGTCTGGTCGTGCCCTTCGAGCAGCACCGGCCGGTACCAGAGTTCGGGGTCGCCGTCGTTCCACGACACCATCGTGTGCTTGAGCCACTCGTCGTCCTTGCGCTCCTGGTGTTCCTTCCGCCAGTGCGCGCCACGGAACTCGTCGCGGGCGAGCGCGCCCATCGTGATGGCTTCGGCGACGTCCAGCAGATTCCGCGTCTCGATGGTGTGCTGGAGGTCCGTGTTGAACGTCCGGGACTTGTCAGCGACGTAGACGTCCTGGTAGCGCTCCCGGGCCTCTTGGATGTCTTCTAAGGCCTGTTCGAGGTTCTCCTCCTGACGGAACACGTTCACGTTCTCCGTCATCGACTGCTGGAGCTCCGCGCGCACGTCGGCGTGGTTCACGCCGTCCTCGCGCCCGAGCAGCGTCTCGATGCGCTCCTCCTCGGTGACTTCGGCGTCGGCCACGACGTCCTCCGGGGAGCGCGCGTCGACGACCGGCTCGCCGCCGTCGGCGGCCGGCTCCGCGGAGTCCACGTCCGGCGCGCCGGTCGGGACGCCGAGTTCCTCGCGTTCGAGCTCCTCGCTCGGGCCGGTCTCGATGAGCGCCTCGCCCATGTCCTCGCCCGCGGCGTGTCGGCCCGCGAGCGCGCCGAACACGATGAGCTCGGGGAGCGCGTTCCCGCCGAGGCGGTTCGCGCCGTGCAGGCTCACGCAGCCACACTCGCCGGCGGCGTACAGCCCGTCGACGCACGTCTCGCCGAACTCGTTGGTCTCGATGCCGCCCATCGCGTAGTGCTGGCCGGGCTTGACCGGCATCGGCTCCTCGAGCCCGTCGACGCCCTCGAAGTCCTCCGCGAGGTGGAGGATGTTCTCCAGGCGGTCGGTGATGCGCTCCTCGCCGAGGTGGCGCATGTCGAGGTAGACGTACTCGTCGTCGATGCCGCGGCCCTCGTTGATTTCGGTGAGTTCCGCGCGGGAGACGACGTCTCGGGACGCGAGTTCGCCGTCGTTCGTCGCGTACCCGTACTCGAACATGAAGCGCTCGCCCTCCGAGTTGTAGAGGATACCACCTTCACCGCGCACACCCTCGCTGATGAGGACGCCCGTCGACGGGAGCGTTGTCGGGTGGAACTGAATCATCTCCATGTCCTCGATGGGGACGCCGGCGCGGTACGCCATCGCGACGCCGTCGCCCGTGTTCGCGACGGCGTTCGTCGTGTGGTCGTAGGCCTGCCCGAGCCCGCCGGTCGCGAGGATGACACCGTCGCGGGCCTTGAAGCCCGAAATCTCGCCGGACTGGACGTCCCAGGCGACGACGCCGTGGCACTCGCGGTCGTTCGGGTCCGGCTCGTCGGTGACGGCGAGGTTCGAGACGTACCACTCGTCGTACACCTCGATGCCCCGTTTCACGACCTGCTGGTACAGCGTGTGGAGCATGTGGTGGCCGGTCTCCGCGCCCGCGTACGTCGTCCGCGGGAACGACAGGCCGCCGAACGGCCGCTGGCTCACGCGGCCGTCGTCCTCTCGCGAGAACGGCATCCCCCAGTGCTCCAGCTGGATGACCTCCTCCGGAGCGGTCTTCGCGAACGTGTCGATTGCGGGGGCGTCGCCGAGGTAGTCCGACCCCTTCATCGTGTCGTACGCGTGGTCCTCCCACGAGTCTCCGTCGCGGAGCGCGGCGTTGATGCCGCCCTCCGCCGCCCCGGTGTGGCTGCGGACCGGGTGGAGCTTCGTGACGATCGCTACGTCTGCGCCCTGTTCCTGGGCGGCGATGGCCGCGCGGAGCCCCGCGCCGCCGCCGCCGACCACGATGACGTCGTGCTCGTACATGTTACCAGAACTTCAGGTTCTCCTTGACCGCTTCTCGCTTGAGCTCCTGGATGTGCTCGGTCAGCGGGATGTCCTTCGGACAGACCTCCGTGCAGGAGAACTGCGTCTGGCAGCGCCACACGCCGTGCTCCTGCTCGATGATCTCCAGGCGCTCCTGTCGCTTCTGCTCGCCCTCGCGCTCGTCCATGTAGAACCGGTAAGCCGCGTTGATGGCCGCCGGCCCGAGGTACTGGTTGTCCCCCGCGGCGATGTTGCAGGAGGACATACAGGCACCGCACCAGATGCAGCGCGTCGAGAGCTTGATGTTCTCGCGGTTCGACCGGTCCTGTCGCTGCTCTTCTAGCTCCCCGTCCGGCAGGTCGTCCGGGTCGAAGAACGGCTGGACGGACTCCATCTGGTCGTAGAAGTGGTCCATCTCCACCACGAGGTCTTTCACGACGTCCTGGTGGGGCAGCGGCTCGACGCGCACCGGCCACTCCAGGTCCCCCATCTGGGTCTGGCAGCCGAGGCGCTGGCTGCCGTTCACGAAGAACGCGTCCGAGCCACAGACCGCCTGCCGGCAGGAGTGCCGGAAGGTCAGACTGGAGTCGTACTCGTCGCGCGCGAAGATGAGCGCGTCCAGCACGGTCATCCCCTTCTCGAACGGGACGGTGAAGGAGTCGAAGCGCGGCTCCTCCTTGCCCTCGATCTCGGGGTCGTACCGGAAGACCTTCAGCTCGACCGTCTCGCCTTCGAACTCCGTCGCGGCCTGCGCGGCGGCCTCGTCGCGGGCCTCCGCTCGGACGCGCTTGTCGTCCATCCGGCGCTGCTGGTGGTCGGTGGTCGCCGGTGCCTCCGGCTCGGTCTCGGACTCGGTCTCGGATTCTGGTGTCTGCGTACTCATATTAGAACCCCGCGAGCGCGTTCGCCACGCGGACGCCCTGGACGACCAGCAGGATGCCGGCCACTCCCAGAACGAGCTGCGCGGCCCGCTTCGCTTTCCCGTCGATACCCTGGTTCACCAGCGCGTTGTAGACGCCGTTCACGCCGTGGAACGTCGCCGTCACGAGGAACAGAATCATCGTGACGTAGTAGCCCAGGCTCTCCATGCGGACCTGGCTGCCCGCGAAGTCGATCTCGTAGGCGTGGTGGACGAAGTGCAGATTGAAGAAGTGGAACGCCAGCACGACTACGAGGAACGCCGCGGTGAGCCGCTGCAGCAGCCACGTCGTCGACCCCGACCGGAACGAGGAGTAGCGCTCAGCCATGTTAGAACGCCCCCGCGAGGAAGGTCGGGACACTGGCGACGACGATTACGCCCGTCAACACCAGCGACGCGTAGAAACTCTTGTCCTGTGCCTCCAGCCCCACGCCGAGGTCCACGAACAGCAGCCGGATGCCGTTCAGGATGTGGAAGACGGCCACCGCCAGCAGCCCCACCTCGAGGAGTCGGACCACGGCGAGGCTCTCCAGCCCGCTCAGCGTGTTGTTGTACGTCTGTGCCCCCTGAAGCGACGTGCTCAGGACCGAGATGTGGGTGAACAGGTAGCCGACGAGAACCCACCCCGTGAACTTGTGAAACACCCAGGCCCACATACCGGCGGAGAATTCGGTCCACCGGCCGAAATCCTCCACGAGGCCTCGGTCATACGACTCGCTCATACCAAGTGGATGGTCAGGCCCGGCCGCACATAGAAGTTACTACACGCTCGGCGTCAGCCCGGGCCTGCCGGCATCGTTCCCGAGCGGTCGTGCCGGATGGCCCGCAGCGTCGGGTCCTCCAGTTCCACGAGGTGACAGAGCGGGTTCCCCGGATACACGAGCGGATTCTCCAGCGCGCCGACGAGCAGCCCGGTGAACGGCGCTTCGACCGTCACGACGTCGGTCTTGAACGGGTTCGTGATGGTGCAGACCCGGTCGCCTTCCTCGACGAGGGACCCGCGGCGGACGTGCATCTCGACGAGGCCGCCGACGTCCGCGCGCAGCCACGTCTTCTCGTCGCTGGAGACGATGGTCCGCCAACCCGGCCAGTCCACGGGCTCGGCCGGGTAGAACTCGTACTCGGCGAGCACGCTCGCGACGCCGTCGATGGCGCGGTCGATGAGTTTGCGCTGGAATCGGTGGGCCTCCCCCATCTCGACAGTAATCGTGGGGACGCCGGTGCGCGTGGCTTCCCGGCGGAGCGTGCCCTCGGAGCCCGCCGTGTCGATGACGACGTTCGACCCGAACGACCGGGCGAGCCGGTCGACGCCGGGGTCGTCCATCTCCGCGCGGACGTGCAGGATGTTCGTGCGACCCCGCGTGGAGGTGTGAAAGTCGATGCCGACGTCGCAGGGCTCGATGAAGTTCTCGAACAGCCGCTTCGCGATGCGCTGAGAGCTCGTCGAGCCGCTGCGGCCCGGGAACGACCGGTTCAGGTCGCGGTCGTAGACGGGGAGGTAGCGCTGCTGGGCCATGAACGCGGGGACGTTCACGACCGGCATGCAGACGAGCGTGCCGTGGAGGTTGCCGTGCGGCCAGTCGTGGGCGACCTCCCGCACCACCTCGATGCCGTTCAGCTCGTCGCCGTGGATGGCGGCCGAGAGGAATACCGTCGGCCCGTCGTGCTCGCCGTTGATAATGGAGACGGGCACCCGGACCGGGTCGCCGAGGTACGTCTCACTCACCGTGAACCGGATGTCGGCGCGCTCCCCCGGTTCGACGCGCCCGTCCTCGTACGTGAACGCCCCGTCGGTCATGCACCGGCGTTGGGTGTCGACACGCAAAAAGGAGTTGTCGCGGGCCGCGACACCACCGGCTCACCGGCACCATTTTGCCAGTGCCACGCGACAATCACGACAATGGACGAACCTGTCTCTGTGGGCGTACTCAGTCTCCACAACAGCAAGGAGACGAAAGCCATCGTGAACGCCGTCGACGACCTCGGCCACGACGGCGTCTGGCTGCGCGAGGACAACCTCGCGGTGGACATCGAGGACGGCCACGTCACCCTCGACCCGGACGTCGACGTCGTCGCGAACCGTCTGCTGCTGTCGAAGACCGAGCAGCCCGCCGAACTGCTCGGGCTGGCGCTCTCGCTGAGCCGGCTGCGGCCGACGCTGAACCGCCCGGAGAACGTCCTCACGGCGTTCCACAAGTTCGCGACCGCGACCGCGATTGCCGGCTCCGACGTTCAGCTGCCGGACGCCACGCTGGCGCTGGACGCCGACCGGCTGAACGACGAGAAAGCGAAGTACGGCGACGAAGTCGTCTACAAGACCGCCATCGGCACGCACGGCGGCGGTACGTGGAAGATTAGCGCCGACGAGCGCGTGAATCCGCGCGTCGGCGACCGGTTTGCGTTCCTCCAGGAGCTCGTCGACCGCGACGAGGGCCGCCACCGCGACCTCCGCGTGTACGTCGTCGACGACGTCATCGTCGGGACGATGCGCCGGTACGCGCCCGACAACGACTGGCGGACGAACGTCGCGCTCGGCGGTGCCGTCGAGGGCGTCGACGACCTCCCCGAGGCGGCCGCCGACATGGCGCTGGAGGCCGCCGACCTCGTCGGCCTGGACTACGCTGGCGTGGACCTCGTGGAGGGCGACGACGGCTGGCACCTCCTCGAAGTCAACCCCACGGCGGGGTTCAAGGGGCTGTTCGAGGCGACGGGCGTGAGTCCCGCGCCGCACATCGCCAAACTCGCTATCGAGACGGGCGGCGGCGAGGTCGACGACGACGCCGTCCAGCGGGTCGCGCGTACGCTCGACGACTCCACGCCGGAGCACGCCGCGGGCACCCCGCGGATGCGGGGCGGCGAGGAGACGTCCGTCGTCGGCTACACGGAGGAGGTGCTCGTCTCGGGCACCAGCGGCACCGAGCGCGTCGTCGCGAAGTCCGACACGGGTGCGTCCCGGACGAGCATCGACACCCGGCTCGCCGCCGAAATCGGCGCTGGCCCTATCAAGTCGATGACGAAGGTGCGCTCGGGGAGCGTGAAGTCCGGGAAGGCCCGCCCGGTCGTCGACATCGTGGTCGGGCTGGCGGGCGACCGCCACACGGTCGCGGCGTCTCTCGAGGACCGCGGCCACATGGACTACCCGCTCCTGCTCGGGCGGGACATCCTCCAGCACTACCAGGTGGACGTCCGCCGCCGCATCGACGGCGACGAACCGAGCGACGACGAAGAAGAGTAGAGCGCCCCGCTACCCCTCGTACGCCCGCCAGACGTACAGCGCCGCGTACGACCGGTACGGCTGCCAGCGCTCCGCGATGTCCCGCATCTCGGCGCGTGTCGTGCCTTCCCCGAACAGTGACTGCATCCCCTTCCGGATGCCGAGGTCGCCGACCGGGAAGACGTCCTCGCGGCCGAGGCCGAACATGAGGAACATGTCCGCCGTCCACGGGCCGACACCGGAGATGGACGTGAGTTCGTCGCGGACGGCGTCGTCGGTCAGGTCGCGGAAGTAGTCGTGGTCGTAGCCGCGCTCGGTGAACGCCTCGGCGACGTTCCGCACGTACTCGGTCTTCTGGCTGGAGAGCCCCGCGTCCCGGAGGACGGCAGGGTCGGCGGCCGCCATCGCTTCCGGGGTCGCCTCGACGGCGTCGAACAGCCGCTGTTCGATGGCGTCCGCGGCGTCCATCGACACCTGCTGGCGGACGATAGAGACGACGAGTCGCTCGAAGGGGTCCGCGTGGGGTTCGACGACGAGCGCCCCGTGCTCGTCGACCAGCGGCCCAAGGTCGGGATCGTCGCGCAGGAGTTCGTGTGGGTCGCTCACGCCGCCAGACAGGACTCGGAGAGAACTACCTGTTGCGGTCCGCGACGAGCACGCCGGCGAGTGCGGCGACGCCCGCGTGTACCGTCGGTGGGGCGAACGATGCGGCGATGAAGCCGACTGACCTCCAGTTCGTCGGGACGGTCGCAGCGTCGGGGAAGACGACACTGGCGACCCATATTCCCGCGGCCAGGCCGAGGACTACGGCGACGCTGAACGCTACCATCGGCAGTCCCAGAGCGCCGTTCGGGCTGCGGTTTCCGAGGACGTAGCCAGCGCCGACCGCCGCGCCCGGAATAACGACCAGCGGCAGTAGCGTGACGACGATGGCCGAGTTCTCCATCCCTAGTGGGCCGCCACCGAGGGGTGAGACGATGTCGAGCAGCGCGACGCGAAAGGGATTGTAGACGAGGCCGATGACGAACCCGGCCACGAGAGACGTGTTGCTTCGGGTCACGCCTCCGCCTGTCTGAGGGAGTAGGAAGTATCTTCTGTTTGAACTCATCGGACGTGCAGAATTCTGCTCGGGCGCTCCGACGCGGTGCGCCTGACGGACGAACGCTGTGGCTGTCGGCCAGCGGCCGTCTCCGCAGTTCCACGCGTGTAAACGCGTTTCCGGTTGTCAGCCCGCGAGAGGGAAAGTTTGAACGGGGCAGCCGGTGACTCTTCGCCCATGGACGTAGACGACATCGACACGATTGCAGTGCTCGGCGCTGGCAACATGGGCCACGGCATCGCGGAGGTCGCGGCCATGGCCGGCTTCGACGTCCACCTCCGGGACATCAACGAGGAGTTCGTGCAGAACGGCTACGACCAGATCGAGTGGTCGCTCGGCAAGCTCGCCGAGAACGACCAGCTCTCCGAGGCGGAAGCCGACGCCGCACTCGACCGCGTCGAGGCGTACGTAGACCTCGAAGCGGCCGTCGAGGACGTCGACTTCGTCATCGAAGCGGTCCCCGAGAAGATGGAGATCAAGGAGGACGTGTACACGGACCTCGAAGCGGCCGCGCCCGAGGACGCCGTGTTCGCGACGAACACGTCCAGCCTCTCCATCACCGACCTCTCCGAGTTCACCGAGCGCCCCGAGCGCTTCTGCGGGATGCACTTCTTCAACCCGCCGGTCCGGATGCAGCTCGTCGAGGTCATCTCCGGCGGGCACACCGACGACGAGGTGCTCGACCTCACCGAGGACCTCGCGGAGGAGATGGGGAAGACGCCCGTCCGCGTCCGCAAGGATTCGCCGGGCTTCATCGTCAACCGCATCCTCGTCCCGCTCCTGAACGAGGCTGCGTGGCTCGTCCACGACGACGTCGCCACCATCGCCGAAGTCGACTCCACGACGAAGTACGACCTCGGGCTGCCGATGGGTGCCTTCGAGCTCGCCGACCAGGTCGGCATCGACGTCTCACTGGACGTCCTCGACTACATGCAGGACGTGCTCGGTGACACCTACGAGCCGTGCCCGCTGCTCGTCGAGAAGGTCGAGGCCGAAGACCTCGGGAAGAAGTCCGGAGCCGGCTTCTACGACTACGAGAACGGCGGCGCAGACGTCCCGACGGACGAGATTCGTCAGGACGTCGCCGACCGCCTCACGGCCGTGATGGCCAACGAGGTCGCGAAGCTCGTCGGCGGCGACGTCGCGGACCCCGCGGAAATCGACGAGGCAGTGATGCTCGGCGCGGGCTACCCCGACGGCCCCGCGAAGATGGCCGACGCGGCCGGGCTCGCGCACCTCCACGAGACGCTCGTCGACGCCCACGAGGCCAGCGACCACCCCCGCTACGAGCCCGCCGAGACGCTCGCCGAGATGGCCGAGTCCGACGAGACGTTCCACGGGAGCGGCGACGAGGACGCCGGTGACGGCCGCGACTTCGACGCTGTCACCGTCACGGTCGACGGCAACGTCGGGCACATCGAACTCGACCGCCCGCACCGCATGAACACCATCAGCGGCGAACTGCTCGACGACCTCTCCGACGCCATCGACGTGGTCGCCGACGACGAGGACGTTCGCGCGATTCTGCTGACGGGTGCCGGCGACAAGGCGTTCTCCGCGGGAGCCGACGTCACCTCGATGGCCGGCAACGCCGACCCCGTCGACGCCGTCGAGCTCTCCCGGAAGGGCCAGCAGACGTTCGGCAAGCTCGAAGCGGCCGACGAGCCCGTACTCGCCGCCATCGACGGCTACTGTCTCGGCGGCGGGATGGAGATGGCGACGTGCGCCGACATGCGTCTCGCGACCGAACGCAGCGAACTCGGGCAGCCCGAGCACGACCTCGGCCTCCTCCCGGGCTGGGGCGGCACGCAGCGCCTGAAGAACATCGTCGGTGAGGGCCGCGCGAAGGAGATTATCTTCACCGCCGACCGCTTCGACCCCGAGACGATGGCCGACTACGGCTTCATCAACGAGGTTGTCGCCAACGACGAGTTCGAGGACCGCGCGTGGGAACTCGCCCGCGACCTCGCCGCCGGCCCGCCCATCGCCATGAAGTACACGAAGCGCGCGATGCTCGCCGGCCGCGACGACACCGACGCCGGCCTCCAAGTCGAAGCGCAGTCCTTCGGCCAGCTGATGAACACGCAGGACCTCATGGAGGGCGTCAGCGCGTTCTCCGCGGACCGCGACCCCGACTTCCAGGGCGAGTAACGCCACGACCACCACCCGGTCTACCGCCGTCCGCAACCCCCCGATTCCGCGACGCTTCTCCTTCCCCCGACTGTCCGCAGTCCGGCGAAACCCAACGAATCACGCCGGAGCAGCGGATGCATGACAGATGCTCTCCCGACGGTTCCGATTGGAGAGATTTATACGTGAGCGGTCGTTCGTTCCGAGTGCGGGCGCTCGGTTGGTGTAGTCCGGCCAATCATGTTGGCCTTTCGAGCCGACGACCAGGGTTCAAATCCCTGACCGAGCACTTCTCTGCTGCTCACCCGCCCAGCCCCGGCTCCGCTACTCGCCGTCGACGCCGAGTTCGCTGGCGACGCGGTCGACGACCGCTGGGAGGACCTCGGCGGCGTACTCGGCGAACGCGTACCGTCCGACAGTCTGCACGATGTCTCGCGCGTTGGGGTCGGCGGTGAGTCGCCGGTCCAGGAACTGTAGTCCGTGAACCGCCGTAGAGAGCAGTGGTGCGAGGGGCTGCGGTTCGAGCGACCGGGCGTCCCGGACGGCGTCGATGGCAGCGTTACGTCGGGCCAGTACCGCGTCCACGTCCGGTGGCACGCCGTGGTCTCCGTTCTCGACGGCGTCGACGGCGCGCGAGAGTGCGAGGGTCGCGACAATCGAACGACCGGCCAGCACAGCCGCGACCGCGTAGTCGCCCCGGCGGGCAGCCTTCTCGGCCGTCTGACGGTTCGTGGTTGCCATCGTGTCACCCCACCGGAACAGGTCGTAGATTGGTGTGTTCACGATGTCGCGCTCGAAGATGTCGGTGGCGTCATCGTCCCGGACGAGGAACTGAGCCGACTGCGCCATGGTACTCTCGGCAGCGTCGAGAAGTTGCTCGCCGGCAGTCGAGACAGTCGTCCAGTAGTCCGTCATTCCGTCCTCGTAGTGGGCAGCATGCAGCCCGCTCGCGGTATCCAGACGTCCGCTGGCTGCCTCGACCCTGGCCGCGATTTCGCCTGCGTCGAATGGTGCAGCCCGCGCCTCCCGGGGGAACGACGCGTCTGGGGTGAGTGCCCAGCCGGCGTTGGTGAGCGCCGTCTCCCAGCGTTTGGCGACGGCCAGCGCGTCGACGGTGTCCTTGCCGTGGTACGACCAGCGGGCACCCGCCTCACGGTAGTCGTCGCGCACGTCGAGGCGTCGTTCGGTCAGGTCGCCCCGGTCGAAATCACCGACGGCCGCCAGATACGCGAACGCGACCTCGGCGGCGTCACTGCGGGCGTGCCGCCACTCGTCGACGTGTTCGAGGCCCCGTCGGCGAGCGCCGTCTTCGGGGAGTCGGTCGGCTGTCTGCTCGCGCAGGCGGTGGAGTCGCTCGCTCACCGCGCCGTTCGGCACCGCCGGATCGCGTGGCACGGTGTCGAGCAATTCACGCGTCCGCGACCGGTGGGTATCGACCAACGATTGCGGGACGGGTCCGGGGTAGGTCTCGGGCTGTTCGTACTCGCGTTCGTCGACCGCCGCCGCGAGCGTCGCCGTGTCGTACTCCGGCAGGTCGTCGCCGCGTTCGCCGCTCGTCTCCGAAATCGACCCGCAGCCGGCGAGCACGGCAAGTGTCGACGCGCCGGTCGCGAGCGCGGTGCGTCGCGTGTGTCGAGTCACGACTGCTCACTCCCGGACAGCGTCACCGGCTCCGCAGTCTCGCGGCAGTCGCCGCTGATTTGGACGCTCGTCTCGTCCGTATCGGCGGCGAACGGGAGTCGGACGGCGACGCCGGCCGTGTGGTCGGCGTCGTGCTCGCAGACGGCGTCCGCAGGCCGGAGTGCTTCGCACAGCGAGACATCGACGTGGTCTGAGCCCCGACTGACGCCGACGAACTGGAGGTGCCGACAGGCGGACAGTCGCGTGGCGAACAGCACCACCGACTCCGTCTCGAAGTCGCTGTCGGCCGCGAACGCCCGGAGTTCGGTCGCCGCCGAGACCGATTCGGCGAACGTCAAAGCACTCTCGTCGGGCGGGTCGGTCAGTAGCCGCACGGCGGTCTGTTCGTCTGTCTCCCAGAACAGTCTCCTGCCCCGTGGGTCGCGGGTCATTTCGACGTCGTTGCCGGTGACCGGCGCGCTGTCGCCGTTAGCCGTCGTTGGGTCTGACTGTTCTGTGCTGTCGGTGCAGCCTGCAAGCGCGACCGACGCGGTCGCCGCGACTGCGTGGAGGGCTCGCCGCCGGGACCACCGTTGCATCGGCTCGAACGTCTCGGCGCGTCGACAAGTGCGTTTCGGGGGAGTTACTCTCCGAACTTCGACTGTTCGCGCTCGCGGAGTTCGATGCGGCGAATCTTCCCGCTGGACGTGGTTGGGAGTTCGTCGACGAACTCGATGCGGCGCGGGTACTTGTACGGGGCCGTCTCCGATTTCATGTAGTCCTGGAGGTCGTCGACGAGGTCGTCGCTACCGTCGTGGCCGTCAGCGAGTACGACGTAGGCTTTGACGACGTTCCCGCGCTCGTCGTGGGGGCTGGCGACAGCGGCTGCTTCGGCGACGGCGTCGTGGCCGACGAGCGCGTCCTCGACCTCGAAGGGGCCGATTCGGTAGCCCGAGGAGATGATGATGTCGTCGGCGCGCCCCTCGAAGAAGAAGTAGCCGTCTTCGTCGCGGCGCGCGAGGTCGCCAGTCCGGTAGTAGTCGCCGTGGAACGTCCGGTCGTCGAGGTCGGGGCTCTCGTAGTAGCCGTCGAAGATGGCCGGCGAGTCGATGGGGACTGCGATTTCGCCGGTTTCGCCGACGTCGACCTCTTCCTCGTCGCGGGTGTCGATGATGGTGGTGCCGACGCCGGGTGCGGGCTTGCCCATGCTTCCGGGCTTCACGTCGATGCCGGGGTAGTTCGTGACGAGCGCGACGGTCTCCGTCTGCCCGTAGCCGTCGCGGGGCGTGAGACCGAACGCGTCCTCGAACGCCGCGATTGGCTCGCGGTTCAGCGGCTCGCCGGCGGAGAGGGCTTCCGCCAGCGCGAGGTCGTAGTCGTCGAGGTCGTCGCGCTGCGTGAACATCCGGTACTGGGTCGGGACCGCGCAGAGCCGCGTGACGCCCTCGGATTCGAGGAGGTCGAGGTAGGTGCCGGCGTCGAACTCGCCCTCGTACACGAACTGCGGAGCGCCCGTGACGAGCGCGACGCCGACGGGGCTCCAGAACCACTTCGCCCAGCCGGTTCCGGTCGTCGCCCACAGCAGCTCGTCCTCGACGTCGGTGTCGCGGTCGACGCCCCACCAGTACGGGCCGTTCACGCGCTCGAAGCAGTGCAGCCACCGGTGCTTGTGGAGGACGGGCTTGGGGCGGCCGGTGGTGCCGCTCGTGTAGTTGATTGACATCGGGTCGTCGGCCGCCAGGTCGGGGCCGTCGTGGTCCGTCGACTGGTCGTCGACGAGCGAGCCGTAGGCGTGCCAGTTCTCGGGCTCGGGGTCCCCGTTGGCGTCGAGGACGACGACAGTCTCCAGCGCCGTCTCGTCGAGGGCCTGTTCGACCATGTCCGTGAGCGACTCGTGGACCACGACGGTCGTGGCTTCGCAGTCCTCGGCGCGGAACGAGACGTCTTTCGACTGGAGCATCGCCGAACACGGCACGAGCAGCGCGCCCCGGGCGAGGACGCCGGCCTGAATGGCGAACGCGTCCGGGTGCCGGGGGAAGAGGTGCATCACGCGGTCGCCCTGATCGACACCGAGGTCTGCGAGCGCGTTCGCGAACCGCTGGGCGTCCTCGTGAATCTCTCCGAAGGTCCGTTCGGCCAGCCAGCCGTCCTCGTGCCGGAACCGGACGGCGAGTCGGTTCCCGAACTCGGCGGCGTGGTCGGCGAGCACGTTCGGGAGCGCGAAGTCGTCGGGCACGTCCCACTCGAAGGAACTGACGGCTTCTTCGTATGTCGTTGACACGTGGGTGCGTGCGACGGGCCCGGTATTCAATGTGTCGGCACGTCCCACGATTCAGGGCTCGCCTACCGCTCCGGCACTCGATACGTCGGCTCGTTGCTCCCGCTACCGAACACGAATTAACAACACGCCAACGTGTAACTAGGTTTAACTTCTCTGCGCTCCTCGATGTAACCGATGAGCGACTCAGACTCCAGCCCCGAATCAGTCGACGAGACGACGACCTGGCCCGACCTCGCAATCGGCCTCTACGACCGACTGACTGGTCGAAACGCGGAGATCGTCTACGAATTCGAGGACATGCACGTCGACGTTCCGAGCGGCACCGGCGAGGACGTCGAACACGCCCCGTGGCACGTCGACGGCACCGTCCGAATCACGACTCGTGAAGAGGAGTAGCGACCGCTCCACCCCCGCGCCGCTCGCGGTCGAGACCGACCTCGACGTGACTGTCGCGGGCCGTCCGGTCGACGTCGAATCGACCGGCGACCGGGTGTTCGTGGAGTTCCCGACGCTCGAAACCGCGCGCATCGCGGCCCGCTCCGGCGGCGTCGACCGAATCCGCGCCGCAGCGGCCACCCTCGATGCGGCCGGCCTGACAGCGGAACTCAGGGTCCGAGACCGGACCGTACTCGTCGTCGGTGCCGGGGCGCGGTCCGGCGTCCTCTCGCGTCGACTCGACCTCGCACCCGCGGAGTTCCGACTCGGCGGCGCGCTCGGCGCGCTCGGCCGCGAACTCGCGGCGCTCGCGGCCGCCGTCCGCGACCCCTGGTGACCGGCCGCCGCAGCAATCCGGTCTCGTGTGGTCGACGGCTGCCGGCACGCTGAGAAAGCATTGCCAGCACGCCACACACCGAGACAAAGTTTATTGTCCACGCTCTGAATTGTGTTGACGAAGCGGGACTCGTCGCCAGCGAGTCCCACCCGACCCGAACCCACCCATGACCGCCACCACACTCCACGGGACGCTCGCCTCCGCGATTAGCGGAGGGTACGAGTGCTCTCTTGGGGCGGTGGCGGCAGGGTTCGGACCGAAGACGGCGTCCGCGTCCACCCTCGCCGCGTAATGCGGCACACCACCCGGGGAGGACGCGGACGCCGACGCCAGTACTGTTACTGCCGCCGGCGTTCCCGTCTTCCCCAGCCGAGGGTGTTCGCGGGCTGTCCGTCGCTCCCGACGGGCGGTCCCGTCCCGGCCGAGTTCGACTCTCGGCGGGAGCGTATGGCAACTGCCAGCCAGACGGTCCGCGTCACCGCAGACCTCACGATGCAAGTCCCCCGAAACGCCACCGGCGACCTGGCGCAGGGCGTCACCAACGTCGTCCGCGGCGTCGACGCCGTCGCTCGCGTCGACGAGGTCGACGTCACGAACCTACAGCCCCGGTTGAACGACCTCCGGGTCGACGCCACGGTCGCCGTCGAGATGACTGTCGAGGACGCGCCCGACGCCGAGCGCGCGGGCACCACCGCGCTCAGTGACGGCTTCGGCATCGAGACCGTCGAGAACGTCGAGTCCGACCGCGCGGCCGCCGACTCGCCCGAACGCGTCCAGGAGTACGGCTAGCAGCGGTCCCGCTGACACCGCATCCCGGACCCTCGACCTGTCCGACCGCTACACTCTTTGTCGCCGTTCCCGGACTCCACACCGATGGTCACCGTCCGTCCCGCAGCCCCGGACGACCGCCCTCGCATCCGCGAGTGCCACGTCGCCGCCGTCCGCGAGTCCGGCCCCGACGCCTACGACGAGCGGCAGGTCGCGGCGTGGGCGGACACGGGCGAACCGGTCGAGGACTACCCCGTGGAGAGCGACGGCCACTATCTGGTCGTCGCGGAACTCCACGACGTGACCGCGACTAACGCCGACGTGGTGGGCTACGGCCACCTCGTCCCGACCGAGGGCGAGATTCGGGCGGTCTACGTCCACCCCGACGCCGGCGGCCGGAGCGTCGGCAGCGCGCTCCTCGACGCGCTCGAAGCACGCGCTCGCGACCTCAGACTCGACTCGCTCTCGCTGACGGCGTCACTGAACGCCGTCGACTTCTACGAGCAGGCGGGCTACGAGCGCGCGGGACGGGACACGTACTCGACAATCCAC
The DNA here is from genome assembly GCF_900110535.1 of Halobacterium jilantaiense. Classification (NCBI taxonomy): domain Archaea; kingdom Methanobacteriati; phylum Methanobacteriota; class Halobacteria; order Halobacteriales; family Halobacteriaceae; genus Halobacterium; species Halobacterium jilantaiense. The sequence goes on from NZ_FOJA01000001.1 coordinate 147,716, forward strand.
GACGGCGAGACCGTCGAACTCGACATCGAGCAGATGACGAAACGCCTCTAGCGACGCGGGTCGCGCGGGCCACCGGAGTCGTCGGGGTCACCGAACTCGTCGCCCGCTCGTTCGCCCGGCAGCACGCCGGGGTCCGGGCTGCCGACCGCGTTCGGGTCCGTCTCTGTCAGGAAGTCGTGGAGCGCCGGGATGTCAGCGAGACTCGGCCCGCGCTGCTCGCCCGCGAGCGCCTGTCGGGTCGCAACCGCCGCGCGCTCGCTCCCCGAGAGCGCCTCGTCGTCCTCGCTCGGGTTGTCGTCGGGGTCGTCAGCCAGCTTCTCCCGGACGCGCTCGACGGAGCGCTCGAACCCCACGCGCTCGTAGTTCTCCAGCGCGGATTCGAGGTGCGAGCGCCGTTCGGCCGGGTTCCCGGTCTGGATGGCGCGGCGCTCGTGGCGCTGCGCGTCGAGATGTGCCAGCATCTCCTCCCAGCGGCCCTCGGGAACGTCGAGCGCCGAGAGGGCTGTTTCGCCCTCGTCCAGCGCAGCGACGGCCGCGTCGTGGTCGCCGCGCGCCGAGTGCATGTTCGACGCCACCACCGTCCGCGTGTACACGGGCTCCCAGGCGTCGAGAGAGCCGTACTCGTCGGCGACCGCGCGCGCCTCGTCGAACGCGGCGATGGCGAGCGCGTGGTTCCGGCTGGTGCGGTGGCGGTGCCCGCGCGTCCGCGCCCGCTCGAAGCGAGCGTGCCCGGCGACCCACTCCAGACCGACCTCGCGGCCCGCTATCTCCGCACCGTCGAAGCACAGTTCTGCCAGCCGGCTGTCCCCGCGGTCGACCTCGCCGCTCCAGTACAGCGCGTTCGCCAGCACGTACGCGAACGTCTCGTCGCCGCGGTCGGCGGCCGTCGGCACCACCGCGCGCCACGCCTCCCCGCGCTCCCAGTACTCCGCCGCCTCGGCGTCCGCCTCCGCCGCGTCGAAGGTCTTCTCCGCGGGCCAGCCGCTCGCCAGGCGCTTCGCCGCGGCGACGCCCCGCGTAACCGTCGCGTGCGCGAGCAGCGCCGCGAGGAACGAGCCGTCGCCCCGGTCGGCCAGCGCCCGCGGGTCGACGCCGAGGTCGTCGAGGAACGCGCGAGCGCCCCGAGGGGTCGTCGCAGCGAGGTGCATCGCGTCGGCGACGGCGGCGTCCAGCGCCACGTCACCGATTGCGTCGATGCCGTCCAGTCCGTCGACGAGCGCCGTCACGGACTCCCGGTCCGTGACCGCGGGACCGGCGTCGGTCGCCAGCACGGCCCGCGAGAGGTCGTAGCGCCGCGCGTGCAGGTCGTCGGCGGTGCTGCCCGAGGCCGCCGCCGCGGTGTCCAGCAGGGCCACGAGGTCGTCCGCGGCGCAGAACTCGCCGGCCGAGAGCGCGAGCGCGACGACCCCGCCGGCGTCTCGGACGAGTGCCCGAGCGGCACCCGCGTCGCCGTCGAGGGCGGCGGTCAGCCGGTCCTCGAACGCCGGGCCCGGCAGCGAGAGCCGCCCCGTCCCGGCGGGAACGTCGACTCGGAGCCGCGCGAGCCCGGCGTCTCCGGGGAGGACGACCGTCACACGGTCCGCGCCGTCGACGGTCGCAGTGCCCGGCTCGACGGTCGCGTTCGCTGCGCGCTCCGAGCAGTCGACCCGGAACCGCCGCTCGCCGCCCTCCTCGGGCAGTTCGTGGTCGCCGACCACGCGCGTGACCGTGGCCGTCGCGTCGCCGGGGAGCGGGCGCTCCCAGCGGAACCGCTGTGTCATGGCGGTCCCGTAGCGCGCCCGAGGGTTTCAGGGCTCCGGACCGCCACCGTCACGCCCCGAGCGCGCGACTCACGCGTTCGGCGACCGCCGACCGGAACGCCGCCTCGTCGAGGCTGTCGTCGAACGCGCGAGCGTACGCCTCCCGGGCGGCGACGGCGACCACGCGGTCCGTCACGGCGTCGACGGTGGCCGCCCCGTTCTCGCGTTCCAGGCGGGCAGCAGCCGCCTCGATTCTGGCGTCGGTCGCCAGTTCGGCGGCGAGGTCGGATTCGTCGCCACGATAGGCCTCCGGCCGCTCCCAGCCACGGACGAGCCGCCCGCGGTCGCCGGTCTTGTTCCGGACCAGCACGCCCGCTGCCTCGCCGTCCCGCCACGCCGACTCGGGGAGCGCGTAGCTCGCCGGGTCGAAGCTGTCGGCGCGGAGTTCCTTCGCGACGGCGGTCACGGGCGCGAGCCCGAGTTCTTCGAACAGCGCCTCGGCGGCGTCCGGCGGCCGGAAGCCGCCGTCGGGCGTCCAGACGTCCACACCGAGGAACGACGGCGTCCGGTCCCAGTCGTAGTCGAGGCCCTCGTGGCGGGTGGCGACGCCGAAGAATACCGCTTCGGAGACGTCGTCCAGCGCGTCCCGGAGGCGCTGCCGGTCGAAGGACTCCCGGACGTGAGAGACGGCGTGCCGGTACCCCAGCGGAATCCCGTCGCCGAACGCGCGCCGGTCGTCGCCGAACGACAGCAGCCCGGAGGGCTGGAGCCGGAACCGCAGCAGTCCGCCGGGCACCCACTCCTGCACCCAGAGGTGGCCGCCGTCGAACAGCGACTCGGGGACGTCCGCGACGTCGGGGAGTGCCGGGAAGTCTCGCATAGCGGGTGTTCTCCGAGGCGTCGGGTAAGGGTTGTGCGACTCTCCGGGTGGCGAACGGGGCTCGCGCTCAGAGCCGGTCGTCGAGGAACGACCCGAGCAGTTCGAACGTCCGGACCTTCTGCTCCTGGTCGGCGGAGCCGTGGCCTTCCGCGCCGAGCTCGTGGTACTCGAACTCCTCGCCGGCCGTCCAGCCGCGCTCGGACTCGAGAGCATCCCTGAAGATGCGGGCCTGCGAGATCGGGCAGCGCGGGTCGTTCACGCCGTGGACGACGCAGAGCGGGGACTCCGCGCGTTCGACGTGTTCGACCGGCGACCGGTCCCGCCAGAGGTCGCGGTTCTCCTCGGGGTCGCCCATCTGCTGGCGCAGCGACGTCTTGAAGTGCGGCATGTCCTCCTCGTAGAGCGCGTGGAGGTCGGTGATGCCGACGCGCGCGACGACGGCGTCCCAGAGGTCCGGCTGCTGGACGAGCTGGCAGTACGCCGAGTAGCCGCCGTAGGACGCGCCGGTGACTGCGATTCGGTCGGCGTCGACGCCGTCGCGGTCGGCGAGCCAGCGGCCCGCCTCGGCGATGTCGTCCTGCTCGGCTCCGCCCCAGTCGCCGCGGACGGCGTGCTTGAACTCGCGGCCGCGGCCCGTCGACCCCCGGTAGTTCGGCCGGAAGACCGCGTACCCCTGGGTCGCGAGGAACTGGACGGTGGTGTTGAACCGCCGCATCGACTGCCAGTGCGGGCCGCCGTGGACCTGAACGACGCCCGGCACCGCCTCGCCGTCCTCGCGTTCCGGCTCGTACAGCAGGCCGCCGATTTCGGTGCCGTCCGGGGCCTCGTAGGTGTGGTAGGTCGCGTCGACGAAGGTGTCGGGGTCGAGGTCGCCGTAGTCGGCGGGCTGGACCGTCGTCGCGTCGTCGCTCGCGAGGTCGTAGGTAATCGCGCTCGGGCGTTCGGCCGCGGTCTGGTGGGTGAAGACGACGGTGCCGTCGTCGACGAACGGGTCGGCCACCGCGCCCATGCCGCAGGGCCACGTGACGCCGTCCGGCAGGTCGAGTTCGCGGCCGTCGCCGGTCTCCAGGTCGTAGACGACGGGGACGGCGCTCGCGTCCCGCATCCGGGTCGCCAGCGCGTGTCGGCCGTCAGGGGAGACCGCGGCGGCCTGTTCGGGGTCGGTGCCGTCCGAGAGCCAGTCGACGCTGTCGTCCGCGAGGTCGTAGACGCCGACGCGGTGGACGCCGGTCGAGTCGTCGCCGACGAGCAGCCGGTCGCCGTCCGGGTGCCAGTCGGCCGCCGAGAACTCCGAGGACGCGTCGCCGAGGTCGAGGGTCCGTTCCCGGTTGCCCTCGGCGTCGACGAGGACGACTTCGTGACCGTCGAGGTCTTCCGGGTGGACGCCGGTGACAGCGATGCGCTCGTCGGACGGGGACGGTGTGGCGCTGTAGACCGGGCGGTCGCGGTCGGTAAGCTGTCGCTGCTCGCCCGCGTCGGCGTCGTAGCGGTGGACGTTCAGTTGGCCGCTGGCCGTCGACGCGAACAGGAGGTCGTCGCCGTCGGTCGCGAGCAGGCGGTTCTGGCCGTCGAGGTCGACGACCGTCTCGTGGGTGCCGTCGCGGTCGGCGGCACAGAGGTCGAACTGCTCGTCGCCGGCGTCGTCGCGGTGGTAGTAGACGCGCTCGCCGTCCTCGCTCCAGAGCAGCGGGAGGACGGTGCTGCGCGGTAGCTCGCCGTCGCTGAGCTGTGTCGTCTCGCCCGTGTCGAGGGCCGCGAGGTGGAGCTCGTTGCGTCCGGTGTCGTCCCAGACGAACGCCACCGCGTCGCCGTCGGGGGACGGCGTGGGCTGGGAGACGGTGGGGAGTCGTGCGACTGCTTCGAGGAGGTCGTCGTCTGTCACGCACTCACACTGACAGGACAGCGCCAAAACTCTCCGGGTAGGCGACAGTTTCGGGGCGCTTCCGGCGATTCTGTCCCGCCGCACCCACCACTATGTTCAAGTACGCCACGGATAGAATCAGAGTCGTGTTCAGGTCACGCCGCCGTGTCGTCACGGTCGTCGTCGCGCTGGTCGTCGCCGGGCTGGCGGTCGGGGGGGTTCCGGCAGCCGTCGGTGACGACGCCGACTCCGGCGTGGTCGACGTAGCAGTCACCGGGGCGGGCGCAGCGACCGTCGAGGACGACCAGCAGTTCGTCTGGCAGGACAGACAGACAGACGTCGTGGCGACGGTCGTCGACTTTGTCGAGCAGTCTGACAGCCGGTACGACACGTACTGGGTGCGGCTGACACGGGACGCCGACCGGGAGTATCAACCCCGGACTGACGACTCCATCGCCGTCGAGAAGGTGACGCTGCGGGAACTCGAGAAGCGCAACGTGACGCTGTCAGTGCCGCCGAGCGAGCTGTCGAGGGGCGTCCACGAACTCCACGTGTCGATGTACGAGCCGTCTACGGGCGCGAACGCCCGCGTGAACGAGACGACGCTGTCGGTGCGCGTGGCCAGAGAGAGCGGCGACCTCGACCGCGACGGCCTGCGGAACGTCGACGAGGTCGACGAGGGGACGGAGCTGTTGACAGCGGACACCGACGAGGACGGGCTCGTGGACGGTCTGGAAGTCCGCGTGTTCGGGAGCGACCCGACGGCTGTCGACACGGACGACGACGGCGTTCGGGACGCGCACGAGGTCCAGAACGCGAGCGCGCCCGGCCTCGTGGACACCGACGGGGACGGGCTCGTGGACCTCGAAGAGATTCTGGACCGCACGTCGCCGTCCGCCGCGGACGCCGACCTCGACGGCCTCCCGGACCCCGTCGAGCGCGAGCTCGGCACAGATTCACAGGAGCGTGACACCGACGGTGACGGGCTCGCTGACCCAGTAGAGGTCGCCGTCTACGGGACGAATGCGACCGTGGTCGACAGCGACGGTGACGGGCTCGCTGACGGCGAGGAGGTCGAGCGGTTCGGCACCGACCCGACCGACGCCGACACCGACGGGGACGGGACGCCGGACGGCCACGAGGTGCTCGCGGGCACCGACCCGGCCGAAGCACCCACCGACAACGAGGACGACACCGAGGCGGACAGCGAGTCGCTGTTCGGTGCGTTGACGCCGCTGCAGGAACTCGGAGCCGTGCTCGCCCGGGTCGTCACGGGACTGGTGGGTGGTGGGCTGTGACCCGACGACCGGTCGCAGCCGTCGCCGCCGTCGTCGTGGGCGTCGCCGTCGTCGCGGGCCTCGGGCTAGCGGCCGGAGCGGCACCGAGTGCTGCCGCCAGCCCGACGTTCGTCGAGGCGAACGTCACGTCGGACACGACTTGGGCCGCCGACGACGGCCCGTACGTCGTCACGGCCGACGTGACCGTCACCGACGGCGCGACGCTCACCGTCGCCGAGGGAACCACCGTGCAGGTCGCCGACGGCGGGACAATCACGGTCGCTGGGAGTCTGGTCGCGGCCGGCACTGCCGACGACCCCGTGGCGTTCACGACGGCTCGACCGGACCCACAGCCCGGGTCGTGGGACACCATTAGGTACACCGGTGACGACGACTCGCGGCTCCGGCTCGCGAACGCGACCGTCGAGTACGCGAACACCGGCATCTCCATCGAGTCGACCGCAGGCCGGGTGACGGTGCGGGACTCGGCCCTCGAGAACCACGTTCGCGCCGGCGTCACGGCGACGGAACGCGAGGGCACGCCGCGGCTCCGACTCGTCGACTCGCGGGTCTCGGGGACCGGGTACGCCGGTGTCGCCATCGAGGTGCCGGCGACGAACCCCCACGTCGACCGCGTGTCGAACGTCGCCGTCCGCGGCACCGACTTCGAGGACACCGGCCAGTACGGCGTGCTCGTGCGTTCGCGCCACGTCCGTGACGTGACCGTCACCGGCGGCTCCGTCACGGGCTACGAGGCCGGCGGCGTCGTGGTGTCGACCGGCGCGCTCGTGGCCGAGGTGCCGACGGAGAACACGCGTAGCGTCTCCGACCTCGCAGTCCGCGGCGCGTCGCTCACCGACGGAACCGGACACGCCGTGACCGTCGAGAGCGGTCACCTCGACGAGGTCGCCGTCACGGGCAACGAGATTCGCCGAATCGACGGCGACGGCGTCAGCGTCCAGCGGGCCGCGGACCTCGACGATGTCTCCGTGTCCGGCAACACGGTTGCGGAAGCGACGACCGGCGTCTCGCTCACGCACCGCCGCAGCAGCGGGCCGGTGATGAGCGTCTCCGTCGAGCTGTCCGGCAACGACCTCCGGAACAACGACCGGGCCGGAATCGGCGTGAACACCGATCTGCTGACCGTCGACCGGTTCGCCGTCCGGAACAACACGCTCGCCGGGAACGGGGGCGACGGGGCCCGCGTCTCGACGCCGGCGCTCACGGCCGCCGCGTTCGCGGACAACGTCGCCCGCGACAACGCGGGTAGCGGTGTCGAACTGGCCGCCGGCCGCGTCGAGGGCGTGTCTGTCACCGGGAACGCGCTGACAGCGAACGGGGACGACGGCCTCCGCGTCCGTGCGACGAGCGACCTCGGCGGGGTCACCGTCGCCGGCAACGACCTGCTGGACAACGGCGGCGCGGGCACCAGAGTCACCGGCTCGACCGCGGCCGGTCCGGTCGCCGTCCGGAACAACACGATCGCCGCGAACACGGTCGGCGTTCGGCTGTCCGGGCCCTCGCCAGTGCGCGTGACGAACAACACGGTGGCGTTCAACACCCGAAACGAGGGCCGCGAGGAGACGTTCGACACCGTCGGCCCCGCGACAGGGGTCGTCGTCACCAACGCCTCCGGGTCGGGACGCGTCACGGACAACGACGTCTACGGACACATCGTCGGTCTGCGGGCCGAGACCGAGGAGACACTCGACGTGGCGGACAACTACTGGGGTGCCGAGAACGGTCCGTTCTACGCGAGCGTGAACCCCGACGGCGACGGGAACGCCGTCGAGACCGAGGGGGCCGTCGCCGACATCGTCCCATTCGCGTCGGCCAGCCACCACGACGAACTGCAGCGGCCGACCGCCGCCCTCGACGCCAACCGGACCGTCGCGCCGACCGGCGGTGCCGTCCGGTTCTCCGCGGCGGCCTCCAAAGTCCGCTCGGGCGACGACGTGACCTACCACTTCCTCGTCGACGGCGAGCCGCTGCCGCCGCAGCCGTCGCCGGTCGTCACCCGCACCTTCGACGCGAACGGGATCCACGAGGTCGCCGTCACCGTCGAGGACGGGAACGGCGTCGAGAGCGTCCCCGAAGGGCGCGTGTCGGTGGACGTGCGGAACGCCAGCGAGTTCGACACGACCACGGCGGCTCCGATGACGACCACGCCGGCTGCCGGCAACGACACCACGACGACCGCGCCGCCGCAGGGCGGCGAGAACGGCGGTGACGGCGACCAGTCACTGGTGTCCAGTCTCCTGTCGCTGTTCGGGCTCCTCGGCGGCCTGCTGTACCTCGCAGCGCTCGTCGTGGGGGCCTACGGCACGTGGGCGACCTTGCAGGGCGAGGGGCCGCCGACCCGCGGCCGGAACATCCACGCGCTGGCTGGACTCGGTGTACTCGTCTGGCTGCTCGGGTGGCTGCTCGGGCAGGGACCGCTGCTGTTCGTCGGGCTCGGCGCGGCACTGCTGTGGGCCGGCCTCACCGGCGGCCTCTACGTGCTGGCGACGCGCTGACGCATCGGCCGGAACGTGATTCGCCGGGAACACTTATTCCGCGGCCGTTCGTAACAGGAGACATGGCTCGTAGCGTCTGGGAGGTCCTCCTCGCCATGTTCGGTGACGAGCCGGAGCGCGACGAGGACGCCGAGACCAGCGACGACGAGCACCGCTTCCGCCCGTCCCCGCTGGACCTGTCTGTCCGCATCGGCCACGGCGGCTCGGAGAGCGAGCGAGTGCGTGCGCTCGCAGAGGTCGACGAGCGGGCGCGAGAAATCGAGTCCGAACGCCGCCACGACTGACGGCGTCGTCCGGCTCGTAGTCGCTTGTGAGCCGCAGGCAGGCCGCCTCGTGGCCGTCCACGTCGACGACATCGACGCCAGTCTATTTCTCGCCAGTACACGGCGTGTCGAGCATCGCCGGTCCCACCGCGATGAGCGCTCGGCTCGCCGGGTGTGTACCGGTGACCACTGCGGCGTAGTGAGTACCCGGCCGGACCGCCGGTCAGCCCCATGTCCAGCGGGCGTCCAGCACGAACCGATAGAGCCCGCTGACGACGATAGCGACCGCGTTCGAGCCGAGGTAGGGGACGCTCTGCCACTCGACAAGCACGAACAGGACGGCGAGCTGGATGGGAATCGCCGTCCCGCGGACGACGTTCGTCTTCAGGAGCCCGGTCCAGTACTCAGCCCGGCCCGTGTTCTGTATCGCCTTGAAGGTCCACGCGTTGTTCAGCACGTACGTCAGAACGATGGTGATCTCGATCGCGATCACCGCGCCGACGAGATAGTTCAGGCCGCCGGTGTCCACGAACAGCCACAGCAACACCATCTGGACGCCCGCCGTGAACGCACCCACGACGACGAACCGACGCATCTGGGTGGCGACCGGGCTGTCCAGGAGGTCACGGAGGAGCGTGCGGAGCATCTACGGCTCCGTCCCGCCGACCGGCCGACTCCGAACCCGGTCAGGTGGCGCGCCCTCGTCGACAGCCTCGTCCGGTCCCCGGGCCGGACCGTGATGCCCCCGTGCCGCCGTAGACGCCCCTGTCGCGTGTACCACGGTTGTGCAAACCGAACAGTCGCCACGCTGTTTCACGCTTTCGATTCGACGCCCCCGGGTACGGTGTGATTCGTCGGCCGCCCCTCGTGGTTGCTGGCAGCCATCCGGACCGTCTGTGGGCCGCCGACTGCGACAACGGAAGACTTCTCGCCGTCGGCGAACGGTCCGCCGTCGGCCGACAGCAGATACAGCTCCCAGTACTGGTTGTCGCGGGACCGCTCCGTTGCCGCGCACCCCGCGCTCGCCGCGCCGACCACCAGCGACACGACGAGAACCACGTTCACCAGCCACAGTGCCGCCGGCCCGGACGCCGTGTCGCCCCCGACCGTGGCTTCGGGAACGCACAGCCCGAGACGCGCTCGGCTGCGAGCGCCAACGATTAATATCACCACACCGTTATGTCTGGCAGAGTGAATGGGTCGTCATCACGCGCTGTGTCGCCGGTTATCGCGACCGTGCTGCTGGTTGCTGTCGTCGTCGTGGCTGCTGCCACGACTGCAGTGTTCGTGCTCGACATTTCGAACACCATCGAGGACCCCGCGCCCGTCGTCGGACAGTCGAGCGGCGACCTCACGACACAGGACGGCAACGGCGGTGGCATCGTCAGCATCACGCACATCGCGGGCGACACGCTCGTCGCCGCCGACCTCGAAATCGTCGTCGACGCCGACGCCGCCTGCGGCAAGACGGGACGGCTGGTGAACCTCCCGGCCGAAGGCGACGACCCGGACCCGGAGAGCGAGTACGTCCGCGGCGAGGACGTCTTCGACAACTCGGCCAACTCGGTGAGTGGACCGATTGGCGAAGCGGGCGGCGAGTGGACGCCGGGCGAAACGGTGACGTTCCGACTGGCCAGCAGCGAGTGTGCGCTCACCCGCGGGGACACGATCACGGTTCGTGTCGTTCACACTCCGTCACGAACAGTCGTCATCGACCAATCGCTGACCGTGACGCAGTTCGCTCCCAACAGGAGTCTGGTGTCTCCGCCGCTCCGGCGTCACGCCTGACGAGTGCCGTCGTAGCTCGCCGCCGACGCACCGCTGCTCGACTGAAGACTGCCGACCGAGGGTGGACTGACCCAGCGCACCGGAACGCACGCTGGAGTAGCCACTGGCTGCGAGCGTAAACGACTGGACGGCAAGAAGTTGGAATGCTCCGTCAGGGATTTGAACCCTAGTCCTTGCCGTGAGAGGGCAAGATGATTGGCCGGACTACACCAACGGAGCGCGTCCACTTCCGGATAGCCGGGTTGTACAAATAACGGTTTCGTCTCGCGGCCGGACTGGTACTGCGTGACGGAGTTGTGACCGAACGAGGCGTCTAGTCGCCCGGTAGACACTTAGCGGAGGACGCGAAACGGTCGTACATGTACGAGCCCTCCACTCGACAGAGCCAACTCGCAGCGCTCGCCGCCCTGAGTGGTGCGATGGCGGTCGCTCTCCACGTCCTCGGTGGAGCGGCCGTCGAACAAGTGACAGGCGTCTCCGTTGGCGTCGCGGTGGTCGCGACGCTCGCGGTCCTCTACATTCACGGCCAGCGCCGTGGCTCCGGAGACAGTAAGGAAGACGCTGACGAGAGCAGCGAACGCCGCAAGCAGGAAGCCGAGGCCCGGAAGAGCGGCGGCGACTTCCTCTGATACCGGAATCGACGTTTCGACGCGTCCTGGCGACCAGTGGTCTGGGGTCTCAAAGTACTTGTATCTCAGCAGACAAGATAGCGTATGTACGAGCCCTCCACTGGGCAGCGTCTGCTCGCAGTCGTCGCCGCGGTGAGCGCTGCGATAGCCGCTGTGCTCCACGTCCTCGAAGGGGCCGCGGTCGAGCAGGTCACGGGCGTCTTCGCCGGTGTGGCCGTGGCAGCGACGCTCGGCGTACTCTACGTCCACGGGCAGCGGCGCGGGGACGACGGCGAAGCCAGTGACGAACCCGACGACGAGACGAAGCGGAAACAACAGGAGATGAAGGGACGGGCCGGCGGGATGGGCGGGAACGGCGGGTACTGACGCGGCCAGTGCGTCCGTCGCTCAGGGCGCGAGTCGGTTCTTCCGGTGTTTCATCTCGGACTCGTAGTACTCGAAGATGTGCGGACACCAGTCGGCCGCGATGTCCAGCAGCTGCTCGGTGAGCTCTCGAATCTCCCACTGGGCGTCGGCCGCGGCGCGCATGTCAGCGATGTGCATCAGCGACCGCGGATTGAGCGTGACGACGATGTTCACTTCGGTGCCGATTGGGAGGACGAACCGGGCGTCCTCGGGCGGCATCCCGAGGTCGAGGAGTTCCTGGTAGTCCTCGACGGACTGGCGGACGGACCGTCGGAAGACTTCCTCGCGTTTCTCGACGGTCTCCTCGTCGACGTCGCCGGCGTCCTGATTGCGGCCGACCCAGTCCGGGTCGGTCGCCGAGGGCGGCGTGACGACCATCTCGCCGTCCGCTACGTCCTCGGGGTCGACCTCGTCGAAGGAGACGTACCGCATCGACTGCACGTCGAAGCTCGCGTGGCGGTGGCGGGTGAGCTGCGCCATGCAGGAGCGGCTCACGCCCTCGATGGCGAACGTCGCACTCGGGTGCTCGAAGGGGCCGTAGTGACCGCGCTTGAGGAGTTTCGCGACGAAGTTCGAGATCTGTTCGTCTCTCGTGTCGCCCTCGACGCCGGCCATGGCGTCCTCGAACGACCGGTCGCCGACCCACTCGCTCATGTAGTCGTTGCGGGCACCCAGACAGACGAGTTCCTCCGGATTCTCGGTGGCTTCGAGGAGGCGTACGCGCATGCTCGGGGATGCTCTTCCCGTGGTGAAAACGGTTCCGACGCGAACCCGGAACACCGCACTCGCCGCCGCCGCCGGCAGCGTGAAGTGTCGGCACAGTGTATCGTCTCGCATGCCGTACCAGACCACGTCCGTCGAGGAAGCGGGCTCCGACCTGCCGGAGGACGCCGGGGCCGACCTGTACTTCATGAAGGACGCGCTGGACACCGACGAGGTCGCGTTCTCGGTGTACCGGATGGAGCCGAACGCCCGAGGTATGGAACACGACCACGGCAGCGCCGGCCAGGAGGAAGTGTACTACGTCGTGGAGGGCGGTGTCGACGTCCAGTTCGGCGAAACCACCGTCTCACTGGACGAGAACGAGGCCGTCCGCATCGACCCAGAGGAGGAGCGACAGATTCTGAACCGCGACCACTACTCCGAACTCGTGCTCGTGGGCGCGCCGCGCTGACCGCCGCACTCCGGTCGGTCGAGCCGGCAACCCCTAAGTGGTGGCCGGCGTACCCAGTGGTATGCCGACAAATCTCTCTGCGGGCGTCCAGGCGTTCACGAGCAACGCCTTCCTCGTCACCGGCGAGCACACGGTGCTGGTCGACCCGGGCGCGAACTACGACGTCGTCGCAGCCGTCCGCGAGCACGTCGACGACCTCGACGCCGTTCTCGTCACGCACCCGCACCCCGACCACGTCGGGAACCTCGACGCCGTGAGCGACGCCTTCGACCCGACCATTCTCGGGTTCGAGGGCGTCGACGGGGTCGACCGGGAACTCGCCGACGGCGACACCGTCCAGATCGGGGACAGTGACTACGAGGCGCTGCACACGCCCGGCCACGAACCCCACCACCTCTGCTTCTACTCCGCTAGTGCGGGCGTGCTGTTCGCAGCAGACCTCGTGTTCGCCAACGGCGGGTTCGGTCGCACGGACCTCGACGGCGGCGACCGCGAGGTGCTCGTCGACAGTATCGAGCGGCTGCTCGACGTCGTCGACGAGGACCTCGACGCGATGCACTCGGGCCACGGGCCGAGCGTCACGGACGACCCGTACTTCGACATCGAACTCGCCGGCCGCACCGCACAGTTCCAGTAATCGCGCGCTTCGCTCCGTTCGGTTCGATTCCCGCCTGACGCCGACTGCATCGACGCCGAGTGACTGCTCAGTCGTCCTCTGCGACGCCGTAGTAGCCGGGCTCGTCGTCGTCCCGCGGTTCAGCGACGACCAGGTCGTCGCTGTGGACCATCACCCACGGAATCGCCCAGTCCAGCAGGACGTCCTCCACGCCCCGGTCGAGGTCGGCGTCCGGTTCGAGGTCCTGGAGCAGGCGCGCAATCTCGTAGACGGTGTACATCTGGTCGGCGTCCATCAGCTCGTCGGGCTCGTAGAAGTCACACGGGTACAGCCCTTCGAAGTCGTCTTTCGGAATCGGCATACGAACGCTCGCACCCACAGCACCGAAAAACCCCCGGGGCTAGGGGAACGCTTAACCGTCCGACCGATGGCTGTTGGGACACGCAGAGCCATGACAGGCAACGGCACGCGAGTCCGGTCGGACGTCGGCGACGCCAAAGCCGCCCTGGTGGAGGCCATTCAAGACGCTGTCGGCGACAGACTCCGCGACGTCTGGGTACTCGACCAGCGCACTCAGGAACCGCTGTTCCTCCGCGAGGACGTCGCCGACCGCATCTCTGACGTTGACGTCGAGAAGTATCTGGACAACGAACGCTACGGCTTCGTCACCCGCGAGACGTACGACCTCCTGCACTACTCCGAGTTCCGCTACACGCACCGCGGCTTCGACACCTGGGAGCTGTTCCGGACGTTCGTCGAACACGACGACCAGCAGGTCGGCGTCGTCGTCGGCGTGGACGCGGACGGCTCGAACTACGACTTCGGTGCGCTCACCGACGACGTGCACGCAGTCGCGGACGAACACGGCATCGGTGCGCTCGTACCCGTCGCTGACGGCGAGTAGCACGCGAAAGAAATGCGGTGGGGTTGACCCGGTTACTCGAACAGCGAGACGACGTCGTCGTAGTTCGCTGCGACCTCGTCCCAGTCGACGACCTCGAAGAAGGCGTCGATGAAGCTGCCGCGGTCCGGGCCGTAGTCGTGGTAGTAGGAGTGCTCCCAGACGTCCAGCGCCATGATGGGGTGGCTACCCCAGAGCGCGCCCTGGTCGTGCTTGTCGACGGCGACGTTGCGGAGCTGCTTGGCGACCGGGTCGTAGACGAGGAGCGCCCAGCCACCGGCGGCCGAGGCTGCGGCCTCGAACTCGCCCTTCCAGCCCTCGTAGGAGCCGAAGTCCTCGGCGATGCGGTCGGCGAGTTCGCCGGACGGCTCACCGCCGCCGTTCGGGTCCATGTTCTCCCAGAACAGCGTGTGGAGGTAGTGGCCGCTGCCGTTGTGGGTGACGTTCCCGAGCGCGCCCGCGGTGGAACCGTAGTCCTCGGAGTCGCGGTTCTCCGCCAGCGTCTCCTCGGCGCTGTTCAGTCCGTTCACGTAGCCCTGATGGTGGGTGTCGTGATGCCACGTGAGGACCTGTTCGCTGATGTGCGGTTCGAGTGCGTCGTAGTCGTAGGGGAGCGGTGGTAGTTCGTGCTGGCTCATTGTGGTGGAAACCTCCGAGTGTACGGTGTGTCGGAGTGCTGTTAAAGGTTGAGGCGGCGGTAGTTAGCACGCCTCACGACAGAGTTCTCGCCGGATTCGACGGTCGCCCGACGGCACCGACCCGCCGGCCCGACACTTGACACCACCCCGACTCGTTCCGGCGGTCTTTCACTCTCGGTGACGTGTCGACTGACTGTCTGGCACGGGGTCACTCCCCCCGGTCACTCGTCGCCCCTCGCGCGCTTCACGGCTCGTTTCACTCGCCGTTCCGCCACTCCGAGAGCAGATTCGTTCCCTGCGGTCACTCATCTCCTCTCGCGCGTTCCGCGACTCGCGCTGCTCGCCACTCCACCATACCGAGGGCCGACTCCTTCCCTCTGGTCAGTCGTCGCCCCTCGCGCGCTCGAACATCGCTATCGCTTCCTCGCGGCGCTCGCTGTGGTCCACGATTGGGTCGGGATAGTCGGGCGCGTGCTTGCGGCGCTCTGACAGCGAGAGCTCCGGCCAGTCGTGAATCGCGTCGGCGGGCGCGTCCCGGAGTTCCGGGACGTACTCTTTGATGTACTCGGCGTCCGGGTCGTAGCGCTCGCCCTGTGTCGTGGGGTTGAACACCCGGAAGTACGGCTGGGCGTCGGTGCCCGTCGACGCCGCCCACTGCCAGCCGCCGTTGTCGTTGGCGGTGTCGTGGTCCGCGAGCTTCTCCCGGTACCAATCGTAGCCCTCGCGCCAGTCGACTAGGAGGTCCTTCGTGAGGAAGGCGGCGACAATCATCCGCACCCGATTGTGGACGAACGCCTCCTCGCGGAGCTGGCGCATCCCGGCGTCCACGATGGGGTACCCCGTCTCGCCGTCTTTCCACGCCTGCAGCGCCTCGGGGTCGTCGCGCCACTCGATGGGCCGCTCGTAGTCCTTGAAGTTCCGGGTGACGACGTTCTGATTGAAGTACAGCACCTGCGCGTAGAACTCGCGCCACGCGAGCTGGCCCACGAACTCGTCGACGCTCTCCCGGGCGCTCTCCGAGCCGGCCGCGTCCCTGGCGGCCTGTGCGCGCTCGTAGACTGTCCGCACGCCGATGGTACCGAACTTCAGGTGGGGCGACAGCCGGGACGTGGTTCCGTCGTCGGGGTAGTCCCGGCGCTCCTCGTACCGGTAGACGCCCTCGTCACAGAAGTCGTCGAGGAGCGCTCGCGCGCGCTCCATCCCCGCCTCGGGCACGTCCGCCTCCGGCTCGTCGAACCCGAGGTCACCGACGCTCGGAACGGTTCCGCCCTCGATGCCGTCGAGGGGGGCGGGGTCGGCGAGCGCGCCAGCATCAGGTTCGGGGGCGGGCGCGTCCTTCTCGCGGTCCCGCCACTTCTTCCAGAAGTACGTGTAGACGGAGTACGGGTCGCCGGCGTTCGTCCGAATCGCGCCCGGCCGGTGGTGGACCGCGTCGTGGTACTGCTCGTGGGCGACTCCGTCCTCGTCGAGGGCGGCGCGGACGGCCTCGTCCCGTTCCTCGGCGAGCCCGGAGTAGTCGTGGTTCCAGACCACGCGGTCGGCGTCCACCGTCTCGGCGACCGCCGGAATCACGGCCGACGGGTCGCCATAGCGAACCACGAGGTCGCTGCCGAGTTCGCGGTAGCGGTCGCGCAACTCCGCGAGCGCGTCGAGCATGAACGCCACGCGCGGCGGTCCCGCGTGGTCCAGAACGGCGTCGTCGAAACAGAAGACGGGGAGGACGCCGTCCCCCGAGTCCGCCTCGCCGGCGGCCGCGAGTCCCAGATTGTCGGTCGTGCGGAGGTCCCGCCGGTGCCAGAACACCTGCATGCCGCGGGATTCGGCGTCCCGCTTCCTCAATGTACGGGTCTCGGCGGCGCGTCGAGTCCGGGGCCGCTTCGCTGCCTACTTCCACTCCTTGCCGACGGTGTCGTCGTCGCTCTCCAGCGCGCCTTTCGCCTGCCGGCCGCTCGGCCAGACTGTCGCGGCGGCGACAGCCGCGTAGTAAACGGCGACGCCCCCGACGACCGCAGTCCCGGGAACGCTGCCGACGGCGGCGGTCGCAACGGCGGATTCCGCCGACTCCGCGAACACCGTGATGCGGACGACCCACGCGCCCACGAGCACGGAGAGCAGCGGGAAGTAGACCCGGCGGAGCCGCCGTCCGACGGCCTCAACCGCCGGCGTCTTGATAGTCGGCTCCCGGAGGTCGCTGCTCAGGAGTTCCCGCCAGTTGGACTGCTCGACGCCCTCCGGGTCCAGCGCGTTCGCGAACACGTTCTCTTCGAGTAGCCGCACGCGGGACCGCCAGATGTCGTAGACGCGGTATCGGCGCGCCTCGATGCCGAGGAACACCGTGACCATCACCACCCCGACGAGCAGGACGTAGTGCGGTCGGGTGTCTGTGGAGAACGCCCACGTCAGCAGGCTCGCCGTCAGCACGACCGCCCAGTTGGTCGTCCGGTCGATGCGGGTCCGCCAGGAGGTCGTGCGGCTCAACTCACCGCGGTAGGTGTGTCCCATCAGCGAGAGGAACTCGTCGCGGTCGGTCGCCGCTTCGCCCGCGACCTCCCGCTCCTCGCGGGAATCCGGGTCGAAGTCGGACGGCTGCTCGGTCATGCCGCAGGCCACGCGTGCCGTCCGGGTAAACCCACCTCCGGCGGTCGGTCCTGTCGTCTGCGGGCGTCAGTCGCTCCGGAACACGCGGAAGGAGCCGCGGCCGACAGCGACCTCGGTGGCCTCGTCGCGGTCGTCGTCCTCGGTCGGGTGGGCTTCGACGGTGACCTCGGCGACGCCGACGGTCGAGCCGACGCGCACGATTTCGGCCTCGGCGACCAGGTCGCCGCGCGCGGGTCGGAGGTAGGAGACGTTCAGGTCGATGGTCGCGACGCCCGCGTCCACGGGGTCGTCGAGAGCGGTTCGGACCGCGAGCCCGCCCGCGGTGTCGATGAGCGTCGCGGCGATGCCGCCGTGGACGTCCCCGCGGCCGGGGCCGTGGTTCGTGAGCTTCTCGTGGTAGGGGACGCGCATCGTCATCTCGCCGTCGTCGACGGACTCCACGGAGAGGTCCAGGAAGGAGAGGAACCCGTGGTCGTCGACGTACGACTGGATGAACGCCCGCGCGTCGTCGGCGTCGAACGCTGTCATGCTCCCGAATCCAACGGCGTCCCGCATAAGCCCACCGAGGACCAGCGCCGCGACGTACGGGGAATACATGTCCCGTGAAAGCACACAACACACCCGTAAGTAAACGATAAAGCGCGTGAGTGCGGAGTACGGGGTAGTGACTGGGGAGGTGGCCGGGACGATACTCGTGACGGTGGACTCGCTGCGAGCCGACGCGCGGTCCAGAGCAGAGACGCCGACGCTCGACAGCCTCGCCGACCGCGGTACCGAGTTCGAGCACGCGTACGCGCACGGCAACTGGACGCCGTTTTCCTTCCCGAGCATCCTCGGCGGCAGCCACGTCTTCGAGGACGACGGCGCAATCGGCGTGGCGTCGCCGACGCTCGCTGACCGGCTCGCCGACGAGGGCGTGCGGACGGGCGGCTTCAACGCCGCCAACGGCTTCCTGACGACCCACTGGGACTACGACGACGGGTTCGACGAGTACGACGCGTTCACGGACACGAACTCCTGGCTCGGCCGCAAGCTCGCCGCGCACCCGACCGTCCAGGGCTGGCTGCAGGTCGGCGCGTCGCCGTTCCGGCGGCGGGACGACGACCGGGAGCGCGTGGACGCCTCCCGGATGCTGGACGTCGAGGACCGCGCGGTCGAGTTCCTCGACGAGGCCGACGGCGGCGACCAGCCGTTCTTCCTCTGGCTGCACTACATGGACACCCACACGCCGTACGTGCCGGCTCCCCGACACCTCAAGGCGACCACCGAGCGCCGCGGGGCGATGCTCGGGATGCTGTACGCGCACCTCCGCGTCGGCCTCGGTGCGGGCGTCAGCGACGGGACGGCGGCGGAACTCCACACGCTGTACGACGCGACGGTGCGGCAGGTCGACGGCAGTATCGAGCGCGTGCTGGACGCGCTCGGGGAGCGCCGGGACGACACGATGGTCGTGGTGGCGGGCGACCACGGCGAGGAGTTCCTCGAACACGGCCACCTCGCCCACTACCCGAAGCTCTACGACGAGCTCGCTCACGTCCCCCTGATTGTCGACCACCCCGAGGGCGCTGGCGGGAACGTCTCGACAGCCGTGGGGCTCGCGGACGTGCCTGCGACCGTGCTGGACGCGATGGGCGCGTCGACCGAGGGGTTCAACGGCGAGAGCGTTCTGGACGCCGTCGTGAGCGGCGAGGAGCCCGACCGCGAGCCGGTCACGTCCATCGCGGTCCGCGGCGACTCCGTGACCCAGCAGCCGATTCCGCGGCGGCTGGCGGACGGTCGGCCGCTCGTGAGCGCGCGCGACGACCGCTGGACGTACATCTTCGACCCGGAGCGCGACGACCACGAGCTCTACGACCGGGAGCGCGACCCCGGCGAGCAGGAGGACGTCTATCCGGAGAGCCGTGCGCCCCTCGACGCCCTGGTGTCGGCGGCCCACGACCGTCTGGACGCGCTCGGCGGGAACGGCGACGACGGCGAGGGCGACGCGCCCGACGATGTCGAACGACAGCTCGCCGCGCTCGGCTACCGCTGAGGAGCGGGCTGCGCGCTACGCACACTGTTCACTCCGGTCCGCTGCTCCGATTCGGCCGTCGCCAACCAAACGTATTTGTCACGAACTATCGTGGTACTGTGTAACTCATGACGAATCTCGTCACGAGCGTCCAGACTGTCGCCAGCGACCACCCCGACGAACCGGCCGTCGTCTACGAGGACACCGAAATCACGTACGGGGAGTTGTGGGCCCAGACCGGGCAGTTCGCGGCCGCGCTGCGAGAGGCGGGCGCGGAACCCGGGGACCGCGTCGCGGTCTACCTGCCGAACCTCCCGCAGTTCGTCGTCGCGTTCCACGGGGCGCTGCGCGCGGGGTGCGTGGTGGTGCCGATGAACCCCCAGTACAAGAGCCGGGAGATCAGCCACCTGCTCTCCGACTCCGGCGCAGAGACGGTCGTCGCGCTCGCCGACCTCGTGCCGTTCGTCGAGGAGGTCCGCGACGACACCGACGTGGAGACTCTCGTCACGGTCGGCGGTGAGGCCGACGCCGGGACGCCGTTCCGCGAGTTCCTCACCGCGGGAGACGACGGTGTCGCGGAGCGTGCCGACGACGACGTAGCGGTTCAGCCGTACACGTCGGGGACCACCGGGCAGCCGAAGGGCGTCCAGCTCACGCACCACAACCTCGCGTCGAACGCCAGCCAGTCCATCGACATCATCCCGGACGGCATCGGCCCCGGCGACCGGCAACTGGGCGTGCTGCCGCTGTTCCACATCTACGGCATGACGGTCGTGATGAACGCGACCCTGTTCGGCGGCGGCGCGTACTACCCGGTCCCGGAGTGGGACGCCCAGACGGCGCTATCCCTCGTGGAGGACGCCGAACTCACGCTGATGCACGGCGTCCCCGCGATGTACAACGACGTCATCAACCAGCCGAACGCCGAGGACTTCGACCTCTCCTCGCTGCGGCTCTGCGGCGTCGGCGGGTCGGGCATCCCCGTCGAGGTGCTGCGGCGCTTCGAGGAGCTCTACCCGGTGAAAATCTACGAGGGGTACGGACTGACCGAAACCAGTCCCATCACGCACTTCAACAGCCCGAACTGGGGGCGGCGCGTCGGCTCCATCGGGAAGCCGCTGGAGGGCGTCCACGCGAGAGTGGTTACGGGCGACTTCGAGGAAGTCGCGCCGGTCGCGGAGGGTCCGGTCGACGAGGACGCGGTCGACACGGACGAGATTACGGGGGAACTCGTGGTCTCCGGCCCGAACGTCATGAAGGGGTACTCGGGACTCCCAGAAGCGAACCGCGAGGCGTTCACGGAGGCTGACGGGCAGAAGTGGTTCCACACCGGTGACCTCGGGTACCACGACGAGGACGGCTACTTCTACGTTGTCGACCGGAAGAAGCACATGATCAACACCGCGGGCTACAACGTCTACCCCCGCGAAGTCGAGGAACTCCTCTTCGAGCACGAGGCCGTGGCCGACGCCGCGGTCGTCGGCATCCCGGACGACCGTCGCGGCGAGACGGTGAAAGCCTTCGTCGTCCCGACACCGGACGCCGACGTGACTGCCGACGAAATCAGGCAGTACTGTCTGGACAGCATGGCCGAGTACAAGCACCCGCGCGAGGTCGAGTTCGTCGACGAACTCCCGCGCACGACCACCGGGAAAGTCAAGAAACACGAACTCGTCGAGGAATAGCCCGCTCGCGGGACGCTGGCCCGCGGGCTGCGGCCGCACCGCGACCCGATTGAACCACCGGCACGCGCCGGGGTGATACCGGCACCGTACCGGGGCTGACCAAACGTATTTGCGACAGACTATCCTGTACGATGGTGCATGACGAATCTCGTCACGAACGTTCAGTCTTCTGTCGAGGCGCGTCCGGAAGCGCCAGCGGTCGTCTACGACGACCACGAGTTCTCGTACGAGGAGTTCTGGGCGCAGACCGGCCAGTTCGCGGCTGCGCTCCGGGACCGAGGCGTCGAGCCCGGCGAGCGAGTGGCGCTGTACCTGCCGAACCTCCCGCAGCTCGTGGCCGCGTTCCACGGGGCGCTGCGCGCGGGGTGTGTGGTGGTGCCGATGAACCCCCAGTACAAGAGCCGGGAGATCAGCCACCTGCTCTCCGACTCCGGGGCGACGACCGTCGTCGCGCTCGCGGATGTCGTACCGTTCGTCGAGGAGGTCCGCGACGACACCGACGTGGAGAACCTCGTCACGGTCGGCGGTGAGGCCGACGCCGGAACGCCGTTCCGCGAGTTCCTCGTCGAAGACGGCGATACCAGTGTCACGGAGCGCGCCGACGACGACCTGGCGGTCCAGCCGTACACGTCGGGAACCACCGGCCAGCCGAAGGGCGTCCAGCTCACGCACCGCAACCTCGCGTCGAACGCCAAGCAGTCGATGGACATCGTGCCCGACGGCCTCCAGCCGGAGGACCGCAAAATCGGCGTGTTGCCGCTGTTCCACATCTACGGCATGACCGTCGGGATGAACGCCGCGCTGTTCGGCGGGGCGACGTTCTACCCGCTGCCGGCCTGGGACGCAGAAGAGGCGCTGTCGCTCGTGGAGGACGCCGAGCTCACGCTGTTCGACGCCGTCCCCGCGATGTACAACGACATCGTGAACCAGCCGAACCCCGAGGACTTCGACCTGTCCACGCTCCGGCAGTGCACCGTCGGCGGGTCGGGCATCCCCATCGAGGTGCTGCGGCGCTTCGAGGAGATCTATCCCATCCGCATCGACGAAGGGTACGGGCTGACCGAGACCAGCCCCGTCACGCACTTCAACAGCCCGAACTGGGGGCGTCGCGTCGGCTCCATCGGGAAGACGCTGGAGGGCATCGACGCCCGCATCGTCACCGAGGACTTCGAGGAGATTGCGCCGGTCGACGAGGGCCCGGTCGACGAAGCGGACTACGACATGGACGAGATTACGGGTGAACTCGTGGTCTCCGGCCCGAACGTGATGAAGGGCTATCTGGGGCTGCCCGAGGCGAACCGCGAGGCGTTCACGGAGGCCGACGGCAAGCGCTGGTTCCACACCGGCGACATCGGGTACCACGACGAGGACGGCTACTTCTACGTCGTGGACCGGAAGAAGCACATGATCAACACCGCGGGCTACAACGTCTACCCCCGCGAAGTCGAAGAGCTACTCTTCGAGCACGAAGCCGTGGCCGACGCCGCGGTCGTCGGCATCCCGGACGAGCGACGCGGTGAGACCATCAAGGCGTTCGTGGTTCGGCGGCCAGACTCGGACGTGACTGCCGACGAGATTCGAGACTACTGCCTCGAGAGCATGGCCGAGTACAAGCACCCGCGCGAGGTCGAGTTCGTCGACGAACTCCCGCGCACGACCACCGGGAAGGTCCAGAAGTACGAACTCGTCGAAGAGTAGCGAGCCAGTCAGAACCGTTCTCTGAGCCGGTCCGCGTCGCGGGCCTCGTGCCCGCAGAACACGTCCGCGCCCGTGCGGCGAGCGAGGTCGCGGACGCGCCGGCGGCTCTCCCGCCAGTCCGCCACTGACGAGAGGAGACTGGTCGCCATCGGTACGCCGTCCTCGTAGTTCTCGCGCTGGTAGGCCTCGTCGCCCGCGACGACGACCGGGTCGTCGAGGTCGAGGTAGAGCCCGAGCAGTCCGGGCGTGTGCCCGGGAAGGTGGAGTAGGTCCAGTCCGGGGTAGAGCTGCCGGCGGTCGCGGTCCACCGAGACGACCCGCCAGTTCAGGTCCCGGTCGAAGTCCGACTTGAGGTACGCGATAGACCCCGTGTCGGTGGTCGCACAGCGGTACGCGTACTCCAGTTCGCGCTCGTGGACGTACACCGGGGTGTCGGTGCCCGCGAAGTGTCGCAGCCCGCCGGCGTGGTCGAGGTGGAGGTGACTCGCCACGACCGCGTCGACGTCTCCGACTTCGTAGCCGGCCTCGTCGAGCGCGGTGGGGAGCGTGCGCTCGTCGGCGTCGGCGTGGTTGAACGCCGAGAAGAGCGGGGCGGGCCAGTAGCCGTCGCCGGCCTCTGGGTGGCTGCCGGTGTCCCAGAGCACGGTGCCCGCGGGGTGGTCGACGAGGACGTTGTAGACGGGACACTCGACGAGCGCGTGGTCGGGCGCGGGGTCGTCGACGGACGCCATCGTCGACGAGTCGAGCATGTACGCGCGGTCGGCGGTGATGGTGCCGCGGTCGAGGAAGTGGACGTCCATGCCGACGGCATGGAGCCGCCGGGACAAAACTCCTGTTCCGAGTAGGGCGGTGGTCACGCCGCCAGAACCGGGATGGGGGTCACCGGGCAGAGCAGCGGCACGTTGCCGAGGAGATGCCGGAGGACGTGGACGTGTGCCAGGCCGACGGCGATAATCAGTCGGTCGGCGTCCGTGTCGTCGGCGACGAGGCGGAGGTTCTCGGCAATCCTGAGGTTGCGCTCGTACCAGCCGGTGAGCAGCCGCGCCCCGACGTAGCGGTCCTCGGGGCCGCCGAACGCCCCGGCGAAGTGCGCGTGGTCGCTGGCCCGGAGGTGGGCCTCGCGGTTGCACCACGAGAGGAACTCCGGGACTGTGGTGTCACTCCAGGCCGGGACGTGGTCGGGGTGCTCCGGGACGAGTGCGTCGGGGAGCGCCTCGCTCGCGGCGTCGATCTGCGTCTGGAGCCACTCGTCGTCGACCTCCCGGTCGAGGTGGGTAGCCATATCCATCAGTGAGTCGACGGCGTGTACGCGCTCGCGGCCGAGACGGTCCGCGAGCCGGTAGCCGATCTGGACGACCTCGCTGTGGCAGGTCGCTTCCGGGTTGTCCGCTCCCGGTCGCGGGGATTCGAACGTCGTCTGGTCGGCGTAGTCGCGCTCGCCGGTCCGGTAGTCGTCGTAGACGCTGTCTACGTGCTCCTAGTGGCGGTGGGAGCGCTCGACGCAGACGCCGTCTGGTTCGAAGTCAGCGAGACGAGTCGCCAGAGTCTCGAACTCTCGCTGGCGGTCGTCGGAAAGGATACCCTCGACGCGAGGGCTGTCGAAGTGGCTCGTGCCGAGCAACAGCACGCGCGTCTGTTCGGGGTGGGGCGTCGGCCAGTCGCCGTGTTGGTGTGTCGGTGTCACCCTCGACCGGACGGCGTCACCGACCGTAAATGTCTGTAGAATGCTACTTCTGTTGGAGGTGGAGTAGAACTCCGCTTCTATTCGGATTCTGTCACTCTCCGCGGACGTCGCCCACGTCGAGGTCCGCGTCGAAGACGAACGTCCGACGCTCGTCTCCCAGTGGAATGGGGAGCGCGATACGGACCGGGTCGTGGCTCTCGACGGTTCCCCGGCCCGTTCCGAGCCAGTCGTACTGCCACGTCGGCGTCTCGCGAACGTCGATACCGTGTTCGTAGTGGTAGGCCGCGACCCGAGGGTGCGAGAGCACCGCGGCCTGCACGGCGACGTTGAACCGCCCGCCGCAGCGGGGACAGTCGTGGAACACCATCCCCAGCAAGTCGCTGTCCGCGAGCCACTCGGGTGCGTCGTCGTCCTCCGCGTCCGCGAGGTGGAGCGTGCGCTCCGTCTCGTGGTAGCAGTTCCGGCAGACACCGGCGTCGTTCGCGGCGAACTGGATGTGGTTCCACCGGCCGACGAGCCCGGGGACCGCGTCGGCGTCGCTGCCCGCGAGCAGTCCCGGAGGCACGTCGGGGCTGGTGACGGACGCGGCACACTCCGTGCAGTCGATGCCGACGCCGTGGTCGCGGAACACCGCTTCGAGGTCACCGCCGCAGTCCAGACACTCGCCCTCGACCGGAACTGGGTCCATGTCCGCGTCCAGTGCGCTCGTGTAGCCGCCGGCGAGCACTGCGCCGACGAGCCGTTTCCCGGGCGGCAGTATCGCGTAGCCGTCGTCGCGTTTGGCGACGAACTGGCCCCGGAGCTCGCCGAGGTGATAGTTGAACCGGCCGGGGTCGTCGACGCCGACCGCTTCCCGGAGGGCCGAGAACGCCATTGGCCCGTCGGCGCGCTGGAGTTCCCGGAGAATCGCGAACCGCGTCTCGTCGCTGACCAGCGAGAACGCCGCGTCCGCGGTCAGTCGCTCGGTACGCGGGTCGTCGTCGCTCATAGTCGGTGTCAGGACGGGACCGTTCTTCAGCGTTCGGTCCGGCGACGAAACCCGCCGGGCGTTGCCAGTTGTTGACACAGTTTTATGCGGGGAGGCGGGGAAGTAGAGACCATGCCAGACAGATTCTCGGTCTCCGGGACGGCAGTCGTCACCGGAGCGTCCAGCGGTATCGGCCGAGCCGTTGCAGAGCGCTTCGCCGCCGACGGGGCCGACGTCGTGGTGTGTTCGCGCGAACAGGAGAACGTCGACCCGGTCGCCGAGGGCATCCGCGAGGACGGCGGCAGCGCGCTCGCCGTCGAGTGCGACGTCACCGACCGCGACGCCGTCGACGCGCTGATCGAGGCGACCGTCGAGGAGTTCGGCGGGCTGGACGTCCTCGTGAACAACGCGGGCGCGAGCTTCGTCGCGGGCTTCGACGACATCTCACCGAACGGCTGGGACACCATCATGGACGTCAACCTCGGCGGCACCTACCACTGCACGCACGCAGCCGCAGAACACCTGAAAGACGGTGGGGGTGCCGTGGTGAACGTCGCGAGCGTCGCGGGCCAGGAGGGCGCACCGTACATGAGCCACTACGCCGCCGCGAAGGCCGCCATCATCAACCTCACGCGGACGCTCGCCATCGAGTGGGCGGGCGACGACGTGCGCGTGAACTGCATCGCGCCCGGCTTCGTCGCCACGCCCGGGCTCGAAGCCCAGATGGGCGTCTCCGCCGACGATATCGAGCGCGAGGACGTGGACCGTCGCATCGGCGTCAGCGAGGAGATCGCGGACTCCGTCCGGTTCCTCGCGAGCCCCGCGGCGTCGTTCGTCGTGGGTGAGACGCTGACCGCTGGCGGCGTCCCGCAGGGCGAGGAGGTGCCGTCGCCGTGACCCGACACACCGTCCACCTGCCGGTCGCCGCGCAAGAGTCGCTCGGGGACTTCACGGACATCGCGGAGCGCGCCGAAGCCCTCGGCTACGACCGCGTCTGGTTCCCGGAGACCTGGGGTCGGGACGCCGCGACGACGCTCGCCGCCATCGCCGACAACACCGAGTCCATCGGCATCGGGACGAGCATCGTGAACACGTACTCGCGGAGCCCCGCGCTCGTCGGGCAGACCGCCGCCACGCTCCAGGAGCACTCCGAGGGCCGGTTCCGACTCGGCATGGGGCCCAGCGGCCCCGCCGTCATCCAGGGCTGGCACGGCGAGGAGTTCTCGCGGCCGCTGCGCCGCACCCGCGAGTACGTCGAAATCGTCCGGCAGGTGCTGTCCGGCGAGCAGGTCGACTACGACGGCGACATGATTCAGACCCGCGGCTTCCGGCTTCGTCAGGACCCGCCGGAGCCCGCGCCCGACATCGACGTGACCGGCATGGGGCCGAAGGCCGTCGAACTCGCGGGCCGGTTCGCCGACGGCTGGCACGCGCTCATGTTCACCGAGGACGGCATCCGCGACCGACTGGACGACCTCCGGCGCGGCGCTGATCTCGGCGACCGGGACGCCGACGAGGTCCAGACGACGTTCGTGCTGCCGTGCTGTGCGCTCCCTGACGGCGACGCCGCCCGCGACCTCACCCGCCAGCACCTCGCGTTCTACGTCGGCGGCATGGGTGACTTCTACCGGGACGCGCTCGCCCGTCAGGGCCACGAGGACGCCGCCGTCGCCATCCACGACGCGTGGCAGGACGGCGACCACGAGCGCGCCGTCGGCCTCGTCGACGACGACCTGCTGGACGCGCTCGCAGCCGCCGGCACTCCCGACGAGGTCCGGCAGCGCTTCGACGAGTTCGCGGCCATCGAGGGCGTCGACGCCGTCGCCGTCTCGTTCCCGCGTGCGGCCGACCCCGACGTCATCGACGCGACGCTGCAGGCGGTCGCGCCCGACGCCTGAACCGGCCGCTCCGGCGGCGAAGCGGCGCGTGCTGCCTGGAACGACCAGTGCGTTGCCCCGTGTTTGCCCTCCCTTTTCCGGCTGGCCGTCGTAGTCCGGAGCGTGCTAGCAATCGAAGTCTCCGAGTTCGGCGACGACAGTGTCCTCCAGCAAGTGGAGCGCGAGCAGCCCGAGCCCGGCCCCGGCGAGGTGCTGCTCGACGTCGAGGCCGTCGGCGTGAACTTCGCCGACGTGATGCAGCGCCGCGGCCACTACCACGGCGGCCCCGAGCCGCCCTACGTCCCCGGTATGGAAGCCGCGGGCACCATCGAAGCGACCGGCGACGGCGTCGACCGCGAGCCCGGCGAGCGCGTCGTCGCGATGCTCGACGGCGGCGGGTACGCCGAGTACGCGACCGCGCCCGCGCAGGCCCTCTTCGACGTGCCGGAGTCCATCTCGTTCGCGGAAGCCGCGGGCTTCCCCGTGCAGTTCCTCACGGCGTACCTCTGTCTCCACGACTGGGGCGGCCTCGACGAGGACGACGACGTGCTCGTGCAGGCCGCCGCTGGCGGTGTCGGGACGGCGGCCGTCCAGCTCGCGAGCAAGCACGGTGCCGAGGTGTACGGCACCGCGAGCACGACCGAGAAGCTCGAACTCGCAGAGCGACTGGGCTGTGACCACCCCATCAACTACACGGAGACCGACTTCGCCGAGGAGACGGCCGACCTCACAGACGGCGAGGGGCTGGACCTGATTCTCGACGGCGTGGGCGGCGACACCTTCCGGGAGAGCGTCGACGCGCTCGCGCCGTTCGGGACCATCGTCGCGTACGGCGCTGCCTCCGGGGAGCCGGGCACCGTCGACTCCGCGACACTACTGTTCGGGAACAAGTCCGTCGAGGGCTTCCACCTCGGTCGTGCGACCCAACTCGACCCCGAACGCGTGTTTGCGGCCGTTCCCGAGCTCTCGGCGATGCTCGCGTCCGGCGACCTCGAAGTCGTCGTCGGGCAGACGTTCGATCTCGCCGACGCGGTCGACGCCCACCGCGCACTGGAGAACCGGGAGACGACCGGAAAGGTCGTTCTGGAGCCGTAGCCCGGGTCACGGAACGGCGTCGATGCCGTCGCGGCGGCCGTCGAGGACGTCGAAATCGTCGCCGCGCAGCGTTTCGAGCCAGTACAGCAGTCGTTCGGCCCAGTCGAGCTTCTGGGCCTTCTCCGCGTCCACGTCGGGGTCGTCGAAGTCCCAGCCCGGGAACACCAGCGTCTCCGCGCCGAGGTGGTCGGCGAGGAACGCCGCCCGGTCGCCGTCCGTGAACCCGCCGAAGTTCCGGACCGGGCCGACCGGTTCGGCCTGCGTCGTCCCGAGGACGTGGTCGGTATCGAAGGTCGGGACGTGTTCGCGGACGGCCGGGACGTTGTCGCCGTGGGCGTGCGCCGCGACCGGCGTCCCCGATTCGGTGAGTCGGCGAGCAGTCTCCGGGTTCTTGTCGAGGTCTGTGACCATCAGGTCGGTGTCGACTCCCGAGTCGGTGAGGACGTCGACCGCCGTCGACGCGGCGAACACGCGGTCGGCGTCGGCCGCGAGCGCGGTTTCGTCGGCGAGTGACGGGGCACCCCCGGCGACTGCCACCGTCTCCCCGGTGCAGTCGAGACGAGCTACGTCGAAATCCCCGACGAACTCGGCGAGCACGTCTCGCGCCCGCTCGTCGCCGGCGCGGTCGTAGCCGAAGTCGTCGAGGACGGCGTCGTACACCGGCAGCCAGTCGTCGTACTCCATGGTGGTCACTACGCGACTGGAAATAATGAGGATTCCGTGGTCCGAGCCGAGACGCCCCGCAAAGTACCCCTACCCGACGGGGGTCCGGCTTCCATCTCCGCGTTTTTGCGCTGTCGGTATAAGCTTTCCCGTTAGTTACCGGCTTCCCGCAGGGTGGCCGCGAGGGCCCCGAGAACGCCGTTCTCGTCGGAGAGCGACCGGCCAGCCGCCCGAAGTTCGGCGGCCGTGCCAGCCACCACCACGGCGTCGGTGCCGGTGACCGCGAGCCCGGCGTCAGCGAGCGCGGCCCGGTCGTCGTCGTCCAGCCCTTCGACCTCGAAGGCGCGCGCGACGCCCGACGCCGCCGCCGCGCTGTCGCCGTCCACGTCGTCGACGTGGCGCTGGGCCTCCCGAACAGTCGTCACGTCCAGCTCCTCGGCGTGGTCGGTGCTCGCGCGCTGCCGCGTGAACTCGTGGCCGATGAGCGCCGCGTCCCGGGTCTCGGCCACGTCGTGGGTGCGAATCACGTGTGCGCCGCGTTCGACCGCCATCGACGTGGCGGCCAGCGAGACGGGCAGCGCTCCCTCGGTGTCGCGCCCGGCGACCTCCCGGAGGAAGTTCTTCCGGTTGATGGAGACCAGAATGGGGTAGCCGTACCCGCGGAACTCCCGCAGGCGGTCGAAGGTCTCCCGGTCGTCTTCGAGGGTCTTCGCCTCGCTCCAGCCGCCGAACGCCGGGTCGACGATGGTCTTGTCGGTGAAGCCGTTCAGGGAGAGCGCGTCGTAGATGTCGTCGACGTCCTCGACGGCCCCCGGGCGTTCGAGGTCCGGCGGACTCGCCATCTTCGCGACGGCCACGTCGTGGGCCTCGCATACCTCGGGCATCTCCGGGTCGGCGAACCCGCAGACGTCGTTGACCATGTCGAAGCCCCGGGAGAGCGCCTCGTCGGCGACCTCGCTGTACCGGGTCTCGATGGAGAAGACGGCGTCGCCCTCGACGCGCTCGATGGTCTCGATTGCCGTCTCCAGGCGGTCGAGTTCCTGGTCCGCGGTGAGCACGTCGAAGTCCTTGTTCGCGGACTCCAGGCCGACGTCGACGATGTCCGCACCCTGTCCGATGAGCTCTTCCTCGACGTAGGCCGCCGCCTCGTCGGGGTCGTCGTAGACGCTCGGGTCGTACGGCGACTCCTCTGAGACGTTCAGCACGCCCATGATGCGCGGCGGGTGGCCGTCGCCGATGGGCAGTCCGGCGGCGTCGACGGTTCGCATACCACTACGGCGGGGCGGCACGACCAAAGGTGGTGTGGAATCGGCGCTGGCTTCGGGCGTCTTTTGTGCGTGCGCGGCCAACTCTGGGCCATGACGAAGGTGAGCATCGGGTTCAGGGGGTGGCGTTTCGAAGAGAGCGAGGTGTTCGACGAGGACGGTGGCTACCGCCCGCTCCCGGAGATGGACGAGGACACTCGCGAGCGCATCGAGCGCATCCCGACGCTCTCCGGCCAGCCCTGCGACGTCTGCTATCTGGAGGACGAAGCCGGCGAGCGCGACTCGCGCAACGAGCCGACCGCGGTCTACGGCGAGCCCGGTGCCGAGGTGCTGGTCTGCGACGAACACGAGGCGACGTTCTACTACTGGTTCCTCGACGCGGGCGGCGACGCACACGAGGGAGAGCCCGAACTCCAGGACGCCTTCCACGAGTGGGTGGCTGCCGGGCACCGCGAGCCCGACCACTACGAGGGCCCCGACCACGTCGAGACCGACCCGGAGAACATCCCGGCACCGGACGCCGACGACCTCTACGGTCTCCCGGTGGACCTGCCGGAAGACGAACAGGCGCGCCTGGACCTCCTGGAAGGCCAGGACCCCGACGCCATCGACGGCGACCTCGACCTGGACGCCGACTACCCGACCGCCGATGAGTGACCGCGACGACGCAGGCGGCGACCGGACGCCGCCCGCAGTCGCAATCGTCGACGCGAAGACCTCCGGGAACGTCGGCACCATCGCTCGGGCGATGAAGAACTTCGGGTTCGAGGACCTCCTCCTCGTGGACCCGCCGTACCTCGGCCGGGACTCCGAGGCCTACGGGTTCGCGGGCCACGCCCGCGAGGACGTCCTCCCCGAGGCCCGCGAACTCACGTTCGACGAACTCGCCGCGGAGTTCCACACGGTCGGCTTCACCGCCATCACGAACGAGGACGCGACGAGCCACACGCGGTTCCCGTTCCGGACGCCCGCCGAACTCGGCGAGAGTCTGGCGGACGTGGACGCGCCGACGGCGCTCGTGTTCGGCCGGGAGCGCGTCGGCCTGACGAACGACGAACTCGCGCAGCTCGACGAGGTCGGCGCGATTCCCGCGAGCGCGGACTACCCGGTGATGAACCTCGGGCAGGCCGCGACCGTCGCCCTGTACGAACTCCGTGACCTCGCGATGCGCGAGACGCAACTCCCGGATATCGAACGCCACCGCGCCGACGAGGCGGAAATCGAGCAGTTCTACGAGCACGCCGCCGAGTTCCTCGACGCGGTCGACTACCCGGAGGAGAAACGCGAGAAGACCATGCGGATGCTCCGCCGGATGCTCGGCCGCACGCACCCGACAGGCCGAGAGATAAACACGGTCCACGGGCTGCTGCGGCGCGCCGAGAACCGAATCGAGTGACGCTCTCGTCGGCCCTCCACGGGTCCCTGAGCCGGTGTCAGTTCGGCCTGCCTTGAGCAGTAGGGACGGCACGTAAGGGTGTTCGCTCCCAAACCGGACTGTCGGACCGACCGTGAAACACGATGACTGATGCAAACTACGACGCCGGCGTGGGAACCGACGCTGACCCAGTGATACGCAGCCGCGAGCGCGGCGAGTCAGTCTCGGAGAGCGTAGTTCTCGCGGTCAGCGAGGCGACCGACACGGACCCTCTGGAGATGGCGCGGCTCGCGGACGTCCTCGACCCGGACGCCCTCGACGCGCTCTTCCCCGGTGACGACGGCACGGGAACGCTGTCGTTTCGCTTCAACGGCTGTGACGTGACGGTCCACTCCGACGGCTACACGGTCGTCTCGCAGTCAGACGGGGCACAGCTCTGAGAACGGTTCGGGGCGCGCCCGTCACTGCAGGTCGGGCGCTGCCGCACCGACCTGCTCGAAGAGGACACCGAGGAGCTTCCGCTCTGCGGTTCGGACGTGTTCGGCGAACGTCGCCGAGGAAATGTCGAGGGCCGCAGCGACGTCCTCGCCGGTGCAGCCGCGGGGCCAGTCGTAGTACCCCATCTCGAAGGCGGTCTGCACGACGTCGAGTTGCCGGTCGGTGAGATGCATACGGAGCGTCTGCCGCACTCCGGAGTTGCTGAACGGTGGGACGAGCGCCGACTTCTCGCGTTTCGTGACGAGCTCCAGGTCGGGGTTCTCGGCGAGGAACGCCTCGGTGACTGCCGGGGCGTCCCGGGTAGAGGGGATGTCCGCGACGATGCGGCCTTCACCGTCTCGGGCCCACACCGTCTGGGGCAGGGCACCGAGTTCGGCGAGTCGGCGGGCGGGGCAGCCACCGGACACGAGAAACTCCACGAGCGTGGCGTCCTCGTGTTCCACGAGGAGTTCCGCCTCGACCGTGTCGCGGTCCTCGACGAGGCGCTGGATGCCGTCCGCGTCGGCCCCGAGTACGGTGAAAAACTCCGCGTGCGCACCGTTCTGGCGCGGAATCATCTTCGCGAGGTCGAACGTACAGGAGGCCTCGGCGGACCCGCGGACGAACGGGTGCGTCGGGCTCTCCGTGCGGAACTCGACTTCGACGACCGTGTCCGCGTCACCGGGATGCGCCGTCCTGCTCATTGTTCTTCGACCGGGAGTTGCGCCGGTCCGCCGATTAGCCTTGTGGCCGTTTACCACAGTACTGGCGGGAGTGCTGTCTCCGGCGGTCGGAGGCAGCAGTCGTCGACGCCGCTAGACCAGTCACTCCCCGGGATTCCGGCGGGCGTAGAGCACGATGGGTTCCATCGTGAGCTTCGGGTCGCCGTCCTCGTTCGCGGTCGTGACGCGCGTCCGTACGGTGCCGCGGTCGGGCTTGCTCTCCGAGGGCGTCTTCCCCAACACGTCGACGGTGACCGACAGCGTCTCACCGGGGAGCGTGGGGTTCGGCCACCGGAGTTCGTCGACGCCGACAGCGCCGTAGCTCGCGGCGTCGGAGAAGTGGTGGTCGACGAGCATGCGCATCGTCATCGCCGTCGTGTGCCAGCCGGAGGCCGCGAGCCCGCCGAACAGCGACTCCTCGCGGGCGCGTTCGGGGTCGGTGTGGAACCACTGGGGGTCGTACTGTTCGGCGAACGCGAGAATCTCCTCGTCGGTCACGTCGTAGCTGCCGAACGAGCGCTGCTCGCCGACGGACATGTCCTCGAAGTAGTCGGTCACACGACCGGGGTTCGGCGGCGGTCGCGTTAGCTGTTGTGCCAGCGGCGGCGCGGTCCGGTGGTGCTAGCGGCTGACCTCGTCGGCGGTGTCGCGGACGACGGTGCCGACGTAGTCGTGTTTGACGAGCGCGAACCCGGCGAAGATGACGGCGAACCCAACGAGTGCGCGGGGGGCGACGACGTCGCCGAGCAGCAGCCACGCGGCGGCCGCGGCACCGACCGGTTCGAGGTAGGAGACGAGGTTGATTTCGGTCGCACCGACGCGGTCCAGCAGGACGAAGTACAGCAGGAAGCCGCCGGCCCCGGCGACCAGCGTGAGGTACGCGAGGCTGGCGAGCGCGGTGGGCGTCCAGTGGACCGCACCGAGGCTCTCGCCGCGAGCGCTAGCGCCGACCCAGAGGACGAGCGAGCCGACAAGCATCCCCCACGCCTCCAGTGTCTCGATCGGGAGGCCGCCGCCGGGGAGCTGGCTCGTGAGGACGCCACCGAACGCGAAGCTCGCCGCGGCGAGGAAGACCAGCAGGAGTCCGCCGAGGTGGACGCCGTTCGCACCGCTCGGGTCGGCGACGACGACGACGCCCGCGAGGCCGGCGAGCAGTCCGGCCGCTTGCGTGCCGTCGATGCTCGCGCCCTCGGAGAGTTTGGCCGCGAACCCGGCGGTCAGAACCGGTGCGAGGCTGATGACGATGGCTGCGATTGCGCCGGAGACGTGGCGCTCGCCGAGGTAGAGCGCGCCGTGGTAGATGGCGATGACGAAGACGCCGACGACGCTGACGGCGAACCACTCGCGACGGCCGCGGGGCCGCCAGCGATCGGTGGTGTGGGCGGCGTACGCGAGGACGATTGCGCCGGCGATGGAGTACCGGATGGCTGCGAACGACAGCGCCGGAATCTCGTGGAGGCCGACTTCGATAGCGACGAACGAGGTGCCCCAGATGGCCGCCAGCAGCACGAACAGCACGGCGGTAGGAGAGGTACCCAAGGAGGGTCGGTGAAAGCTCATGAAAACTCCAAACAGGCTGTAGTACTTTAGACTTATCTTCAAGAGTCGTGTCCGTATCGATTTTTCACATCAATACTGCTGCCTCGGTTGGGGGTGAGTCTCACTCCCACAGGCTTTTGTCCGCGCTCACCGACCGAACGCACGATGGACGAACGCGACGTCACACTCCTGAAGGCCATCGCCGACCTCGGCACCGGCAGCCCGGAGGCGCTCCACGAGGAGACGGACATCCCCGTCTCAACCATCCACTACCGGCTGAACAACCTCCGCGAGGACGGCGTGCTCACGAACGACCTCTACGACGTCGACCTCGACGCCGTCGGCCTCGACGTCACCGTCGTCCTCGAAGTGCTCACGAGCTACGACGGCAGCTACGAGGACGTCGCCGACGAAATCAGCACGATCGAGGGCGTCACCCAGACGTTCTTCACGATGGGTGAGACGGACTTCGTCGTCGTCGCTCGGCTCCCGGACTCCGACGAGGTCGAACGCCTCATCTCCGACTTCGAGGCCCTCGACCCCGTCGACCGGACGAACTCCACGTTCGTCATCGACCGCCAGAAGGACTCCCAGCGCGCCCTCGAGAGCTACAGCCTCGACAGCCTCCTCGAGGCGCTCGTCGACGAGTAAGCTACGCCCGCTGCTGAATCTCCTCGCGCAGCACCTCGCTGACGAGGTCGCCGTCCGCTTTCCCGCGCAGCGCGCCCATGCACTCGCCCATCAGTGCCGAGAACGCGCCCATGCCCTCGGCCTCGACCTGGTCGCTGTTCCGCTCGACGACCTCGACGACGGCCTCGCGGACCTCGTCCTCGGCGGCCGAGCCGAGCCCGAGTTCCTCCGCGAGTTCGGCGGGGTCGCTGTCCGGGTTCTCCGCAAGCCCACCGAGGAGCTCGGGGACGCCCTCCTGGGCCAGGTCGCCCTCGGTGACGAGCCCCAGCACACCCCGGAAGTGGTCGTCCGTCAGCTGGTTGACGGGCACGTCGTCCCGGCGGAGTTCCGTGACCGTCGACTCAAGCGTCTGCGCGGCGAGCGTCGCGTCGACGCCCGCTCCGACCTGCTCCTCGAACAGCGGCCACCGCCGGCCGTACGCCACCTGCTCGGCGAGCCCGGCGTCCAGCCCGAACTCGTCCTGGTAGCGCTCGACTTTCTCCGTGAGCAGTTCCGGCGTCGCCACGTCCGAGGGGTCCGGGTCGACGGGCGGCACGTCGGTCTCGGGGTACATCCGCGCCGCGCCCGGCAGCGGGCGCAGGTACCGCGAGGTGCCGTCGTCGTTCGCGCCCCGGGTCTCCTCCGGCACGCCCGCCATCGCCGTCTCTGCACGCTCTGCGACCGCCTCGATGGACTGCGCCGCGGTCTCCGGGTCGTCGGCGACGATGGCGACGGCGTCAGTCTCGCCCGCACCGACGGCCTCGCGGAGCGACGCCACTTCGTCCTCGGTGACGCCGTACGCGGGCAGTTCGTCGGTGTGGAAGATGCCGCCAGCGCCGTGGCGCTTCGCGTGGTCGGAGAACTCCGTGCCCAGTCGCCGGTCGTCCTGCAGCTCGCGGCCGACGAGCCCGTCGAAACCGAACAGGGGGACGGCGTGGACCTCGCCACCCGCATCGAGCGCACCCCGAATGACGCCAGAGTCGGTGTCGGCGAACACGTCCGTCACGTCCTGCGTCCCGCCGACGCTCGCGTCTCGCTCGTCCAGCTCGTCGGCGATGCCCAGCAGTTCGACCTGCCGGCGGACCTCCTCCCGCACCAGGTCGTCGATGTCGTCGAGGCTCTGGACGCCTTTCATCTCCACGCGCGCGCCCTCCGCGATGGAGACGTTCACGTCCTGCCGGATGGTCCCCAGCCCGCGCTTGACCTTCCCCGTCGACCGCAGCAACATCCCGATGCGCTCGGCGGCCTCGCGGGCCTGCTCGGGCGACGAGATGTCCGGCTTCGTCCCGATTTCGACCAGCGGGATGCCGAGCCGGTCCAGCGAGTACAGCACGCCGTCCTCGCGGTCCTCGACCCGCTGTGCGGACTCCTCTTCGAGCATCAGGTCCTCGATGCCGACAGGGCCCTCGCTCGTCTCGATAGCGCCGTCCTCGGCGACCAGCGACGAC
Organism: Halobacterium jilantaiense; assembly: GCF_900110535.1. Lineage (NCBI taxonomy): Archaea > Methanobacteriati > Methanobacteriota > Halobacteria > Halobacteriales > Halobacteriaceae > Halobacterium > Halobacterium jilantaiense. The sequence continues at coordinate 184,176 of NZ_FOJA01000001.1, forward strand.
CGCTGGAACCCGCCGGTGTTCGACCCGTCGATGACGACCTTCCGCATCACGTGCGCGCGGTCGACGGCCGTCATGTCCAGCAACTGGGCGATTTCCATCGCGGCCTCCAGCGCCTCCTCGTCCATGCGGTGGGGCGGCTCGTCGTCGTCCTCGACGAGGCAGGTCGAGTCGTACGCGAGGTACTCGAACTCCCGCTCGACCTTGCTCTCCTCCAGCGCCGCCTCGTCTATTTCACCCAGCTCCGAGCGCGTCGGGTGGAGGTACCGCGTGAACGACCGCGTGGACTCCTCGGGCTCCCGGAGGTCGGTCGGGCACGCGCAGAACAGCTTGGTCGCCGTGTCCAGTTGCTGGTGGATTTCCAGCCCGGCGACCAGTCCCAGCTCGTCGTAGTCGAACTCGGTCATTACCCGACCGTGGGACGGCGAACGGTAAAAAACCGTTCAGTCTGCGCTTGTCGGTGTCGCGCCCGCACTCGCGTCGTCGCCGTCGCTGCGCACGCCGACGGCTACGAGCGCGCGGTCGACGAGCCGCTCTGTGAGCGCGTCGGCTTCCCCGTCGTCCCGGTCGATGGCGACAGCCCCACCTCCGGAGAGGGACCGCGAGCCCGCGGTGTCGACGACGACGCTCGTCAGGTCCCAGCGACGCTGGAAGACGGTCTGTTGCTCGATGACGGTCTGGACGCGGTGGTTCGGGACGACCGTGGTCTGCCGCCGCCACCAGCCCTGCTGGGTCACGACGTGGTCGTCGTCGGCGTGGAATCCACGGGTAGCGTGCGCGCGGCGGGCGGCGGGCACCGCCAGTGGCACGAGCGCGAACAGCGCGTACCACGGGAACGCCACGGCGAACCGGCTCACGAGGAAGCCGGCGGCGACGACGGCGAGGCCCGCCAGCGCGTACCGGCGGACGTAGCGCTTGCGGGCGCGCTCCGGCGGCCGCGTCAGGTCGTAGTCGCCGAACGGCTCGACGTCCCGAGCGAGCGCGAGGATGTCTCGGCGGGACGCCAGCGGGACGGCGGCCTCCGACCCGCCGCTCGGGGACTGGCCGGGCGCGTACCCCGCGGTCTCGACCGCCAGCGACGCGAAGCCGTACCGCCGCATCAGGACGTTCTCCTCGACGGAGACGGTCTGGAGCTTCGACAGCGGGATGGTGCCGTCCCGGCGCTCGAAGAGCCCGCGCTCGTACCGGAGGTCGTCGCCCACCCGGCGCAGCCGGAAGCCGTAGAACTGGATGATTCGCAGCACCGCCGACACCAGCCAGATGCCAACCGCGAGCACGAGGATGCCCGCGGCGAGCACGGCGAGCCCGACGTTCGGGATGTCGACGCGCTGCCCGAGACTCGGCACGACGAACGTCGCGAACGCCACGACGCCGGAGAGCAAGCGCGGGTCGAACGAGAGCAGGCCGTACAGCAGGAGGTCGCGGTCCGAGAGTTCGAAGAGGAGTTCGCCGCGCTCCCCGCGGGGCGCGCGCTCCGCGTCGTCGACCGGCACCTCGTTCTCCGCGAGTTCCGCGTCGTCGTCGCGCTCGTCTGTTTCAGGCCGCGAGTCACCGCGCCGCTCTCGGGCGGCGCGGCGCTCCCGGACCTCCTCCTGGAGCCGGCCGGCCTCCTCGCGGCTGACGAACCGCAGGTTCGCCTCCGTGCTGCCGCCGCCCGCAGTCTCGACGTCCACTTCTGCGAGGCCGAGCAGCCGGGCGACCAGCGACCGCGTCACGTCGACGTTCTGGACGCGCCGCAGCGGAATCTCGCGCTCGCGCCGGGAGAACACGCCCGAAGCGATGTCGAGGCTGTCCTCGGTGAGTTCGTACTCGAAGCGCCGGTAGTACGCGAGCTCGTAGCCGACGACGGCGACGACGGCCAGCACCGCGGCGACGACAGCCCCGCCGGTCAGCACGGGGTCGCCCTGCGAGAGCGCAACCCCGCCGATGAGGAACGCCCACGCGAACCCGATGCCGCGGGAGACCGCGCGCACCGGCACCGACAGCGGGTGGAGTCTCATACCGCGTCACCCTCGCCGTCTTCGGGCTCGCTCTCGATGGCGAGGTGCCGCAGCGTCTCCTGCACGTCGTCCGCACGCGCGACTTCGAGGCCGGGAATCGAGACGTCTGCGCCCCGCGAGCCCGCGGTGTAGACGACGACGCGCCCGAGGCCGAGCACGCGCTCGAGAGGGCCGCGCCGGGAGTCGACGTGCTGGACGCGCACGTAGGGGACGGTGGTTCGGACGGTCACGAGCACGCCCCGTTCGATGTAGAGGGTGTCCTCGCGGACGTCGAAGCGCCACGCGCGATACCGCAAGGCGACGTGGAGGGAGCCGAGTGCGGCGACGGCGACGAAGACGCCGGCCGCCGCGACGAGCCGGTTCACGTCGACGTTCAGGGCAGTGACGGCGACCCCCGCGATGCCAGCGAGCACGGCGGCGTACACGGCGACGCGCCACAGCCAGACGACGACAACCCTCCGGTCGAGTCGCTCCATGCCACGGGCTCCGGACTCGCGGTACAAGAAGGTAGGCGGGTGACTGCGGGAACCGCGCTCGGCAGATTACTCGTCGTCGCCGGAGAGGATGCCGCGGTGGGTCATGCGCTCGGGGTCGAGGACGTCTGCGGCCTCGTCGGCGTTGAGGTAGCCCTTCTCCACGACGACTTCCTCGACAGTCTTGCCCTCCTTGAGCGCGGCCTTCGCGACCTCGCTGGCCTTGTCGTAGCCGATGGTGGGGTTGAGCGCGGTGGCGAGGGCCATCGAACGCTGGACCTGTGCCTCACAGGCGTCCTCGTTGGCTTCGAGTTTCGCGACGAACTTCTCGCCGAACGCCTCGCTCGCGTTCGCGAGCATGTCCGCCGACTGCAGGAAGTTGTGCGCGAGGACGGGCTTGTAGAGGTTCAGGTCGATCTGGCCCTCGGCCGCGCCCGCGGAGACGGCGGCGTCGTTGCCGACGACCTGCTTGTGGACCTGGTTGACGGCCTCCGCCACGACCGGGTTGATTTTGCCGGGCATGATCGAGGACCCGGGCTGGTTCTCGGGCTGCTCGATTTCGCCGAGCCCGTTGCGCGGGCCGGACGCAAGCAGGCGGAGGTCGTTCGCAATCTTGTTCAGCGAGCCCGCGATGGTGCGGAGCGCGCCGTGGGCCTCGCTCATGGCGTCGTGGGCGGCCTGCGCCTCGAAGTGGTCGTCGGCCTCGCGGAACTCGACGCCCGTCTCCTCGCTGATGTACGCCGCGGCCTTCTCGGGGAACTCGGGGTGCGTGTTGAGACCGGTGCCGACGGCCGTCCCGCCGAGCGCGAGCTCGGCGAGCCGGGGCTTCACGGACTCGGCGCGCTCGATGCCCTTCTCGACCTGCGTGCGGTAGCCGCCGAACTCCTGGCCGAGGCGGACGGGCGTGGCGTCCTGGAGGTGGGTGCGGCCGGTCTTCACGACGCCGTCGAACTCGTCGGCCTTCGCGTCGAGTTCGTCGCGAAGCGTCTCCAGACCGGGCTTCACGTCCTTCACGAGCGCCTCCAGGCTCGCGACGTGCATCGCGGTTGGGATGACGTCGTTGCTGGACTGGCCGTAGTTGACGTGGTCGTTCGGGTGGACGACGCGGTCGCCGATGTCCTCGCCGAGAATCTCCGCGGCGCGGTTCGCGATGACTTCGTTGGCGTTCATGTTCGAGGACGTCCCGGACCCGGTCTGGAAGACGTCCACGGGGAACTGGTCGTCGTGTTCGCCCGCGATGACCTCGTCGGCCGCCTCGACGATGGCGTCGGCCTTCTCCTCGCCGACGAGGCCGAGGTCGCGGTTCGCCTGTGCGGCGGCCTTCTTCACGACGCCGAGCGCGCGCACGAACCGGCGGCCGAACGCGATGCCGGAGATGGGGAAGTTCTCGACCGCGCGCTGGGTCTGCGCGCCCCAGTAGGCGTCGGCCGGGACCTGCATCTCGCCGAGGCTGTCCTGCTCCGTTCGGTAGTCGTCTGCCATGTTCGAGTGGTCGAAGTGCCGGCGCGTAAAACTCCCGAAACGGCCCCGACGGTCGGACGGGATGCGACGACCATCGCGCCCCCGGAACCACCCTTTACTCGGTTCTGGATTAAATATGAGTAACAATTAAGTGCGCCGCTACGAACCCTCTGAGTAGGTTCTACACAGGCTCACTACAATGACATCCGATAACAACAGCAATCTGACGCGACGACGGTATCTGGAAGCGAGCGGTGCCGCGGGCGCAGTCATCGCGATGGCGGGCTGCATGGGCGGCGGCGGAGACGGGGACTCGACCGACGACGGCGAGGAGTCGTCCGGCTCGGGCGAGCAGGAACTCGAAATCGTACACTGGTGGACCGCGGGCGGTGAAGCCGACGCGCTCGAAGCGCTCATCGACGGGTTCGAGGAGGAGTACCCCGACGTCACCGTCAACAACAACGCCGCACCCGGCGGCGCGGGGAGCGCCCTGGACACCGAGATTCAGAGCCGCGTCCTCAACAACGACCCGCCGAGCACGTTCCAGATCTGGCCCGGGAAGGCACTGGACACGTACACGGAGTCCGAAGTCCTCGAAGACATCGGCGACAGCGTCTGGGACGAGGAGATGCGCGACGCGTACCTCGACGGCGTCAAGCAGCTCTCCCAGCCGGCCGGCGACTTCGTCGCCGTCCCGCTGAACATCCACCGCCTCAACAACCTCTTCTACAACGCCTCCGTCCTCGAGGACGCCGGCGTGGACCCAGCCGCTATCGACTCGCCGTCGGCGCTCCTCGACGCGATGGAGACCATCGACTCGGAGACGGACGCGACCCCGATGGCCCACCAGACGCAGGCCCCGTGGTCGACCATCCAGCTCTGGGAGAGCGTCCTCATCGGCGTCGGCGGCGTCGACGTCTACCAGGACGTCCTCGCCGGGAACGTCTCGGACAACGAAGACGCCGTCCGCGAGTCGCTCCAGCTCGTCGCCGACTACAGCGAGTACTTCAACGACGACGCCGGCTCCGTCGCGTGGGACGAAGCGAACAACGGCGTCATCCAGGGCGAAGCCGCGTTCCTCCATCAGGGCGACTGGGCCGCCGGCCAGTATCAGGCCGCCGACGGCTTCGAGTACGACTCCGACTGGAGCTACGTGCCGTTCCCCGGCACGGACGGCGTCTACCACGTCGTCACGGACTCGTTCGTGATGCCGACCTCGAACCCGTCCCCGGAGGCGACCGAGAAGTGGCTGAGCTACTGTGGGTCCGTCGACGGCCAGGAGCGGTTCAACCCCGTCAAGGGCTCCATCCCGCCCCGCACCGACGTGCCGAACGACGAGTTCGGCCCGTTCCTCACCACGCAGCGTGAGGACTTCGACAACTCCGACGCCCAGCCCCCGTCCATCGCGCACGGGACCGGCGTCACGCCGGAAGTCAAGAGCAACGTCGAGGGCGTGTTCTCGTCGTTCAACGGTAGCTGGAACGTCGACAGCGCGTACAACGGACTCACGAACGCGTTCTAGACGCGAGAAATGGGTTCACGCATTTTTCGGCTGTTCCGCGCGGACGGCGAGCGCGACCCGGACGCCGAGGACGGAGCCGTCCGAACGGACGGCGGCACGGCGACCAGCGACGGTGCCGAGTCGACCGGCGCGCGCTCCCGGGTCGGCCGACTGCTCGAAACCGAGTTCGCGCAGTCACTGCCGTTCTGGCTGCCCGCGACCCTGCTCGTCGGGCTGTTCGTCTACGGCGCTATCGGGTGGAACTTCCTCATCTCGCTGACGGACTGGTCGGGGCTCCGGACGCCCACGTACGAGTCGTTCGACTTCGAGATGTACACGCGGTTCTTCGAGGCCGTCGCACGGGGCGGACTGTTCTCCGGCCCCCAGGAGTACTGGGCGCTCCGGAACACGTTCGTGTTGCTGGTCGTGTTCACGGTGGCAGCGCTCGCCGTCGGGCTGCTGCTGGCGATTCTCGTCGACCGGGACATCCGCTTCGAGAACACGTTCCGCACAATCTACCTGCTGCCGATGAGCCTGTCGTTCGTCGTGACCGCCATCTTCTGGGCGTGGATGTACAACCCCACGACCGGACTGATAAACGAGGGGCTCCGCCTGTTCGGCCTCGGGTCGCTCACTCAGCAGTGGATCAGCGACCCGCAGCTCAAGCTGTTCGCGGTGATGTTCGCGCTCGTCTGGCAGTTCAGCGGCTACGCGATGGTCGTCTACCTCGCCGGCCTGCGCGCCATCCCGACCGAGCAGTACGAGGCGGCGAAAGTCGACGGTGCCGGCCTCGTGAAGATGTACTGGCGGACCATCATCCCGCAGCTGCGGGCGTCCACGACCAGCGCCGCCGTCGTGCTGATGGTGTTCGCGCTGAAGGCGTTCGACTTCCTGTACGTGATGTTCGGCACGCGGCCCGGCCCGTCGGCGGACATCCTCGCGATGATGATGTACCGCGAGTCGTTCGGCACGACCAACTGGGCGTACGGCTCCGCGATCGCGATGATTCTGTTCGCGCTCGCGCTCGGCGTCATCGCACCGTACCTCTACCTGCAGTTCAAGCGAGGTGAACTCTGATGGCTTCCGACAGTTCCTCCGGCCGCTCGTGGAACCGAATCGGCCTGTACGCGGCGCTCTTGGCGCTGGTCGCGTTCTACCTCTCGCCGTTGGAGAGCGCAGTCATGACCGCGTTCAAGTCCCAGACCGGGTTCTTCCAGACGTCGCCGATTGCGCCGCCGGGACCGTCGACGTTCACTCTGGCGGCCTGGGGCGACGCGTTCTCGCGGCTCCAGGACGGACTCGTGAACAGCCTCCTGTTCACGATTCCCGCGACGGTGCTGTCGGCGACGCTCGGTAGCTTCGTCGCGTACGGCCTCACGAACACGAAGTGGCGCGGGCAGTCCGTCGTGTTGGTGTTGCTCATCGCGGGCATCTTCATCCCGTACCAGTCCGTGCTCGTGCCGCTGTCCCGGTTCTGGTCCATCGTCGACCTCGGCAGCCTCCTGTCGTGGCTGCCGCCGGTCGCGGACCGCTCGGGGCTGGTCGCGCTCGCGATCACCCACACCGCGTACGGCGTCCCGATCACGACGCTGCTGTTCCGCGCGCACTACCAGTCGCTGGACGACTCCATGCTGGAGGCCGCGCGGCTGGACGGCGCGACGATTCGGAAAATCTACACGCGTATCGTGTTGCCGCTCTCGATTCCGATGTTCGCAGTCGCGCTGATTTACCAGTTCACGAACATCTGGAACGACCTGCTGTTCGCGCTCGTGCTCATCCAGAACCCGAGCAGCGACGTGGTGACAATCTCCCTGACCTCCCTCCAGGGGTCTATGGTGAGCCAGTACAACCTGCAGATGGCGGGCGCGTTCATCACCGCGCTGCCCACCCTGCTCGTGTACATCTTCTTCGGCGACCAGTTCGCCGAAGGAGTCGCCGGCGGAGGTGCCTAACATGGCTGAACTACAACTCGACCACATCACCAAGACGTTCGACGACGGAGGCGACGAGATCGTCGCAGTCGACGACGTGTCCATCGACATCGAGGACGGCGAGTTCCTCGTGCTCGTCGGGCCGTCCGGCTGCGGGAAATCGACCACGCTGCGGACCATCGCGGGCCTCGAGTCCATCACCGACGGCGACATCCGGCTCGACGGCGAGGTCATCAACGACAAGCGCCCGCAGGACCGCAACATCGCGATGGTGTTCCAGTCGTACGCGCTGTACCCGCACATGACCGTGCGCGGCAACATGTCGTTCGGGCTCGAGGAGTCGACGGACCTCTCCGACGACGAGATCGACGAGCGCGTCACGGAAGCCACCGAGATGATGGGCATCGCCGACCTTCTGGACCGCAAACCCAGCGAGCTCTCCGGCGGCCAGCAGCAGCGCGTCGCGCTCGGCCGCGCCATCGTCCGCAACCCCGCGGCGTTCCTGATGGACGAACCGCTCGCGAACCTCGACGCGAAGCTGCGCGCGCAGATGCGGACGGAACTCCAGCGCATCCAGGAGGAACTCGGCGTGACGACCGTCTACGTCACGCACGACCAGACCGAGGCGATGACGATGAGCGACCGCATCGCTATCCTCGACGACGGGGAGCTCCAGCAGGTCGGGACGCCGCTGGAGTGCTACCACGAGCCCGCGAACCTCTTCGTCGCGGAGTTCATCGGCGAACCGTCGATGAACACCTTCGAGATGCGCGTCGAGGGCGACTCGCTCGCCGACGACGACTTCGAGTACCCGCTCTCGGCGAGCCACGCCGACGCCATCGGGGACGCCGACCGGGTCGTCTTCGGCGTCAGACCAGAGGACATCGAGATCGACGCGGACCCCGAGGACGCCCACAGCTACGCCGTCGACGTCGACGTCGTGGAGCCGAAGGGCAACGAGAACTACGTCCACATGACGTTCGACGGGGCCGCCGAAGACCGGGAGAAGTTCGTCGCGGCCGTCGGCGGCCTCGAACGGGTCGACGAGGGCGCGCGCGTCGTCGCCCGGTTCCCGCCGGAGGCCGTCCACCTCTTCGACGCGGACACGGGCCGAGCGCTGCACAACCGCTCGCTGGAAGCGGTCGAGGACCCCGAACTCACGTCGTAGCGGGTCGTCCCGTTCCGGAACGCCCTTGCGGCGGGAGCGAATTCTCGGAGGCGTCGATGCTCCCGGCACCTTTCCGGTACCCGTTCCGCGGCGAGCGCGCGGTCGACGCGCTGCTCGTCGGCGGTGCGCTCCACTTGCTGACTGTCTACGTGCCGGTCGTCCCGTTGATTCCGCTGGTCCCCGTGCTCGGCTACCTCCTCGTCGTCTTCGCGGCGCTCTCGACCCGCGAGCCCGCCGACCGCTTCGACTCCCTGCCGGCGTACCCCGGCGTCCGCAGCGTCCTGCGGACCGGTCTCCGCGGCGCGGTCGTCGTCGCGTCGTTCCTGGTGCCGGCCACGGTCGTCTTGCTCGTGACGGTCGCCGGCGCGTCACAGCTCACGCTGACCCCCGGTGACGTGAGCGCGGGGACGTCTGTGGCGTTCGCGCTCGGGTCGACGACATCGCTGCTGCTCGCCGTCGTCTGCGTCTACTTGCTCCCGGCGGCGCTCGCGAACTTCCTCGCGAACGGCCGGATTCTCGCGGCCTACGACACCGACGTGCTGGCTCGCGCAGCGGGCCACGGCGCGTACTTCTACGACGTGCTCGTCGGACTCGTCGCCGGTGCGGTTCTGCTCACTGTCGCGGGTGCCACCGTCTCGGTCGCCGTCGGCTTCTTCGTCGCGTTCTACGCCGAACTCGTCGCCGTCGGCTTCTGGAGTCGCGGCGTCAGCCGCGCGCTCCCGGACGTGGTCGCTGCGGCGTGACTACAGCGACTCCAGCGTCTCGATGCACTCCAGGAGCGCGCGGCCGTTGTGGTAGGCTCCCTTGTACATCGCGCCCTTCCGGCCGACCGGTTCGAGGTCGTCGTTCACGCCGGAGTGCCACTCGCCGTGTTCGTCGTCGACGTGGTGGGTCTCGACGAAGTCGTAAGTCTCCTCGAAGACCTCGCGGTACCGCTGCGCGCCGGTCGCCTCGTACATGCGGAGCGCGCTGGTCATGCACTCGGCCTGCACCCACCACGCCTTGATGCGGTTCGTCGCGTCGCCGTCGAGCGGCCCGAAGAAGTAGAAGCCGCCGCGGTCGTCGTCGTAGCCGTGGTCGAGGGAGAACTCGAACAGCGCCTCGTAGAGGTCGACGAAGAGCCGGTCGGAGACGTCCAGGGCGTCGGCGGCCTCCATCGTCAGCCAGACGTTCTCCAGGTCGTGGCCGTACGACACGACGCGGAAGTCCTCGTCGTTGAGGCGCGGCGTCCAGTCGGGGTCGTACTTGTCCGTGCACGCCGTGCGGTCCTTCCGGACGACCGTGTTCGTGCAGATATCGAGAAGTTCGTGGAGGCGCGCCCGTGCGGTCTCGTGGCCCGTCGCGCGGTAGAATGTCGTGAACGCCTCCATGAGGTGGAGGTGGGTATTCATCAGCTTCAGCGTCGGGTCGAGGACGCTGTCCCCGGACTCCTTCGGCGACCAGTCCGGCTCGATGTTCGCGAGGTAGGTCGTGCCCTCCGTGACCTGCGTCCAGTCGGCCTCGAAGTACTCCCGGTAGCCGCCGTTCGCGTGGTCTTTCGCGGCGTCGTCGACGGTCTCGAAGAGGTCGACTGCGAGGTCGCGGGCGGCCTCGTCGCCGGTCGCGCGGTAGTACTCCGAGAGGCCGTAGAGCGCGAACGACTGGCCGTAAAGGTGTTTCCGGGGTTTCAGAACGTCACCGGTCCGGTCTACCTCCCAGACGAAGCCCCCGTGTTCGTCGTCGTGCATCTCGTCGCGGAGGAACTCGTAGCCCAGTTCCGCCTCGTCGAGGTAGTCGCCGTCGACGACGTCGGAGCGCGAGAGCCGGGAGAACAGCCACAGCATCCGCGACTGCGTGACGAGCATCTTGTGGTCGTTGCCCGCGAAGGCTCCGGTCTCGTCGTAACTCAGGACGTAGCCGCCGTGTTCGTCGTCGAGACACCGCGGCAGCCAGAAGTCCAGCACCACGTCTTCGAGGTTCCGGCGGAGCTTCGGGACGTACTCCGCGGCGAGGTCGTCGGAGCCAGTACTCATTGTCGAGTGAGTGTTCACAGAACCGCCACTAAGCGCTGTCGCTCCCGCTCAGTCCGCTCGTTCGTCGGCTTCCGACGGCGTGTACGTCGTCAGTTCGAGCGCGTGAATCTCGGTGGTCATCGCGTCGCCGAGCGCGTCGTACACCAGGTCGTGCTGGGCGACCAGCGACTCGCCCTCGAAGGCCGACGAGACGACGGTCGCCGCCAAGTGGTCGTCGTCGTGGTCGCCGCGGGCGCGGGTCACCGTCGCCTCGCAGTCCGCCTCGAAACCGTCCTCGATTCGCGCTTCCACGTCGGAGAGGTCCATACGCGTCCTCGGTCGGCCGGCGAGAAAAGCGCGGGGGTCCGCGGCGGCCACCGTGGTCGCGGAGTGACGAGAGGCGGCCGGCGACTTGGTTCCGCCCGCACCCGTACGTATTTGTGAGCGCCACCGGCAGTCGTGCGCATGGATTGATCTTCGAGTTCACGCCCTGACGCATCTACCTCGAACAGTCAGTCGGCTTCCTGCTGGTCTCCGGAGGAACCCTCGCCGTCGGCGGCCTCTATCTACTTCAGGTCCACTGGTCGAGGCCGGTCTGGACGACCGACTCCTCGATGCGTTCGAACCCGCGGGCGACCTCGTCGGCGTCGACCTCCCACTCGTCGGTGACGAACTCGCGGGCCGCCTCGACGTCCGGAGAGAGGTCGGTGTGGACGCTGTAGTCGTCGGTGACCTCGGGGTTCAGGAACAGTTCGCGGATGCGGTCGCCGGACTCGACGTGCTCGCCCTCGGCGTCGAGGACGCTCCAGAGGTCGCCGTGTTCGCGAATGGCGTTCAGCGCGGTCTTCGGGCCGAAGCCGTCGATGCCGGGGTTGAAGTCCGTGCCGCAGAGGATGCCCACGTCGACCAGTTGCTCCCACGTGAGGTCGTGTTCGGCGAGCGTCGCCTCGAAGTCCATGCGCTCGGGATCGCCGGAGCTCGTGAGCTGGCGGAGCGTCACGGGCGACCCGAGCAGCAGGCAGTCGTAGTCGTCGCTGCCCACGCAGTCCACGTCGTCGTCGACTCTCGCCATGTACGACGCCTGCGCCTCCCCCTCGGCGGGCGCTTCGACCTGCGGCACGTCCAGCAGGTCGAACAGCGCCCGCGTGGTCTCGTGGATGGTGTCCGTGAGCCGCTGCGTGCGCGCCTCCAGACGGGCGGCTTCGACGGCGTCGCCTTCCTCGCGGGCTTCTTCCAGTTGTTCCTCGTAGCTCTCGCGTTGCTCGCGTCGCTCGGCCACTTCCTCGTCCTTGAGTTCGGTGACGCCGCCGTCCCAGACGAACACGGGCGTCAAATCGTGCTCGAAGAACTTCGGGAGGCCCTGGACGGCGCCGACGAGGTTCGCCACCTCGGTGCCGTCGCTCGTGGTGTAGATGTCCTCGCTGGTCCACTGGACGGTCGTCGTGAGGTACTTGTACAGCCAGTTGTGGGCGTCGACGGCCACCACGCTCCCCTGGAGGTCCGCGAAGGGAGTCTCCTCGATGGCCGCGAGCTGCCGGAGGTCCGCGTTACCCATCACCCGGAGTTCGGGCTCCCCGGATTTAACCGTTGAGCAACGCCGGCAGCCCGTACCCGATGGTCACCAGCGAGATGCCGACGGACGTGACACCGGCCCCGAAGCCGCGCCACTCGCGGCGGTCACCGACCGCCTCGGCGTACCTCTGCGGGAGCCGGCTGCAGACGAATTCCGGCGCGAGCAGCGCCGGCAGGCCGGCGGCGAGGTGGACCGCGCCGACCGCAATCAGGGCCGTCGGAAGCAGCGCCATGTAGAGAGTCGCGGCCGCAGCGAGAAAAAGACTACCAGTCGACGCGGACCGGCGGGGACTGCCCGCGCTTGCGGTCGAGGAACGCCTCCTCCTCGGGCGAGAGGTCCCGCTCCCGGTACCGGTCGAGGCCGTCCTGATAGCCGGCCGCGCGGTCCTCGCAGGGGCGTTCCAGCACGAGTTCGGCGATGCCCGTCTCCTCGCCCGTGAATCCGAAGCCGGCCTTGTGGAGCGCCTCGTACGCGAACGGATTGTTCACGGCGATGCGGACGCGGTCGCAGTCGTCGAGCAGGCGGTCGGCCGCGAACGCGCAGAGCCGCGCACCCACGCCGTCGCCCCGTCGGTCGCCGCGGACGGTGACGTACCGCAGCCACGCCGTCCCCGGGTCGGTGCGGTCCTCGTTGAACGAGACCGCGCCGACCACGTCCGCGACCGGGTCGTCGGCCTCCCTGGCGGCCGGCGGCCAGCCGTCGCGCTCCCCGACCGGCGGACCCTCGTAGGCGACTGCCTTCCCCGTGTTCGACATCACGAACTTGCCCGCGTAGCTGAACGCCTCCCAGTCCAGGAGGAGCGTCGGGCCGTCGTCGGGGCCGCCGAGGACTGCGTAACGCACACTCGCTCTTCGCGCAGCGACACAAAGTATTGCCTGCCTCGGTCGCGTCGGAGTCGGTATGCACGACGTGCCCTACTTCGACCGGTTCGCGCCGTTGTACGACCTCGCGATGCCGGCGGCCGACCGGGCGGACCTCGCCCTGGCGCTCGCGCTCGCCGACCGGCCAGTCGAGCGCGTGCTGGACCTCGGCGGGGGGACTGGCCGGGTCGCCCGCGCGCTCGGCGGCGACGCCGTCGTCGCGGACGCCAGCCGCGGGATGCTTTCAGAAGCCCGCGGCGCGGGTCTCGAAACCGTCCAGACCGACGTCCGGCGGCTCGCAGTCGCCGACGAGTCCGTCGACGCCGTCGTGATTGTGGACGCGCTCCACCACTTCCCCGCGCGCAGCACGGCAATCGAGGAGGCGGCGCGCGCGCTGCGCCCCGGTGGGGTGGTCGTCGTGCGGGACTTCGACCCCGCGACGCTCCGCGGCTGGCTGCTGGTCGCCGGCGAACACCTCCTCGGGATGGGGTCGCGCTTCGACACCGCCGACGAGTGCGGCCGCCGACTCGCCGACGCGGGTCTGGACGCGCGACTCGTCGACACGGGGTTCGCGTTCACCGTCGCGGGCGTGAAACCGGGACAGCCTTGACCCACCCGTTCGAAGCCCGCCCATGAAGCTGACCGACGTCGACGAGCGCGCAGTCACCCGATTCCTACCCGGCGACGTGCTCGCTATCCTCGCACTCGTGCTCGTGGGGACGGTACAGCACGGGACACTGAACCCACAGCACTACGCGGGCGTCCTGCTGCCGTTCCTCGTCGGCTGGCTGGCGGCCGCGCCGCTCGTCGGCGCGTACAGTTCGCGCGCCGCGGAGTCCTCTCGCGCGGCGCTGCTGCTCGCTGCCGGCACGTGGCTCCTCGGGGACCTCGTCGGCCAACTGCTGCGGAACACGTCGCTGTTCCCCGGGAACGCCGACCCGACGTTCTTCCTCGTGATGTTCCTCGTGGGCGCGCTGCTGCTGTCGGTCGTGCGGTTCGGGTCGCTGGTGGTCGCCGACCTCGTCGGGAACTGACCCGCGCCGAGATATCGGCGGCGACCGCGAAACCGGCGACAGCACGGCCGTTCCCGTTCACGGCGTCTCTGTCGGGGCACCGCGGCTTGTCGCGTAGCGCTCTGTAATGCCCCAGAGTTCGCCGCCGGGGCCTCAATCCTTTTCGTGCCGTCGGCCGAACAACCGGGCGTGACAGAGACGCTGTTCCTCTCCGACGACGACCTTGCCGGGCTCGCTGACCTCGCTGACTACGTGAACGCCGTCCGAGACGGGTACCGCCAGCGCGGCGAGGGCGCGCCGGCCGAACCCCGAACGAAGCTCGTCCGGGGCGACCCGCCGGGGATGCTCACCGACTACTCCGCCATTCTCCCGGAGACCGGCGCGATGGGCGGGTACACGTACAGCGCGGGGTTCGGAGCCGAGGACGCGTGGTTCGTCACGCCGCTGTTCGACGCCGAATCCGGCGAGCCGCTGGCGCTGCTGGACGGCGCACGCATGAACCCCTTCAAGACCGGCGCGACCGGTGCCGTCGGTGTCGACGCGCTCGCCCGCCGGGACGCCTCGACGATGGCCGTCGTCGGGAGCGGCGCGCAGGCACGCGGACAGCTGAAGGCGGTGGCGACGGTCCGTGACCTTGACACCGTCTGGGTGTACTCGCGGACGAAGGAGAGCCGCGAGGCGTTCGCCGCGGAGCTGAACGACTCCCTCGACGCCTCGGTCGCGGCGGTGGCGTCGAGCGCAGCCGCCGTCGAGGGCGCGGACATCGTCGTCACGGCGACGAACGCCAGCGAGCCGGTCTTCGACGGCGAACACCTCGACGACGGCGCGCACGTCACGGCGATGGGTCAGTACCACCCGGAGAAGCGCGAACTGGACGCGACGACCATCGAGCGCGCGACCTACGTCCCCGACCTCCGCGCCCGAGTCAGTCAGGACGCCGGCTCGTTCCTCGCGGCCGTCGAGGCGGGCGTCGTCGACGAGGACCACGTCCACGCGGAACTCGGCGAAGTCGTTGCCGGGGAGGCAGAGGGCCGCCAGGGGCCCGAGGACGTGACTGTGTTCGACAGCGGCGGCACGGGCATCGAGACGGTGGCGGCCGCCCACATGCTCTACGAGCGCGCCGTCGAGCAGGGGCTCGGCACCGAGATTCCGTTCGCGCCCGCGAGCGAAGCGCTCACTGGGGAGTAATCAGTACCCGGTCCGGACTCAGTCCGGAAGCAGGTCTCCGCCCCGCGCCCGGCTGGCGGCTGACGCGAGCGCCGAAGCGCCCAGCACGACGAGCAGCGCGCGCTGCCACGGCTCGGTCACGGTGACCGCGCCGCCGAAGCAGAACGCGGCGAACAGGGCGTTCCAGCCAGCTATCGCGGCGACAGTTTTCCCCGGCATCGCCTAGCCGTTGGGTCCGGCGCGGCTCAAAGGTTGGGGTGGTCGCCGTCAGAGGTACGGCGCGAGCCCGAGCGCCTCGACGAGGGGGATGCCGGCGGCGAGCGCGCCGGCGAGGTAGCCGGCGATTGCGCCGCCGTTCAACAGCGGGAGGCCGGCGTGCGCCCGGCCCTTGAACACCATCCGCATCAGGACGAGCAGCCCGAGGATGGTGCCGACCATCGCGGTGAGGGGGGCGAGTTCGACGCCCGGGAGGACCTCGGGAGTGTCGAGGAAGAACGCGGCGCTGGCGACGAGAATCGAGGGCATCACGGCGTCGCCGAGGCCGATGAAGTACGCGGGGCGGTCGGCGGGATTACTGGCCTCACGCTCGCCCTCACCGGCCTCGTCGGCGGTCTCCTGGGCATCGTCCACGAACGAGTACTCCAGCGTGGTCGGGACGACGAGGACGATTGGCAGTTGGAGCTCCATCACGCCGGAGGCGAGCGTGAGCATGTGTTCGGTGCCGTAGACGCTGATGGCGTCGTACACCGCCAGCGCGGTCAACAGGACGAGCGCCGGCAGGACGCCGAAGCTGATGCCGAACAGCGCGGCGGCACCCATCCCCATGAGTGCGCCCGCCGAGTCGATGACCCACCACTCGGGGTAGGCGTACAGCGCGACGACGAGCGCGACGGCCGGCACCCAGACGGCGAGGTTCACGCCCGCGACCGTGACGGCGGGGAAGACGACGGCGAACACGTAGGAGGCGACGAGGCCGCTCGTCAGGAGGACGAAGCCCTTCAGCACCCACTGCTGGTCGTACTTGATGACGAGCAGGATACCGCCGGTGGCGACCAGCAGGAAGGCGACGTAGACGATGCTGTTCAGCGGATTCTGGGGGTCCTCGGTGGACTGCAGGCCCGCGCTCTGGAAGGGTTCGACGAGCGCGAGCGCGCCGACCTGGACGACGACGAACAGGGCGACGACGCCGGCGAGCACGCCGGCGACCCGCGTCGAGTCGTTCATGTACTCTCCCTGGGAGCGCCCCCGTCTTGCCTTTTCCGTCTACCGGACGTACAGCGTCTCCCCGACGAGGCCGGCGAGGTGGACGCCGGACTGGGGCGTCACCGCGAGGTAGGGGCGCTCGACGGGCCCGAAGACGTCGACGACTCGACCGACGGCGTCGAGGTTCTGGTCGACGAGCGCGGCCCCGATTCCGGGGTGGGCGTCGTCGTCGCTGCGCACGACGGCGACGTTGCCCGCGGTCCGCGTGACGCTGCCGGCTCGCTCCATCAGCTCCGGAGCGCGCCGACGTAGGCGGCGACGGCCTGCACGAGGTCGTTCTTCGAGTCGTCGGCGTCCTTCACCAGAACGCGCCCCGAGTCCGTCCAGTGCTGCCGGGGGTAGGCCACGTCGCGTTCGACGACGGCGTCGTAGCCGACCTGCTGGACGGCGGTCGCGATTTCGTCGACGGTGGGCTCCTCGACGGCGAGGTCCTCGGGGACACGGCGGCCCTCGCGGCGGGAGAGCGCCGCGTCGAAGTAGGCGGGCCAGATGACGTTCTCGACCATGCCCGCCGCTACCAGACGGAGAAAGGAAACGGTGTCGGCCTACCGGCGCGCGAACAGAGCGGCACCGAGCACGGCGACGACGCCCGTGGCGACGCCGAAGCCGGGCGCGGAGCCACCGGAGGAGCCGTCACCGCCGTCGGTCGTCGTGGCGGCGGCCGTGGTGGCGGTCTCGGTCTGGGTCGTCGGTTCGGCGGTCGTCGCCGTGGTCGTCGTGTTGGCCTCGGCGTACGCGTCGGGGTGGAACGCCTGCGCCATCTGCGTCATCGGTTCGACGACCCGGGGGGCGGGCTGATTGATGTGGTTGACGTTCACCGCGACGATGTTGCCCTCCTCGTAGGCAGTCGTGTTCCGGACGACGGAGTCCGCGCCGATGAGTTCGGACTTGTCGGCGTTCATCTGCGCGGCGGGCACGCCGACGACGACGTGCTCGGGGTCCTGCTCGGCGACGAACTCCTCGGACGGCTGCGGGTACGGTTTGCTGAAGTTCCCGTCAGCGGCGATGTTGTGGCCGCCCGCCGTGTCGATCATCGAGCCGATGAAGGTGCTCGGGCCGGCGGTGTAGCCGCCACCGAGGGCGTAGTAGACGCTCGGGCGCTCCTGCCCGTCGACGGCCTGCCGGATGGTGTCGACGCGGTCGCGCATGTCCGAGACGGTGGTTTCGGCGGCGTCGCACGCGCCGACGAGCCTGCCGATAGTCTCGGTCTTCTCGTAGACGGCGTCCAGGGAGTTCGCGAACTGGAAGCGGTAGACCGTGACGCCGGCGTCACGGAGCTGGGTGACGGAGTCGTTGTCGATGGTGTTCGGCGCGAGCACGAGGTCGGGTTCGAGCGAGATGACCTGCTCGGCGTTCACCTGTGAGGGGCTCCCGGAGGTGACGACCTCGCGGTCGCCGGCGTCCTCGAGGTAGCCGGCGAACTGGGAGACGCCGACGACTTTCTCGCGCGCGTCGAGTTCCCACATGGTCTGGGCGGCGCTCGGGTTCAGCGTGACGACGCGCTCGGGTTCGGCGTCGACGGTGACGTTAGCGTCGCTGGCGTCGGTCATCGTGACGGGGAACTCGCAGGACGGGTCTTCCTGAGCGGCCGGTGCGTCGAACGCGCCGGCTGCGGGGACTGTGGCACTCAGAACCAGTAGAACGACTCCGAGTACGATTGCGGGTCTGCGCATGTGTGGTAGAGGCCAGTAGCGCAATAAATATTTGGCTAAACCAAATAGGATTGACCAACAATGAGCGTCTACACCAGGGCGACGGTCTGGACCGTGGCGTCGGCCGGGCTGCTCGTCGCCGTCGCCCTGGTGAGCGCCACCATCGGTCACGCCTCCATCTCGCTGCCGGAGGTCGCGCTCGCCGCTCTCGACGTGTTCGCCGTTCCCTCCTCGGTCTCGGTCGCGTTCCGCGACCACGCCGTCCCCGCGCTCGGCGGCGTCCCCTGGCCCGCGTTCGATGTCGGCTACACGTCGCCGCTGCACTTCGCCGTCCCCGACACCAAGCAGTACATCGTCGGGCAACTCCGCCTCCCCCGCATCGTGCTCGGCGCGACCGTCGGTGCCTCGCTCGCCATCTCGGGGGCCGTCATGCAGGGGTTCTTCCGGAATCCGATGGCAGACCCCTCCATCGTCGGCGTCTCCTCGGGTGCCGCCGTCGGCGCTGTCGCCGCCATCACGGCCCCCACGGTCGTCACCATCGGCATCCAGCCCGCCGCCTTCGTCGGCGCGCTCGTCGCCGCGTTCACCGTCTACCTCGTCGCCACCGAGAACGGCCGCACGCCCGTCGCCACGCTGCTGCTCGCGGGCGTCGCCGTCCAGACGCTGCTCGGCGCGTTCACCTCCTTTCTCATCGTGAACTCCGGCCGGGAGATTCGGGAGGCGATGTACTGGATGATGGGGAACCTCCACGGCAGCCGCTGGCACGAGGCCGAGGCCGCGCTCCCGGTCGTCGTCCTCGGCAGCCTCGCCCTGCTCGCGTACGCCCGTGACATGAACGTCCTGCTGGCCGGCGAGGAGGACGCCCACACGCTCGGCGTCGAGGTCGAACGCACCAAGCGCCTCCTCCTGGCGGTCGCCAGCGTCGTCACCGCCGCGGCCGTCTCGTTCGCGGGCGCAATCGGCTTCGTCGGGCTCATCGTCCCGCACGGCGTCCGCCTCGTCGTCGGCCCCGACCACCGCGTCCTGCTGCCCGTCAGCGCCTTCGTCGGCGGCGCGTTCCTCGTCGCCGCCGACACCATCGCCCGGTCGGGCGCGGGGAACCTCCCGGTCGGCATCGTCACCGCGTTCGTCGGCGCGCCCTTCTTCCTCTACCTGCTCCGCGACCGGGAGGTGCACGCGCTGTGACCCTCGACGTCTCCGGCGTCGACGTGTCTCTCGCCGGCACCCGGATTCTGGACGACGTGAGCACGACCGTTCCGGACGGCCGGCTCGTCGGCGTCGTCGGCCCGAACGGCGCGGGCAAGTCGACGCTGCTGCGCGCGATGAACGGCGTCGTCGACCCCGACGCCGGCACGGTGCTGGTCGACGGCGAGGCTGTCCACGACCTCTCCTCGAAGGCCGCCAGCCGCCGCATCGCGACCGTTCCGCAGGACACGCACGTCTCCTTCGACTTCACCGTCCGGCAGACCGTCGAGATGGGGCGACACCCCCACCAGCCCCGGTTCGGGAGCGACAGCGACCCGGACGCGGTCGACCGCGCGATGGAGCGCGCAGAAGTCGCGCAGTTCGCCGACCGGGACGTGACCTCGCTGTCCGGCGGCGAGAAACAGCGCGTCCTGCTGGCTCGCGCGCTCGCTCAGGACGCCCCGATCCTGCTGCTGGACGAGCCGACGGCGAGCCTGGACGTGAACCACCAGGTGCGCACGCTCGAACTCGTCCGGGGGCTCGCCGACAGCGACGACCGGGCCGTCGTCGCCGCCATCCACGACCTCGACCTCGCCGCACGGTACTGCGACGAACTCGTGCTGGTCGCCGACGGCGAAGTACTGGACAGCGGCCTGCCCCGGGACGTACTCACACCCGAGGCAATCCGGTCGGCCTTCGACGCCCGGGTGGCCGTCGGCACCGACCCGGCGACCGGGTCCCCGACTGTGACACCGCTGCCGGACGCCGACGCCGACCTCGACGCTCGCGTCCACGTCCTCGGCGGCGGCGACACCGCGACCCCGCTCGTCCGGGAACTGGTCGACGCCGGCGCGGCCGTCTCCGTCGGGCCGGTCGTGGCTGGCGACACCGACCACGAGACCGCCGAGCGATTCGGCCTCGACTGCGTCACCGTCGACCCGTTCGGGCCGCCGGGTGACGAAGCGGACGCCCGGGCCCGCGAGCACGTCGCGGCCGCGGACGCCGTCGTCGTGGCCGCCGACGCCGCCGACTGGGGCGCGAACGCGAGTCTCCGGAGCGCGGCCGAACGCGCCGTCGTCGTCGGTGAGACGGCCCTCGGCGACGCGGGCACCGCCAGCACTCGGGTCGCGACGGGCGACGTGGCGGACGCGGTCGCCGCGCTCGACGACGCCGGGGGGCGACCCGCAGTCGCGGACGGCGGCAGCGACTGAGCTAGCCAGTCGCCCTATGTGGCTCGCGCCCGGAGTGTGTCGCATGGACCGCGCGGCCGTCGCTGTCGTCGCCCTGCTCGTCGCGTCGCTCGCCGCCCCCGTCGCCGGCCAGCCAGCCCCCGCAGCCGACGACCACTCGACTGCCGTCGAGGCCGACACCGAACTCGTCCGCCAGTCCGCGACCGACGCGCTGTCGGCCGCCGACGCGGACTCGGACGGACAGACGGCAACCATCCAGAAGCGCGTCGAACTGTTCCTCACGCCCGAGGAGCCCGGCCGCATCGACGTCGTCGTGGCGTACACGCTCCCGGACGCCGTCTCGTCGCTGTCGGTCCGGGTGCCCGACCGCACCGTCGGTGTCGAGACCAGCGACTTCGAGCAGACCAGCGACGACTACGAGTGGGACGGCGAGGACGACGCCGCACAGCTCCGCGTCACTGTCGACGCGAACCGCAGCGCGAGCGGGTCGCGGTCGGGCGCGCTCGCCCAGGAGGGCGAGTACTCGTTCCTGGACGCTGGCGACTGGGCGGTCGTCACCGTGCCGACGTTCCGCACCGGCTGGGGCTGGTCGGGCCCCGAGGGCCTGACCGTCGACATCTCGGAGACGACGAGTGTCGCCGGCGAGGGGTCGACCGGCGGCGAACTGGCGCTGCTCGGCGACGTGACCGAGTACACGCGGACCGCCAGCGGCCAGACGTTCACCCTCGCCGTCCCGGCGCGCGCCGACATGGCAGAGGGCGTGGACGACGTGCTCGACGCGCTCGCGGCCGCCTCACAGCGCATGCAGGTCGGGGACCGCGACGACCGAGTCTGGATTGGGGTCGCGCCGACCGACGCCGAGTGGGGCGTCCGCGGCGTCGAGTACGGCGGCAACGACGCCTGGGTGCTCGCCGACGCCCGGCTGGACGAACCGTCGAACGTCTGGCTCCACGAGTACGTCCACACCCGGCAGGGCTACACCACGGCCGAGTCCGGGCGGTGGACGATGGAGGCGGCCGCCGAGTACTACGCCGCCGCGCTCTCTCTGGACCTCGACTACGTCGACTTCTCGCAGTACCGCGAGTACCTCGGGTACGGCGGCCGGGACCCCTGGCGCGAGGCCGTCCTCGCCTCGCCGTCGACGTGGTCGTCGGGCGCGAACTACCTGAAAGGCAGCCTCGTCTGGGGCGACCTCGACCGTCGGGTGCGGCTGGCGACCGACCACCGGGCGGCGATGCGGGACGTCCTCTGGGCGCTGAACCGGCAGGACGGCGACGTCTCTAACGGGGACGTGGTGGACGCCGTGCGGAACGCGTCGACGCCGGCCGTCGCGAGCGCGGCCGAACGGTTCACGACCACGGACGCCACGCCCGAGATGTGGTCGCGGGGCGAGTACTCGGCGGCGTTCTCCGTGGAGCCGCCGCGGCTGACCGTCGCCGACACCGAGTACAGCGTCGCCGGGCCGTTCCGGAACGAGACGTTCCAGACGGTGCCGACGCTGTACGTCGGGGAGACACTGACTGTCACCGCGACGGTGACCAACGCCGGCGGCACCCGGGGCGAGTACGAGGCGCGACTCGACGACGGTAACCGGACCGTGGCCGTCGACTCGGGCTCGCTGGCGGGCGACGAGTCGACGGAACTCGCCGTCGAGCACATGCTCGCGTCGGCCGGCACCTACAATCTCACGCTCGGCCGCGACACGCGGCCGGTGACGGTACGGTCGCCGGCGACCGTCCGAGTACAGGACCTCTCGGTGGACCCCGACCGCGTGCCGGTCGGGGGACGCGTCAACGTCACCGCGACCCTCGCGAACCCGACAGCAGACCCCGCCAGAGGGCCGGTCGCAGTGACACTCGACGACGAGCGGGTCGCCGCGCTGAACGTCACGCTCGCGGCGGGCGCGTCCACGACCAGGACGACGACACTCACGCTCTCCGCGGCGGGCCGGTACGAGGTCGGCGCGGGAGACCAGATGGTCACCGTGCGTTCGGGCGAGAGCAGTGGGACAGCGCCCGGATTCGGGCTCACGGTCGCAGCACTCGCTGCCTCGGCGGCCGCACTCGTTGCCGCCAGAGCGCGGTGACGGACCCAGTGGCCGTCTGTCGAGCCCGCCCACGGCCGTCTGCGCGTTCGCTCGCGCGGACGTGACCGGCGTCTGTGGGGCCGGCTGACGAGGACGCAACGCTGGATTAATATCGTTCGCCAGTCCAGTTGCGTCCCAGCCCTCGGGAAGTAAACTGCCGGCTTAAGTGAGCGGACCCGCACACATTCGGACAACGCCGCCGCCTCACCGAGGTACTCGCCGATGACACCCTCTGACACATACGCCGCCGTGCTCGACAGTGTGACCGACCCGGTCGTTGTCGTCCGCGACGGCACCGTCACGTACGCCAACACGTCGTTCAGCGAACTGACCGACTCGGTGGACCCCGTCGGTGAGCCGATTCGGTCGTTCGCTCCGAGAGACACCGCCGCCGACGTCGAACGGTTCTGTGACGCCGTCGCGACGGGCGCGACGGTGGACGACCGCGCGAGACTCGTGTTCGCCGGCGACGGGGGCGACCGCCGTCTCGTCACCGTCGACGCCACGCGAATCGGCTCCGACGACGACGGCCACGCCACGGCACTCGTCGTCGTCGACTCGCTGGAGACCGACAGCGCGTGGACGCATCAGGAGCGAATCCTCGACGCTCTCCCGGTCGGCGTCTTCAGAGCGCGGCTCACGGACGGCGAACTCCTCGCCGCGAACGACGAACTGGTGGCGCTCGCCGACGCCGACTCGAAGGCCGACCTTCGCGGTCGCGACACCGAGATACTCTACGCCGACCCGGAGGCCCGGGAGGCCGTCGCCGACACGCTCCGCGAAGACGGTGTGCTCCAGGAGACGGAAGTGGAGCTAGAGACGCTCTCCGGCGACACCTTCTGGGGGTCGCTCAGTGCCGTGACTGACGACCTCGGCGACGAGGTCGTCATCGACGGCGTCGTCCAGGACGTCACCGAGCGCCGCGAACTCGAGACGGAACTCCGACAGCGCGCCGAGCAGTTCCGCCGGATGTTCAGACGCCACTCCGCGCCGATGCTGCTCGTCGACCCGGACACCGGCGGCATCCGGAACGCCAACGACGCCGCCGCGGAGTTCTACGGCTACTCGACCGGCGAACTCGCGGGCATGACCGTCGACGACCTCAACGTCATGCCGCCCGACGAACTCGAAGCGGAGCGTGAACGCGCCGAGGCCCGCGAGCGCAACCACTTCCTCTTCGAGCACGAACTCGCGGACGGCCAGATGCGGACGGTCGAGGTCCACTCCTCCCCCATCGAACTCGAAGACGACGCGCTGCTGTTCTCCATCGTCGTCGACGTCACCGACCGCGCGGACTACGAGCAGCGCCTCGAAACCCAGCGGGACAACCTCGAAGTCCTCAATCAGGTGTTGCGCCACGACATCCGCAACGACCTCCAGCTCGTGCTGGCGTACGCCGAGATGCTCGCCGGCGAGGTGGCCGACGAGCAAGACGACTACGTCGAACGCATCCTGGACAGCGCGGACCACGCCGTCGAACTGACGAAGACCGCCCGCGACATCGCGGACGTGATGCTGACCGAGACGGACAACAACCACCCGGTGGCGCTCCGGTCGACGCTGGAGACCGAACTCGAGGAGGTCCGGACATCGTTCCCCGGAGCCGCAGTCACCGTCGCCGGCTCCATCCCGGACGCCACCGTCCACGGCAACGACATGCTCGACTCGGTGTTCCGGAACCTCCTGAAGAACGCTGTCCAGCACAACGACAAGCCGGTGCCGGAGGTGACCGTCAGCGCCGAGCGGAACGGCGACACCGCCACTGTCAGAGTCGCCGACAACGGACCGGGGGTCCCCGACCCGCACAAGGACGCCATCTTCGGGAAGGGCGAGACCGGGCTCGAAAGCGACGGCACCGGCATGGGGCTGTACCTCGTAGAGACGCTCGTGGACGCTGTCGGCGGCGACGTATCGGTCGCCGACAACGACCCCGAGGGAGCGGTGTTCGCGGTGACACTCCGGGTCGCTGACTGACGATGCGGTCGCGCCGCATCTTCGTCGTCCTGCTGGTCACGTCAGCGGTCGTCCTGTCCGGGGCGACGTGGGCGGGCTTCCAGGCGTACCAGGACGCCGTCATGGACGAACACCACGCCGACGTCGAGCGCAGCGGCGACCTCGTCCGCGTGGGCCTCGACGCGCGGCTGGCCGCTCAGCGACAGACGGTCGAACTCTGGTCCGGTGTCCCCGCGGTCGCCGACCACGGCACTGACGGGCAGCGCGCGGCGCTCGACCGACTCGTCGGGGACACGCTGTTCTCGGGCGCGTCCGTGGTCGCCGCGAACGGCACGATGACGGCGCTCGTCTCCGACCTCTCGCCGGCGGACCGCGACGCGGTCGTCGGCACGAACTTCGGCGACCGGACGTACGTCCAGCGCGCGATGGCCGGCGAGACGTACGTCAGCGACCCCGTCGCGGCTCAGACCGGCAACACGGTCGTCACCGTGAGCGCGCCAGTGCGCCACGACGGCGAGGTCGTCGCCACCCTGAACGCGGCGCTGCACCTCTCGGAGACCGAATTCTTCGACGCGGCGACTGGAAGCCTCGACGCAGAGACCGGCGTGACGGTCACCGCGAGTGACGGCACCGTCATCTACGAGAGAGCGCCGTCCCCGAACACGTCGCTCACCACGGCCCGCGTGTCCCTCTCGGAGGTGCCGTGGCGGGTGACGGTGTCGGAGTCACGGGCCAGCGTCCAGCCGGCAATCCGCCGGCTCAGCCTGCTTCAGGCCGGCAGCGTGGCGGCCGTGCTGGCGGTCGTCGCCGGCTTCGGCTGGTGGAACTACCGCCGGAACGTCTCCCAGTTCGAGGCGCTCCGCGACGGATTCGAGGCGCTGCAGAACGGCGAGTACGGCACCCACATCGACGTCGGCGGCCCCGACGAGTGGGAGCGCATCGGCCGCGGCTTCGACGAGATGAGCGACACCGTCCGCCGGTCTGTCGACGAGAGCCGCGAGCGAGCGCGCCAGCTCCAGGTGCTCGACCGCGTGCTCAGACATACGCTCCGGAACGAACTGAACGTCGTCCGCGGACGCGCCGAACTCCTCGCCGACGCCGACGACCCCGGAGTCGCCGGCCACGCCGCCCACATCGTCGAGCGATGCGACGACCTGCTCGAAACCGCGGAGAAAGAACGCGTCATCAATCAGGTGCTCGACACCGACACCAGCGCGGGCCCGGTCGACATCCCGCACGCCGTCGAGCGCGCGGTCGAAACCGCTCGCGACGACTATCCGGACGCGGCCATCGCCCTCGACGCCCCCGACCACGCGCGCGCCGTCACCGTGCCACAGTTCGGAGTCGCGGTCCGGGAGCTCGTCGAGAACGGCATCCGACACGCCGACCGCGGCCCCGCACAGGTCGCCGTCGACGTCACCGCCGACGAGGACGTCGTCCGCGTCCGCGTGACTGATCACGGCCCCGGCATCCCCGAGATGGAACGCCGCGTCCTCAGCGGCGAGGACGCCATCGACGAACTCCACCACAGCCAAGGCCTCGGCCTCTGGCTCGTCCACTGGACTGTCGCGCACTCCGGGGGCGACCTCTCGTTCGCCGACAACGACCCCCGGGGGTCGGTCGTCACTATCACCCTCCCCGTCCCGCCGGAGGGCCCCTGACCACCTCGCGAGTCAGCGGCCGTACCGCGGGTGGTCGACGAGGTCGCCCACGTCGCTCTCCAGGCGACTGAGCCGGTTCGCGAGCCGGTCTCGGCCGTGGCGGAGCTCGCGGTACTCCCAGTCCAGGTCGTCGTCCAGCGACACGAACGCCAGTTCGTCGGACTCGACGTCGTACTCCTCGCGGTAGCACGCCGACGCCGTCCGGAGCGCGTGCGCCCGCCGCATCGCCGCCGCCCCGGATTCGAGGTGGTTCTGAGCCGCAGTGTACGCCTCGCGGGCGTCGTCGACGAGCGACTCGAAGGACTCCTCGCCCTGCACGCCACCCATCTCGTTCCGGTACTGCAGCGCCTCCTCGGCCTCCTCGACGGCCGTCTCGCCGTCGCTCCGCCGGCCTCTGGCCTCGCGGAACGCGGCCTCGGCGGTGTGGAACCGCGCGAACGACTGCAGCGCCAGTAACTCGCCGAACCGCCGCGCCGCCGTCCGGAACGCCGCCCACGTCAGGCCCTGTTCGCTGCCGTGTTCGCCGAGCGTTCCGAACCAGTCGTCGTCGTACTGCGCCCGCACGAACTCTCGGAGGTGCGCGACCGCGTCCTCGTCGTCGAGCGCAGCCCCCGGGACACCGTCGCTGTCCGCCACGGCCGACGCGACCCCAGAACTGTGCTCGCGCATCGCGTCGAACAGCTCTGGTGTCTCCTCGCTGAGGTGTTCCGAGCACGCGTCCGCCGCCCGCTCGACTGCCGTCTCGTCGTCTGTCAATCCGACTCGCCCGTCCGGCTTCACGACCATCTCGCCGACAATAGATAGACAGGTAACATAAATGCCCGCTCTCGCCTCGACGCGTCCGTGTCGACGACATCACGACTGCCCACGAGAAGCGACACGGCCGTCTCTCCGCGGTGAAACAGTACCAGAAGAGCCGGTGGAGGGATTTGAACCACGGGAAGACGAACCGCTCGCGCTGCTCGCGGTTGCGACTCCCCTGGTTCGAATCCCGACGGTCGCTCCGCTCCTCCCCGAAGTTCGTCGCAGAAGCAAGCCGGTGGAGGGATTTGAACCCTCGGCCTATTCCTTACGAAGGAATCGCTCTACCGCTGAGCTACACCGGCACGGCGCGACAGTGCATCGCGTGCCGACTCCTCTTCGCACCCAATCGTAGCCGGATACGAGAAATAAGGCTTGCGAATCACCGGCGCGTCAGGCGGACGTCCAGCACGACGTTGAACTCGTGGGGCGCGTACGACCGGACCGTGTGCCGGGTCTCGACTGCCACGTCGTACTCGGGCTCGGCTGCCGCCCGAATCGCGGTCTCGCCGGCCTCGAAGCGCCCGTCCTCGTGCTGGATGTCGTAGTAGTGCAGCACGCAGTCGTCGCCCGCGAGCGCGACGGCGGTGTCGAGGAACTCGCCCGCGGTGTGCGGGAGATTCATCACAACGCGGTCGGCCCAGTCCTCGTACTCGCCAGTGACCTCGCGGACGCCGTCACTTCGATCCGCTCGTGACGAGCCCGAGACTACGTCTCGGACGTCCCCCGCGATAGCGGTCACGCGGTCGCCGACGCCGTTCCGCCGGGCGTTCTCGTGCAGGTACTCGATTGCGGTCTCGTTCACGTCGGTCGCGACGACCTCGGCACCGGCCGACGCCATCGGGACCGCGTACGGCCCGACGCCCGCGAACATGTCGAAAGCGTGCTCGCCGGGACTGACCTGCTCGATTACGCGGTGGCGCTCGGTCGCGAGCCGGGGCGAGAAGTAGACGGCGTCGAGGTCGAGCGCGAACTCGTGGCCGTACTCCCGGTGGACGGTCTCCGTCGAGTCGCCGACGAGCACGTCCCAGTCGCGGACGCGCTGCTCGCCCTTGATCTTCGACGCGCGGTTCAGCACCGTCTCGACGGGGATGTCCGAGTCGACGACCGCGTCAGCGATGTCACGGGCGCGCTCGTCGTCGTCCTCGTCGACGACCACGATGTCTCCGAGGCGCTCGTACGAGGGGTCGAAGCCCAGAATGTCCGCGGGCGTGGTCTGGGTCCGGCGCTCGGGCGCGTCGAACTCGACGACGTCCAGGTCGTCGGAGACAGATTCGGGGGCGGTGACGGGGATGTAGAGCGCGTCGTCGTCGCCCGTTATCGCGTAGTCGGCGTCCACGAGGTCGGCGTCGGCGAGGCGCTGCCGGGTGGCTTCACC
This sequence comes from Halobacterium jilantaiense, assembly GCF_900110535.1. Taxonomy (NCBI): domain Archaea; kingdom Methanobacteriati; phylum Methanobacteriota; class Halobacteria; order Halobacteriales; family Halobacteriaceae; genus Halobacterium; species Halobacterium jilantaiense. Next base: position 212,480 of record NZ_FOJA01000001.1, read on the forward strand.
GTCCTCGACCGGGACGCGGACGCAGGGTACTGCCATCGCCGAAACTCGGTCGGCGCGGGCCTTACCGGTGTCGCTTGCACCACGGCCGGGACGACTCGAAACCCATAGGGACGGCCCGCGCGAAGCGTAGGTATGCTCACGTTCGTCGGACTCGGGCTCTACGACGAGCGGTCGGTCACCGTCGAGGGGCGGGACGCCATCGCGGCCGCCGACCGCGCGTTCGCCGAGTTCTACACCAGCCGCCTCGTCGGGGCCGGCGTCGACGACCTCGAGGACTACCACGACACGACCATCGAGGTCCGCGACCGCGCGGGCGTCGAACAGAACCCTGAGCCCATCCTGGACGCCGCCGAGGACGGCGACGCCGTCTTCCTCACGGCCGGGGACACGATGATTTCGACGACGCACGTCGACCTCCGGCTGCGCGCCGCCGACCGCGGCATCGAGACGCGCGTCGTCCACGCGCCGACCGCCGAGTCCGCCGCGTCGAGCCTGACCGGCCTCCAGAACTACCGGTTCGGGAAGGCGACGACGCTCCCCTTCGAGTGGGCGCACGGGGCCGACGGCGTCCCGGCCTCGGTCGTCGAGACCGTCGAAGCGAACCGCGAGCGCGGCCTCCACACCCTGGTCTACCTCGACATCAAGGTCGACCACCCGAGCGTCGACGGCGACGCCTACATGACCGCCAGCGAGGCCGCGGGGCTGCTCGCCGAACACTGGGACCCGGACGCCCTCGGCGTCGTCGTCGCGCGCGCCGGCGCTCCGGACGCGACCGTGCGCGCCGACCGCCTCGGTGCGCTCGCGGAGTCGGACTTCGGCGACCCGCTACACCTGCTCGTGGTGCCGGGCGACCTCCACCACGTCGAGGCGGACGCACTCGCCGGACTCGCGGGCGCGCCCGAAGACGCCCTCTGAGACCGGTCAGTCGAGTGGCGGCTTGAGGTCGAGGACGGGACTGCCGTCCGCCATATCCACCCCCCGGACTGCGAGTGTTCCGTCGTCGGTGTCGACGGCGACGACCTCGCACTCGGTGAAACAGATGGGGTTCGGGCGCGCCGGCGAGCGCGTCGAGAAGACGCCGCGCTCGCCGTCCCTGACCCGCAACACGTCGCGGTCGGCGCGGTCCGCCCACCACACCACGACCACGCTGTCGCCGTGCGCGAACTCGCCGATTCCGTCCCGGAACTGCTCGTCGACGCGCACGTTCCCGCAGTACGCCGTCTCCTCGCCCTGCGGCGGGGCCTCGCTCGTCGTCTCGAACGGTGTCTCCACGCGGCCGATTGGCACGACGTCCGCGCTCATCGAATCACCTGCTGGGCGAGCAGGGCCAGCACGACGACGCTGAGTCCGGTGACCGGGACGGCCCACAGCTGGCCGCCCAGCCCCTCGCCGGCCAGCACGCTGCCGCCCGCGTACCCGAGCAAGAGGAACAGGACGCCGAGGGCGACGAGGAACACGCCCCACTCGTTGCCGTCCGTGGCCGTCGCCAGCCGCTCTCGGAACGGGGTGTCTGCCATATCTGGCTGCACGCCGTCGCCCTACAAAAGAGAGGGGGTCGGTCGCGTCGCCTGCAAGCGGTCTGCGTCCGCGGTGCGGTGTCGGCCTGTCGACTACGAGCGGTCCATCGGCGACGCGTCGGGGTTCAGAACCTCGATCTCGTGGCCGTCCGGCGTCTTCGTGAACGCGTAGTTGTCGTCGCAGGACTCGGGGTCGCGGTAGTCCTCAGACTCCCGCGTCATCAGGGTCGCCCAGTCGTCGTGGAGGTCGTCGACGCGCACGGCGAGGTGGCCCCAGCCGTCGCCGAGCGTGTAGCTCCGGCCGTCGTAGTTGTACGTGAGCTCGACGGCCATCGCCTCGTCGCCGCCGTCCTCGGGCTTCAGGAAGTAGTTCGCGAAGGAGTCGGCCTCCCAGCGGCCCGTGTGCTCGTACTCGAACTTCCGCGTCCAGTAGCCGAGGTGCTGGTCGGCGTCCTCGACGCGCACCATCGTGTGGTCGATGCTCCAGCGCGGCCCGACCTCGCGCTCGACGATTTCTATCTCGTGGCCGTCGGGGTCTTTCACGAAGGCGTAGCTGCCGCCACAGGACTCGGGGTCGCGGTAGTCCGCGACGCCCGCGTCCATCAGCTCCTCGTAGGCGTCGAAGACGTCCTCGACGCGCACGGCGATGTGACCGAACGCGTCGCCGTTGTCGTACTCGTCGGTGTCGTGGTTCTCGGTCAGTTCGAGGAACGCGCCGTCCTCGCCGGGGTCCTCGGGACCGAGGTAGACGTTCGTGAACGTGTCGGCCTCCCAGCGCGCGTGTTCGATGTAATCGAGGTGCTCGCCGTACCAGTCGAGGGACTCCTCGAGGTCGCCGACGCGCATCATCACGTGGTCGAGTACGAAGTCTGCCATACCAGAACGGTCACGAGGCGCGTCGAAAAGCGTACCGGAGCCGGAACCAGCGTCGGCTACTCGCGGCCCGCCGCGAACGCGTAGACGGCGGCCGCGCCGAGCGCGAGCGCGCCCACCGGAATCCCGGTGACGGTCCGATGGCGGGACAGCGCCAGCGCCAGCGACCCGACGCTCCCGGCCGCGAGCGCGAGCAATCCGGCGGTCATCTTCCGGTCCATGTCCAGCCCCGCAGCGGCGATGCCCGCCAGCCAGAGCGTCGTCGCAACGGGCCACGCCCGGTACTGGGGTGGGACGGTGCCCGTGCGCTCGACCCATACCGGCAGTGAGGTGAACGTCAACGGCTCGGTGTAGAGGAAGCCCACGGAGAATAGGGGATACACGCCGTTCTCCAGCACGACCACGACCCATGGGAGAAGGCCTACGAGGACGGCCACTGCGACGACTCGCCGTCGCGCGGTGCCCAGCAAGCCACCGGCCATCTACCGGCGGGCGACCACGCGCAACACGTCCTCGTCTTCGAGAACGTGGTCGCGGCCGACCTGCTGCTCGTCGTGTATCGCCGACGGTCCCGTCACGCGCGCGAACCGGAAGCGCTCGTCGAGGGTGCCGCCGAGCTTCTGGAGGGCGTCGTCGACAGTCTCGCCCTCCCGGATTATCAGCGGCTCCTCCCAGTCGATGCCCCGGCCGGGCTTGTCCATGTAGATGCGGATGAGCCCGAGCTCCGCCCACATCTGGTCTTTGAGCGAGTCCAGACCCTTCTCCTCCGCCGCGGAGATGAAGATGGCCTCGTCGGGGTCGATGCCCTGCTCGCGCAACTGGGCCTTCATCGTGTCCACGTACGACGGCTCGATGAGGTCGACTTTGTTCACGGCGACGAGCGACGGCATGTAGACGCGGTTGTCCATCACGCCGTCGATGAGCTTGTCCACCGAGGGGTTGCCGCGGATGGTCACGTCGGCGTTGATGAACCCGCGCTCGCGGAGAATCTCCTTGACGGTGTCCTCGTCGAGGTCCATGTCGCCGGACGTGTTCACGTCGATGCCGTCCTTCCCCTTCCGCCGAACCGTCACCGACGGCGGCTCCTCGTCCACGCGGATGTTCACGTTGTACAGTTCCTCGGAGAGCCGCTCGTACTGCTCGACCTCGAACGCCGACAGCATGAAAATGACCAGGTCGGCGGCGCGGATGACGGAGAGAATCTCTTTCCCGCCGCCGCGGCCGCCGGCCGCGCCCTCGATGAGCCCCGGCACGTCCAGCAACTGGATGTTCGCGCCGCGGTACTCCAACATTCCGGGGTTCACGTCGAGGGTCGTGAACTCGTAGGCACCGACCTCGCTGTCCGCGTTCGTCATCGCGTTGATGAGCGAGGACTTCCCGACCGACGGGAAGCCGACCAGCGCCACCGTCGCGTCGCCGTGCTGCTCGACGGCGTAGCCGCCACCGCCGCTCCCGCCCGCCTCCTGGGCCTCCAGTTTCTCCTTCAGCTCGGCGAGCTTCGCCTTCAGGCGGCCGATGTGGGCCTCCGTCGACTTGTTGTACGGCGTCTCGGCGATTTCTTCTTCGAGCGATTCGATATCCTCCTCGAGCCCCATTACTCGCTCGTAGACCGCAGGTGCCGAAAAGCGCTTTCCTCCGCGGCCCCGTGAATTCGTTTCGACACGTTAATACGCCGGCTGAAGCCACGACGAAGTGATGGGAGACCCCTCCACGTTCCGAGACAGCACGCAGATCGTGCTGCCGGAGTCCACAGTGGAGGGACTCGACACCGACCTCGAAGCGGAGTTCATGGTCTCCGTCTTCGAACCCGAGGACGCCGCCGTGGTCCGCATCATCGGGAGTCCCGTGGTCATCAAGGAGGTCAGTGACTTCCTCGCGCGCCAGGGCGTCCACCTGCCCTGAGTTCGAGGCACCGGACGGGGCGCTCGCTCCCCCGCCTCCCACGAAAGACAAGGGTTAAACCCGCGGCGGCGGTTTCTCGGAGTATGGCTGAGACGATAGAAGTGCTCGTCGCCGGTGGGCAGGCCGACCCTGGTCCGCCCCTCGGTCCCGAGCTCGGTCCCACACCCGTCGACGTACAGGCGGTCGTCCAGGAGATCAACGACCAGACCGAAGCGTTCGACGGAACAGAAGTCCCCGTCACCATCGAGTACGAGGACGACGGTTCGTTCTCCATCGAAGTCGGTGTCCCGCCGACGGCCGCACTCGTGAAGGACGAGGCCGGCTTCGAGACGGGCTCCGGCGAACCGCAGGAGGACTTCGTCGCGGACCTCTCCATCGAACAGCTGAAGACCATCGCGGAGCAGAAGAAGCCCGACCTCCTCTCCTACGACACGCGGAACGCCGCGAAGGAGGTCGCCGGTACGTGTGCGTCCCTCGGCGTCACCATCGAGGGCGAGGACGCCCGCACCTTCAAGGAGCGCGTCGACGACGGCGACTACGACGACGTCCTCGGCGAGGAAGCGGCGGCCGCATAATCGGTTCTTCGACCCGGTTCAGTTTCTCTTCGCAGTCGATTCGGTAGCCGGCGGCTCGGCCTCGTGGGGTTGCGTGGACGGCTCTCACGCCCGGTGCGCTTCGACGCTTTTAAGCACGGGATGGCCGTCTGTCGAAGCGAGACAGGCTTCGCCTGTTTCACTGACCCGTAGGAGATCCGACCTTCACAGGGTCACGCACTACGGAGGTGAAAGATGGCAGACAACGATATAGAAGAGGCCGTATCCAGCGCACTTGAGGAGGCCCCAGAGCGGAATTTCCGTGAGACCGTGGACCTCGCTATCAACCTGCGCGACCTCGACCTCAACGACCCGTCGAAACGTGTCGACGAGGGCGTCGTGCTGCCGTCGGGCACCGGACAGGAGACGCAGATCGTGGTCTTCGCAGAGGGCGAGACCGCGGTTCGCGCAGAGGAGGTCGCCGACGAAGTCCTCGACGAGGACGACCTCGACGACCTCGCGGACGACAACGACGCCGCGAAGGACCTCGCAGACGAGACCGACTTCTTCGTGGCGGAGGCTCCGATGATGCCTGATATCGGGACGAAGCTCGGTCAGGTTCTCGGTCCGCGCGGCAAGATGCCGACTCCGCTCCAGCCCGGCGACGACGCCGTCGAGACGATCAACCGAATGAAAAACACCGTGCAGCTCCGCAGCCGCGACCGCCGCACGTTCCACACGCGCGTCGGCGCGGAGGACATGTCCGCGGAGGACATCGCGAGTAACATCGACGTCGTCATGCGTCGTCTGCACGCGAACCTCGAGAAGGGCCCGCTGAACGTGGACTCCGTCTACGTGAAGACCACGATGGGGCCTGCCGTGGAGGTTGCTTAATGTCCGCCGAAGAACGCACCACCGACGAGGTTCCCGAGTGGAAGCAGCGCGAGGTCGACGAGCTCGTCGACCTCCTGGAAGCCCACGACAGCGTCGGTGTCGTGAACGTCACGGGCATCCCGAGCAAGCAGCTCCAGGACATGCGACGCGGCCTGCACGGGCAGGCGGCGCTCCGGATGAGCCGGAACACGCTCCTGGTCCGCGCGCTCGAAGAGGTCGACGACGGCCTGGAGGACCTGACCCAGTACATCGAGGGTGAGGTCGGGCTCGTCGCGACCAACGACAACCCCTTCGGGCTGTTCCAGCAGCTCGAAGCGTCGAAGACGCCGGCACCCATCAACGCCGGCGAAGTCGCGCCGAACGACATCGTCGTCCCCGAAGGCGACACGGGCATCGACCCGGGTCCCTTCGTCGGCGAACTGCAGACCATCGGCGCGAACGCACGCATTCAGGAGGGCTCCATCCAGGTCCTCGAAGACTCGGTCGTCACCGAGGAAGGCGAGGTCGTCTCCGACGACGTCGCCAACGTCCTCTCCGAACTCGGCATCGAGCCGAAGGAGGTCGGCCTGGACCTGCGCGGCGTCTACTCCGAGGGCGTCCTGTTCACGCCGGACGAGCTCGAGATCGACGTCGAGGAGTACCGCGCGGACATCAAGTCCGCGGCCGCGTCCGCACGGAACCTCTCCGTGAACGCGGCGTACCCGACGGAGCAGACGGCACCGGCGCTCATCTCGAAGGCCCAAGGCGAGGCGAAGAGCCTCGGCCTGCAGGCCGCCGTGGAGAGCCCGGACCTCGCCGACGACCTCGTCAGCAAGGCGGACGCCCAGGTGCGGGCGCTCGCCGCGCAGATCGACGACGAGGAGGCGCTCCCTGAGGAGCTCCAGGACGTCGACGCCCCCGCGGCTCCGGCCGAGGGTGGCGACGACAGCAGTGAGGAACAGAGCGACGAAACGACTGATTCCGAGGCGGACGCCGACGACTCCGACGACGACGATGACGACGACGGAGACGCCGGCGCAGAAGGCCTCGGGGAGATGTTCGGATAACCATGGAATACGTCTACGCAGCACTCATCCTGAACGAGTCTGGTGAAGAGCTGAACGAAGAGAACATTACCGGCGTCCTCGAGGCCGCCGGCGTCGATGTCGAGGAGTCCCGTGTCAAGGCCCTGGTGGCCGCGCTCGAGGACGTCGACATCGAGGAGGCCGTCGAGCAGGCCGCCGCCGCGCCTGCCGCCGCGCCCGCCGCGTCCGGGTCCGCCGACGAGGCGGACGCCGACGAGGGCGGCGACGACGAGGAGGAAGCCGACGAGGCCGCCGAGGCCGAGGACGCTGGCGACGACGACGACGAGGAGCCCAGCGGCGAGGGTCTGGGCGACCTCTTCGGCTAATCCGGTTCGACTACACCCACGAATTTTCTTTCGCGCGCTGCGTCGACCAGCGGCAGCGTTGCGCAGGGCTACGTAGCTTGAAGTAGGGGAGCGCGGCCACCCGAGAGTATGGACGTTCTGGGTGCCCGAGTACTCCTGTCGCCGGCCGGAACGGTGGCGGCGCTGGCCGCGGTGTCAGCGGGTATCGCGCTCGGGACGTGTTCGGGGCTGGTGCCGGGGTTGCACGTGAACACGCTCGCGCTCCTGCTCGCCGCAGCGGCACCGCTGGCTCCCGGCCCACCACACCTCGTCGGCGCGGCGCTGCTCGCGGCCGGCGTCACGCACTCGTTTCTGGACGTCGTGCCGATGCTCGCGCTCGGCGTCCCCGACGCCGCGATGGCGGTGAGCACGCTGCCCGGCCACCGCCTCGTGCTCGGCGGTCGCGGGAGGGAGGCACTCCGCGTGTCCGCACTCGGTAGCGCTGCGGCCGTCGCCGTCGCGTTCGTCCTCGGTGCGCCGGTCACGTGGCTCGCCGTCCGAGCCGCGCCAGCGGTGTACGACCACCTTCCGCTCGTCGTGGCCGTCCTCCTGGGGACGCTCGTCCTCCGCGAGGACTCGTGGCGCGCCCGAGCGGGCGCAGTCCTCGCGGTGGTCGCGAGCGGCCTCCTCGGCGTCGTCGCGCTCCCGATGCAGCCAGACGGCGTCGTCCCGACAGGCGACGTGCTGTCGCCGCTGTTCGCGGGGCTGTTCGGCGCACCAGTGTTGCTGGCGGCGTTCCGCGGTGCCGGCGTGCCCGCGCAGGCAGACTCGGCGGTCGCAGTCCCGCCCGGAGCCGTCGTCCGGCCCGGTGTCGCCGGCAGTCTGGCTGGCGCGGCTGTCGCCTACGTTCCGGGCGTCTCGGGCGCTATCGCCGCGATATTCGCGCTCGATTTCACTAGTGCAGAGGGAGACCGGGCGTTTGTCGCGGCGCTCTCCGGCGTGAACACGGCGAACACCATCTTCGCGCTGTTCGCGCTGTTCGCACTCGGCTCGCCGCGGACGGGCGTACTCGTGGCGTTCGAGCGGGCGAGCCTCCCGCGGACGCTGCCGCTGCTACTCGCGAGTGTCGCGCTCGCGGCCGTCGTCGCCGCCGTGCTGGTGCCGGTGCTCGGCGACCGCTACTTCCGGCTCGTGCGAGCGGTCGACCACCGCTGGCTGACGGCCGCGGTCTGCGTGCTACTGGTCGCGCTGGCGTGGCTGCTCGCTGGCCTCACCGGCGTCGTGTTGCTCGGCGCGGCGACCGTCGTCGGACTGATTCCGCCCGCCGTCGGCGCGCGCCGCGTCCACCTGATGGCCGTCCTCCTGGTTCCGGTCGCGCTTCAGGCGGGCTGAGCTCGGTCGAGGTGCGACCAGTCCCGCGGGCTGAACGCAGACCGGTCGAGTGCGTGTGGAGGGTCGTGTTAGAATCCGCCGGTAGGGGGAGGTTACCGCGACTTCACGGTGTCGACGGGGTCAGACCATCGTTTCGAGGTCGAGGATGTCGTCCGCGTCGGCGACCATGAACGCGTCGTCGCGGAGCATGTCCTCGTCCGCGGGGAGGACGAGCACCTGGTCTCGCTGGCCCGGGTCGTGGTGGATGACGTCGAGGTCGACCATCTCGTAGCCGAGGTCGTCGTGGACGTCGGGGTTCTGACCGACGTCCCACCAGTTGGTCTCCTCGCCGTCCTCCGTGGATGTGGCTGGGGACACTGTCAGTCGTTGCGCGCCATGTACACCGCGGCGTCGCCGTCGACGGTGAGGTCGGTCACGTCGCCACTGTGCTGGAACACGTCGACGCCGTCGCCGACGAGGCCGACGACTTTCCCGCCCTCTGCGACGTCCTCGATGGCACACCACGTGAGGCCGTCGTCGCTGGACGTGCTGTTCTCGGCGTCCCGGTTGACGTCCCCGGTGACGGTGAACGTGTACGTGGTCACGTCGGTCGCGGACTGGCCGTCGATGACGATGGACTTCGGCAGCGAGGTGCTGTCGTCCTCGCCCGTACTCGTGTCCGTCGAGCCGTCGGGCGTGCCCGAGCCGTTGTAGTCGAACGTTCCGTCGGTGAGGTTCTCGAAGGTGGTCGTCTTCCCGTCGACGGAGACGGTGTACCCGTAGCCGTCGTCGACCACGTAGTCCGTGACCTCGCCGTCGAACTCGAAGGAGTCGAACTCGTCTGGCTTGAGGTTGTTGACCTTGATCGTGGTCGTGCCGTCGGCGTTCGTGTAGACCCTGTCGGAGTCCGGTTCCGCGTCCTCGCCGTAGTCGGCGCTCCCGGAGACGGTGACCAGCATGTCGAGGTCGCCGGGCGCGGCGTCGTCGGAAAGCGGATTCTCGGGGTCGGCGTGCACGACGAGCGTGTGGTCGTAGCTGTCCGACTCGCTCGTGCCACCCGAGCCGGTGGCGTCGCTACTAAACGGGCCGACGTCCGGGCCGATGCCGTCGATTTCGTCGGCCGCGTCGTAGCCCGTGATTTCGGACGGTAGGGGGACCGTAACTGACTCCTCAGTGAACCCGTTGCCGTCGAAGCTCGGCTGGACCTCGCGGTTGCCGGAGCCCGCGATGGTGCAGTCCTCGATGGTGACGTCCATCTCGCCGCCGGACTTGTCCCGGACGATGCGGCCGCCGCTGTCGTTGTAGAAGTGCGTGTTCCGGATTTCGACGGTGGAGCCGGGAGCCTCGTCGTGGAGCTCGACGAGGTCCGCGGTGCCGTCGACGTCGAGGAAGACGACGTAGCAGTTCTCGATGACGAGGTGCGCGGGGTGGCGGAGACGAATGCCTCGCGCGTGCGACCCGGCTTCGTCGTCGTGGCGCGGGGTCTCCGTGACCGCGACCAGACAGTTCCGGATGTAGGTGGTCTTCTCGCGGGGGTTCGAGGTGCCCTTCCGCTCCCAGTGGCCGACACGGATGTTCGCGATGTTGTTGTTCACCGCGGCGACGTTCTCCATCGTCACGGGTGCTTTGTCGATGTACGCGCCGTTGTTCGCCATCCAGCCGAACGCCGAGTTGTGCACTTCGGTTCGGGAGCCGCCGTCCGGGTGGTAGAGTGCGCGGTCCTCGCTCTGGCCGCCGCCCTCGGGCCAGACGAAGCCGTCGATGACGCCGCCGGGTGCCAGATCGATGCCCGCCTTCGGGGCGGGGTTGTCGCCGCGGACGACCACGTTCTCGAGGCGGCCGGAGACGGTTCCGTCCATCGTGTCCGAGTTCAGGTTCCAGACGACGTCGCCCGCCTCGCCGCCGCCGGCGAGCGTGTCGCCGCTGCCGACGGAGAGGCCGTCGCCGTCCCAGTCGTACTCGCCGGCGGGAATCGTCTGGGTGCCGTCCGGGGGGAGGTAGCCGTCGAGTGACTCCTGGGCCGACGCGCGGCCGAAGAGAGAGGCAGAGCCACCGACGGTCGCCGCGGCGGCGAGGCCCTTCACGAAGGTGCGGCGGGTGGTAGACGCGTCCTTCTCGTCGGTAGGGTGGTCGTTACGCGATTCGTCGTCGGCGTTGGGTTCCGACATGGCGCAGTAGAGCAACGTTACCTAAAAAGGAATTCTGACGAGTTCGAGGTACAGAAACGGTACGTAGGCCCTACTTTGCGGCGGATATCGGCCGAATCGTTACAGAATAGTTACCACGTAATTACCAGCCGCTGTATCGTTGTCCGACCCGCGAGTAGGGTCCGCGGAACGCCAGTAGCCACTCCCAACTCTCGGTAGGCTGTGGTGAACGCCGTGCGTCGGGAGTCGCCGAGCCGGCCGTGTCCACGGGCGTCTGGCCTGTTGGCCCGGTAGGACCGCATTACGGACGGCTCTACTGGCGAAGCACGAGCCTACTGGCTGTGTGCGCACCCAATAACAATGCGCCGACCGGCGGACGCCTACGGTGTGACCGACCAGTCCGGCCTGCGGACGCTGCTCGTGGGGCTCGGCGGTGTCTGCGAGCGCACGCTCCGTCCGCACGTCGAGGCCGGGCGTGCGTCGACCGTCGGCGACCTGATCGCCGACGGCGCGGCCGCGTCGATGGCGTCTCAGGTGGTGCCGGAGACACACAGCGCGTGGCCGTCGCTGTACACGGGCGTGAACCCCGGCCGTCACGGCGTCTTCGGTCGGCGAGCCTTCGACGGCCGCGAGTGCTCGCGCGCGACGTTCCGGGACGTCCGCGAGCACGCGCTCTGGGAGCTGCTGGACCGCCGCGGGCGCTCCAGCGTCGTCGTGAACGTCCCCGTGACCGCGCCCCCCAGCCCGTTCGACGGTGCACTCGTGTCGGGGTGGGGCGGCCCGGACCGGCCGGCCTGCCACCCGGAGGGCGCGCTGGCGGCCCTCGACGGCATGCCCGACGACTACCGCGTGTACGTCCCCGGGGACGCCACCGGTGACGAGCGCGTGGCGTGGTCGCGTCGGCTCGCCGCCGCTCGCGCGACGGCGTTCGTCCGGCTCGTCGACCGAGTCGGCCCCGACTTCGGCTTCCTGGGGTTCCACCAGACGAAGACCGTCTTCCGGGACTGTCCCGACGACCCGAGTGCGCAGGCCGCCGTCTTCGACGCCGTCGACGACGCCGTGGCGACTGCCGTCGAGGCGACCGACCCGGATACCGTCGTGCTCGCCAGCGACCACGGGGTCGCGCCGCTGGACGGCCCGTCGTTCCGTGTCAACGATTTCCTCCACGACCGCGACCTGCTGTCGACGACGCGCGGCGGCACGGACGCGCTCCCGCCGCGGCCGGCAGCTGACTCCGGCCACGAACCGGACGGCCGGAGCCTCGGGGCGCGGCTGGCGGGGCTCGCGGCGAAGGCGGGCGCGACGAGCCAGCGCGTGGCGTCGCTCCTCGACCGCGTCGGCCTCGATGGACTCGCCGGCGGCGTCCTCCCGCGCCGAGTCGTGTGGGCGGCCACCGAGCGCGTGGACCGCGACGCGTCGGTGGCGTACGCGCGCTCCGGCGAGCGGTACGGAGTCCGCGTCAACTGCGCCGGCCGCGACCCGGACGGCGTCGTCTCGCCCGCGGAGTACCAGAGCGTGCGTTCGGACCTCGTGGACGCGCTCCGGACCGTGCGCACGCCGGACGGTGAGCGCGTGTTCTCGGCCGTCGGACCCGCGGAGCAGTTCTTCGGCGGCCCGCACGTCGAGGCGGGCCCGGACGTGGTGACGGTGCCGCGGCGCTTCGACGTCCACCTGGACGCGGCGTTGTGCGGCACCCAGTTCGGCGACCCCGAGAGAGCGTACGCGAACGTTCCCAGAGGGCTGCTCGCGCTCGCTGGCGACGGCGTCGACGAGTCGGCGTCCGTCTCCGAACCACACCTCTTCGACGTCGCGCCGACCGTGCTGGCGTCGCTGGGAGTCCCACCGAGTACTCGCATGGACGGGGACGTGCTCGCGCCAGTCGACACTCTGGAATCGACAGAGTACGCGCCGTTCACCGACGGGCCGCCCGGCGACAGCGGGCCGAGTCGGCGGCTGTCGCGGCCGGGGCAGCCCGACGGCGAGGAGCCCTGACCGGGAAAACGAGTGGGCCGGTTACTGCCAGACCTCGACGGCTCGCTGGCTCACGCGGACCTGGACTTCCTCGTACGAGAACGTGACCACCAGATCGTCGGCGTCGGCACCGTCGAACAGGCGGTCGAGCGCGTCGGCGTCGATGGTGTACTGGAGCGGCTCCAGGTCGGTCTGGTCGCAGTCCAGAGCGGTCGCGACCGCTCTGGAGACGGCTGCCGCTGCGCCGTCGAAGGTCGTTCGGTCGACGGAGGAGATCTTCGTGTCCGCGCTCGGCACGTCTTCGTCGAGGTCGTGGTCGGGACTCATCAGTAAATCGGCCAGTTGTCAGTGGTAACGCGCTCTCCGGTAAATATTCCCGGGATCCGGCGGTGTTCGTCGCTCAGTCGCTCCAGGCGTGGCGCGCGTCCACGGTCCCGTCGGCGTTCGAGGCGGCACCGTCGTCGAGCTCCGCGTTCGGCACACAGCTCATGCAGTTGTGGACGGTGTCCTGGTTGTCCCCGAACACCTTGGCGAACTGGACTGTCACGTGGCTCCCGCAGTTTCTACACTGAGGCATCGTAGAACAACGCGCCCGCCACTGGTTTGGTTATACACCCCCGAATGCGCCGCAGGACGGGGTTACGGCGTCTCACGGCCGTCCAGCGCGCCCCGGTAACGGTCGCTATGGCGCTGCTTGGCAGCCATTCGACGGGTGCTAACCACCCAATAACCAAGCCATCGAGGGCCGTTCGGAAAGACGCCCCTACCCGAGACCGCGGCGCTGCGCGCCGCTGGCAGCCGTCGAGCGGAGGTGGCGGCGACCCCAGCGCGGTCGAGTAGCGTCGGGCCGATTCTCGTAGCCGAGTTATTACAATGCCGTCTCGCAGCGTGGTGCCTGTAGCGGCCAGACGGCCGCAGATTCACCAATGGCACGAGCATTCAGAGACAGCGACGAAGGCATGAAAGTAGTGACCAGCGACGGCGACGAAATCGGGACAGTCGCGGAGGTACACGGGGACAAAGCGCACGTGACGCCGGAGTCCGGACTGGGCGAGAGCATCCGGCAGCGACTCGGCTGGGGGGACGACGACAACGACACGTACGAGCTCTCGCACAGCCGCGTGCAGTCGTTCTCCGGGAACAAGATTCACCTCCAGGACTGAGTGAGAGCGGGGCACACCCGACTGTCAGACAGCGAGCGCCCCGGTAGCGGTCGCCGGCCGCGGCATGGCCGGGCGGCGACCCGACTCGGGGGCGTTCGTCCGCCTCGCGGTCAGCAGTTCCGTATCTCGTTTTCCACGCCGTCGAGGTGACTGAAGCCGACGACGGCCACGACCACGTCGTCGGCGGCGAGCCCGGCGATTCGCCGCCCCATCTGGCGCTCGCGGACGGCGTCGAGGACGCGCGTCGCGGGCGGCGGGTCGAACGCGCGCAGCAGCGACGTGCTGCGCTCCAGCCGGGCCGTCTCGTCGGCGGCCTGCTCGCTCGCGGGGTCGGTGGTCGCGCAGTCGTACTCCTGAGCGCGGTCGAACTCGCCGCCGAGCCAGCGCGCCGGGACGCCGGCGGCCCGGAGTCGGTCGCGGGCAGCGTGCGCGCCGATGCGAGCCAGGCTCCGGAGCGTGCCGGCGACGGCCGACGGGCCGGGCTTGTCGTCGGCCAGCACGGCCGCGAGCGACGACAGCGTTCCTCGGCTGGGCGCGTCGACGCCGACGACGTCGGCATCTCCGGCGGCGGCGACGGCTGCAGTCATCTCGCCGCCGGTCGCGTCGCCGGCCCGCGCGTGCGAAGCAAACACCGGTGTGACCGCGTCGGGTGCTTCGAGCGCGACCACGCCCGGGTCGAGGGCGGCGACGGTGCGTCGGGCGCGGTAGACACTCGCTGGGTGGTCGTGGACGACGCCGACGAGGACGACCGGCTCCGGCGTCGCGTCGACAAGCCGAACGTACTGTCCGTCGAGTCGCGGGTCGTCGCCGGCGAGACCGTCGAGCCGGCGGCGGAGCGGTGGGTTGTCTGTCGTCACGGGAAGTGGTCGAGGACGACCGTTGGCCTCGTTATCGGCTGTGCCTACTTACGTTTCCCGGCGGCGTACGGTCGACTTACCGGGTGCTGTCGCCCTCCATAACAATCCCCTCCGGATGTCTGAGTCCGGACGATAATGCGACGCCGGAAATTCCTGGCCGCCGCGGCAGCGGCCGCCACAGTCGGACTCGCCGGGTGTGGCGACCGCAGTCAGGACACGACGACCCCGGAGGGCGGTCCGTCGCGGCCGACCGACCAGCCGCCGAGCACACAGCCCACGCAGGGCGAGCAGGGCCCGTACCCCGCTTCGATGGCCGAGGAGTGGGGACTGGACCGGGTCGTGAACCTCGCCACGGAGGGCGCTGACCAGTCCGGCGCTCGGGAGACCGCCGACTACTTCGACGACCACCTCCGGGACGGCACCCTCGTCTACCTCCCGCCGGGTCGCTACAGGCTCGGCCGGACGGTGCGGGCGGACGGCGGCCGAGTCGGTGTGGTGGGAGAGAACGCGACCATCGTCCCGCCCGACGGCTTCGACGGCACCCTGTTCGCGTTCGGCTACCCGGAGACGCTCTCGGACGTGGTCATCGAGGGTCTGACCTTCGACTTCCGCGCCGAGAACACCGGTGCGCGGCCGCTGTACGCGATGGCGAGCGACCGCATCGCCGCCCGCGAAATCGAGGTCAGGGGCGAGGTCGACGTCGAGCAGGACCAGTTGCGCTTCGACGTCACCGACCCCAAGGGGACGGCGCTCGTCGAGGACGTGAGACTGCCGGACGGGGCGGTTCCCGGGACGGGCGTGACCGGTATGGAGGTCGGTGATCAGAACCACGGCGACCTGACGTTCGCGGACTGCCACGTCGCCGGCTTCCCGGACAACGGCCTCTACGCGAACCCGCCGGAGGGCGAGGTGTCCGTCCTCGGCGGCTCCTACCTGAACAACGGCATCTCGGGCGTCCGCATCGAGACGAGAGACGCCAGCGTCGTCCGCGGCGTCCACGTGCGCTGTGACGACGGCAGCGGGGCCGGGGAGAACATGCGCGGCATCCGGCTGCGCAGCGGCGAGTCGCTGCTCGTCGAGGACTGCCTCGTGGAGATGCTGGAGGTCACGTCCAGCGACGGCGGCATCGTGTTCTCCTCGGAGCTCGGGTCCGCGACCGTCCAGAACTGCCAGGTGCGCGTGGACGCCGACGACATCAACGCCATCCGCATCAAGAGCCCGGGCGACGGCACCGCCGACGACGCACACCACGGGCCGTTCCGCTGTGAGAACGTCCTCGTGACGGGGAACGCCGCGGGCGGGGCGGCCGTCGCGGCGGCGAACCGTCAAGGCTGCGAGTTCTCGAATCTCTGCGTCCACCAGCCCGGGCAGCGCCGGGACGGCATCGTCGCCGAGAACGTCCACGGCGAAGTACACGACTCCTACGTCTCGGTCACCGGGACGCCGCTGTCGTTCTCGGGCTCGTCCATCAGCCGGAAGAACGTCGTCGTCGACCGGTCGCCGGAGAACAGCGACGATGACGTCCAGCGTCGCTGTTCCGTACCGTCCGGAGAGTAGCCAGGCGGCTGCTAACGCTGTCAAACGCGTCTATAACAATGGCCTGACGCTGGCATGCACCGACAACCGCCAGCGCGGTGTTCACAATGAAGGATTACTCAGCGGAAGACGCGCGTGGGACCGAGCTGACAGCAACGCAGGCCGGTCGGGGGCGGCGATGACAGACGCCGGGACGAGCCCGGACGGCGTCCACCCGGACGCCACCGTCGGGGAAGCCGGCGACGGCGAACCGACCATCGGGGCGGACCCCACGATTCGCAGCGGGGCGGTCGTCTACGCCGACGTGCGCATCGGGGACGGATTCACGACTGGTCACGGTGCGGTCGTCCGCGAGGACACGACAATCGGGGACGACGTGCTCGTCGGTACGCACGCCGTCGTCGACGGGTCCTGTCGGCTCGGGGACGGAGTGAGCCTCCAGACCGGCGTCTACCTGCCGACCGGGACGACTGTCGGCGACCGGGCGTTCTTCGGCCCGCACGCGGTCCTGACGAACGACCCGTACCCGCTGCGCGGGGACGGCGGCCTGACCGCGCCGACCGTCGAGGCCGACGCCTCCATCGGCGCGAACGCCACCGTGTTACCGGGCGTGACCGTCGGCGAGCGCGCGTTCGTCGCTGCGAACGCCGTCGTCACCGAGGACGTGCCGCCCGAGACGCTGGCCGTCGGCGCGCCCGCCAGCCACGAACCACTGCCGGAGCCCCTCCAGGGGCGGAACACACAATGATTCCTCTCGCAGACCCACAGCTCGGCGACGCCGAACGGGAGGCCGTTCGGTCGGTCGTCGACGACGGACAGCTCGCGGACGGCCCGGTCGTCCGCCAGTTCGAGGCAGAGTTCGCCGACCACACCGGCGTCGGGCACGGCGTCGCGACGACGAACGGCACGACCGCCCTCCACGCCGTCTTCGAGGCGCTCGGCGTCGGCGACGGCGACAGAGTCGTGACCACGCCGTTCTCGTTCGTCGCGAGCGCGAACGCCGTCCGGCTCGCCGGCGGTACGCCGGTGTTCGCGGACGTCGACCCGGAGACGCTCACGCTCGACCCCGACGCCGTCGCCGATGTGGTCGCCCGCACCGACGACGTGGCTGCGATTCTCGCGGTCCACCTCTACGGCACGCCCGCCGACATGCGCGACCTCCGCGACATCGCCGACGACTACGGACTCGCGCTCGTGGA
The DNA here is from genome assembly GCF_900110535.1 of Halobacterium jilantaiense. NCBI lineage: Archaea > Methanobacteriati > Methanobacteriota > Halobacteria > Halobacteriales > Halobacteriaceae > Halobacterium > Halobacterium jilantaiense. The sequence continues at coordinate 229,791 of NZ_FOJA01000001.1, forward strand.
GGACGCCGCGCAGGCCCACGGCGCGCGCTACCGCGGGGAGCCGGTCGGGTCGCTGTCGGACGCGGCGTGCTTCTCGTTCTACCCGACGAAGAACATGACCAGCGGCGAGGGCGGGATGGTCACCACCGACCACGACGCCGTCGCCGAGCGCGTGCGGCGGTTCGCCGACCACGGCCGCACCGAGGGGTACGCCCACAGCGAGGTCGGCCACAACTTCCGGATGACGAGCCTGTGTGCCGCCATCGGCCGCGAACAGCTCCGCCGGCTCCCGGCGTTCAACACGGCGCGCCGCGAGCACGCCGAGCGGCTCACGGAACGGCTCGCGGACACGCACGTCGAGACGCCGACCGAGCCCGCGGACGGCACGTCGGTCTACCACCAGTACACGATTCGGACCGACCACCGCGAGGACCTGCGCGCGCACCTCGCCGACGAAGGCGTCCAGACGGGCGTCTACTACCCGACGCCCATCCACGAGCAGCCCGCCTACGACGGCTGGGACGGCGACTTCCCGGCCGCGGAGCGCGCCGCCGACCGCGTGCTCTCGCTGCCGGTCCACCCCGCCCTCGACGACGCGGACGTCGACGCGATTGCGGACGCCGTGGCGTCGTTCGACGCCGCCGTGCTGGACGCCCCGGAACCGGAGGTGGTGGACTCGTGAGCGACCCGCTGCGGGTCGGCGTCGTCGGCGTCGGGAGTATGGGCCGCAACCACGCCCGCGTCTACAGCGGCCTGCCGGACGCCGAACTCGTCGGCGTTGCGGACGCCGACGTGGAGCGCGCGAGCGAGGTCGCCGACGCCCACGCCACCCGCGCCTACGACGCGCAGACGCTGCTGGAGATCGTGGACGCCGTCTCGGTGGTCGTGCCGACCGCCTACCACGCCGACGTGCTCGCGGACTGCATCGAGGCGGACGTCCACGCGCTCGTCGAGAAGCCGTTCGTCGCCGACGTGGAGACCGGCCGCGACCTCGCGGCCCGCGCACGGGACGCCGGCGTCACGCTTCAGGTCGGCCACATCGAGCGGTTCAACCCCGCGGTCCGGACGGTCGCGGACATCGTCGCGAACCTCGACGTGCTCGCCGTCGACGCCGAACGCCTCGGCCCGCCGCTGGACCGCGACCTCGGGTCGAACGTCGTCCACGACCTGATGATTCACGACCTCGACGTGGTGTGTGCGTTGCTCGACGCCACCCCGGACTCGGTGACGGCCGCCGGCGGCCACGATGGCCAGTACGCCACCGCGACCTGCACGTTCCCGGACGGCGTCGTGGCGTCGTTCACGGCGTCTCGGGTCACCCAGCAGAAGGTCCGCCGGCTCGCCATCACCGCCCGCGAGTGTCAGGTGCTCGTCGACTACACGGGCCAGTCCGTCGAGATTCACCGGTCGTCGGCCCCCGAGTACATCGCGAGCAGTGAGGGGTTCCGTCACCGCACGGAGAGCGTCGTCGAGCGCCCGATGGTCGACAACGGCGAGCCGCTCGCCCACGAACTCCGGGCGTTCCTGGCGGCCGCCCGCGACGCCACCGAGCCCGTGGTCTCCGCCGAGGACGGCCTGCGCGCGCTCGAACTCGCGACCAGAGTGGACGACCTCGCCAGCCGCCGGCTGACGGAGGTGGCTCCGTGAGCCGCGCGCTGTACGGCGCTCGCGCCGACGAGGAGGTCCAGCGCGGCTGGCTCCGCACCGCCGAGGTCCCCGTCGCCGTCTACGGGCTCGGGAAGATGGGGCTGCCGCTGGCCGCCGTCTACGCCGAGACCACCGGGAACGTCACCGGCGTCGACATCGACGAGACGGTCGTCGACGCCGTCAACGCCGGGGAGTGTCCCGTGGAGCGCGAGCCCGGGCTCCCCGAACTGGTGGCCTCGCTCGTGAGCCGGGGCGCGTTCGCCGCGACCACCGACGGTCCGGCGGCGGCCGCCGAGGCCAGCCTCCACGTCGTCATCGTGCCGACGCTCGTCGCGGACGGCGAGCCGGACCTCTCGGCCGTCGAGGCGGTCGCCCGGGACGTGGCGGCCGGCCTGGAGGCCGGGGACACCGTCGTCTTCGAGTCGACGCTCCCGCCCGGTGCGACCGAGGACGTGCTCGTCGGGCTGCTCGCCGACGAGAGCGGGCTCGACGCGGACGCGTTCGGCGTGGCGTTCTGCCCGGAGCGGACGTCCAGCGGGCGCGCGCTCGCCGACGTCCGGGGGACCCACCCGAAGGTCGTCGGCGGCACCGACGCCGAGGCCACCCGGGTCGCCGAACTCGTCTACGGCGAACTCGTCGACAACGAGGTCGTCCCGGTCTCGGACGCCCGCACGGCTGAAGCGGTGAAGGTCTTCGAGGGCCTGTACCGGGACGCGAACATCGCGCTGGCGAACGACCTGGCGCGGGCCGCCGACGACCTCTCGGTGGACGTCCGGGAGGCCATCGACGCCGCCAACACGCAGCCGTACTGCGAGATTCACACGCCGGGGCCGGGCGTCGGCGGCCACTGCATCCCCTACTACCCGTACTTCGTACTCGGGTGGCTCGACCGCGACGTGCCCCTGGTGCGGACCGGTCGCGAGGTCAACGACGCGATGCCCGGGTTCGTCGCCGACCGGGTGGCCGAGGGGCTGGCGGCCGACCAGCGCGCGGCGGTCGACGGCGGCGTCGCTGCGGATTCGCCCGGCGACGCGGACGACCTCGCGGGCGCGAGCGTCGCCGTGCTCGGACTCACGTACCGGGCCGGTGTGAAGGAGACGCGGGCCAGCCCCGGCGTCGACATCTGCGAACAGCTCGCCGAGCGCGGTGCCACGGTCCACGCCGCCGACCCGCTCGTCACCGCCGACGGCGTTCCCGCCACCGACGTGGCAATCGAAGACTTGCCCGTGCTGGACCTGGACGCCGCCGTCCTCGCCACCGACCACGACGAGTTCGGGGCCGTGGACTGGCGGGCGTTCGCGCCGATGGTCGTCGTCGACGGCCGGAACGCCGTCGACCTGTCGGGGACGGACCACCGCCGCTACGTCGTGGGGAGGGGGTGGCAGTGACCGAGGACTTCACGCACGCCGCCTACGCCGAACTCGTCGACGCGCTCGACGACGCCGGCTACGAGACGCTCACCGTCCGCGAGTACCTCTCGCCGGGCCGCCTCCCCGAGCGCTTCGTCGTGCTGCGCCACGACGTCGACCGGAAGCCACAGCGAGCGGAGGCGCTGGCGCGTCTGGAAGCCGACCTCGGCGTCTCCGCGTCGTACTACTTCCACCCGAGCGCGTTCCGGGAGACGCGGGCCGAGCGCGTCGTCGACCTCGGCCACGAGGTCGGCTACCACTACGACGACGTCGCCACCGCCCGCGGCAACCTCCGGACGGCCCGGGCGCTGTTCGCGAACAACCTCCGGGTGTTCCGGCGGGCGTGCGACGTCGACACGGTGAGCCCGCACGCGGCGGCGCTGTCGGCCCACGACAACACCGGCCTCTGGGCGGACGGGCCGGCAATCGAGGACTTCGACCTGCTCGGGGACGCCGACCGCTCGGTGGACTACGTCGACCTGGCGTTCCTCTCGGACGCCGGCCGGACGTTCCGGGAGCGACCCGCCGACCGCGCCCGGGCGCTCGGCGAGCGCGACCAGCCCGCCACCGCCGACACCACCGACGCGCTCGCGGCCCAGTTCCGCGAGGGAGCCATCGAGCGGGCGTGTCTGCTCACGCACCCGCGGCGGTGGACGAACTCGCTGCCGGCCCGGGTGCTGTCGCGGTCCCGGGACCGCGCCGCGACGCTCGTCCACCGGGGCGCGCTGCTGTTCGCCGGGACGGGGTCATGAGCGACGGCCTGCGCGTGCTGGTGGACGTCACCCACCCGGCGCACGTCCACCTGTTCCGGAACGCCGTCGACGCCCTCGACGCCAGCGGCCACGAGGTCCGCGTCGCCGCCCGCGAGAAGGACGTGACGACCGACCTCCTGGACGCCCACGGCCTCGACTACGCGGTCTGCTCGGCGAAACGCGAGGGCGCGCTGGCGCTGCCCCGGGAGTGGGCGCTCCGCGAGGTGTCGCTGTACCGGTACGCCCGCAGTTTCGCCCCGGACGTCGTCCTCAGCCACCTGAACCCGGCTGCGGCGCACGTCGCCGCGGCGGTCGGCGCGGAGAGCGTCGTGTTCCACGACACCGAGGTCGCGGGCGCGGTCGAGCGGTTCACGCTCCCGTTCGTGGACGTGGTCTGCACGCCGACCGAGTTCTCCCGGGACCTCCCGGGCGACCACGTCCGGTACGCGGGCTTCCACGAACTGGCGTACCTCCACCCGGCGCGCTTCGACCCCGACCCCGACGTGCTGGCCCGCAACGGGGTCGACCCCGACTCGCCGTTCTCGGTGGTGCGGCTCGTCTCGATGGACGCCCACCACGACGTCGGCACCGACGGCTTCGGCCGCGGGACGGTGCGGCGGCTGGTCGACGGGCTCGCCGACCACGGCGAGGTCTACCTCTCCACCGAGGGCGACCTCCCCGCGGAGTTCGCCGACCACGCGCTCCCGGTCAGAAGCCACGAGCTCCTCGACCTGCTGGCGTTCGCGGACTGCTACGTCGGCGACTCCGGCACGATGGCGACCGAGGCGGGCGTCCTCGGTACGCCCGCCGTTCGCTACGACCCCCTCGACGCCGAGATGGGGAACTTCGCCGCGCTCGCCGACTACGGGCTCGTCGAGTCGACGACGGACCAGCGGGCCGCGGTCGAGCGGGCCGTCGAACTCGCGGGCGACCCGGACGCCGGGCGGCGGTGGCGGCGGCGCAGGCGCGACCTGCTCGCGGACAAGGTCGACGTGACCGCGTTCACCGTCGCGCTCGCCGAGGAGGTGGCCGGCGCGTGACCACCGACTGGGACCCCGACGGCGACGGCGAACGCCCGATTCCCGACGGCCACGACTTCGCGCTGCTGCTCACGCACGACGTCGACCGGCCGTACAAGACCCACCAGTCGCTGTACTACGCGCTCTCGGACTCCGGGCGGCGGCTCCAGCACCTCCGCGACCTGCTGCCGGGCCGCAACCCCTACTGGCAGTTCGACCGCGTGGCGCGCATCGAGGACAAACTCGGCGTGCGCTCGGCGTTCTACCTGCTCGACGAACAGCCGCTCCGCGAGCGCCCGCCCGGCGAGTGGCTGTCGATGGACGCCTGGCGGCTGTACGGCGGCCGGTACGACCTCACCGACCCTGCAATCCGGTCGGTCGTCGACGACCTCCGGGCCGGCGGCTGGGAGGTCGGGCTCCACGGCTCCTACGAGTCGTTCGACGACCGCGAGCGACTCCGCCGCGAGAAGGCCCGCGTCGAGTCGGTGGTCGGCGAGCCCGTGCGTGGCGGCCGCCAGCACTACCTCAACCTCGACGTCCCCGAGACGTGGGCGCACCACCGGGCGCTCGGCCTCCAGTACGACGCCAGCCCCGGGTCCAGCAGCGAGGCCGGCTTCCGGTACGGCCACGGCGTCCACCGCCCCTTCGACGACGAGTTCGTCGTCTTCCCGCTGACGCTCATGGAGACCGCCCTCCCTGACCCCGGCGAGGACTACGACGCGGCCTGGGCGGTCTGCGAGGACCTCCTCACAGAGGCCCGCGACAACCGCGCGGTCATGTCGGTGCTCTGGCACCCCCGGTACTTCACGGAGCGGGACTTCCCCGGCTACGCCGCCGTCTACCGGGAGCTGGTGGCGTGGGCGCTCGACCACGGTGCCTGGGTCGGCTCGCCCGCGGACTTCTACGACGCGGCCGACCTCGGCGAGCGCGTCGACCCGGCCGCCCACACCCCGTAGTCGGGGCATAACGATGGGGATGCCGTCCCCCCTGACTGCCAATGGACATCGAGGTCCTCACGCTCGACGAGTGGGCAGACGCGCTCCCGGACACGGGGTTCGAACTCTTCCACGCGCCCGAGGCACTGCGCACGCTCGACGAACACACCGCCGGGGAGATGCGGCTGTACGGCGGCTTCAAGGGCGACCAGCCGGTCGGCCTGTTCCCCGTCTTCGTGCGCGAGCAGGCCGTCGGTCGCGCCCTGCTGTCGCCGCCGCCCGGCCGGGGCGTGCCGCGGCTCGGCCCGCTCGTGATGCCGAGTTCGCCGAAACGCCGCAAACGCGAGAAGGTCAACGGCCGGTTCGCGGAGGCCGTCCTCGACGAGATCGACGTCGAGGACTCCCTGACGGTGTTCCGAACGGTCTGCCCGACCGCGTACCCGGACCCCAGACCGTACGTCTGGTCCGACCTCGACCTCGACACCTCGTTCACGTACCACCTGGACGTCCCCGAGGACACCGACGCGCTGCTCAAGTCGTTCTCGAAGAGCCTCCGCCGGGAGATTCGGGACGCGAAAGAGCTGGACGTCACCGTCGAGGTCGACAACGACGACGGACCCCGGGCGGTGTTCGAGCGCACGCGCGACCGCTACGACGAACAGGACCGGCCGTTCCGGCTGACGTGGCCGTACGTCGCCGACCTCACGGACGCGCTCGCGGAGACCGACCGCTGCCGGACGTACCTCGTGAGAGACGCGGACGGCAAGCCGCTGTCGGGCATCGTCGTCCTGTACAGCAACGACGCCGCCCACTACTGGCTCGGCGGCGCTCGCACCGTCCACGACGGCGTCAGCGTCAACAGCCTCCTGCACTGGCACATCATCCGGGACATCGCGGCGGGCGTCCCCCGCGAGTCCGTCGACACCTACGACCTGATGGGCGCGAACACCGAGCGGCTCTGCCGGTACAAGGCGAAGTTCGGCGCTGACCTCGTCCCCTACTACAGCCTCGAATCCGGGGGTGCGGCGACGACGGCCGCGAAGACCGCCTACCGCCTCGTGTCCCGGTAGTCGTGCGCGTCCTCAACCTCGTGACGACGCCGCGGTCGCGGTTCTACCGCCAGCAGGTCGAGGCACTCACCGGGCACGGCGTCGAGGAGACCACGCTGGCCGTCCCCGGCCACCACGAGTACGGGGAGTCCGACAACGGCCGGACGGTCTTCGACTACGCCCGGTTCCTGCCGACCGTGCTCCGGCACGCCGCCGGGAACTACGACCTCGTCCACGCGAACTACGGGCTGACCGCGCCACACGCCGTCCTCCAGGCCCGCCTCCCGGTCGTCGTCTCGCTGTGGGGGTCGGACCTCGCCGGGCGCTACGGGCAGGTGTCCCGGCTCGCCACCCGGTTCGCGGACGCCGTCGTCGTGATGTCCGAGGCGATGGCCGACGACCTCGGCCGCGACTGCCACGTCGTCCCGCACGGCGTCGACCTCGACATGTTCCGACCGGAGCCCACCGGAGCGGCCCGCGACCGCCTCGGCTGGCGCGACGACGCCCGCTACGTTCTCTTCCCCTACCCGCAGGGCCGAGCGGTCAAGAACTACCCGCGGGCCGACCGGGTCGTCGACGCCGCCCGCGACCGCGTCGACGGCGACCTCGTCCTCCAGTCGGTGCAGGGCGTCGACCACGAGGACATGGCGACGTACTTCAACGCCGCCGACGTGCTGCTGTTGACCTCTCGCCGCGAGGGCTCCCCGAACGTCGTGAAAGAGGCCCTCGCCTGCAACCTCCCCGTCGTCTCCACCGACGTGGGAGACGTCCGCGAGCGAGTCGCCGGCGTCACCGCCTCCCGGGTCTCCGACGACGACGACGAGCTCGCCGACGGGGTCGTCGAAGCCGTCGGGGTCGACGGAGCACCCGACGGCCGAGCGGCCGCCCGGACCGTCGGCAGAGAGCGCTGCACGGAGCGATTGCTCGACGTGTACCGGTCCGTCCTCGACGCCGCCTGACCCCGGGGCCGCGGCCGTCGCAGCGACCCGCCCGGGGCTACGCTCCGCATAACAATCCCCCGACGCGCCGGACTCACACCAACTACCCCACGGGGAGACACATGGCACGACTCACACACCGCCTCGCGAAGCTCGCGCTCGCCGCCGCCCTGGTCGCGTTCACCGCCGGCGTCTGGGCCGCCCACCGAGCGCCCACGACCGGCTACGAACTGTCACTCTACGCCGCCACCCCGGACGCCACCTGGGTCGGCGTCGGCACCGCGCTCGTCGTCGGCGGTGCCGTCGCGCTCACCGCACCCCGGGACGGACGGCTCCACGACGCCGGCCTCGTCGCCGTCGGCGCGGCCGGCCTCACCGTGTTCGCGCTCCCCGTCCTCCGGGGGTACGCGTACTACGGCGGCGGCGACTCCCTGACGCACCTCGGCTGGGCGTCCGAACTCGCGGACGGCAGCCTCGCCGTCACCGAACTGCTCTACCCGGGCGTCCACACCACCAGCGTGTTCGTCGCCGAGGCGGCCGGCGTCGGCCTGCCGCGAGCCATCATGTACGTCGTGCTCGTCGCCGTCCCGCTGGTGTACCTCCTGTTCGTCCCGCTGACCGTCCAGGTGCTGGGCGGCGGCCGCCGCGCGCTCGCCGCCGGTCTCCTCGCCGCCGCGCTGTTCGTCCCCGTCAACAACGTCAGCGTCCACCCAGTCGCGCACCCGACCAGTCAGGCCATCATGCTGTCGGCGTTCGTGCTCTACCTCCTGCTCTCGTACGTCTCGGGGCCGAGCGCCACCAGCACCACCGCCAGCCCCGCGCCCTCCGGGTCGCGGTCGCGGTTCGACGGCGTCTCCGGGCTCGGCGTGCTGCTCGCTGCCGCGGGGGTCGCCGTCGTGCTCGTCCACCCCCAGCAGGCGGTGAACCTCGCGCTCGTGTTCGTCGCCGTCGCCGCGCTCCGCGCGGTCCTCCGGCGGTGGACGGACGGCCCGGCCACCCGCCACCGCGGCATCTACGCGCAGACCGGCGTGCTCGTCGTCGCGCTCGCCGCGTGGGCACCGCGCTTCGAGCGCGTCGGCGGCGCGACGGAGGCGACGTTCGGCAGCCTGCTGGCGAGCGGTGCCACCGCCGGCGAGGTCGTCTCCCAGCGCTCCACGTCGCTCACCGAGGTCGGCGGCAGCATCGGCGAGCTGTTCGTGAAGCTGTTCCTGCCGGCGACGGTGCTGTCCGCGCTCGCCGCAGGGCTGGTCGCGTTCGTCGCGTACCGGCGGCTGCGCAGCGACGACGACACGCTCGCCGGCTACGTCGTCGCCGGCATGGTCCCGCTGGCGGGCGCGTTCCTCGTGATGTTCGCGGCCGACATCGGCGACCAGTACTTCCGGTATCTGGGCTTCCTGATGGTGCCCGTGACCGTCCTCGGGGCCGCCGCGGCCGCCCGGCTCGCGGACGGACTCGACGCCCAGTCCGGGCGGCGGGTCGGCACCGTCGTCGCCGTCGTCCTGCTGGTCGGTCTGGTGCCCGTGGGCGTGCTCGCCGTCCACCCGTCGCCGTACATGTATCAGGCGAACAGCCAGGTGGCGGACACCGAGTTCAACGGCTACAGCAACACGTTCGACGCCCGTGAGGAGAACGTCCCGTTCGCGGGCGTCCGCGGCGGGCCGCGGCGGTTCGTCGACTACCACTACGGCACCGAGTACACGGACGAACAGCTCGAATTCCCGGGTGACCGCACCGGCATCCCCGAGGGGGTGTTCGCGGCCGGGAACTACACGTCGGCGTACGAGGCCGACCGCTACCTCACCGTCACCCGGGGCGCGTACCTCCGCGAGGTCGTGATGTGGCGGAGCTTCAGGTACCCCCAGTCCGGGTTCGCGGCGCTCGACGCCACGCCCGGCGTGAACCGGGTGCGCGCGAACGGCGGCTTCACGCTCTACCGGGTCGACGCCGAATGACGCTCGCAGACCGCCTCGCCAGCGGCACGAAGGCCGTCTTCGGCGGGAACCTGATCGGGATGCTCGCGCAGGGCGGGCTGGTGCTCGTGCTCACGCGGGTGTTCATGACGCCCGACGAGTACGGCGAACTGAACGTCGCGCTGTCCGCGTTCGGCGTCGTGGTCATCCTCGCGACGCTCGGCCTCCCGAAGTCCGCGGCGCGCTACGTCACCGAGTTCGCGGAACGGGACCCCGGACAGGTCCCCCACGTCCTCCGGCTGTCAGTCGGCTATCTCGCCGCGCTCGTCGCCGTCGTCGCGGGCACCACGCTGCTGTTCGGCGGCCCCGTCGCGCGGCTCGTCGGCACGCCGTCGCTCGTGCCGTTCGTCGGCCTCGGTGCCGCCTGGGTCGCCGCCCGCGCGTTCACGTCGTACTTCGGCGCGCTGTTCCAGGGGTTCAATCGCGTCCAGTACAGCGCGACTCTGCGCGTCGTCACCCGGGCCGGACAGTTCGTGTTCGTCGTCGCGTTCGTCGCCCTCGGGTTTGGCGTGCTGGGCGCGTTCGCCGGCTACGTCGCCGGCCTGCTCGTCGCGGCCGGCGTCGGCGGCTTCGTCGCGTACACGAAGTTCTACACCGACTACGAGGCGGCCACCGAGCCGGTGGCGGGACTCTCCCGTCGGCTCCTGGAGTACAGCGTCCCGCTGACGGCGACCCGGGGCGCGAACGTCCTCGACAAGAAAGTGGACACGCTGCTCGTCGGCGCAATCACGGGGCTGTCGGGCGCGGGGTTCTACACCGTCGCCAAGCAGGTGTCGAACTTCGCGTCGATGCCCGCGGCCTCCTTCGGCTTCACGCTCTCCCCGGCGCTCGGCGAGCAGGCCAACCGGGAGAACGGCGAGCGCGCCGCCCGCCTCTACGAGCAGTCCCTCTCGTACGTCCTGCTGGCGTACATCCCGGCGTCGGTCGGCCTCGTGCTCGTCGCCGAGCCGATGGTTCGGTACGTCTTCGGCACCGACTACATCGGCGCGGTCCCCGTGGTTCAAGTGTTCGCCGGGTTCGTGCTCGTGAACGCCGTCAACAAGATCACGACCGACGCCCTCGACTACCTCGGCCGGGCCCGCGCTCGCGCGGTCGTGAAGGCCGCGACCGCAGTCGCGAACCTCCTGTTGAACCTCGTGCTCATCCCCGTCTACGGCGCGACCGGGGCCGCCGCCGCGACCGTCGCGACCTACACGACGTACACGCTCGCGAACGTCTACATCATCCACAGTGAACTCGGCGTCCACCTCCGGCGCGTCGGCCGCCGCGTCGGCGTGGCGTGTCTGGTCTCCGTCGGGATGGCGTCCGCGGTCGTGCTCGCGCTCCCGTACGTCTCCGGCGTCGTCACCCTGCTCGCCACCGTCGGGCTGGGTGCCGGCATCTGGGCCGTGCTGGCGGTCGCCAGCGGCGCGGTCGACCCGGACGCGGTCCGCCGGTTCGTGGCGTAGCCGGGCCATAACAATTCCCGCGCTGACCGTCGCACCGGCCATGCCAGGCACGCCACACCAGCGGGTCGACGCGGGCGACCTCCGGAACCAGACGGTCCTCGTCACCGGGGGCGCGGGCTTCGTCGGCGGCCACCTCGCCGACGCGCTCGTCGACGACAACGACGTGCGCGTCCTCGACGACTTCTCGAACGGCCGGCGCGAGACTATCCCCGAGGGAGCCGCCGTAATCGAGGGCGACGTCCGGGACGCCGACACCGTCCGGGCGGCCGTCGACGGCGTCGACGTGGTCTTCCACCAGGCCGGCCTCGTCTCGGTCCCGGCTTCCGTCGAGGACCCGCGAGCGAGCCAGTCCGCGAACGTCACCGGGACGCTGCACGTCCTCGAAGCCGCCCGCGAGGCCGACGCCCGCGTCGTGGTCGCGTCCAGCGTCGCCGTCTACGGCGACCCGGTCGACACCCCCATCTCGGAGGACGACCCGAAGCGACCGCTGTCCCCGTACGGCGTCGACAAGCTCGCCATCGACCACTACACGCGGCGCTACCACGACCTCTACGGCCTCGACACCGTCGCGCTCCGGTACTTCAACGTCTACGGCCCCGGTCAGCAGGCCGGCGACTACAGCGGCGTCGTCTCCACGTTCCTCGAACAGGCGGGCTGCGGGCAGCCGCTGACTGTCCACGGCAGCGGTGCTCAGACCCGGGACTTCGTCCACGTCTCGGACGTCGTCCGGGCCAACGTCGCCGCCGCCACTACAGAGAACGTCGGCCGGGCGTACAACGTCGGCACCGGCGACAGCATCCAGATCCGGGAGCTCGCCGAACTCGTCCGGTCGGTCACCGGCGCGGACGTCGACGTCGTCCACACCGAGGCCCGGGACGGCGACATCGCGCGCAGCGAGGCCGACGCCGCCCGGGCGCGCCGCGACCTCGACTGGGCGTCGACGGTGCGGCTAGCCGACGGCCTGCGCGGGCTCGCGGAGACCGCTGCCCGCGTGCAGTAGGCCGAGTCACGGCGTTTGGCTGTGGCTACTGATAGCCGCCCGGTTCGTCTGCCGTGGTATGGAACGCCCCCGCAACCGGGCGCTGGTGCCGGCCGGCAACGACGCCTCGGCGTACACCTGCGTGCGGTCGCTCGCGAAGCACGGCGTCGGCTCCGTCGTCGCGTCCGAGAAGTCGAACCCGCCGGCCGCGGCCTCGAAGTACTGCGACGAGTTCGCGGCCCTGCCCGACCCCCGGGCCGACCTGCTCGCGTACCGCGACGCGCTACTGGACCTCGCGGCTCGCGAGGACGTGCAGACCGTGATTCCCATCCGCTGCGAGGACGGCTACGTCCTCTCGAAGTACCGCGACGCCTTCGAGGCCCACGTCTCGCTCGTGGTGCCGCCGACGGACGCCCTCGCCAGCGTCCACGACCGCCTCGCACTCGCCGACGCCGCAGAGGCGGCCGGCGTCCCGGTCCCCGAGACCCGGCTGCTCTCCGAGGCGGACGACTGGGCCGACGCCCGCATCGTGAAGTCGCGGTACAACGTCCTCACCGACGCCTACGTCGACGACTTCGGCGAGCGCGACGTGGACGTGGTGAAAGCCCTCCACCACGTCGAGGCCGGCGAGCGCATCGACGCCGACGCGGTCCGCGCGGAGATGCATCACGACCCCATCGTGCAGTCGTTCGTGGAGCGCGACGGCGAGTACATGGTGGCGGCGCTCTGCGAGGACGGCGAGGTCGTCTCGTCCTTCCAGCACCACCAGCTCCGCGGGAACTCCTACACGGGCGGCGGCGGCGTCTACCGGCGCTCGATGTACGACCCCGACCTCGAATCGGTGGCCGTCGACCTCCTCGAAGAACTGGAGTTCCACGGGCTCGCCTGCATCGAGTACATGCAGGAGGCCGGCACCGGCGACTACGTCCTCACCGAAATCAACCCCCGGATGTGGCAGTCGCTGCCGTCGACCGTTCACGCGGGCGCGGACTTCCCGTGGTACTACTGGCTCGCCGCCGCCGGCCGCACCGACGACGTCGTCGACGACTACGAGATGGGCGTCGGCACGCACTACCTGCACGGCGAGGTCGGGCACCTCGCGAGCGTTCTCACGGACGACTCGCCGAACGTCGTCCGACCGTCGCTTTCCGGGACGGCGTGGACCATCGCCGCGTCGATGGTCACCGAACCCCACTTCGACTACCTCAAGCGCGACGACCCCGGGCCGTTCCTCGCCGGCCTGCGAACCGTGGTCTCCTGACTGGGCGTCCACGTTCCGGTACGCTCGCGCAGCCCGCGCGACCTACTCGATGTAGCCGAGGCCGCGCAAGCGGTCCTCCACGTCGCTCACGTCACCGTCCGTCGTCTCGCCGCCGCTCGCGTCGTAGTCGAGGTCGACACTCGCCACGTCCCGGCTGGCGGGCGCGGCGTCCGGGTCGAACGCCTCGGACAGCACGCGGCCGTCGACGTGGTCGGGGACCGGTTCGCCGATGGCGTGCAGGACGGTCGGTGCCACGTCCACGACGGTGGCGTCCTCGGTTCGCGCGCCGGACTGGACGCCCGGCCCCCAGGCGAAGAACACGCCCTCGGGCCGGTGGCCGGCGGCCTTCGTCTCGGCCTCGTGGAAGGTCTCGTCGGTCAGCATCGTCAACACCTCGTAGCCGTCGCGGCCCGACAGCACGAGGTCGGGCGCGTCCTCGTCCCGCGGGAAGACGTCGTCACCGTCGGCCACGTCGAAGACGCGGTCGCCAGTCTCCGGGCCCGTGACCCCCTCGAAGAGGTCGACGAGCTCGGCTTTCACGGTCGCGCGCTCGGCCGGGGCGACGACGCCGTCCTCGAAGCGCCCGGTGTCGTTCACGTAGACGTTGCCCGCGCCGTGGACGAACGCCGTCGTGTTCGCGTGGTCGACGTCGTAGAGGCTGTGTTCGCCCGGCACCTGCATCGCCGCCACGTCCACGAACCCCTGTGGGACGTAGTCCACGATGGCCTGCTCGCTGATGCCGACCCGGTTCAGTTTCGAGAGGACGCTGTCCTTGTCGATGCCGAGGTTCGCGAGCACGCCGCGCATTCCGGACTGCTCGCGCCGGGAGAGGTAGCCCGCCCGCTCCAGCACGGTCGCCGCGGAGACGACCGTCTCGTTCGGCCCGAAGCCGTGGTCCGAGACGACCGTCAGCATCGCGTTCCGCTCCTCGGCGTAGTCCATCACCTCCCCGACGATGTCGTCGAAGCGCTCGTACCACGCCAGCAACACCGCCTCGTTCCAGACGAGGTGCTGGAGGCGGTCGGGTGCCGTGTACACGAAGAAGAACAGCGACCAGTCCGACCGGGCTTCGAGTTTCTCCCGGAGCGCGTTCCGCGCCGCCAGGAGGTCGTCGAGGTCGTCCTGGAACGCGCCCTCGCGGTCGGCGTACTCGCCCCAGTCCAGGCCGATTTCGTAGTCCGGAAGCTCGTCGTCGACCGTCTCGCCCAGCGAGGACGGGTGGGTGAACCCCTCGTCGCGGCGCGGCGTCATCATCCCCGCGACGAGTTCGCCGTCGACCGCTGTCGCGGGGTACGTCATCGGGACGTTCGCGGTGACGGACGGCGAGACCAGCTCCCAGAGCGCCGGCCGGGAGACGTCCCCGCTCGTGTTCATGCGGTGCGTGTAGTCGGGCCCGAGGCGCTGGAAGCCGTAGACGCCGTGCTGGTCCGGCCACGTCCCCGTCGCGATGGAGGGCCACGCGAGGGCGGTGTGCGCGGGCGTCGTGCTCTCGAGGACGCCGCTGGCACCCTCGTCGAACAGCCGCGCGAAGTTCGGGAGGTGGCCGTCCTCGACCCAGTCTCGCAGGAGTCCCCAGGGGACGCCGTCGAGCCCGAGGACGAACGCGCGGTCGGGCTGCCCGGACGGCGCTGCTCGGTCGCTGTCGGTGTCGCTCATCGTCGGGCCAGACTCGGCGATGGGGCTTCGTTACCCGCCGCCTGTGCCGGACCCGTCCCCGGCTCCGTCCGGCAGGTCCGGGTGGTCCGAGTCGGCGTCGACGGCCTCCCCCCGGGCGACCGCGTCCCGGGTGGCCTGCCAGTCGGCGTGCCGTCGCAACACCCGGACCGGAACCGAGTCCAGACCCAGCAGCTTCGCGATCGAGAGCCGGTTCCGGCCGTCCGCGAACAGCACCGCGCCGTCCCGGCCGACGTGGACGGCGACCTCGCGTTTGCGGCGCTCCGTCGGCAGCCGCGACGGCTCGCCGAGTGTGCCGCCGCCGTCGCCAGCGAGCGCCGCCTGCGAGCGGAAGCCGTCGCTGGCGATGGCCTCGTAGAGGTCGTCGAGGCGCTCGCAGCGCGCGTCGAACTCCGCGCGAGTGGAACAGCCCCACCGGACGCGCCCCGAGTCGAGTTCGTCCAGAATCCGGTCGTAGAAGGCCGTGTCCCGCCACGGGACGCCGTCCTCGAAGTGCGCCCGGTAGGCTCGGTAGACGTCGGTGTCGTCGAACCGCTCGTCGACGCGGTCCCAGTCACCGTCCTCGACCACGCCCGCGGCCCGGTACATCGGCCGGTCCCGACCCACCATCCCCTGCACGTCGGCGGGGTCAACGTGAACAAGGCGGTACGGGTCGGGCGGCGCGTCGTACCGCAGCCGGTTCCGCAGGCGCGTGGCGGCGACGTAGGCGCGAGCGTAGCGGTCGCGGGCGACCAGCAGCCAGCGTTCGGCCGCCGGCGTGGTCGCTGCGAGCCGGCGACCAGCCCCGGTGACCAGCGCATCGACCGTCCGCTGGACCGACCCGAGCGCCATCGGTCAGTCGTCGTCGGCGGCCGCGCCGACGTTCTCCTCGACCGCGCCCGCGTCCCGGTCGGCCGCGGAGCGCACCGCGGCCATCAACTGGACCATCCAGCGGGACTCCTCTAGGGGCACCGGCATCTCGCCGTCGCCCAGCAGGGCGCGGGCCTCCGTGTCGGTCTGGTAGTAGTGGGGGTTCAGGAGGCGCTTGGACTCCCAGGTGTCGTCGCGCTTGCGGCGCAACACGGCGCGGGCGTTCTGGACCGTGCCGGCCACCCGGTCGACGGCCTGGTCGACGTTGTTCAGGGCGCGGGCCGCCGCCGACGCCTTGTAGTCCCGGTCGTGCTCGATGAGGGTCTGGGAGATGAGGTCCACGGTCAGGGACTTCTCCGAGCCGTGAATCAGCACCATGCGCACCGGCTGCGTGTCTCCGAGGACCTGCACCGAACACAGCACGTCCTCGTCGGTCACGAACTGGAGCTGGGTGGCGTCGTACGAGAAGTCCCGCTCGTAGTCGTCCTGGAGGGCGGTCATCGCCTGGATGTCGCCCTCGCCGCGCGGGTAGCCCGCCGCCCGCAGCGCGAGGTAGAACGGGTGCGGGAGCCCCTCCTCGAACTCGCCGCCCGCCAGCTCGAAGTTCCACGGACCGCGGTTCGGGTCGTCCGGCCGGCTGGACGCCGTGTACACCACGTCGACGCCCCGAACCTCGCCGAGTTCGCCGGCGCGTTTCTGCGCCATCGCCGCCCGCATCACCGGCACGAAGTTGTGGTTGTGGACCTCCGTGACGGGGACGCCGTGGCGCTCGCTGTGGGCGGCCAGCTCCTCGAACTCCGCGACGGTCTCCGTAATCGGCTTCTCTATCTGGACCGGGACGCCCGCCTCGATGGCGAGTTTCGCGATTGCGAGGTGGCTCTGGACGGGCGTGCAGACGTGCAGCCAGTCGAGGTCGGCCTCGTCGAGCAGCGTCTCGGTGTCGTAGTAGGCGTCGACGTCCCAGTCGGCCGCGATGTCGTCGGCCGTCTCCTCGTCGAGGTCGCAGATGGCGACAAGGTCAGTCCGGGGGTTGTCGTCGAGCGCAGCGAGGTGTTTCCCCGAGACCGTACCGCCACCGGCGACAGCAGTTCGCAGTGTCATCGTCGGATGCACCCGGCGTCGAGGCATTGTTATAGAGCCGCTATCCGGCGGCCGGACGGGGCTCACGAGTTGGCGGTCGGCCGGCGGAGACGCCGCCGCAGCGCGCCCAACACGGGGGTGCCGTCCGCGACCCAGACGGCGAGTGCGACCGCCAGCAGCCCCAGTTCGGCCGCCAGATAGACCGCACCACGGGGCGTCGAGAGGAAGGCGGCGAACGAGCCCAGGAGTTCGCGGACGTGCGGCAGCGCGCCGTCCGCGCCGCCGCCGACGGGGACGAGCGGCCAGAACAGGAACCCGGCTCGGAGGTCACCGCGGACCGCGAGCGGGTAGAGGACGTCGCCAGCGAGGTGGCCGGCCCAGCCGACGACGAACGCGGCGGTACCGCGCAGTGACCCGCGGCGGACGCCCAGTGCCGTGGCGACGGCGGCCAGCGGGAGCAGCGCGAACAGCGAGTGCGCCAGGGACTTCCCGGCCGGCAGCACGTCGAGGATCCACGCCAGCGGCTTGTCGACGAGGTCGGGCGCGACCGCCGCGACGCCCACGACGAGCGCGCCCCGGGTCGACGGCGGCTCACCCCAGACCAGACGGCTGCACGCCGAGTACGCGAGGTAGCCCACGGCGACGTGTTCCCACGGCCACATCTCAGGCCCCGTCGGCGGGCGAGACGTCGACCCAGAGCGTGAGGTGCTCGGTCGCGGACGCCCCGGTGGGCTCCGCCGGCGGGTCGCCTGCGTAGACGAGCACGCGCAGCCGGAGGTCCTCCCCGAGCAGGTCCGGCGTCACGGAGACGGCCTGCTGGGCGCGCTCGCCGTCTCCGAGCGACAGCGACTCGCGGCCGAGCTCCTGCTGTTCGAGGACGCTCACAGACTCGCCGTCCGTCTGCACGCGCTGGAGGACCACCACCGTCGTGTAGTCGGTGGCCGCCCCCTCGTGGTTCTCGACGACGAGCGTGAACGACGCGGGCTCGCCCGCGGTCAGGTCCGTCGGGTAGTCGCCCGCGACCAGCTTGCCGTCCGACTCCGTGAGCAGCGCGGCCTCGGTGTAGGCCTCTCCGGACTGCGGGGCGGCCAGCCCGACCGCGAGCGCGGCCACCGCGGCGACCACCGCGACGGCGAGCGCGACGTTCAGCGCCGCGTCCACGCCGGAGCCCGCGTCGACAGTCGCCGCCCGGGCTTCGTCGTGCCAGCGGTCGACCGGCGCGGTCGCGCGGTCGCCGGGGGCCAGCCGGGCTCGCAGGCCGCCGGCGGCCAGCGCGGCGACGGCCGTCAGCGCGACGACGACTGTCACCAGCGGCGCGGTGGCGAACGACGACCCGGCCAGCGAGAGCGCGAGCGCGAGCAACACCAGGACGACGACGGAGACGGCCAGCGAGAGCGCGACGCGCTCGACCCACTCAACGCCCGGCCGCCGCAGCACCGCCGCGGACAGCACCGTCCCGTCCCCGCCGCCGTCCGGCGGCTCGGCGGGGAACAGCGCGGCGACGACCGCGTAGCCGGGCAGGAAGAACAACAACGGACCTGCGACCAGCACTCGCATCGGCCCCTCGACGACCCCGGACAGCACGAGGAAGCCGCCAGTCAGGGCGTACGCTAGCACCGCGCCGAGGTCGCCGAACTCGCGGAGGAAGCCCCGCGCCGGGCCGTGCGCGTTCTCGGTCGCCGTCGCACGCCTCATCGCGGTTCCCCCATCGTCGGCTCGGTCGCGTACCGAAGCATCTGAACGTCGGAGTGCACGCCGACCGGGTGGTTTGTTATGGAGCGGGTATCGCGTCGACCGTCCGCCAGCGGTCCCGAATCCGTGCGCCCGCGCTGCCGTCGCTGCGCGCCTGCAGCGCGGCGTGACACGCCGGCGTCACTGGGCCGCGTAAGCACTACCTTCGACAGTTCGGAAAGCAGAGGCCGTCAGACGGCGAAAGCTCCGGCTTACAATGTGTGCTTACTACATCTGACCGGTGTCGTATGCTCGACGTACACACCTCCGGGGGCCGCGGTGTGACGGCGCTGGTCGTCGCAGCGCTCGTCGCAACCGCCGGCATCCCGGTCGCGACCGCCACCAGCACCACCACGGCGACTCAGGTCTCGGCCTGCGGGACCATCGACTCACCCGGCGTCTACGAGATCACCGCGAACGTCACGGACGCGCCCACCGACGGCTGCATCGTCGTCACCGCGGACGACGTCGTCCTCGCCGGGAACGGCCACCGCGTCGCCACCGCGAACGGCACCGGACCGGGCGTCCTCGTGCGTGACGCCAGCCGCGTGAGCGTCGACGGGCTCGTCCTCGACGGCTGGGCGACCGGCGTGGCCTACCGGAACGTCTCCGGTGGCGGGGTCCTCGACGTGACGGTCCGGAACAGCACTACGGGTGTCGGCCTCACCGACGCCACGGCGGACGTCACCGTCGACTCCGCCACGGTCACGAACGCGTCGACGGGCGTCCGGCTCGCTGGCGACGGCGACAGCGTCCTCTCTCGGAGCAGCGTCGACGCCCCGAACGGCACGGGCGTCGCCGTCCACAGCGATGCGTCGACGGTCGTCGCGACCACTGTCGCGAACGCCAGCACTGGCGTCCGCGTGACGACTGCGTACGACGCGGCCGTCACTCGGAACACCGTCGCGAACGCGACAACCGGTATCGCCGTCGAGGAGGCCGGCGGCGTCGACGTCGAGAGCAACGAGGTGACCTACGTCGGCGGGCGCGCCATCTTCGTCGGCGGCGACCTGTCGCCCAGGTACGTCGAACCGCCGCGCGCACCCGACGGCAGCCAGGTGTTCCACGCGACGGCGTTCCAGCCGAATCGCGTCGGCCACGAGGTGACGAACAACACGGTCGCCGGCGGCAACGACTACGGCGTGCTCGTCGTCGACGCGGTGGACGCCGAAATCACCGGGAACGACGTGACCGACACCGAGGACGGCATCGGGCTCGGACACACCGAGGGCGTCCGCGTCGCGAACAACTCGGTGACGGCCGTCGGCGACGACGGCGTCCACCTCGCGAACGCCGACGGCACCGTGTTCGCGTGGAACACCATCGACGGCACCGGCGACGACGGCGTCTACGTCGTCGGCGACCGAAACCGGGTCGCGAACAACACGCTCGCGAACGCGACCGACGACGGCGTCGACGTCCAGAACGGCGCGCTCGCCGCGCTCGTCGACAACCACGTCACCGACAGCGGCGACGACGCGCTGTTCCTGCGGAACGCGCACAACGCCACCATCGCGGGGAACGTCCTCGCGGACAGCGGCGACGACGGCGTCGACCTCCGCGGCGTCACGAACAGCAGCGTCGTGGAGAACCGAGTCTGTGACGCGGTCGACGTTCCGGTCGTCCAGCGCCGCGGTGCCGCCAACAACACGGTCGCGAACACCACCGTCGGCTGCTGACCGGTGGCGGCCCCGGCGGGCAGTCCTACGCTCGCCGGCCGACGATGAGGAGGGCCGCGGCCAGCATCGCGGCGAGCGCCACGACCGGTCCGAATCCCGGCGTCTCGGAGGCCGACTCCAGCACCGAGTCGGTCGTCCTCGCCGACGCGGTCGACTCCGCGCCCGTCACCCGGAACTCGGCTGACGCGTTCGCGACCGTCGCCTCGTAGCTGCCGGGCGTGTGGACGCTCCGCGTGAACGTCACCTCGGCGGACTCGCCGGTCGCCAGCGTCACGTTCTTCACGCCCGCCACCTCTCCGAACAGCTCCAGCGCGACCGGGAGGCTGCCGTTCGCGTACCCGGTGTTGCGCACGAGCGCCGTGACGGTCACGTCCCCGCCGGCCTCGACGGACGCCGGCTCGACCCTGACGCTGGACACGGAGAGCTCCGGCCGACGCTCCTCGACGGTCACGAAGCGGTTGACGCCCGAGTCGACCTCGAAGGTCTTGTTCCCGGGCGTCTCGAAGACGTGCCTGAACGTCACCGTCTTCGTCTCGTTCGGCTGGAGCACGAACACCGCCCGGTCGACGATCTCGTGCTCGACCTCGAACTGCACGACCTTCCGCCCGGCCTCCGTCCCCTCGTTGGTCGTCGTCGCCTCCACGACCAGCGGCTGTCCGACCACCTCGGGCGTCTGCAACACTGTCACGTTCGCGCTGCCGACGTCCGGTCCGGGCTCGTCGCTGGTCGCGTTCCGCTCGCCGTCGTCGTCCTCCTGGGCGTCGACGCCCATCGGCGCGTCGCCACTCGTGGCACCGTCGTCGCCGGGACCGAGTGTCTCCGCGGCGTCGCCGGCCGCGGCGGCCGCTGGAGCGAGCCCGGCCACGGGCGCGGCGAGTACCAGCACGACGGCGGCGACCACGAGGACTGAACGAGCGCGGGGATGCATGCCGTTCCACTCCCGGCGAGCGCGGCTTTGTTATGAGTGCGTTTCGCCGAGCCTATCCCGGAAACGGTCTCTTGACCGCTGAGAAATCCGATTTGGCTGTCTCGGGGGCTCGCCAGTCACCGCGAGTAGCAGCCGCCGAACCCCCGGCTCGGGCCGCCAAGCGCTCGATAACAATACGCTGGCCGGGCCTACCTCGCGCCGAACGCGGAATGTACCGAGCACACACCGTCGGGGTCGTCGTCCCGGCGTACAACGAGGCGGGGTTCGTCGGCGACACCATCGCGTCCGTCCCGGCGTTCGTGGACCGCGTGTACGTCGTCGAGGACGGCTCTACTGACGGCACGTGGCGCGAGATTCGGGCGGCGGCGCGCGCCGAGAACGACCACCACGACGCCGGCGTCTTCCCGGACCGCGTGGTCCCCATCAGGCACGACGAGAACCGCGGCGTCGGGGGTGCTATCAAGACGGGGTACCTCCGGGCCCGCGAGGAGGACGTCGACCTCGTGGCGGTGATGGGCGCGGACGGCCAGATGGAGCCGGACGCGCTCGCCGACCTCCTCGACCCCGTCGTTGACGACCGCGCCGACTACGTGAAGGCCAACCGCTTCCTCGGCCGGACCTCGCGGGGCGACATGCCGAGGCTGCGGTTCGTCGGGAACGCGATGCTGGGTGCGCTCACGAAGGTCGCGAGCGGGTACTGGAAGACGGGCGACCCGCAGAGCGGCTACACCGTCATCTCGGGCGACGCCCTGGACGCCGTGCCCATCGAGGACATGTACGAGTTCTACGGCTACTGCAACGACCTCCTCGTGAAGCTGAACGTCGCCGGGATGCGCGTCCTCGACGTCCCCCACCCGCCGGTGTACGGCGACGAGGAGAGCCACATCAGGTACCACACGTACGTCCCGAAGGTGTCGGGGATGCTCGCGCGGAACTTCCTCTGGCGGCTGAAGACGAAGTACCTCGTCTTCGACTTCCACCCGCTCGTCGGCGCGTACGCCGCCGGTGCTGCCGCCTCCGCCGTGGGGCTGGCGGGGCTGGCGTGGGCGCTGCCCGGCGTCGGCAGCGTCGCGTCCCCGCTGGCGAGGTTCGGTGCCGCCGTCTCCGTCCTGCTGGTCGGCGCGCTGGCGTTCGTCGCGGCGATGTGGATGGACATGCGAGCGAACGACCACCTCGGCGGCACCGTGCTGCCGAACGACCCGGAGCCGGTGGCCTCGAAGCCCGAGCGCCCCGAGTCGGCGGCGACCGCAGACACCGGCACGGAGACCGGCGGGGGGACCGCCGACCCCGGGTCCGTGTCGGCGAACGACGACGGGACGGTCGCGGTCGAGCTGGCACCCGACGAGTGGTCGTCGCTGCTCGACGCCGCCGTGACGGACGGCGGGGACGCCGACGAGGCGGCGGCCGCCAGGCGAGTCAGAGAACGCGTCAGAGACCGCCTCCGCGACGAGGAACGGGCCGCAGAGTGACCTACGCGGGGACTAACTAACTCCGTCCCCGGTGGCAGTTCGGGCATGTTCGGAACCAGCGGTATCCGCGGCGAGTTCGGCACCGACGTGACGGCGGCGCTCGCGGTCGACGTCGGGCGCGCGCTCGCCTCCACGGGCCGGTCCCGGGTCGTCGTCGGCCGGGACCCGAGAGAGACCGGCGCGCCCCTCGTGGACGCACTCGCTGCGGGACTCCGGGAGTGCGGCGCGGACGTGGCGGACCTCGGCGAGGTACCGACGCCGACAGTCGCGAGGGCGGTCGGCTGGCTCGACGCCGACGCCGGCGTCGCCGTCACTGCCTCCCACAACCCGCCCGAGGACAACGGCATCAAGCTCTGGGACGCCGACGGGGCGGCGTTCACGAGCGGCGACCAGACCGCGGTCGTCGAGCGCGTCGAGCGCGACGACTACGAGTCCGTTGGGTGGCGGGACGTCGGCGACCGGTGGACCGAACCCGACGCCCGCCGCCGACACGTCGATGCCGTCGTCGACGCGGTCGACGTGGACGGCCGCCCGGAGGTGGTCGTGGACGTCGGGCACGGCAGCGGCCGGCTGACGACGGACGCACTCCGGCGGCTCGGCTGCGAGGTGACGGCGCTGCACGCCAGGCCCGACGGCTCCTTCCCGGCGCGGCCCAGCGAACCGACCGCCGACCACTGCGAGGCGCTCTGCGAGGTCGTCGCGGACGGCGACGCGGACTTCGGGGTCGCCCACGACGGCGACGCCGACCGGATGCTCGCGGTCACGGGCGACGGCGCGTTCGTCTCCGGGGACGTCCTGCTCGCGCTGTTCGCGCGCCGGGAGGCCAGCCCCGGCGAGCAGGTCGCCGTCCCGATCGACACCAGCATGGCCGTCAGAGAGGCGCTCGCCGGCGTCGGCGCGACGGTGACGTTCACCCGCGTCGGGGACGGCTTCGTCGCGGACCGCGCCAGCGACGACGGCGTCGCGTTCGGCGGCGAACCCAGCGGTGCCTGGATCTGGCCGGCGCTCTCGCTGTGCCCCGACGGCACGCTCGCCGCCGCCAAGCTCGCCGCGCTGGTCGCCGACCGCGGCCCGCTGTCCGACCTGGTCGCGGGCGTCCCGTCCGTCCCCATCCGCCGCGAGAACGTCCCCGCAGCCGACAACGACGCCGTCGTCGAGCGCGTGCGCAGCCGCATCGCCGACCGCTACGAGAACGTCACGAACGTCGACGGCGTGCGCGTCGACCACGACGACGGCTGGTTCCTGGTGCGCGCCAGCGGCACCCAGCCGCTCGTCCGCATCACGGCCCAGGCCGACGACGACGCGCGGATGACGTCGCTGTTCGACACCGCCAGCGAACTCGTCGAGGCCGCCATCGACGACCTCGACGCCGGCGTGAAGCGATAGCGCGCGAATAACGAGGAGCGTTCCGGGCGTCGCGTCCGTCGTCATGCAGACAGTCATCCTCGCTGCGGGGTGCGGGACGCGGATGCGTCCGCTCTCGGACGTCACACCGAAACCGATGCTGCCGGTCGGCGACCGACCGCTGGCCGCGCACGCGGCCGACGCCGCCGTCGCCGCCGGCACAGACGAACTGCTGTTCGTCGTCGGCTACCGGGCGAGCCACGTCCGCGCGCACTTCGGCCGCGAGTACCGGGGCGTCCCCGTCCGCTACGCCACGCAGGCGTCGGCGGAGGGGACCGCGGACGCCGTGCGCGCCGCCCGCGAGTTCCTCGACGGCCGGTTCGCCGTCCTGAACGGGGACAACCTCTTCGACCGGGAGAGCGTCGCCGCCCTCTTCGAGGAGGACGCCGCCGTCGCGGCCCACCAGGTCGCTGACCCCTCCGAGTACGGCGTGCTGTCGACCGAGGACGGGCGCGTGACGCGGGTCGTGGAGAAGCCGGACGACCCGCCGTCGACGCTCGCGAACGCCGGCGCGTACGTCTTCCCGGCGTCGACCGTCGACGACCTCGACGTCCCGGAGAGCGAGCGCGGCGAACGCGAACTCACCGACGTGCTCACGAGAGTCATCGACCGCGAGGACGTGGCGGCCGTCGAGGTCGACCGGTGGCTCGACGTCGCTCGACCCGGCGACCTGCTGTCCGCGACGGAGCTCGTGCTCGGTGACGAGGGCTGCACAGGTGTCGCTGCCGGCGCGGTCGTCCACCCGGACGCCACCATCGAGGGGCCGGTCGTCGTCCGGCAGGGTGCGACAATCGGAGCCAACGCCACCGTGACCGGGCCGGCCGTCGTCGGCCCTGACGCCGCGGTCTCGGGCGGCGCGTCGGTGGAGCGCTCGGTGCTGCTGGCGGGTGCGAGCGTCGCGCCGGAGGTGACGCTCCGCGGAGTCGTCGTCGGGCCGGACTGCCGGCTCACGGGCAACTGCATCGCCGGCGTGACCAGAGAGAACGGCCGCGGCGCGGCGTCAGTGGTGGCGGGCGAACCGGGAGCAGGCCCGCTCCGGTACTAGTCCTCCTCGAAGAGCCGCTGCCAGCCGGAGAGACAGAGGGCGAACGCGAGGAAGACGACCACGAGTGCGGTCGCGAGCGTCGCCGCGCCGGCCGCCTGCGCGCCGAGGAACAGAACGCCGAAACCGAGGGAACTCCCGAGGTAGACCCGGTTCATCGACTCCGACTCCATCTCCTCGCCGACGTCCAGGTAGTCGTAGAGGCCGTCGACGTTGTCGCCGGGCTCGATGCGACCGCGGTTCTGGTCGAACGCCACGACGCCCGCGTCGTCCATCTTCGGGAGGTGGCACTGGTAGAGTCCGATGTAGACGCGCTTGCGCTGCTGGGCGTTCAGCTGCTTCACCGTGGTGTCGTTCTCGATGGCCGCGATGTGTTCGGCGAGTTCGCCGATGGTCACGGTCTCCTCGGTGTCTCGAAGGTACTCGAGTACGAGCCGCCGACGCTTGTTCTTCAGCACCTCGAACGTCACGTCGAGCGGCAGTTCGGTGGTCTGTTCGGCTTCCTCCTCCTCCTCGTGACTGTCGTCGACGTTCGGAGTGTCAGGCGAGTCCGGTGACTGCGTCGCTGGTTCCGCCTGACTCCCCGAATCGACCGTTTCGTGAGTTCCCTCGAGCATGGTTGAGTTGGTGTCGTCCGTGACTGTCGTCGCACTGTGCTTCCGTTCCTGGTGGGTGGCCATCGGTCAGCCCCCCTCGGCGCGTCTGTCTCTGGTGAGTACTTCGCCGGGGTGGGTGGTGGCGTCCGGCCCGACTGTCACCCCCGCGTTGAGGTGTGTGCCGATGCCGAGCTTCGCGCCCTCGCCGACGACGGCACCGAACTTCCGTCGACCCGTCGACACTCTGTCACCGTCGTAGGCGACCTGCACGTCGGCGTCGTCGTGGCGAACGTTCGCCACGATGGTTCCGGCTCCGAAGTTGGCGTCCGGCCCGACGACGCTGTCTCCGACGTACGAGAGGTGGGGGACGTCGGCGTCCCGCAGCACGACACTGTTCTTTATTTCGACACTATGTCCCACGTGAACGTTCGTGTCGAAGAACGTGCGTCCCCTGACATAAGCGTTTGGCCCGATTGTCGTCCCTGACGAGACGAATGCGGGTCCCTCGACCACGACGCCGGCGTCGATTTCAGCGCCGTCCTCGACGACGACCGCGCCCCGGCACTCGGCGTCCGGGTGGACCTCGCCCTCGATGGCGCGGTCGACGTCACGGAGGACCGACTCGTTCGCTGCTAGCAGTTCCCACGGACGCCGCACGTCTGAGACGGATGCGGGTGCGACGCGAGCGGATGTCGGTGCGCTCCGACCGAGGTCGTCGAGGGCGTCCTCGGACGCCGCATCCGCGAGGGCGGCCGCCGGCACGGCGAAGGCCGCAGGGACTGTCTTGCTCCCGCCGTCGGTCGCTGCTCCATCGGCCGCCGGAACGGCGTCCGCTGCCGTCGCGAGCGCGACCGACGGAACGAGCGTCGCGCCGTCCACGACGACCACGCGGTCGTGTCCGGCGGCGCACTCTCGGACCACTTCCGGGTCGCGTGTCACGCCGTCGACCGGCGCGTCCGCTCCGTCCGCCCACGACTCGATTCGCGTGTCGCCGGACACTACCAACACCTCGTCGGCCCCGGCTCGCGCCAGCCGCATCGCCGCTCGTTCCACGACCGGCGCGCCCGCAACGGGGCAGAGCGCAGCCGGCGTGGACGGAGCGAAGGCGGGGCCTGTGTTCCGCGTCAGTCGCATCACACCCAACATCTCGTCAGACAAAGGTCAGACTACCTACTTAGTTATCCGTCGGTTTACGCGGGGTAGTGTCTCACAAACGGTTGGTTGACACGAGGGATTTCCGGGGTGTCGGGGGCTCACGATGCCGAACGAGGGCGGTAGCTGTCAGCCAACTCCCCGCAATCTCCGAATAACAATGCGCGGAAGCCGTGATTCCAGAGTGTTGTCTGACACGGCGAACGCGACCCCATCCTACCATGACCTGGAACACACCGAACCCGCGTGCGACGACGCCTCGGCCGTTGACTGACGCGCTCGTTCCCGGACCGAGCCCCGAAGCGGACGCGCCGCTGCACGTGCCGGCCCACCGTCAGGGAGGCACAGCATGTGCGGAATAACGGCCTGCATCGCCGAGCGCGACGTGGTCGACACGCTCCTCGACGGCCTCCGGAACCTCGAGTACCGGGGGTACGACTCGGCCGGCATCGCCACCCGAACCGGGACCGGCGTCACCGTCATCAAACGCGAGGGGGGCATCGACGAGCTCGCGGACGCCGTCGACGCGGTCGGGCCGAGCGGAGTCGCTGGCGTCGGTCACACCCGCTGGAGTACGCACGGCGCGCCCACGGACGCGAACGCCCACCCGCACACCGACTGCGGGAACCGGGTTGCCGTCGTCCACAACGGCATCATCGAGAACTATCAGGCGCTCAAGGACGAACTCGGCGCGGACGGCCACGCGTTCACGAGCGAGACGGACACCGAGGTCGTCCCGCACCTCGTCGCCGAGGAGCTGGCCGGCGGAGCAGACCCGAGCGCGGCGCTCCGCGCGGCCGCCGACCGCCTCGACGGGAGCTTCGCAATCGCGATGGTGGTCCGCGGCGAGGACGCCGTCTACGCCGTCCGCCAGGGGTCGCCCCTCGTGGTCGGCGTCGCGGACGGCTGCCGGTTCCTCGCCAGCGACGTGCCGTCGTTCCTCGAACACACGCGCGACGTGGTCTACCTCGAAGACGGCGACGTGGTGCGGGCGACAGCGGACAGCCACGAGGTCACCGACCGCGAGGGCCGGCCGGTCGAGCGCGCCGTCGAGTCCGTCGACTGGCAGGCCGAGGACGCCGAACGCGACGGCTTCGAGCACTACATGCTCAAGGAGATTCACGAGCAGCCGTCGGCGCTCGAACGCGCGGTCAACGGCCGGGTGACGGCCGAGGGCGACGTGCACTTAGAGGACTTCCCCAGCGGCAGCTTCGCGGGCGTCGACGACGTCCAGTTCGTCGCGTGCGGGACCTCCTATCACGCGGCGCTGTACGCCCGCCAGCTGCTCGCCGAGCGCGGCGTCCCGGCCCAGGTGTTCAGCGCGGGCGAGTACGCCACGACGCCCGCGCCCGTCGACGAGAACACGCTTGTCGTCGCCGTCACGCAGAGCGGTGAGACGGCGGACACGCTGGCGTCCGTGCGGCAAGCGGACGCGGCTGGCGCTCGCACACTCGCCGTCACGAACGTCGTCGGGTCGACGGCAGCCCGCGAGTGCGACGACGCGCTGTTCATCCGCGCCGGCCCAGAAATCGGCGTGGCCGCGACCAAGACGTTCTCCTCGCAGGTCGCCGTGCTGTCGCTGCTCGTCGAGCGGCTCACCGAGGACATCACCGGGTCGCCCGGCGAGGACCGCGCCGGCCTGCTGCGGGCGCTCGACCGGCTGCCGGGCGACGTGCAGCAGGTCATCGACCAGTCCGGGCCCGCCGGACTCGCCGACCGCTTCCGGGACCGCGAAGGCCACTTCTTTATCGGGCGGGGCGTCGGCTTCCCGGTCGCGCTGGAGGGCGCGCTGAAGTTCAAGGAGATCACCTACGAGCACGCCGAGGGGTTCGCGGCCGGCGAACTCAAACACGGCCCGCTCGCGCTCGTCACGCCGGACACGCCCGTGTTCGCGGTGTTCACGGGCCGCCACGACGAGAAGACCCTGCACAACGTCGAGGAAGTCCAGTCCCGGGGCGCGACGGTGGTCGGCGTCGGCAGCGAGGCGACCCCGGAGGTCGCCGCGACCGTCGACGACTTCCTGCCGATTCCGGACACCCACCCGGCCGCCGCGGGCGTGCTCGCGAACGTCCAGCTCCAGCTGGTCTCGTACCACGTCGCCGACCTGCTCGGTCGTTCGATCGACAAACCCCGCAACCTCGCGAAGAGCGTGACTGTAGAGTGATGCGACCAGGACCGCCAGCGACGCCGCGCCGCCGGCAGCCCGCCGGCGTGGAGCCGGGCCGGCCCCCGGGAGTCAAGCGGCCGCCTCAGTGTCCGCCGACCCGCCGACCCAACCGATGTCAAAGCAAGACCAAGACTCGTTGACTCAAGGCGAGGTCTACGACCTCCTGAGCAACGCACGCCGGCGGTTCGTCATCTCGTACCTGCGGGACTGCGACGAGCCCGTGGAGTTGAACGACCTCTCCCGGGACGTCGCGGCGTGGGAGAACGACACCGACGTCGAGAACCTCACCGACCAGCAGATCAAGCGCGTGTACGTCTCGCTGTACCAGACACACGTGCCGAAGCTCAGCGAGTCCGGCATCGTCGAGTACGACCAGGACTCGGGCGAGGTCGTGTTGACGTCGAACGTCAGCACGCTGGACACCTACCTCCCCGACAGCGGCGGGGCCGGTCGGCCGTGGCAGTTCGTGTACGCGGCCATCGCGGTGGTCGGCCTCGCCGCGTACGCGGCGGTGTCGCTGCTCCCGGCGGCGTTCGCCTGGGTGTCGCTGGCGTGGCTCGGCGCGGCGCTGATGGTGGCGTTCGCCGCGGTCGCCACCGCACACTACCTGTACGGAGGTCCATCGTGAACACCACAACACAACGGAGGAACGAATGAGTCCAGACTGGGACGTGGTCGGGTACGTCATCAGCTCCGACCACCGAACGATGGTGCTCGGGCGGCTCGCAGAGGGGCCGGCGACACCGACACAGATTGCGAGCGACGTCGACCTCTCGGTGACACACGTCTCCCGGGCGCTGAGTTCGCTGCGGGACCGCGACCTCGTCGAGTTGCTGGTCCCCGAGGACCGGCGGAAGGGACGAGTGTACGGCATCACGGCCGAGGGGACGGAGGCCTGGGAGACGATCAAGACGAAGGACCTCTCCAAGTAGCGGAAAAGAACGGGGATGGGAGAGAGCGGTGGGTCCGGTCGGGGGCGGATGGGGAGTGTTCCGGGGGAGAACGGAACGGGGATGCTCCCCACTCGTTCGTTCGTGTCCCCACGTCATTGTTAGTGGGTAGCTGTCACGACCCCGCGAGGACAGCGGTGTTCTGGGCTGCGACGGCGACGTGGAACAGCGACGGCAGTCCGTATCCGACCAGCCGGAGCGCCAGCCGCGACTCCCGTGTGGCGTCGTCGAACCGCCCGACGACCAGCACCGCGGACTCCGTGACGACGCCGATGACGCAGACGACCGCAACCGTGACTGCGACGAGCGCCGGGAGCGTGCCGTGCGTGCTGACGAGCGCGGCGACGAAGGGGTTGGCCTCCCGGACGCCAGCCACCACTTCGAGGCCGGCGTACGTGGTGGCTGCGTCGGCGAGCTTCGTGGCGGCCAGCACTGCGAGGAACGGGGACGCCGCCCGGCCCCAGTAATCGTGTGGCACGCTACCATTTGGGTGCGCGCCGGCGATTGTTATGGAGCCGACTGGCGCGGAGCGCCGCCGGAAGTCGCGGTATAACGAAGCCCCGCGCCCGTCTGGTGGTGACTGCAATGCGCCTCAAGCTCGCAGCGATGTCGACGCTCGCCGCGGTCGCACTCGTGATGGCACTGTTCGCCGAACGCCGCACCCGCCCGACGCTCGCAGACGAACACGGCGACTGACGCCGTCGAGGGCCCGCCGACCTTCTTTCGGAGCGTACGGGCGTCAGGAGTCGCCTGCGCAGGCAGCACGGCTCCCAGGAGCGCGTAACGCCAGCTTACCGCGGCCCGCGCTAGCGTGCCGCCGCCACTATCGAGCCCGGTCTCCGACGCCCCGGTTGAGACGCAGACTACCCGCGAAGCGGCTTCATAACGTTACCACCGGCGAATTACCTGAATTATTACTATACCCTGCCTGTGTATAGTAGGCGCTGATGTCACACCGAATCACCGAGTCGGAACAGCGGCGGATGGAAGAGTTCGCCAGTACGCCGAAGTACCGTCGGGGCCCCCACCTCCTGCAGCCCGCTTCGAGCGAAGACGACGACGCAGAGAGCAACCAGTAACGACACGCAAACCGGCGCTAGTCGGTGGACAGGACGCAGTAACCTCGGCCCCGAGCCCGCCCTTCTCTTCTTCGACCGCGCGACACACCAGCCCGACTACCGGCGAACGTCGGCCGTCGTCGCGACGGTGGCGAACTCGCCGTCGAGGTGTGCCAGCGCCGTCCGATGGACCTCGCCGGCGGGCAGCACCTCGCCGTCGAACGCCCGGTCGTGGGTGGCCGTCGCGTCCCGCACGAGCGTCACGTCGAACCCCCTGTTCTCGGCCATCCGGACCGTCGTCGACACGCAGTGGTCGGTCGTCAGCCCGCAGACCACCACCTCGGTCGCGTCCCGGTCCCGGAGCCACGACGCCAGACCGGTGTCGACGAACGCGCCGTTGACCGACTTCACGAACTCGCGCTCGCTCGGCGCGTCCGCGTCCGGTTCCAGCCCCTCGACGAACGCGAACCCGGGTTCGCCGCTGCGCAGTGGCGACTCCGGCTCCGTCGAGTCGTGGCGGACGTGCGCGACGGGCGCGCCGCGCTCCCGCCACGACGCCAGCAGGTCGCGGGCGCGGGCTTCGGCCTCGGGGTTGTTCCGGTCGCCCCACGACGGGTCGCCGAACCCGACCTGGAAGTCGACGAGGACGAGCGCCGCGTCAGTCACTGGCGCGCTCCTCGGAGGCCTGCTCGGCGACGAGCGCGTCCACGCCCGCCGTCGCCTTCGGGTGGTCGCGCGTGAACGTCACCGGGCACTCGTCGGGTGCCTGGTCCTCGTCCTCGCGGAAGAGGTACTGCACCCACTCGCGGTCGCCCTCGACGCCCCAGTCCCCGAGGTCGGCGTGCGGACAGACGCCGTCGTAGTCCTCGACCCGGTCCTGGATGACCTCCCGGGCGTGCTGGCCGGCCTCCGTGTCTGCGGTGATGCCCTCGAACAGCGAGCGCGGCTGGAACGTAATCTCCAGCCCGACCGGACAGTACCGGGACATTCGGTCGTGTTCGTCGTAGAACGGCGCGCGACACGTCGGGAACAGCGGTTCGCCGCCGAAGCAGAACTCCCAGCGCGGGTCGTCGGTGTCCGTCGGGATGTCCTCCGGCCACGGCTCGGGGTCGTGGACGTGCAGGAAGTTCAGGACGTGCCACAGCGCCTCGTGGTAGTCCCCCTCCGAGAACGATCCCTCCGGCGGCCTCCAGAACGTCACGAACGACACGTCGCCGTCCTTCTCCTCGTACGTGTCGAGGTACTCCAGCAGCGCGTCGCGGAACGACAGCAGCGCGTCCGGGTCGGTGAGCGACGGCACCGCCGTGTAGACGGGGTCGCCGTTCTCCACGGACTCCACGCCGAAGTAACACGGGAACGGCGACCCGTCGCGCTCGCCCGTGACGCCCTCGTAGAAGCTCTCCCAGTGCCGGCCCACCCACTCGGGGTACTCGCCGGCGTCGACGCGGTCGGCCAGCGTCTCCTGGTCCACGAGTGCCTGCAGCTCCCCCTCGTTCATACCGCTAGCTAGCGAACGTGTTCGGATTGAGTGTTGCGGTTGCGTCAGTGCGAGCACCACTCGGAGCGCACGCTGTCGTCGCCCGAACCTTCGAGTCTCTCGCGCCCGTAGCGGTGAGCGTGTCGCCGACAGCGCCCCCGTCCGCGCCGGTCGCTTGCGCCCGCGAGTACGTCCTCGCGACCAGACGCGGCGACCCCACCGAGCCGTTCCGGACGGCACTCGCGGCCCTCGACGAGTCACGGCTCGCGGCGCTCGCCCGGGGGCCAGCCACTGCGTTCTGGCTGAACGTCTACAACGCCGCTGTGCAGGACGACCTCCAGCGGAACCCCGACATCTTCGAGGATCAGCGCCGGCTGTTCGGCGAGCGACGGCTGACCGTCGCCGGCCACGACCTGAGCCTCGACGACGTGGAACACGGCATCCTCCGCGGGTCGAAGTCGAAGTACGGCCTCGGCTACCTGCCGCGAGTCCGGTTCGACGACTTCCAGCGCCGCCACCGGCTGTCCGACGCCGACCCCCGAATCCACTTCGCGCTGAACTGCGCGGCCGCCTCCTGTCCCCCGATAGCGGCCTACACCGCGGACGGCGTCGACGACGAGCTGGACCGCAGCACCGCGTCGTTCCTCGCCAGCGACTGCGAGTACGACGACCGCGGCCGACTGGCAGTCTCCCGGTTGTTTCTCTACCACCGCGGGGACTTCGGCGGCCGGTCGGGCATCTACGCGTTCCTCCGCGAACACGGCGTCCTCGAGAACGGGGAGCGACCGCGGGTCACGTACCAGCCCTACGACTGGTCCCGCAAGCTCGGGTACTTCGCCGACAGTGAGTCTGGGTCGGACGCGGCAGAAACGGCGCACGCGGAGGACCCCGAGCCGTGAACGAGACGGACTCCGGCCGGCCGACGACCGACGCCCGGACCGTGGCCTGGGTCGTCTGGAAGGCGGCGCGGCCCGCACAGCTGCTGCTGATCGGGCTCGTCTACGCCATGGGCGCGAGCCTCGCGTTCGCCGAGACCGGCCGGTTCCCCGTTCGAGCGCACGCGGTCGGCCTCGCGGCGATGGCGCTGGTCGCCGCGAGCGTCCACTACGCCAACGAGTACGCCGACGCCGAGACCGACCGGCTGACCGACCGGACGCCGTTCTCCGGCGGGAGCGGCGCGCTGCCGCGGACCGGGCTCTCCCGGCGCGTCGCGCTGGCGGCCGGCGCAGTCGCACTCGCTGCCGGGGTCGGCCTCGTCGCCGCGACGGCCGGCTCGGTGCTCCCGTGGCTGTCGGTCTGCCTGCTCGCCGCCGTCGCAGTGCTGGGCTGGCAGTACTCCGTCGGCCCGCTGGCGTTCGCGTGGCGCGGCCTCGGCGAACTCGTCAACGCCGTACTCGGCGGGCTGCTGTTGCCGGTGTACGCCGTCTCAGTGGCGACCGGCCGCGTCACGCTCCCGGCGGTCGCGGCCTGTCTGCCGTTCGCCGTCGTGGTGTTTCTGAACCTCCTCGACACCACGTGGCCCGACCGCCGGGCCGACGCAGCCGTGGGCAAGCGCACGCTGGCGACGCGCTGGTCGACGAACCGACTGCGCGGGACGTACTGGTCCGGGGTCGTCGCCTTCGCCGCGGCGACCGTCGCGCTCGCGGATACCCTGCCGTCGGCCGTCTGGCTGGCGACTGTCGGCGTTCTGCCGGTGCTGGCGTACGCCGGCAGCCGGTACACCACCGCCCGGTCGCCGGCCCCCACCGTGGCGGCGATGGTCGCACTCGCGGTCGCGCAGACAGCGGCGTGGCTGGCCGTCGCCGCTGCCTGAATCGAGGGTCACAGAGCCGAGGCGGCCGTAGGCGTACGAGCTACGCGAGGGCGTCGATTTCGGCGAGCAGCTCGTCGACGCTCGGGCGGTCGCTCGGCGACGACCCGCGGTGTTCGTAGGCGACGGTCGGTTCGTCGCCGCGCACGTCCAGCACCACGGTCTCCGGCATCCGGCCGACGAGGTCGTGGAGGCTGCCCAGCACGCCGAACCGGGTCGGCTGGTCGTAGTCGTCGCCGACGGCCTTCGACTCGTCGGCCAGCAGCGCGAACGGCAGCCCGTAGCTGTCCTGCCAGGAGGCGGCGCGCTCCCGTGGCTCCGGGAGCACGGACGCGACCTCGGCGTTCCGAGCGACGAACTCCTCGTACCGCTCGGCGACCTGCTGGACCTGTTCCCTGCAGTTCCCGCAGTGGTAGTCCCGCTGGAACAGCAACACGACGAAATCCACGTCGTCGGCTGCCGCCCGGTCGGCGAGCCGGTAAGGGTCCGGGCCGGCTCCGGCGTTCGGCAGCTCGAAGTCGGGCGCGAGCGTGGGAGTCATACACAGACTGAGGGGCGCGACGGCCCTAACAGTTCGGGAGCGACCGGGACTCGCCCTAGTGGTCGAGGCCCGCGAGCAGGTCGTCGACGGTCGCCCGTTCGCCGTCGAGGGCCTGCGGGTGGATGGCGACGCCGACGACGTAGTCGCCGTCGTGTTTCACCTTCGTGACGTGGACGAAGACGTCCACGCTCGTGCCGCCGATGGACGCCTCGCCGTCGAACATCGTCACGTTCGCCGACTCGCCCAGCACGGTGACGCTCCGAGTGCCGACCTCGTCGCCGACCGCGAGGCCGCTGTACTGCTGCTGGGCGAGCGACACCAGCTCCCGGTTGCTGTAGTCCTCGATGGGGTTGAACGACTGGCCGAGTACGCTCACCTCGGGGCTGGCGAACGCGCCGAAGACGGCCGCGCGCTGCTCGCCCACGACGGGCACGTCGACGCTGCGCTCGTACATCGCGACGTGGTTCGTCACCGTGACGTTCCGGGACTGCCCCGCCGCCTCGAACTCCCGAGTGACCTCCTGCTCGGCGACGTTCGCCTCCTCGTAGCCCGTCTCGTCGAGGGTCGCGTCGTCGACGGTCGCCGGGGACGCGGCGTACGAGAGGTCGCCGGTGAGCATCCCGCAGCCGGCGAGCGCGACGAGGACGGCGAGTGCCGCCGCCGTGAGGGTGTGTCGTTGCATACCCGTCCGGAGCCGCCCACCGAGAATAACCCTTATGGCAATCCTATCCGCTCAGAACCGGCCGGTCCCGGCGCGCTACAGCCGGAACGTCGCGCCGTCGTCGGTGTCCTCGACGGTGACGCCGAGGGCCTCCAGCCGGTCCCGGAGGTCGTCGGCGCGGTCGTAGTTGCCGGCGTCGCGCTCCTCCTCGCGGACGTCCAGCACGAGGTCGACGACGTCCTCGGCGATGGAGACGTCGCCGCCGACCTCCTCGTCTCCGAACTGGAAGCCGAGCACGCCGCCGCCCAGCTCCTCGAAGGTCTCGATGGCGTCGACGAGCCCGCGGTAGTCGTAGTCGTCGTGGCCGTCGACGTGGCGGTTCACGGCGGTCGCGAGTTCCAGCAGCGCGGACACCGCTCCACGGGTGTTGAAGTCGTCCTGCATCGCGGTTTCGAAGTCCGCGCGGGCGTCGGCGACCGCCGCGCGCAGGTCTCCGTCTTCGCCCTTCGCGTACGCCGCCACGTCGTCGGCGGCGTCAGTCGCGCGGTCGTAGGCGCGCTCCAGTCGGTCCCAGCGCTCCTCGGCCTCCGAGACGGTGGCCTCGGAGTACGTCTGGCGCTGCGTGTACGAGGTGGAGACGAGGAACATCCGGACGACGTTCGCGCCGAACTCCGCGACGGCGTTCTTCGCAGTGAAGAAGTTCCCGAGGCTGGAGGACATCTTCTCGCCGTCGGTCTCCAGCAGGCGGACGTGCAGCCAGTAGTCCGCGAACTGCTCGCCGGACGCCGCCTCGCTCTGCGCGATTTCGTTCTCGTGGTGGGGGAACACGAGGTCCTGACCGCCGACGTGGACGTCGATGTGCTCGTCGAGGTGCGTGGTCGCCATCGCGGAGCACTCGATGTGCCAGCCCGGCCGCCCCTCGCTCCACGGCGAGTCCCACGTCTGACCGCACTCGTGGTCGAGGGCCGGGAGGTCGTCGCCGCGGTGCTCGTTGGCGTCTTCGGGACTGACGCCGCCGGCCTTCCAGAGCGCGAAGTCCGCCGGGTGGCGCTTCTCGGCCTGCTCGTCCTCGGGGCCCTGCGCGTCCAGTTCGTCGACCTGCTGGCCCGAGAGCTTCCCGTAGTCCTCGAAGCTCGTCACGTCGAAGTAGACCGAACCGTTCGCCTCGTAGGCGTAGCCCGCGTCGATGAGGTCCTCGACGAGCGCGACGATTTCGGGGACGTGCTCGGAGACACGCGGGTAGACGTCGGCGCGTTCGAGGTTCAGCGCGCGCATGTCGTCGATGACCGACTGCGTGTAGTGGGCGGCGACCTCGGCCTCGGTGTCGCCGAGGTCGTCCTCGCCGACGCGCGCGACGATCTTCTCGTTCACGTCGGTGAAGTTCTGCACGTGTCGCACGCCGTACCCCGCGTGCGAGAGCCACCGCGCCACGACGTCCGACTGCACCCAGAGGCGAGCGTGGCCCAGGTGGGCGTCGTCGGAGACCGTCAGGCCACACGTGTACACGAGGACGTTCTCGGGGTCGCGTGGCTCGAAGGACTCTCGCTCGCCGGAGAGGGTGTTCGTCACGTACTGCGTCATCCCCCGAACCTACGGCGGCCAGCGCTTCAAGGCGTCGGAATCGTCACCCGTCGCTGCGCTGCGGGACCGAGGCGAGCGCGTCTTCGAGGAGTCGCAGCGCGTCCGCGCCGTCCCGCCGCTCGACCACGACGGCGAGCGAGTCCGCGACGCCCGCCGCGACGGGGTCGACGCCGGCGACGTGCAGGCGCTCCAGGGCGACCGCGAGCGCGCGGGTGTCCACGTCGCCGGCGGCGACGAGCGCGGTCAGGTCGCCGCCGTTCGCGCTGAACGCCTCGTCGCCGACGGCGAGCAGTCCCTCGTCGCCCCCCTCGACGCGGGAGAGCCCGGACTCCATGGAGACCCGCGCTCCGGCGTCCTCGGTGGTGAACGCGGGGAGGTCCTCGGCGTACCGGCGGACGGCCGCCGCCACCGCCTCCTCGTCGCCGTCGATGTCAAGAAAGCGCGCAGCAGCGGCGTGGTTCACGACACCCGCGCGCAGCGCCCGCCGCAGGAACGGGTGGTCGTCGACTGCCGCCCGCGTCTCACCAGCCAGCGTCATACCGGCGACTCCACGCCCGACGGGCTTAACTCTCAGTGTCTGCGACTCAGAGCCTGCGTTTAAATGACGGGCGTGTGAATCGGTGCTGTGAGCGAGGACAGCGACCCGACGGCGGTGCTCTCCGTGCTCGACGACGAGCACGCCCGAGCCATCCTCGCCGCGGCAAGCAGAGAACCAATGTCCGCGAGCCAACTCAGCGAGGCCTGCGACGCGTCGACAGCGACCGTCTACAGGCGCATCGACGACCTGACCGACCTCGGCCTCCTGGAGGAGTCGATAAACGTCCGCCCGGACGGCAACCACCACAGCGTCTACCGGGCGACGCTCACGCGGTTCAGCATCGAACTCGAAGACGGCGAGTTCACGACCGAGGTGGAGGTCGAAACAGAGGACGTCGCCGACCGATTCACGCGCATGTGGGAGGGACTATGACCTGGTTCGTAGCGATTGTCGTGGTGTCGATGGCGTCGACCATCGTCGGGCTCTTCATCGGCTACCAGGCCTACCGGGGCTTCCGTCGACACCAGAGCACGGCGATGCAGTACCTCTCTGCCGGGCTCATCCTCGTCACGGCGGTCACGAACACGGCAGCGTTCGTCGGGACGGGGCT
The DNA here is from genome assembly GCF_900110535.1 of Halobacterium jilantaiense. NCBI lineage: Archaea > Methanobacteriati > Methanobacteriota > Halobacteria > Halobacteriales > Halobacteriaceae > Halobacterium > Halobacterium jilantaiense. The sequence goes on from NZ_FOJA01000001.1 coordinate 268,174, forward strand.
GCTGCGGCTCGGCGTCATCGACGGCGGCCTCCAGTCGCCGCTGACGCTCGCGGTCCGCCTGCTCCAGTTCGCGGGCCTGGTCTGCATCGCGTACTCGCTGTACCGGCGGCCGTAGGTTCGGCTACCGGCAGGCGAGCGACTCGGCGGCCGCCAGCAGCGCCTCGCGGTCGAGATCCGTCGCCAGCACGCTGTACTGGATGTCCCCACAGCCCCAGGACACCATCGACGACCGACCGGTGACCAGATAGGTCCCGTTCTGCCCGGCGACCGTGACGTTCTCGCCGATATCGGGGCTGAAGCCGCCAGAGGACCCGTTCTGACCGCTCAGGAACTTCGAGACGGTGACCGTGTCGCCGTCGCCGTTCCCGTACTCGGCCGTGACCTGCGTGACGTTCTCGCCGGCCAGCCGCCCCGAGTCGAACGCGTAGTCCTCGGGCAGGTCGGGCTCGGGGACGGACAGCGGTGCGGCCTCGGCCAGCGCGTCCAGCGAGTCGAAGCGCTCCGTGTCGACGCTGATTGTCTCCTCGGTGGCGTTCGCGGGCGGCGTCCAGTCGAATGTGTCCGACGGGAGGTCGGCGTTGAACTCGACGCTCTCCATGCGGGTATCGAACTCGTAGGTCTGGTTATCGAGCGTGACCGTCTGCTCGCTGCGCAGCGGGTAGTAGAACTCGGCGTCCAACCACACGGTCTGGTTCATGTCGATGGCGGCGTCCGCCACGGCGGTCATCCGGAAGCCGTGTACGCGCCGGTCCGCGACCTCGTCGGTGCCCAGGTACTCGACCGCGTAGCCCTGGATGTCGTCGCTCTCCACGCCCGTTCCGGTCGACTCGGCCGGAACCACCGGCAGCGGCGACACGCCGCGGTCCGGCAGCGAAATAGTCGAACCGTTACGGGCAGCCGCGACGACGCTCGCGTAGTACTCGCCGCGGTCCGCGAACGTCATCGCGGTCTCGGTTTGCTCGACTCGCGTGACGGTGTTCTCGCTGGCGTCGTACATCAGCGACTCCCCGCCTGTGGCGACGGTAACGTCGCCGGCCTGCGACTCGGGTTCGAGTACGCGGCTGAACCGCCGGACGCGGTTCTCGTCGACTGCGAGACGAATCTCCATCCGCGTCTCGCTGGTCGTGCTGTTCAATTCGGTACTCGACACCTGCGTCGTAGACACCGTTTCGAGGTCACCGAACGCCGCGGCGACGTCCTCCGTGGGGGGCGTGTCAGCGCCACTGTCGAGACCGGGGAGGGCGGCGCAGCCGCTGGCGGCGACCAGGGCGGCGAACGCCAGCGGGAGCCAGGGCGACGTACGCATTAGTACCACTAACCTGTGACTTCGGTGATGATAAAAGAGACGAAACATCTCGGAATTGCCGGTCGACTCGCCGAAGACGCCGCCCCTCCCGAAGTCCCTAAGGACGTGTCGTTCCAACCGATGGGCATGCAAGCGCTGGTCATCGTCGGACACGGCTCGCACCTCAACCCCGGTTCCTCGGAGCCGGCGTACTCGCACGCCGACACCATCCGAGAGTCGGGCGCGTTCGACGAGGTCCGCGAGGCGTTCTGGAAGGAGGAACCGTCGTTCCGGAACGTCCTCCGCACCCTCGAATCGGACGAGGTGTACGTCGTGCCGCTGTTCATCTCGGAGGGGTACTTCACCGAACAGGTCATCCCCCGCGAACTGCGGCTCGACGACTGGGACCCCGAGGACTGGGACTCCGACGGCACCGACGCCGACCACGTCACCCTCGACGCCGACGACGTCGAGAAGACCATCCACTACTGCGGCCCCGTCGGCACCCACGATTCGATGAGCGACGTCATCGTCCAGCGCGCGAAGTCCGTCACCGACCGCGAGGAGTTCGGCGACGACTTCGGGCTCGCCGTCGTCGGTCACGGCACCGAGCGCAACGAGAACTCCGCGAAGGCCATCCACTACCACGCCGACCGCATCCGCGAGATGGGCGTCTTCGGCGAGGTACAGGCCGTGTTCATGGACGAAGACCCGGAGGTCGACGACGTCACTGACTTCTTCGAGACCGAGGACATCGTCGTCGTGCCGCTGTTCGTCTCCGACGGCTTCCACACGCAGGAGGACATCCCCGAGGACATGGGGCTCACCGACGACTACCGCACCGGCTACGACATTCCCAGCGAGGTCGACGGCCACCACATCTGGTACTCGGGCGCGGTCGGCACCGAGCCGCTGGTCGCGGACGTCGTCCTCGAACGCGCAGCGGACGCCGGCGCACCGGTCGACGACGCCGTCGAAGCAGTCCGAGAGCGCACCGGCGGGGCCGACGCCGCCGCGGGGGACTAGATGTCCGTCGCCGACGCGCTCGTCGACGCCGCCGACGACGGCATCGAATTCGACGGTCTCACCGTCGAACCGCACCGAGACGCCTACCGCTTCGCGACGCCCGACGACGAAGCCGTCCTCGCGAGCGAGGAACTGCGCGAACGCGCGGACGACCCGTTCGCGACGAACTGGTACTACTGGGAGCACGAGGTCGAGGGGCACGGCACCGCCCGCCGAGCCTTCCTCCGGTGGCTGGAGGGCACCGCCGCCGGCGGTGCTGACGAGGACCGTCTCCCGGTCCCCGAGCGCTACGACGCGCTCCGGGGCGGCCACACCCGCCACTGGGGCGAACTTGCCGTCACGGTCGTCCTCGACAGTGAGGGTCAGCGCCGGTACGAGGTCCGCCACGAGGACGATGTCGGCGAGAACGTGGACGCCTACACCGACCCCCTCGACGCGCGCGAACTCGTCAAACACGACGACGACGGCCGGTACCGACCGCTCTCGACGGCTCCGTCGCTCCCCCACGGCTGGGCGTTCGTCGACCTCGACGGCCGGGACCTCGTCGAGACGGTGGAGTACATCTACCCGGCGACGGTCGCGAACTGGCACCGCGAGCGCGAGGGCGACCTCGACGTCGACCACTGGGAGGACGCCGCCGGCCGCCAGACCGGCATCTACGGCATCGTCTCCGAACTCGACGACGAGGCCCTGGAGTGGGCCGCCGAGGCCTGTTGTGTGGACTCCCAGTGCCTGAAGCGCCGCGAGTGGGACGAGAACGGCGACGAGGAACTCGACGTGCCGCGCGGCGACGGCGAGTTCCCGTGTCGCGAACCCTGCTCGCTGTTCGTCGCCGCCGCCCGGAAGTTCACGACCCTCGAACGCGAGGAGTCCCGGGAGTACACGTTCGAACTCACGCCCGAGGAGAAAGAACAGGTCGAGGACATCATCGACGCAGTCGCCGACGGCCGCACCGACGACATCAGGGAGGCCGACGTCTACGAGGGCGCGAACCGCTACCGCGCCCGGTTCCTGCGCGCGAAACGCATGGACGACCACGGCCTCTCCGGGACGCCGACGTACCCCGAAGACCACGACCACGACGACCACGACGACCACCACTGACGGCAGCGGCGCTGCTCGCGGTTTTCCCGTGCTGTTCGTCCTACCGACGCGTCACCGGAACAGCTCGTACGCCGCCACCGCGACGCCCGCGAGGACGCCTGCGACCCCGACTGCGAGCGCGCCCGCGTCCGGCACCGCGATGGCGACAGCCGCGGCGACCACGACGACCGTCGCCGCGAGCACTACGGGCGTCACCACCGCCGTCATCGAGGTCGTCGCCTCGGACTCCGCCCCCGTCTTCTCTGCCAGCGTGTCGTCGACGGCGACGTCCGGCCCGCCGTCCTTCCGCTCGCTCGTCACCGAAACCGCGACGGTCGCTTCCTCGGCACCGTAGCCGGTCACCACGTCCAGCGTCCCCTCGACGGGGCCCGACTGCCGGGGGACCGAGACGTCGACGGGCCGTGTCTCCCCCTCGTCGACGTACACCTGTGTCTCCGCCGGCGTCACGACGCCGTCCAGCGTCTCGCTCGGGTGGAGGTGGACGTGCAGCGGCTGGCCGTGGTTCACGAACTCCAGAACGAACGACCGGTCGGTCTCAAGCGCTGCTCGCTCCACGTCAAGCTCGCGCGGACCCTCGCGGTTGAGGTGGACCGACAGCGTCTCCGGCACGGTCGAAGCATCCCGCCGTCGCGACAAAAAGGTTCCCTGCGTCAGGCTGACGCTTCCTCCCGCATGTCCGGCGGCAGGAGGTTCGGGATGCCGTCCTCGACGGGGTAGGTCTCCCCGCAGTCCGTACACGTCAGCGTCCCCGCCATCACCTCACCGTCCTCCTCCGCGTCCACGTCCAGTTCCAGGTCGTGTTTGTCCAGCGGACAGCAGATGATGTCCATCAGGTCCTCTTTCATACCTCGTGCGTAGCGGCCGCCCGGCAAAAACGTGCGGGTTCCGGGCCGGTGGTGACCGTTCCGGGAACGAGTTGGGGTCGCAGTTACTCGAAGGGGTTGTGCCGAACGATGGACTCCTCGCGGCCGGGGCCGACGCCCAGCACGTAGGCGGGGGTGTCGAGTTCGTCCTCGACGTACTCGACGTACGCCTGTGCTTCGCTCGGGAGGGCGTCGTAGCCCTGCTCTGAGACCGTCTCCGGGTCGAACTCCGCCCAGCCGTCGAACGTCTTCAGGACGGGCTCGCACTCGCCCCAGTCCTCGGTCGTCGCGGGCAGCGTCTCGATGGTCTCGCCGTCGCGCTCGTAAGCGTGCCCGACTTTCACCTCGTCGATGCCCGCGAGCACGTCGAGGTGGTTGATGGCGATGCCGGTGAAGCCGCTGACGCGCGCGGCGTGCCGGAGCATCGGGATGTCGAGCCAGCCGACGCGGCGCGGCCGGCCGGTGACGGTGCCGTACTCGCCGCCCTCGTCGCGGATGTACTCGGCGAGGTCGCCGTCCAGCTCGGTCGGCATCGGGCCGCTTCCGACGCGGGAGAGGTACCCCTTCACGATGCCGACGACCTCGCCCTGCCCGACGGTCGTCGGGCCGAGGCCGGACCCAGTGGCGGCGTAGCCCGCCGTCGGGTTCGAGGACGTGACGTACGGGAAGTTCCCGTGGTCGATGTCGAGGCTGGTGCCCTGTGCGCCTTCCAGCATCACTTCGTCGCCGTCCGCGATGCGGTCGGCGAGGTAGTCGCCGGCGTTCACCGCGAGGTCCTCCTCGCGGATGCGGTCGGCGTACGCCAGACACTGCTCGAAGACCTCGTCGAAGTCGAACGCGCCGTCCGCGTCCTCGGCGTCGAAGCCGTAGACGTCCTCGTAGATGGCGCGCTTGGCGTCCACGAGGTACTCCAGGCGCTCGCGCAGCGCGTCCTCGTTCAGGAGGTCGCCGACGCGGACGCCGCGGCGGCCGACCTTGTCCTCGTACGTCGGCCCGATGCCGCGGCCCGTCGTCCCGATTTCTTGGTCGGAGTCAGCCTTCGCGGCCTCCTCGGCACCGTCGAGCTCGCGGTGGAACGGCAGGATGACGTGGGCGCGCTTCGCGAGGCGGACGTCCGGGTCGAGGCCGCGCTCGCGGAGCGCGTCGACCTCCTCGAACAGCGTCTCGGGGTTCACGACGCAGCCGTTGCCGAGCACGCCGGTCTTCCCGCGCACGACTCCGGAGGGGACCAGCGAGAGCTTGTACTCCTCGCCGCCGGCGACAACGGTGTGCCCGGCGTTGTCGCCGCCCTGATACCGGACGACGACGTCGGCGGCGTCGCCGAACAGGTCGACGACTCCGCCCTTGCCTTCGTCACCCAACTGAGCGCCGACGATAGTGACGGTCATACCCGACGATTCACCCACAGTCGTGATACCGGTTACGGTCTCCCCGCTCAAAGTGTCCACGAACACGCACACTCGGACGGCGAATCCCGCGTCTCGTGCCGGAGCGCAATCGTTAATTGCTAGCACCCGCATAGTCCGATGCGACGCGATTCTCGCCCGCTGGTGTGACAACCTTTAAAGGCCCGCCCTGACAAGTTAACAAACGTCATGATAGACCGGCTTGAGAAGGAAGTCGACATGCTGGAGCGGCATCTGCAGGTCCTCCGGATGGTCATCGAGAACGAGCCCATCGGCATCGTCAAGATGTCCAACGAGACGGGCTACCCGCACCACAAGGTCCGGTACTCGCTGCGCGTCCTCGAAGAGGAGAACCTCATCGAGCCGTCCAGCCAGGGTGCCATCACCACCGAACGCACCCACGAGTTCGTCGAAGAACTCGACGGGAAAGTCGACGAGATCATCGACAAGATGGAGTCGATGAAGATCGACGCCGCCGCGGAAGCCGAGTAACTCGCTTTCTGCTTTCTGCGTTCGTGAACCGCCCAGTGCGGGCGTCGCTGTTCAGAGCTCCGGGACGGTGAGGTGGAACGCGTCGTTCCGGTCCTCGACCAGACACAGGTGGTAGCCGGCCTTCCGGCCCACCTTCACGAAGCTCTCTCTGTCGCTCCGCGAGAGGAAGCCGCCGCCGCTGGTCTCCTCGTCTGCGGTTTCGAGCGCAGCCGGCTCGAAGAACGACCCCGTGACGTACATCGCCGCCGAGAGGTCGTCGCTGCCCTCCCGGATGGCAGTCGCGTCCGAGACGAGCGCGTCCATCTGGTCGCCCGTCACCGGGTCGCGGCCCGTGTTCACGTCCGCGACCACGAGCGGATTCCCCATGCGGTCCCGAAGCACCACGTCGAACGTCCGCGAGACCGACGTCTCCTCGTCGGGTTCGACGTCGACGGTGCCGTTGAGCTCCGCGCGGTCGACCCGCGGCAGCGCCTCGTAGAGGTCCGAGAGCCCCGACTGGTGGCCGGAGTCCCTGACCTCGTAGGGGAGCGCGCGCACTGCCCACGACACGAATTGGTAGACGGTCGTGTCGTGGAGGTAGGACTCGAACGGCTCGCCGTCGACGGTCGCCGACTCGGCGTCGAACTGCGTGTGATGGTCGATGCGGAGGTTCTCGTTGACCGCGTCGGGGTCCGTCGACCGGTCGAGTTCGTCCAGCGTCGGCTGCCCCTTCGAGTCGTAGCGCACGAAGAGGTTCGTGCCCGAGAGCGCGTCCACCGCGTTCAGGTCCGTCGCCGACGGCTCCGTGTCGCTGCTCGCGTCGGCGGCTTCCATCGCGGACAGTTCGGCTTCGAGGTCCTCGATTTCCGCCTGCAGGTCGCCGCGCTCGGACTCCAGCGCTTCGACGCGTTCCTGCAGGTCGTCTCGTTCCCCCTCCAGAGCGTCGATGCGCTCGCTGGCCGCCTGGAGTTTCTGCTCGCGCTGCTTGACCGCCTGCTTCAGCTTCTCGACGGTGGACTTGCCGCCAGTCCGGGACTGCGAGCGCTTCGTCCGCGCCCCGGCGGACGTGTTCGCGCTCCGGGAGCGACTCGACCCCGAGGACGACGCACTGCTCGCGTCGTCGCCGTCGCTGCCGCCCTCGCTGTCGCCGGGGTCGATAGTCGGCACCGATGTCGTCTTCCGCCACTCTCGTTCCTCGTCGAAGGCCTGTTCGCCCTCCTGGGTCGCCGTTCCGCCGTCGTTGGCGGCGACTGACTCGCTCTCGGTGGCGGCCCCACGGGCCTCGCTCTCGGCGGTAGCTCCGCGCGACCCGGCAGCGCGCGTCTGCTCCGCGTTGGCGGTCGACTCTCGGGACGAAGACGGCTGGCGGGTCGGCTCGGACGCGTCGGTCGAACGACTGTTCGGACTACCGGACGCCCGGGGCTCCGAGTTGGACGCCTCGGCCTCCGCGCGCGGCTGGCTCCGGGTCGCGGACTCGTCGCCGGCAGCGTCCTCGCGTGGCTCGTCGTCTTGGCCCTCCTCCGTGTCTCCAGTGGACAGCGCCGTACTGGCGTCCGCCTCGCCGGCGGCCTCGTCGTCCGCGTCGGTCGCGGACGGCGTCTCCGCGTCGCTCTGACCCTCCGACTCGTCTCCGCGCTCGTCGTCGAGCGGCGGGAGTTCGGTGACGCTCACCGGTGTCTTCAACACTTCGTAGACGCCCACCTCGTCGTCGGCCCGCTCGAAGGCCTCGTCGCCGGTGATCAGCTCCTCGCTGGCACCGACGAACGCCGCGCTCATCGACCGGCCGCCGTAGTACACCACGTAGTAGTCGCCGGAGAGGACGTTCTCCGAGAGTTCGATGTAGCCCGTGAAGTTCGCGTCGGAGAGCGTCTCGCTCGCCTCCGACAGCGGCGTGTCGTTCGTGTAGTACTTCGCCTGCGTCTCCCCGCCGCGTTCCTGCATCGAGTACAGCAACACGAGCGACTCGTGGGGTGCCTCGTAGACCGTGCCGTCGGCGTCGACGACGTCCTCGACCTCGCCCCCGAAGACCCCGACGACGCGGCCGTTCAACAGGAACAGCCACGTCGCCCCGACGGACACCGCGCCCGAGAAGTCCGCGTCCGCGAGCTCGTGGAGTTCCCGGACTCCGCCCGTGAACGGCCGGGAGCCCCAGTTCTCCACTCGCTCGACAATTCGTGCCTGCATGTGCGGGAGAATGCGAGGGGCGCGTATAAGCCTTTTCGGGCCGGACGAGCGGCTCAGAACGTGTCTCGCAGTAACAGCGACGACCGCAGTTCGGGGCCGGCTACAGCTGGTTCGAGGCGTCGTCTGCGAGCTCCTCCATCCGCTTGCTGATACGGCCGGCGCTGGAGAACTCGTCTTCGCTCATGGCCGCGGCAAGCGCGTTCCCGAGCAGGAAGACTGCGTGTTTGTGCTCGCTCTTGGACTTGTGGACGTGCGAGGGTTCGACTTCGAGTTCCTCGTAGGCGGCGAACGCGTCTTCGCCGACGTGGTCGAAACCGAGGAACTGGTCTTTGATGTCGACCATCTGTTCGTGCAGTTCGAGGAGCTCGTCCTTGTGCATTGGGTCAGCGTAAGGAATTCGTGGTTTTAAGCGTTCTCCGGGACCGGTTCACACGCTAGAAGACGTACTCGTCGTCGTGCCCCATCATGCCGCCTTCGTTCTCGAAGCCGACGCCCTCCTCCTCCTCGTCGCTGGGGCCGCTGGTCTTGTAGGCACGAATCCCCGAGGACAGCAGCTGTTCGACAGCCTCCTCCCGGCTCACGAACTCGCCCTGCTCGACGAGCTGGGCGATCTGCATCTCGATCTGGTCGGGGATGTTGATTTCGACGGTGGGCATCGTAACGGGAGAGGCTTCGACGCCTCCATTGATAAGCCTGACGGGGGGACATTCTTCAGGTAAGCAAAAGTGAACTACGCGAACCGCGAACTCCCGTTGGCGTTTCGCGAGTCTGGAGTCGGCGTTCCGGCAGGAATACGTGTCCGGGGGCGCTACAGTCGGCTATGACTGTCGACGACGTAACCGACCTCTACCGGGAGTTCGGCGACGACCGACTGCCGCCCGGCCAGCGAGAGACCTCGAAGTTCCCCGTGCTCTCGAAGGGCGACACCCCGAGCTGGGACCCGGAGACGTGGGAGTTCACCGTCACGGGGGCCGTCGAAGACGAGCTCTCGCTGTCCTACGACGAGTTCCGGGACCTCGACACCGTCACGCAGCGTCAGGACTTCCACTGCGTCACCGGCTGGTCGAAACTCGACTGCGAGTTCACGGGCGTCTCGTTCACACACCTCGCGGAACTCGCAGGCGTCGAGCCCGACGCCGTCCACGTCATGTTCCACGCGCTCGACGGGTACACGACGAACCTCCCGCTGGAGGACTGCATGCGCGACGAGGTGCTGTTCACGTGGGCGTTCGACGGCGACGACCTCGCGCCCGAACACGGCGGTCCGCTGCGGGTCGTCACCCCGCACAAGTACGCCTACAAGGGCGCGAAGTGGGTGGACGGCGTCGAGTTCCTCACTGAACCCGAGCGCGGCTACTGGGAGAAGCGCGGCTACTCGAACACGGCCGACCCGTGGGACGAGCAGCGGTACAGCTAGCCCGAAGAACAGGCTATTTGGCGCGGCAGTCCTAACGGGCGGTAATGAGTTCGCTTGCCGGGGAGACGACCGCTGACGGGCCGGTCGTCGCCAGGAGCTGCCGGGTCGCCGACGTCTCCTACCGGGCGTTCCTCGCTGCGCGGGACGCGCCCGGATTCCACTGGGCCGACCCCGACGGCCTCGAGGTGTCGGGGGCCGGCACCGCGGCCGCCGTGACGGCGTCTGGCGAGGACCGCTTCGCGACCGTGCGGGCGTGGGCCGACGACCTCTTCGACGCCGTCGACTACGACGGCCCGGAGGCCGCTCGTCCCCGTCTCCTCGGCGGGTTCGCGTTCTTCGACGACCACGAGCCGGGCGCACCCTGGACCGGGTTCCCGGCCGCCCAGTTCGTGCTGCCGGAGTGCCAGCTCGCGAGCGTCGGCGACGAGACGTGGCTGACGGTGGCTCGCGCCGGCGAGGACGCGACCGCGGCGGGCGTCGAGCGCGCGCTCGCCGACGCACGAGAGGCCGTCGAGTCGCTGCCCGCGATGCGGCCGAGCGGCCCCCGTCCCGGGGTCTCGGGGACCACGCCGACGCCGGGCAGAGACGAGTGGACGACCGGGGTGCGTGACGCGCTCGCCCGCATCGAGGCCGGCGACCTCCGGAAGGTCGTGTTGGCGACGGCGCTGCGCGCCGACCTCGACGCGCCGGTCGACCCCCGCGACCTGCTCGAACGCCTGCGACAGCGGTACTCGCAGTGCTTCCGGTTCCTCGTCGCCCCGACCGAGTCCGCGGCGTTCCTCGGCGCGACCCCGGAGCGCCTCGCCACGCTCCGCGACGGCCGCGTGGAGACAGTGGCGCTGGCCGGCTCCGTCGGCCGCGGCGACTCGCCGGCCGAGGACGCCCGGCTCGCCGAACGGCTCCGCGAGAGCGACAAACTCCGCCACGAGCAGGGCGTCGTCGTCGACACCATCGCGCGCCGGCTGGAGGAACTCGGCGAGGTCGCCGTCGGCGACCGCGGCGTCCGCACGCTGTCGAACATCCAGCACCTGGAGACGCCCATCTCGGCCGCCGTCGGCGAGGAAACGCACGTTCTCGACGTGGTGGCGACGCTGCACCCGACGCCCGCCGTCAACGGCCTGCCGCCCGCGGCCGCGCTCGACACCATCCGGGAGACGGAGGCGTTCGAGCGCGGCTGGTACGCCGCGCCCGTGGGCTGGTTCGACGCCGACGGCGACGGCACGTTCGGTGTGGGACTGCGGTCGGCCGTCGCGAGCGGCGACTCGGTGACGCTGTTCGCGGGCAACGGCATCGTCGCCGACAGCGACCCCGACGACGAGTGGGACGAAGTCCAGCTCAAGTACCGACCCGTCCTCGACGAGCTGGAATGACGGTCCCGAACCGGAACACCCTCTGGGGGCGCGCCGTCGCCGAGGAGCTCGCGCGAGCCGGCGTCGACGGCGTCTGCGTCTGCCCGGGCAGCCGGTCGACGCCGCTGACGGTCGCCGTCGACGCCCACGACGACCTCACGGTGTACTCGCACCTCGACGAGCGCTCGGCGGCGTTCTTCGCGCTCGGCCGCGGGAAGCGCACTGGCGAACCGACGGCCGTCGTCACCACGTCTGGGACCGCCACCGCGAACCTCCACCCGGCTGTGATGGAAGCGAATCAGGCCCGCGTCCCGCTGCTCGTGTTGACCGCCGACCGCCCGCCGGAACTCCGGGATTCGGGCGCGAACCAGACCGTCGACCAGCAGAAGCTCTACGGGGACGCTGTCCGGCACTACCGGGACCTCCCAGAGCCCGAGGCCGACGACCGGAAGCTGCGCTCGCTGCGGACGGCCGTCTGTCGGGCCGTCGGCGAGACGACGGGCGCGAACCCCGGCCCGGTCCACCTGAACGCCCCGTTCCGGAAGCCCCTGGAGCCGACCGAGGTGCCGGGCGACGTGCCCGAGGGTTTCGCCGACGACCACCCGCTCGCTGCGAGCGGGCGGGACGGTCGGCCGTTCGTGTCGGTCGACCACGCACTGGCCACCCCGCGAGCGTCGACGCTCGACGCGCTGGCCGACGCGGCCGGGAACGCCGACCGCGGCCTGCTCGTCGCCGGCCCCGATGACGGCGGGCTCTCTGCCGACGCCGCGAGCGCGCTTGCTGACGCGACCGGCTTCCCCCTGTTCGCCGACCCGCTCTCGGACCTGCGATTCGGCCCGCACGTCGCGGACGCGCCGGTCGTCGGCGGCTACGACGGCCTGCTCGCGACGGACGCGCCCGCGCTCGACCCGGAGCCGGAGTTCGTCCTGCGGTTCGGAGCCTCTCCGACCTCGAAGCCGCTCCGGAAGGCCCTCGCGGCCAGCGACGCCCGGCAGGTCGTCGTGGACCCGGCCGGTGAGTGGCGGGAGGCCGAGTTCACGGCCGCCGACCTCGTCGTCGCCGACCCGGACGAGACGGCCCGCGCACTCGCCGACCGCGTCGAATCTGGGCCCGGAGCCTGGACCGAGCGCGTCCTCGACCGGGAGGCCGACTACTGGCAGACGGTCGCGGCGTTCGAACCCGACGCGTTCCTCGAAGGCGACGTGTCCCGCGTGGTCGCCGCTGACGCGCCCGACCCGGCGACGGTGTTCGTCTCGAACAGCATGCCGGTCCGGGACTTCGACCGCTTCGCCGAGCCCCGCAGCGCCGACCTCACCGTGCTCGGGAACCGCGGCGCGTCGGGCATCGACGGCGTCGTCTCCTCGGCGCTGGGTGCCGGCAGCGCGACCGACGAGCCGCTGGTCGTGCTGACCGGCGACCTCGCGTACTACCACGACTCGAACGGCCTGCTCGCACTGGAGCGCTGCGGCGTCGACGCGACGGTCGTGCTCGTGAACAACGACGGGGGCGGCATCTTCCACATGCTCCCAATCGAGTCCTTCGACCCGCCGTTCACGGGCCAGTTCAAGACCCCTCACGGCCTGGACTTCGCGCCGACCGGCGACACCTACGACTTGGAGTTCGCGCGCGTCGAGTCAGTCGACGGCTTCCGCACGGCGTACCGGGACTCCGTGGGCGCGCCCGGGACGCAGGTCATCGAGGTGGAGACCGACGCCGCCGCGAGCCACCGGGAGCGCGAGCGCCTCCAGTCAGCCGTCGGCGAGCGCTGACCGCACGATGGCGGCCGCGAGCGCGCCCCCGAGCCCGAACACGACGGCGTAGGCGGCGGTGTGGAGGGCGACCGTGACGGGGTCCGGTGCGACCGCCAGTGCGGCGACGCCGAGGCTGCGCTCGTAGCTGGCGGCGCGGAACGCGACGAGGGCGGCCGCCACGTAGCCCGCGGCGACCGCGACGCCCGGCTGCCACGCCCGGGAGAGCCGGTCGACGCCGGCGAGTCCGACGACAGCAACGCCGGCCGCGAAGAGGACGACCGGTGGCAGGTACGCGAGGAAGTCACTCCAGACGGACAGCGACTGGACGTCGACGGTCCGCCGGGCGGTGTTCCCGAACGCCTCGGCGTCGACCCGGAGCGGAATCCGGTGGCTCGCGTACGTGACCCACGCGACGACCTGTGTCGGGTCGGGCTCCAGCCAGTCAGCGATGCCCGAGAGCACGCGGCCGGCGTCAGAGCCGAACGCCGCGGCGAGCGCGTCCGCGAAGTCGGGCTCGCGGGCGGCCCGGTCGCGCTGCTGGAGGGCCGTCACGCCGAACACCGCGGCGAAGCCGAGCGCGCCGGCGACGAGGCCGGCGGCCGCCGCGAGCCAGCCGTCTGTCCCACTCGACCCGTCCGCCGTCGCCCGGTCAGCGTCCATACGCTCGGGTCGTTGCCGGCCCACTTCAGGCTGCGGGTGGGAACCCTTTTGCGCGCGCCGGCCGACCGCTCCGGTATGGTCTCGGACACCTTCGACGCCGACGCGTGGACGACCGTCGACGGCTTCGACTTCGACGACATCACGTACCACCGCGGGGTCGACGTGCCGGCCGTCCGCATCGCCTTCGACCGCCCCGACGTCCGGAACGCGTTCCGGCCGGGCACGGTCGACGAACTGTACACGGCCCTCGACCACGCGCGCAAGCAGGCCAACGTCGGGTGTGTCCTCCTGACTGGCAACGGCCCGTCCTCGAAGGACGGCGGCTGGGCGTTCTGCGCGGGCGGCGACCAGTCCGTGCGGGGCGACTCGGGCTACGAGTACCGCGGCGACGACGAAGCCGCCAGCGACGACGACCCCCAGGTCCGGGAAGCGAAGGCCGGTCGGCTGCACATCCTCGAAGTCCAGCGGCTCATCCGTACGATGCCGAAGCCAGTGGTCGCTGTCGTCCCCGGGTGGGCGGTCGGCGGCGGCCACAGTCTCCACGTCGTCTGTGACATGACGCTCGCGAGCCGCGAGCACGCCAAGTTCAAGCAGACCGACCCGGACGTCGCGAGCTTCGACGGCGGCTTCGGGTCGGCGTACCTCGCCAAGCAGGTCGGCCAGAAGAAGGCCCGCGAGATATTCTTCCTCGGGAAGACCTACGACGCCGAAGAGGCCGCCGACATGGGGATGATCAACGAGGCCGTGCCGCACGACGAACTGGAGGCGACGGCCCTGGAGTGGGCCGACGAGATGACCGGGAAGTCCCCCACGGCGATGCGGATGCTGAAGTACGCGTTCAACATGACCGACGACGGCATGGTCGGCCAGCAGACGTTCGCCGGTGAGGCCACGCGGCTCGCGTACATGACTGACGAAGCCCAGGAGGGCCGGGACGCCTTCCTCGAAGGACGGGACCCGGACTTCGACGACTACCCCTGGCACTACTGAGCGAGCGCGCCCGACCCCTCCGTCGCGTGTCGCGGGAACCGGCGACCGTCACGGCAGGCCGCCGCCAGCCCCGGAGTCAGTAGGTCGGACCGGTCTCGGTCAGAGGTACTCCTCGTCGACGGGGACGCTGTCCTCCTCGACGCGGTCGAACTCTACGGCGACGAGGTTCCCCACTGGGTCGAACATCTCCCACTCCTGCTCCACGGTGTAGAGCGCGTCGGTCTCCACCTCGGCGTCCTCCTGCGGGAAGAACAGGAACTCGTCGTCGGTCCCGAGGTACTCGCCGTGCAGCGTGTTGTACTCGGTGAAGTAGCCGCTCTGCTCGATGTCGTCAGGCACCCAGCCCTGTGGCCCCGAGGTCACGCGAAAAATCGACCCGGCGGAGAAGTTCCGCGGGCGAACGGCTCCCTCTCCGCCCTCGTCGAGGAGTTCGATCTCGTCACTCTCGACGAGGTCGAAGGAGAACTCGTCGTTCTCGATCGGCTGGAACTCGACCCGGACGAGCCCCTCGCCGCTCGCGCCCTCGACGAACGTCATCGTCTCGGTGAACTGGTAGCGTTGTCCCGCTTCGACGTCGGCGTCCTCTGGCAACAGCAGAGTCGCCTCTTCCTGCGTGTTGAAGTACTCGATTATCCGGGTCGTCGACCCCGAGGGGAGCGCGCCGGCAACAGCTTCGTTCACGTTCGGCTGGTCGGCGAGCTCCGGGGACGCGACGCGGAAGGCGGCACCCGGGCGTACCTCGTCGTTGAACACCCAGGCGGACATCCCGCCCTGGGTGTCGCCGTTCTGCCGGGCGACGGCGCTCCCGGAGACTCCGAACAGGGAGGCGACTGTCGCGGCACCGCCGGCTTTCAGCACGCTTCGACGCGAACTCTGTGGACCGTCCTCTGCACTGTCGTTTCCGGACATTCGTTCGAACACCACGGGCCAGTGTTCGCTCATGAGACGGAAAAGTCGGGGAGATACTTAAGCGAGTAACGCCGGGTTTCGCGGGTTTCGGAACTCGTATTTGCCGTACTGCCGGTTCGCTGCGGGTCCGAGGCGTGGCGACGGAGCTAAGCTCGGCTTTCTCGGAGTCGAGCCGGAGATACAGAGGCCCTACGCGCCCGACCGACGCTCTTCGACGCTCGGGTCGGCGGCTACTCGCCGAACCGGTCAGCCGAGGTCGACCGGCTGTTTCGGGCCGTGCTGTGGCTCGACCGTGGGGTTCGAACCTGCAGCCGGTAGCCGCACCTCGAACGTCGACCCGTCGTCGCCGGTCTCGACCAGTTCGAGGTCACCGCCGTATCCCTCCACGAGTTTCGTGGCGGTGTAGAGCCCGAGCTGGTGGTCGGCGGTCCGTCGCGACGGGCGCTCGAACAGCGACTCGACTGCGTCCTCGGAGATACCGCCGCTGTCGTCTCGCACCCGGACTGTCACCCAGTCCACGCTCGCGTCGACCGTGACCGAGACGCTGGTTTCGGTCGCGTCGTCGTGGACCACGGCGTTCTCCAGCAGAGCGCGGACTGCCCGGGAGACGAGGCAGTCGGCCGCCACCGTCGCCGTGGCCGGCGCGTCCACGGAGACGTCCGCGGCGTCGTAGGTGTCCTCCAGCCGCGCGGTCTCGTCGAGGACGACGGCCACCGCGTCCACGGTGCCGACGTCGTCCGGCTCCCGGGACGCCTGCAGGAGCACGCTGACGTCGTCGATGACGGACGTGAGCGCGCTCGTTCGGCTGTCGATGCGGCCGCTGAACTCGTGGACGCGACTGCCCGGCTCGTGGCTCTCGTGGAGCAGTCTGGCGTACCCCGAGATTTCGTTGGTGGCGTTGAGAATCTCGTGGCGGAGCAGGCTGTTCAGGTAGTCGAGGCGGTCCCGTTCGCGCTCGAAGTGCGCCGCGCGCGTCTCGCTGCGCGCGGCGTCGCTGGCGTGCTGGACGGCTCGGGCCTCGGTGACGCCGATGAGCGCGCCGACGCCAGCGCCGATGACTAGCGCCCACCGCAGCCACGCGACCGCCTGCATCGTCGACGCGACCGGCAGCACGGCCATCAACACGACGTTCACCACGACCGACGCGGCTGCCGAACTGGTCGTCCACCGGAGCACGCGACCGTGGCGGGCGGCGTCCACCTTCGAGTCCGCCAGCCACTGGCCGGCGTACGCGATTCCGGCCAGAAACGGCAGCAACGTCACGAGCCCTGCGAGGAACGGGAGGGTGAGGCCGACTCCCGTAGCTACCCGAACCACGGCCTCGACGACGACCGCTGCCGCCAGCACAACGGCGAATTCGACGAGCCGCCAAGCGGGCCGGCTCGACGACACCCCCCCGAGCAGTGTCACGACAACGACCGATGCACTGGACCTACATATGTCGTCCGGCCGATTCACCCGTCCGACCAGCCGCGGAACCGCTGTGACCGCCACTGCTTTGCCGCCCGTGTCTCTACGTGCTGGCAATGATAGCGGCAGCCGACATCCGGGACGTACTCGAAACTGACCTCCAGCACCAGCGTCTCGGCTACGCCCTGCTCGGCGTGACCACCGGGCTCGGCGTGTGGGGAGCAGGCGAGACACTCCTCTCGGCGGGGATGCCCGAGTCCGTCGCGGTCACGGGAGCTATCGCCGCGGCTGGCGTCGTACCGACGGCCACGTGGTACGCCCTCGTGAAACTCGGGCTCTGAAGCGGAGCGACGAAACCACTCTGCGAGCGCCGGGACCACCACCGCTATGGGCGCGCTCGCCCAATCTGGGGACATGACCGAGACAGCTGACGTCTCTCGGCGGGAGGCGTGGCTCATCGCCGCACGCCCGCACACGCTACCGGCCGCCGCCGCCCCCGTCGCCGTCGGAACGGGGCTTGCGGTCCACGCCGAGGTGCTCGCCGTGTTGCCCGCGCTCGCGGCGTTCGTCGGCGCGGCGCTCATCCAGGTCGGGACGAACTTTGCGAACGACTACTACGACGCCGTGCAGGGCGCTGACACCGAGGACCGCGAGGGGTTCACGCGCGTCACGGCCGGCGGCCTCATCGAGCCGGAGCGCGTCAAGCAGGCGACGTATGCGACGTTCGCCCTCGCCGTCCTCGTCGGCGTCTACCTCGTCTACGTCGGCGGCCTGCCGATTCTCGTCATCGGCCTGCTGTCCGTCGCGTCCGGGTTCGCGTACACCGGCGGCCCCTACCCGCTGGGGTACCACGGCCTCGGCGACCTGTTCGTGTTCCTGTTCTTTGGCGTCATCGCCGTCACGGGAACGTTCTACGTGCAGGCCGCCGCCGTGCTCGCCGACCCGCTGGCGACGGCGATTCCGACAGGGACGCTCCCGCTGGCCGCGGTCGTCGCCAGCCTCCCTGTGGCAGCCATCTCCACGAACATCATCGTCGTGAACAACGTCCGGGACAAGGACGAGGACGAGACGACCGGCAAGCGCACGCTCGCAGTCCGGTTCGGCTACCGGTTCTCGCGGCTGGAGTACGCGGGCCTGCTCGGCCTCGCGTACGTCACGCCAGTCTGGTTCTACCTCGAGGGATACAGCCCGGCGGTGTTCCTCCCGCTGCTCACGCTCCCGCTCGCCGCCTCGGTCACGCAGACGATCTTCGAGCGGACTGACGGGGACGCCCTGAACCCCGCGCTCACCCGGACCGGTCAGCTGCTGGCGGCGTACTCGGGGCTGTTCGCCGTGGGGCTGGCGCTATGATACGGCCGTTCTCTCTGGACCTGTCTCGGCCGCTGTCGACGGCCTCGGGGACCATCGACGCCCGTACGGGGTTCCTCTTCGACCGCGAGGGTGGCCTCGGCGAGTCGACGCCGCTCCCCGGCTGGACGGAGCCCCACGGGGCGTGCGGCGAGGCGCTCCGCGAGGCCGCCGACGCCGCCGACTGGGACGCAGCACTCGCCGCCTGCGAGGGTACGCCTGCCGCCCGTCACGGCGTCTCCCTCGCCCGACTCGACGCCAGCGCGAGACGCACAGACCGGTCGCTGGCGCGCGAACTCGGTGACGACCCCGCCGACGCCGTCCCGGTGAACGCGACGGTCGGCGACGGTAGCGTCGAAGCCACCGGAGACGCGGTGGCAGACGCGGCCGACGCCGGCTTCGAGACGGTGAAGGTGAAAGTCGGTGCGCGCCCGGTCGAAGAGGACGTCGCCCGGCTTCGGGCCGCCAGCGAGGCGGCGGACGTGACGCTGCGCGCGGACGCGAACGGCGCGTGGAGCGCGAAGCAGACCCGGCGAATCGCGGACGACCTGGCCGAAATCGACTTGGAGTACCTCGAACAGCCAATCTCGGCGTCGACGCTCGACGGCTACCGCGGCATCGACGCCGTCGACGTCGCCCTCGACGAGGCACTCGTCCACCACGACCTCGACGCCGTCCTCGACGTTGCGGACTACGTCGTCCTCAAGCCGATGGCGCTCGGCGGCGTCGACCGCGCCCGCGAGGCCGCCGTCCGCGCCCGGGACGCCGGCGTCGAGCCAGTGTTTACGACGACCATCGACGCGGCCGTCGCGCGCGCCGCGGCCGTCCACCTCGCCGCCAGCGTCCCGGACGTTCCGACCTGCGGGCTCGCCACGGCGGACCGACTGGCCGACGACCTCGCGGCCGACCCGACGCCGGTCGCCGACGGCCACATTCGGGTCCCTGACGGTCCGGGGCACGGCGTGGAGGTCGAACGCGATGCGTGACGAGGTCCACCTGCAGGCGGCCGCGAACCCCGACCGGACCGCGCTCGTGGACGCCGAGACGGACCGCGCGTGGACGTACGCCGACCTCGACGACGCCGTCGCGGAGACCGCCGGACGGCTCGCCGCACTCGGCGTCGAAGCCGGCGACCGCGTCGCGGTGCTGCTGGAGACGCGGCCGGCGTTCGTCCGGCTGGTGTTCGCGGCTGCGCGGCTCGGGGCCGTCCTCGTCCCGCTGAACGCCCGCCTCTCTCGGGAAGAACTCGTCCAGCAGGCGGACGCAGTGAGCCCGGTGCTGGTCGTCTGCGGGGCCGACACCGACGCGAACGCGGACGCGCTGTCGCCGCCAGCGGTCAGCGTCGACGACAGCCAGCAGGTGCGGAGCCTCGCGGGCGTCGACCCCGCTCCCGTCGACCCCGTCGCGTCGGCGTGGACCGACACCCGGCTCCTGCTGTTCACGTCGGGGACCACGGGCGCGCCGAAGGCGGTCCGGCTGACGTACGGGAACTTCGGCGCGAGCGCCGTCGCGTCCGCGTTCCGCCTCGGCGTGCTCCCGGACGACCGCTGGCTGTGCCCGCTGTCGATGTACCACACGGGCGGGCTCTCGGTCGTCCTGCGATCGGCGCTGTACGGAACGACGGCAGTGCTCGTGCGGACACCGGGGTTCGACCCGGCGGCGGTTCGGGACGCCCTCGGCGACTACGACTGCACCGGTGTTTCGCTGGTGCCGACGATGCTCGATAGGCTGCTGGAGGCCGGGGGCTGTCCCGAGACGCTGCGGTTCGCGCTCGTCGGCGGCGCGCCGACGCCGCCCGAGCTGGCCGAGCGCGCACTGGACGCCGGCGTCCCGGTCTGCCCGACGTACGGCGCGACCGAGACCGCGTCCCAGGTGGCGACGCTCCGGCCCGAGCAGGTGCCTGTCCGCTCGGACAGCGTCGGGCGGCCGCTGCTCGGCACCACGGTCACGGCCCTCGACGAGGACGGCGAGCCGGTCGAACCGGGAGAGACCGGTGCACTCGCCGTCTCGGGGCCGACGGTGACGCCCGGATACGTATCAGCGGACGCGACGACCGATCGGTTCTGCGAGTACGGGCTCCTGACCGGGGACCGCGGCTGGCTGGACGACGAGGGCTTCCTGCACGTCGGCGGCCGGCAGTCCGACCAGATTGTCACGGGCGGGGAGAACGTCCACCCCGCCGAGGTCGCCGACGTGCTCCGCGACCACCCCGATGTCGGCGACGTGGCCGTCGTCGGCGTGCCGGACGACGAGTGGGGGGAGACGGTCGGCGCGCTCGTCGTCCCGGCTCCTGAAAGTGGCCGGGCGGCACTGTCGGTCGACGCACTCCGGTCAGTCTGCGAGGGGCGACTCGCGGGCTACAAGCACCCGCGCGTGGTCGCCGTCGTCGACGAACTCCCGCGGACGCCGTCGGGGACGGTCGACCGGGCGGCGGCCAGAGACTGCCTGGTCGGCGACACCTAAGTGCGGCCGCCGTCTACTCCCGGACGTGTGTACGCTCGCGTTCGCCTGGCGAGAGTTCGAGGACGCGCCGCTCGTCGTGGCGGCCAACCGCGACGAGGCGCTCGGTCGACCGGCGGAGCCGCCGGCCGTCCGGCCCGACCACCCCGGAATCCTGATGCCGCGGGACGGGGAAGCCGGCGGCACGTGGATGGGGGTCACGGACGACGGGCTGTTCGTCGGCATCACGAACCGGCGGGCTGACGTCGAGGGCGACCGGTCTCGGGGGCTGCTCGTGCGGGACGCGCTCGGGGCCGAGAGCGCCACCGAAGCGGCCGAGCTGGTGGCGCGCGAGTTGGACGAGCGGCCGTACTCGGGGTTCAATCTGGTGCTGGCCGACAGCGAGGACTGCCTGCTGTCCGTCTGGGACGGCAGCCTCGAACGCCACGAGCTCGACCCCGGTGTCCACGTCGTCGTGAACGCCGGCTTCGACGAGGGGACGGAGAAGTCCCGCGACGTCCGGGCACCCCTCACTGGCCACGAGTCGACCGCCGAGTGGCTGTCGGCCGCGAAGTCGGCGCTCCGGAGTCACGAGACCGGCGCGTGCGTCCACCGGGACGGCTACGGGACGCGGTCGTCGTCGCTCGTGACGCTGGCGGCCGACGGCAGCGTCGCCTACGAGTTCGCAGACGGGCCGCCGTGCGAAGCGGCGTACGAACCCGTGAACGACCAGCTTTAAACGGGTCGCGGACCGTGTGGCGTACATGAGCGCCGAAGTCACGGAGGCCGACCTCTCCGAGGACGAACGCCGCGCCCTGGAACTCGTCCGCGAGGAACTCGGCATCCACCAGAGCGAGTTCTGGAAGGCCCTCGACGTCTCCTCCCGGAAGGGCAGCCGCATCGCCTCCAAGCTGGAGGAGAAGGGGTTCGTGGAACGCGAGGAGACCGTCCACGGCGGGAACACGACGTACTACATCACGCCGGTCGTCGACGAGCGCGACCTCGACTTCATGCTGCTGATGGCCGGCGAGATGCTGTCGCCGTTCGTCGGCGAGGAAGAGGTCGACCCGCAGGGCGACGCCTTCTCGCAGTGGATTATGAACCTCGCGTACGAGGACATGCCGAGTCCCGAACCCGAGCCCGAGCCCGAGCAGTAACGAACGACGAGACTGCGGTACTACTTCTGGCGACAGGAGTGTGGTGGAGGGCGGTGGCTGGCTGGGCCGTCGGTCGCTACTGGGCTCGCGGCACGGCGATGTTGCGCATGCGGCCGCCACACGACGGGCACTCGCCGACGTACTCGTCGCTGGTCGTTCGCTCCGCGCAGTTCACGCACTCGTACGTCCGTCGGCCGTGGGCTGTACTCGCTCCCATATGAGACGTTACCTCGCCCCGACTGAAGTGTGTTACGTCACCACACACCAAGGACGTATCGACTGTTCTAGGACGTCTAAGGACCGGACCGTTTCGGCCTCCGGAGCCGCGTGCGGTCGTATCGACTATCGTCACCACCGTGCCCAGTGACACCTCGGTACGCCCAAGTAGACACCCGACCAAGCGCCAGCCGTGACGGAACACACCAGCGTTCTGGTGGTCGGTGGCGGCGCGACCGGTACCGGCGTCGCCCGCGACCTCGCGCTCCGGGGCGTCGACGTGACACTCGTGGACCGCGGCGGCCTCGGAAGCGGCACGACCGGGCGCTCGCACGGCCTCCTGCACAGCGGCGCGCGCTACGCCGACACCAGCCCCGAGGACGCCCGAGAGTGCGTCCGGGAGAACGAGACTCTCCGTGCGGTCGCGGGCGCGTGCATCCGCGACACCGGCGGTTTCTTCGTCCAGTTCGCCGACGACGACCCCGACTACTTCGACGAGAAAGTGTCCGCCTGCGAGGACGCCGGCGTCCCCGTCTCCGTCGCCGACGGGGAGACCGCTCGCGAGCGAGAGCCGACACTCGCTGCGGACGCCGAGCGCGTCGCCGCCGTCCCGGACGGCGTCGTCTACCCGTCCCGACTCGTCGCCGCGACTGCGGCCGACGCCCGCGAACACGGCGCGACCGTCCGGACCCACACGCCGGTCGACTCGCTGACGACCGACGGCGACCGCGTGACCGGTGCGCGTCTCGCCGACGGCACGGCTCTCGAAGCCGACCACGCCGTGAACGCCGCGGGCGCGTGGGCCGGCGATCTCGCCGCGACCGCCGGCGTCGACGTCGACATGCATCCCGCCAAGGGCGCGATGGTCACGGTCGACGCCCCCGGCGTCGACACCGTCCTGAACAGGTGTCGGCCCGCGAGCGACGGCGACATCGTCGTCCCCCACGCCGATACGGCCGTCCTCGGGACGACGAGCGTCGATATCGACAGCCCGGACGACGCGACCGCCACGCCCGTGGAGGTCGAGACGGTCGTCGACGAGTGCAGCGCACTCCTCCCCGGCGCTGCCGACGCCCGAGTGGTGCGCACGTACTCGGGCGTCCGACCGCTGTACAGTCCGAGCGACTACGGCGAGGACGCCCGCGGCATCTCCCGGGGGTTCTACGTGCTCGACCACGCCGACCGCGACGGCGTCGCCGGCCTCACCACGGTCGTCGGCGGGAAGCTCACGACTTACCGGCTGATGGCCGAAGCGACTGCCGACCTGGTCGCCGAGCGCCTCGGCGTCGACGCGCCCTGTCAGACCGATGACCAGCCACTCGTCGCCCACGACGACCCCGAACGCCTCGACGGACTCGTCGCCGAGTTCGACGCAGACCATCCGGCGGACGCCGACCTCCGCTGACTCGACCGCCTCACTCGACGCGCGACAGAACGAGTGCCACCCGTTCGGTGTCGTCCGGTTCGGTCTCCTCGATATTGTCGGGCGTCTCGGTGCCGTGGAGCGCCCGCAACGCCGGCTCCACGTCGTCCCTGACGCCCGCACGCTCCGTCACGTCCCGCCAGACGCGCTCGGGCACCCGAAGCACCCACGCGGTCGGCGTGCGCTCGACGAGCGGGTCGTCCGCGAACGCCTGCCGCCACTCGTAGACGAGGCCGTCGACGCTCACACCCGGGTACTCCGACACCGCGGCCTGCACCGACTCGGCGGCCTCGGCCAGCACCGATTCGCGCACGCCCAGCGTGTCCGCCACTCGCGTGACTGTCTGGTCGTCGAACGGGCCCTGCATACCGGGTGCTACGACGGCCGCCGAGAAAAGTTCAGTAGTCGAGGTCGTCGGTCGTCGCGTCCAGCGCCAGCACCGCGCCCGCGCCGAGTACGCCCGCGACGAGCAACGGTGCGACCGACGCTGCCGTCCACGCGCTCGTCGCGTCCGAGATCTTGATTGCCGGGGCCCGGAGCGCACCCGCCATCAGCGCCACGAGGAACGTGAGCGTGGCGGCCCGGTAGTGGTCGAGCGCCCACTCCACGGCGCGTGCGAACGTCAGAATACCGACGAGCGCACCGCCCGAGAACACCACGAGCGTCGACAGCGGGTCGACGGCGTCACCGAGTGCGCCAGCGAACAGGGCGTCCGTCGCCTCGCTGACCGCGCCCGTCATCGTCTCGTACTTCCCGAGCGTCAACAGTATGAGCGACCCGGACACGCCCGGCAGCACCATCGCACAGATGGCGAACGCGCCCGTGACGAACATCATCGCCAGTCCCCCCGGGAGGACGTCCGCGCTGGCCTGCCCGCTGAGCAGGAACGCGAGCGCGAACCCCGCGACGCCCGCCAGGATTCGGCCGGGCGTGTCTGCGGACACCTCACCGAGCAACACGACGACGGACGCCGCGATGAGGCCGAAGAAGAACGCGAACGTCAGGCCGGGGTACTCGTGGTAGGCCACGTCGACGACGTTCGCCACCGTGACAACAGCCGTCAGCACGCCGACGCCGAGGACGACCAGAAACGGCACTTCCATGTCCGTCAGCGCGTCGCCGAACTCCCGGCGCGCGCTCGCATCGCCGAGTCGCGGGAGCAACGGGAGTAGCGCCAGCGCCTCCCCTGGGTCGAGGGACGCGATGGCACCAACGAGGCGCTCGTAGATGCCCGTGATGAGCGCAATCGTCCCGCCGGAAACGCCGGGAACGGCGTCTGCCGCGCCCATCGCCGCGCCCTTCAGGTAGACCGCGGCCCACTCCCGCACCGCCATCACCGCAGCCGTCCGAGCGCCACAGCGCCCGCGAGCGCCGGCACCGCGCCGGTCGTCAGGTCGACGCCGCCGGACTGCGAGTCCTCGCTCCCGTCGGCAGCGTCAGCCAGTTCCGACGGTGCCGTCAGCGACTCGCTCGCGGAGGTGTTCGCGCCCTCGGGCTCGTCGACAATCTGGCGCTCCAGGTTCACCGCCACAGGCTCGTCGCCCTCGCCGAGCACCTGCGCCTCGGAGACGTCAGCGGAGTTCGCGTACTCCACGACGGTCAGCCCGTCGTCGGCGGTCTGGTTCCCCGTCGTGAACTCGTAGGAGCCTGCAGCACGCACCGAGACGTTCGTGTGCCCGTTCTCCGGCCCGTAGTTCTCGTAGCCGGTCGTCGAGTACGGCAGGGTCATCGTGAACTCGCCGTCCGCCCCCGTCTCCGCGTACTGCGTGTAGGTGAACGTGGGGCTCTGGCCCTGATCGTTGACCATCTGGGAGATGTTCATCTCCACCGACGCCCGAACCGTCGTGTTCGCCGGGCCGGTGCCCGTGACCTCAGCGCCCTCGACCCGCTCGAACATCTTCACGGAGGTCGGGTAGTACGCCGGGTTCAGCTCCCCGCCGAAGTACCAGAGGTTCGCCGGCGCGGTGTGGTCGTCGCTCACACCCACCAGCCGGTAGTGCTCGAGCGCCGCGATGTCCTCCTGGGGCAGGTCCTGGAACCCGCCGATCTGGGACGTCGAGTCGTTCTGGACGTACGCCTCGGCTTCGGCCATCGAATCGAACTGGCGGGTGTTGTTCGTCGCCGCGTCGAACGCCGCCGGCTGCCCACGCAGGCGGGTCAGCGTCTCCCGCCAGTCCAGCACGACGGGCTGCGCCTGCTTCGCGGAGCCGTGGTAACGGTACAGCCGGACCATCATCGACTCGAAGTACGCCTGCTTCTTCAGCAGCGGCGACTGCTGGAGGTACTGTGCGTTCGTGATCTGGCCGTCCTCCCACTGCGCGTTGTACGCCTGCTGGTAGAACTCTCCCGTGGAGAGGTCTCGCGGGCCGTCGTAGAACACGAGCGGCGCACCGAACTTCGATTGGCCGGCCTGAAGACCAGGCCGCGGCGGCATGATCATCTTCCAGTCGACTGCGACGTACCGATTCTTCGCGTCGTCCTCCTCGATGCCTTCGAGGACGGCCTGCGCCCGGCTCTCGTTGTCAGCCAGGAGGAAGTTCGCCGCCGTCGTGGCACCCTGCTGGAACGGATTCGCGTGTGGCACAGCGTTGCCCTCGACGGTCATCCAGTGACCGTAGTCCCACCAGGACATCACGCCGAACGCGCCCTCGGGATAGTCGAAGTCGTCGGTCTGGGCGTACGTCCCGTAATACCGCATCTCGTCGGCGTTGTCTGCACCGTCGTACGTCCCCTGGGTCGGCGTGTGCTCGTCGTACCACTCCATCACGTCAGCCCACTCGGTGACGCCACCGGGACCGTTGTTCTGCCCGACCGTGATAGCCGACTGAAGTGGCACTTGCTGGTCCTGACTGTTCGTCAGCGTAATCGGCGTCGCCGACCCTCGCTGCGAGTCGTTGTTCGTCGCTTCTGCGACGGCCGGTGCCGCGACCGGCACGAGAATCAGGAGGGCGACCATCGTCACCGTCGCCACCTGATGCCAGCGCACGTCCTCGATCGTCGACGCCGGCTTGTCGAGGTTGACCAGCCCGAGCACGCCCTTCAGGACGTACGCGTTCAACACGACGACTGGCACGATGAGGTAGTAGTTGAACCGCACCTGCGTGAACGCCGCCGACGTGATGAAGGCCCCCCAGACGACGACCAGAAGCTGCTCCGCCTCGTAGTCGCCGGTCATCGCGACCGCGGCCAGCGTCCCGGCGACCAGTAGCAGCGCGGTCAACTGTCCACCCAGTCCGAAGATGCCGCCGATGGACGACGCGAGCGGCGGCGACACGAACAGCAACGCGACGAACCCGACAGCGGCCGCAGCACCGGCGATGCGGCGGGGGCTCCCGCTCGTGACGTGGGGCTTCAGGAGGATGGCGACCGCGCCGACGAGCGCCGAGAAGAACGCCAGCCCGTACTCGAGGAAGATGACGCCGAACATCCCGAGACCGTACTGGGCCTCCCGAGCCAGGAAGGGCTGCGCCTCGCCGATGGTTCGCCTGCTCGCGTTCGCACTCAGGCCGAGATAGTTCAGGAGCTGGTCCTGAAGCATCGACCAGAAGTCCGGAAGGACGACGGCGATGATGCCGACAGCCACCACGAGGATGCCGACGACAGCACCGACGTAGCCGGACGTCGAGAGCTCTCGGTCGTCGAACTCACGGGCGAGCCACGCGAGGAACACACAGCCGAACGCCACCGCGAACGAGAACAGCGGCTGGAGGAATGAGAACCCGGAGACGCCGAAGCCGCTCTCCGCGATCTTCACGAACATCATGAGGCCGGTCGTCGCCATCGAAACGGCACCGACGACCGCGACGTGGTCCGGGCTCGTGCCGGTGACGTAGTCGCCGACGAGCTTCACGAGGAAGAACGCACCGAAGATACCGACAAGCAGCACGCCCGGCGGCCACACCCACATGTAGACTGCGGTGGCGACGCCGGCGAGAACGCTCCAGCCGACGACCCGGCGAAGCCCCGCGACATCGCGGTCGAGGAACTGCTCGAACACCGGCTTCTCGCGCTCTGCGACCGTCAGCGCGACCATCATCGCGAGGACGGCCAGCGCCATGAATAGCGGCTCCGCACCGTTGTGGTCTGCGGCACCCGCCAGCGTTCGCTGCAGGAAGTAGCCGGGCAGTAGCCCGAGGATGACCGCCGAGAAGACGCCACCGAGCCGACCGCCGAGGCGCTTCCCCATGAAGTAGACCGGGATCGCGAGCAGTGCGCCGAAGACGGGCGGCGCGATCACGAGAACCATCCCGATCGTCTGCTCCGACGGACTCCCCAGACCGACAATCAGTGCGACTGTCGCCAGGAGCTGGTCGAACAGCGTACCGAACTGGCCCGCGAGCGTGCCGTTCGGGAAGTTCGTCCAGACGTCGAACGGCATGGTGTCCGGGAAGTTCCGGACCGTGTACGTCACCTGCCGGAGGTGGTAGTACGCGTCGTTCCCGGAGAGATACACCTGACCGTCCCGGGTGAAGTTCTCCCATGCTTGCACGCGCACCCAGAACATGAACGCGAGCACCGCGCCCAGGGCGGGCACGTGGTACCAGTCTTCGAGTGCGTCGAGGGCTGCGTCGACGGAAACGGAGGAGAGCCCCGACGCTTCGGTCTTCTCGCTCATTGATGGTAGGGACAAAAAGAACGCGAATAAGCCTTGTGAAAGCACCCGCCACGGCCGCACGCCCCCGAAAGCACAATCCTTATTCGCGACACGAGCGCACTCCCGGTGATGAAGGTCTCAGTCGTCGTCTGCACGTACTCGATGGACCGCTACGGTCCCTTCTCCGAAGCCGTCGAGAGCGTGCTCGCCCAGACTCACGGCGACCTCGAAGTCGTCCTCGTCGTCGACGGCAACGACGACGTCTTCGAGCGCGTCCGCGAGGACTTCGGTGACGAGGAGAACGTCGTCCTCCACTGTAACGACGAAAATCAGGGCATCTCGTATAGCCGCACGAAGGGTGCCGAACTCGCGAGCGGAGATGTCGTCGCGTTCATCGACGACGACGCGACTGCCGAAGAAGAGTGGGTGGCACGGCTCGTCAAGGTGTACGAGGAGACAGACGCTATCGCCGTCGGCGGCGACGTCGTCCCCGACTGGCAGACCGAGAAACCCGACTTCTTCCCCGCCGAGTTCTACTGGCTCGTCGGGTGTGTCGAACTCGGCTTCGCGGAGGACGGCGAGGAAGTTCGGAACACGTACGGCTCGAACATCTCGTACCGACGGGAGCAGTTCCTGGAAGTCGGCGGGTACGACCCGAACACCGGCCGGAAGGGCGACAAGCACCTGCAGGCACACGAAGCGCCTGTTGGCATCCGACTGCGAGAGGAGTACGGTCGCGGGATGGTGTTCACGCGGGACGCACGAGTCCACCACAAACTATTCGACTACCGCGGCGAATTCGGCTGGCTGGTGTTCCGATCGTTCTGGCAGGGGTACTCCAAGCGCGTCATGGACCTGCTGTATCCCGATGCAGAGGACAACAAGAGCAGCTACCTGAGGCAGCTGTTGACTAGATTCGTGCCGAAACGTGTGAAGAATCTGGCTCGGTCGCCGTCGCTGGTGCGGTTGCAGCAGCTCGTGGCAATTTTTGTGTTCACGGCGGCTGTGGGACTCGGGTACGTATACGCCATGGCAACACCGGACCTCGTCGAGAAGGCTAACTCGTAGGCGCTGGGATGTCGTCCCGCCCCTCGCCGAAGAAGAACTCGTAGTAGTAGCCCACCCCTCTGCAGGCCAGCATCGCGACCGAGAGGAACATGAACGCGAGCCGAGTGAAGATGGAATCCGGTTCGTCCCCGTCGTCGCCGCCACTCGGACCATTGGGCTTCGGCGGGATGCCCGGATTGCCGTAACGCTCCGGGTAGTACCGTTGTTTTTGGCAGAATCCGCGCCCGACGCGGAAGTTCTTCTTCGCGAGCGACTCGAAGGATGTTCGGGCTGGGTGGTAGACGGTTGCGTCCTCCGCGTAGCCCTGTTTGTAGCCTGCCTCGTGGACGCGCTCACCGAACTCCCGGTCGCCGCCAGAGATCAGTCGAGCGTCGAACAGTCCGACGTCCTCAAAAACTTCGCGTCGCACTACCAACGCACAGGTTGGAGCGTAGTGCTCTTGGCTCAGGTACTGTTCAACGGGGAATGCATTTTGCTGGTTGTATTTTGCAGTAATACCTGGCGCTGAATTACAGACTTCGACGTTACAGCCCAGATACGAAACGTTCTGGGTTTCTACCGTAGAAAGAACGTTCTCCACGAAGTTCGGCGGGACGCGTTCGTCAGCGTCAAGAAACACAATCACCTCACCATTCGAGTTTCTGATACCCGCATTCCGAGCAGCGTAGGAGCCCTGAATCTCGTCCTCTATAAGCACATTTACGAACTCGTGGTCTTCAGCTAATTCCATCGACACGGTTGGTGTCTCGTCGCTAGACCCGTTGTCCACCACAAACACTCGCAACTCCACCGCCTTAGAAGACAACTCAGTGACTGAGCTCAAGGTTTCACGAATTCCTGTGGAATCGTTGTAAACGGGAATTATCAGGTCCACTGATGTGGGCTGGTTTCCTACCTCAGTCATAGCTGTTGGTTCCGTGATGCCCTCAAACCGACAGGAGCAAATCACTTCTGCTCCTGTGTACGCGGTTGAGAACTCACAGACGGAGACAGAGTTTGTAACGTAATTCGAAACACCAATATCTTTCCATCAACCATCAGTTCTCAGAGCGCCTGATGAGCGGAACTCTGAATCACCGGTAGTGGTATCTGGTTCACATGAAAGCTGCCCCAACAGCCTTCGAGAAGTTCGAACTCGAACAATCTCTGTTCGACCTACAGGTTCGTGAGGTACCAGTCTGGGAGCGGATTCGCTTCGAAGTTTTCCAAGAGATTCGGAGGCAAAATGGAACCGGGCGGGCACATACGGCTGTTGGTAATGATTGGCGGGACTACGCGCGAGGAACCAGTCTCTTACTACGAAATCTCGTAATCAAGAACCCATACTTCTCTGAGGAATCGGACTTGTTGTTCGTCGGGCACCACAGGAGGAAACAGTTGGACGACGGGTACTGGTGGGACATATACTGTGACCCAATTCACGAGGCGGGTAGCTACGATTTCACCCACTTTGAGAAAGATCATATGCTATCTCACGCTTCACCGCCACGAACGGCGAATCTCCGATATCTCGACCTCATTGAGCAAGTGAGCAACATTCAACGCGTACTGAAGATCAACTCTCCGGTGATCCCACCGAAGACGAAGGATACGTTAGAGCGTGCCAGAAAAGCTCTTCTTTCCCGGTTTGATGCGGACATCGATTTGGTGGCAAAAGTCAAAAAAGTCCTCCACGAGCGACGTGCAAAACTCCCGCTCTACAAGCGACTGGTGAAGCGAGTCGACCCCGAACTTGTGGTTGTAGTCGTGAGCTACGGTCGTGAGACGCTCATCGAAGCCTGCAAGTCACAAGACGTGCCAGTCGCGGAGCTCCAGCACGGTGTGGTCTCTAAACACCACTTCGGGTACTCGTTCCCGGGGCCGCGGACGAAAACGACGTTCCCAGACTACTTCTTGGCGTTCGGTGATTTCTGGAAACAGTCAGTTGACTTCCCGGTTCCTGAGAGCCACGTTATCCCGGTTGGATACCCCTTCTTGGAACAATCTATCGGAAAATACTCCGATGCAGAAGCAACCGACAAGTTAATTTTCATCTCCCAGGGCACGGTCGGACGGACTCTGTCGAAGTTCGCAGTTGAACTAAACCAGCATCCAAATGCCGATTACGATATAATTTATAAGTTACATCCAGGGGAGTACGACCGGTGGCGGACCGAATATCCGTGGCTCGAAACCACGGAACTTGAAGTGGTAGAGGATGGAAAGAACCTCTATCGGCTATTCTCAGAAGCGTCTGCGCAGATCGGTGTTGGGTCGACGGCTATCTATGAAGGGCTGGCATTTGACCTGCAAACGTTCATATACGACTGTCCGGACGCAGAGGTGATGGAGCCACTCGTCGATGAAAACGCCGCAACAAAAATTTCAACAACTGATGAGCTCGCGAGCAGCCTCGGTACCGCAAGTCCTCAGTTCGACCAAAGCTACTACTTCGAGAGCAACTCAGTCGAAAAAGCTTGTGAAGTCTTCGACGACCTCAGGAAGTAACCGAACCTGAGAACGCTGTCCACAACAGTCACGACTGAGTTCTGGTCATAGTGTATCCGAACAATGTCGGTGAGTGTTCTAGTCTACGTAGACTCGAAGCGGTCGGCATTCTCACGATACCAAGAGACCGTCTGCGTCATCCCTTCTTGAAAATTCACTGTTGGTTCGAAGTCGAACTCCTCACTGATTTTGGTTCCAGATAGTGCGTACCGATAGTCGTGCCCTTTGCGGTCCTCCACGAATTCAACCAGGTCCTGGGACGCACTGGTTCGGTCTAGGATAGCCTCGACAACATCCAGATTGGACTCTTTGCTCATGCCGGCTACGTTGTACACTGTATCGCGGCCACTGTCTAGAACGTCGAGCAATGCATCGCACAAGTCCGTGACGTAGAGCCACTGGCGAACGTTCTGTCCGTCCCCATACACGGGGAGTTGCTTCCCTTCCATCGCGCGGAGCGTGAACTTGGGAATCAACTTCTCGGGGTGCTGTCTCGGACCAAACACGTTAGTTGGGCGAACTATTGTGATCGGGAGCCCGTAGGTTTCCCACATCGCGTTCACGAACAGGTCTGTACTCGCTTTACTCGCCGAATAGGGGGAGCTCGGATTTAATCTATCACCTTCAGTGAACGCCCCGTCCGCGATACTGCCATAAACCTCGTCTGTCGATATCTGAATGAAACGCTCGACGCTCGCGTCCCGAAGCGCGTCCATGGCGACGTACGCCCCGAGAGTGTTTGTCTCGATAAACTTCTCACCACCCGATATACTACGATCGACGTGAGATTCAGCCGCGAAGTTAATCACGTAATCAACTTTCTCGTACAACTGCCCTAACATCTCCCGGTCGGAAATGTCTCCTTCAACGAAGTTAATCTCGTCTCGTATCGAAGTCAGGTTGTCTGGAGAGCCAGCATATGTTAACTTGTCCAGCACGTGAACCTCGTCGAACGCCGCTACTGCCTGGTGGGCGAAATTCGAGCCGATGAACCCAGCACCACCGGTCAGGAGTACCGATTTGGTTTGCACGGTTTGAGCAACTCAGTGGGTGGCCATGAGGTTTTCGTCGGGAAATTTGATTAGCGGTAGGAGCAGTACGTTTGGGCCAAGCATCGACGGTGAGGAGAGCGAAATGCTAAAGAGTGGCTCCCAAGAAACCCCAACTCATGAAAGGCGTTATCCTCGCTGGGGGTTCCGGTACTCGACTACGACCGATGACGCACGTGGTCAACAAACACGTCATCCCAATATACGACAAGCCAATGATTTACTACCCCGTCGAAACGCTCGTCGAGAGTGAGATCGACGAGATTCTCGTCATAAGCAACTCCGAGCACATTGGCAAGTATATACAGCTCCTCGAACGAGACTTCGATGCGGACTTTAGCTACAAAGTTCAAACGGAGGCGAAAGGGATTGCAGACGCCGTTCAACTGGCAAAAGGCTTCGTGGACGATTCGTTTGCCGTCGTTCTCGGCGACAACATCTTATTCGACGATTTGTCCGACGAGATTCAGTCATTCCCTACCTCGGACGCCGATGCGAAAATCTTCGTCAAAGAAGTTGATCGTCCCGCAGCTTACGGCGTCGCATCTACAGCAGATGGCGAGGTGACTGAAATCCGAGAGAAGCCAGATTCGCCCGAATCCAATCTCGCGGTTATCGGCCTCTACGTTTACACCACTGAGGTCTTCGACCGTATCGAATCGCTTGAACCCTCCGAGCGCGGGGAATATGAGATCTCGGATATCAATAACCAGTACGCCGTTGAAGGCACGCTCGATTACGAGATGATATCCAGCGAGTGGTTCGACGCTGGGACTCCTGAAGGCGTTTTTCAAGCGTCGAAGCACGTGCGCGATGACCATCGCGACAAGGAGTGACTCACGGGACGACCCGCAGCGGCGTGACTAGAACAGCGTCGGCGTGTCCCACTCCTGGTCCTGTGTCGATATCTCGCTCTCTGGCTCAATTGAGACCCGGACATAGTACCGTTCACCGTCCTGTTCGAAGTACGCATTGTAGTAAGGGGGGAACGTGAGTGCACGAAGCGTATCTATGACATCACCGATTCGGGCCTCCTCACTGAGGTTGAGTTCACAGACCGCCCCGAATTCGTCGCTGGTGTTGATGTTCCCCTTCTCGTAGTCCTGTGGCTCCGCTTGAACGGTCTCGTTGTAAATGTCCTCCCAGGATTCTTCGAACAATTCGACAATTCGGCGGTCGAGGCGCTTCCGGAGCGACCTTCCCGTGTCACTTGGTTCCACGTCGACTCGCTCCCGAGCGATGAGGTCTCCTGCATCTACCTCGGGGGTCATATAGTGTATCGAGACGCCGGCTGGCCGGTCTTCGATGATGCTCCAAACATCGGGGTTGACCCCCTTGTTGTGCGGTAAGTAAGAGGGGTGAAGGTTGATAGCTCCTGAGTCCGGGATTTGGAGGACTTCTGGCGGAATAATGTGGTCAAAGCCTGCAGACACTAGAAAATCCGGCTCTAGCTTCTCGATACACTCGTACTGGCTCGGCTCAGTAAACGCCCCCAGCACAGTCGTGTCCTCGTGTTCGATGAGGTAATTGTACACCTGCTCACCGAACCGATTCATTCCAAGAACGGCTACAGACGGCATACTCGCCCGGAATAGTCGTGGGCACAAAAGCTATCCGACGGACCGAGTCGAACTACCCCAATCATACAACAACCGACGCCTGAATCGCCCGTGGATACAAACTTGAAATAATAATATTTATTATATTTGACTCCACGCCCAAATTCTAGAGATTGTCTAGTTTCCGAGAGTGAGGACGCCAACTTCAAGCACAGTGCCTGAAACGTGTGCAAGGGCGGAATCGAAAATGCCCTGATGTCTGGGGGCCGACACTACCGCTGTCCAATCTGCGAAAGTGTATACCGGGTGCCGCACAGTACCGTGTATGGGCCTTACTACCACGTGTGCACTTCTACTCACCCGAGTTGCCAATGAGCTTGAAGACACCGAGACGGTGGTGTGCCTCGGCAACCCCCACACCCTCGTCACATACGAAGACTACACTAGGAAAGCAGCTGCCCTCGATATCGAAGTTCCTGACACGATTAGGAACCACCCGGACGGCGAACTCGAAGTACGAGCGTTCTTTGAGGCTATCGGCTTTCCGGACTTTCGCGTCCTCGATATCGACGACTATCAGGGCGCGGGCATTGTTCAAAACCTCAGTGAGGACTCGTTAGACGACGAACACTGTGGTGTGGCTGACCTCGTTTACGACACGGGGACGCTTGAACACGTCTACAACCTTGACAGTGCCCTCAAGAACATTCACCGCCTCCTCTCCGATGGCGGCATCGCCTACCACGTGAATCCCACGAACGGGATGCTCGATCACGGGTTCTACCAGATTTCCCCGACGTTCTATCACGACTACTACAGAGCGAGCGGCTACAACGTCATTGGTGCGGGCATCGCAGACACAAACCCACGCTCCCGATACAACGTCCGTGTCAGGGACTACGACCACGACATTTACCGTACGGACGGTATTGAACACGTCCTCACCGAACATCCGCGTGCGAACATTCACTACTGCGCACAAAAATGTCCAGACTCACAGCACGCGCGTGCGCCCGTTCAGAGTTACTGGCGGTCACGACACGACGACGACGACATTGAATATTCAGCCGAACTCAGTTTCGATATTCAGGTAAAGAAAGACCAAATCGAGTACTATGGTGGTCTGGTCGCGCGACGTCTCGGGGTCTTAGATACCGCTCGCCGGCTCCACTCGATGACATCCCGTTGATATTTCTGGTACCTCGTACGAATCTTCTCACCTGAGTTCACTGAACACCCGGTTAGCTAAGTACGCCAATTCCTTAAGGGTGGCATATGCAATCTTCCTCGAAAATCCGAAAAGCGTTATACTACCTCTCTCAGGGAGAGTATGGAAAAGTCACTGATTACATATCCAACTATCGGCGGAACGCCTCGCTACCACCGAGTATCAACGCACGGTACTCGTATTCCCCATCTGGGTTGACCCAGGCCCCGGAAATCGAGTATATTACGCTGAACGACGACGATCGAGTTCACTATCCCTCGGTGTCGGGAGACGAATTCGAAGTTGAGTCCAAGAGTGACTTCGAATCCCTCGAATTCAAGATTATAGGCACCGATAACGTAAAATCACTGACCATTACCTGTAAGTACGATTCGGGGGAGAAAGTCTGTACCATCGATACAGGGGTCAAACAAGAACCGACTGTCCCAGTTTCGATTCAACTGGAGGACCCGACGACGAGAGCCAAAGTCGAAGTTGACTACAATACCAATCCACTCTCAGACACGCTAAAGCGGATTTCTCCGAATGAGCATTGCCCTAGGCTCACCAAACCGGCTATCCCGAACGCGAACGCTACGCCGGTCTTCCTAATCTCAATCGACTCCCTTCGTCACGATGCGCGCGAAAACCTCCCAAATCTGATTGACGAGCTCGGCGGGTCTGCGTACTTTCCGGAAGAGCCCAGGACACAGGGGTGTTGGACACCGCCGTCGCACGCTTCGATGTTCACTGGGACCTATCCTGGAGTCCACTCGAACATCGGAAGCACTGGGTCACAGATCGCGAAAATTGATCCCTCGTTGCCAACTATCGGGAAGATTATGTCCGAACAGGGATACAAGTCTTCCGCAATCACCACCTCCCGTTACCTCCGTCCAGAACTCGGCTTCGGGGACGGCTTCGACCGATTCGAGTGTACAGCTAATGAGACTCACTACCTCAGTGCTGACAACGGCCTTCGAGATGCGACATCGACAGTCAACCGGTGGGTCAACGAAGACGCGGCCAAGGGGTTCACGAACCTATTCTACTTTTGGCACATATTCCCGCCGCACTGGCCGTATGTTCCCCCGGCCGAGAACCGGCCAGAGAACATTGACCTAAGCAGCAGTTTCAGGGACACAACAGGCGACTATCTGGACTGGATTCACAGAGAACCACGGGACCACGATGCGGAATACCAACGCGTGCTCGAAATGTACGATGCCTGTGTTGAGTTCGTTGACGCGCAGGTTTCGACCTTCCTTCGAACCTTGAAGAATCGTGGTCTCTTTGAGGATGCTCTTGTCATCATTCTCGGAGACCACGGCGAAGAGTTCGGGGAGCGTGGCTTCTACGGCCACAATAGTCTGAACGACGACAATATTCGCCCGTTCATGGCAGTCAAACCGCCAGAGACAGAATCTTGGCCAGTACGGGACGATGTCGATTTCATCGATATACTGCCGACTATCGCGAAATTCGTCGGTTCAGACGTACCAGACGAGTGCGAGGGTCTGCCGATCCAGCGCGGTGAGTCTAATCGGCCGCGAATAGCTGAACG
Source organism: Halobacterium jilantaiense (assembly GCF_900110535.1). Classification (NCBI taxonomy): domain Archaea; kingdom Methanobacteriati; phylum Methanobacteriota; class Halobacteria; order Halobacteriales; family Halobacteriaceae; genus Halobacterium; species Halobacterium jilantaiense. Next base: position 305,109 of record NZ_FOJA01000001.1, read on the forward strand.
AATCGGGTCCGACTACTACAACGTCAGCGTCGAAATCGGCGGGTGGAAGGGTATATTCACGTGTGAGGAGAACCATCCTGACCGTCCCGACCCCGAAGCACTCGAAAACTTGGTTTGCGAGGAGTACTACGAGATCCAATCGGTCAGGAGTGGCACTTACATCAACCAAGTAGATTCCATTGGTGACGAGCGGAGAACAGAGTTGCTCGCGACTGCCCGAGAGTTCCTGAGCACAGGCACTGCGAACGAGGGATCACATCTCACCCGGATGTCAGACGAAACGCGGAGTCAATTGCAGGATTTGGGATACATCGAGTAGTAGTATCTTTGACACCAACGGCTAGCGTGATTAGGGGTAGAAGTACCGGTACAATCGTTTGACAAGTCGGGAATTGTCATGTATCCTTCTCGCGGTGCCGTAGAGGTTACTCGCTTTCAGGAGAGAGACAACTGGCGTGGTCCTCTCCGACGCGGGTGTCGGAAGTGTAACGTCACCGCTATCTTCACCCTCGTCGGCGATACTGTTAGTTCGTCCGAACAGTTCTTCGGCAACGTCTACTTCTGGGTCTTCGCTCGTAATCACTTGAGCGACCTCATCGGTCGCCCGTAACTGCTTCAAGAACGCTCCAAACGAGCACTCGAACCGGTTCTTGTTTGCAGTTTCCATCCCGTGGTGACGAGCGATTCTGATGTCGAGATTATCGAAGAAGAACCCGTTATCGCTGAACGGTTCGTCGAGTCTCCGAAATACGTCCCTTAGATCCGCTTTCAGGTTCTCTGTTGAATGCACTACCGAGAATGATTCTCTGGCCGCACTGAGGTCGGGGTCTCCTTCTCTACACATTTCGACCGCACCCACAACCTTCTCCGGAATATCGGTGTAATCTTCGGCCTCGTAGTAGTACGGAGGAGCCCTCAATCCCTTCTCGTCGAGATCTGGGTGGTACATGTTCAGCCCAACGACTGGCATCTCAGACGCCCAAGCGTACCCGATGTTCCGAGCACGACCCCCCTCGGCATCGGAAGGATGGACGTAGACCCTGGAGCTTTTGTAGAACTCGGCCAGCGTCTCGCGGTCAAACGGGAACGGGGAGTCGTGGTACAGCGGCAGGTAAGTGAAAATATTGCGTTCTTCTTCAGTAAACATATCTAGGTACATATCGCTAGGATTAGATGGGACCCGTTCACGCTTCTTCTCCGGCACAGTCACTATCAAGAGAATCCGATAGTCGTACCCCTGTTCAAATAATTTCTTGACTACGTTGAAGAAGAATTCGACGTTCTTCCTTCGCGTACATCGACCGACGTACAAAACATCCCAGTGTTTCTCACGGCCGTCTGACTTGAAGCACGGCGGCGCGAGTTTTCCCGCGTCAACATTAACAAGTGGAGCACCGTTCAGGTCCTCAACGAAGTTCAGTCCGGTAACCGCAAAATCGTAAATCTCGGGGTGATTCTTTTTCGGTCCATTGTAGTGTAGCCCGAGTATCCAGTCGTCCTTCAGTGACTCCAGTAGCTGCCTATGTTGTTTTGGATGGTACACACTGTCATGTTCGACCGTGGTGAAGACGAGGACGCCCTTAGAATCATCCGGAAGTTTCAGAATACATGCCATCAATCACATGTGGCGTCGTGGGGTATTAATCGATTCCGTCTGTTGGCCCCTCCAGTTCCGGCGTCGCACTTTCGTAGAACTCGTAGATAGACTCACCAATAGCGTCTACATCTGTGTCCGAGACGGCCGTGTGAATCGGGAGCCTGAGTAGACGCTTCGATACGGACTCGGTTTCTGGCAAATCACCTTTCTGGTAACCGTACTCTCGCCCGTACGGTGAGGTATGAAGGGGTTCGTAGTGTGACGCTGCTTCAACGCCCTCTTCTCGCAAGTGGGTGACGAGTGCCTCTCTCTCGCTCTCGGTCCGGGCCAGAACCGGGAACAGATGGTAGTTCGGGTCGGCGTGCGCCGGAATTGTCGGCAGTTCAAGTAGTCCTTCTCTCTCCAGAGGTTTCAGTTCAGAAACGTACCTATCGTGAACGCCTTTCTGCACGCTTGTTATCTCGTCTATTCGCTCAAGTTGCGCTCGAAGCAATGCCGTTTGGAGCTCAGACGGGACGTAACTTGATCCAGCATCGACCCACGTGTATCGGTCCACCTCTCCACGTCTGAATGCCTCGTAGTTCGTTCCCTTCTGCCGAATTTTTTCGGCTCTATCGATGAACGACTCGTCGTTCAAAAATATCGCGCCGCCTTCCCCTGCGACGTAACTCTTGGTCCCGTGGAAGCTGAAACAACCAATATCGCCGACCGTCCCGAGCGGCTCTCCTTTGTACGAGGCGTTGAGTGCCTGTGCGGCGTCTTCGACTACGAGAGCGTCGTGGTCATCTGCGATAGCTGTGATCTCATCCATCTCGCACGCCACCCCTCCATAGTGAACTGGAACGACTGCCGCTGTGTCCTCAGTAATCGTCTCACGTAGCGAATCGGGATCCATATTTAACGAATCTGGGTCCACGTCACAGAACTCTATATTTGCGCCGTGGAGGGCGAAGGCAGTCGCAGTCGAAGTGAATGTGTACGAAGGGACGACGACCGTATCTTGGGGTCCAATATCCATCAAAATCGCTGCCATCTCCAGCGAGTGGGTACACGAAGTCGTCATCATCGCGCGCGCTGTCCCAAAGCGGTCTTCAAGAAATCGTGCACACTCCGAGTCAAATTTGCCACCGCCTTTTATTTCGGCGGACTCAAGAACTGACACAACGTTGCTTACTTCTGTCTCACCGATGGATGGATTGTGTAGGGGAATTTTCATTTATAGTGTTGAAATTGCTACTTTACGACTTGACGCCGCCCAAGGAGCGATTAGGCCGATGTGTACGAGTTCGTTATTAACATACGCTCGTACCCCTCCTCCTGTGGCCAGCCGCGGTGATATCCAGCTTGGTTGCCGATAATCAACGTTCCTTTCTCAGCTGTGAATTTCGTAATTTCGGATTCTTCAACGTTCCGAGCATCGGTAGACCGGTTCCCTTTGACACGGTTGATTAGTGAATTAGTCGTTTGCTGTAGCTTCGACTTGTCGTGGCTCCCCTTCACGTACGAGAACGGACCGTAACTCTCATCGGGAACATCTGTCAAGTAGACGAATGACTTGAATTTCCCACTGTATGTGTCTGCATGGAATCCACGGGTGCTTGTGACAGACTTGTTGACGTACGCATTAGAATTGTCCACACTGTACTCGTTTCCAGTTGCTCGATTGATGATTTCGAGAATGTCTGGGTTTGTCTTGTACTCTCGCACGTCGTCCACAGCGTAATCAATATTGAAAATGTCAATCATCCCCTCGTCAGCTGTACCCGACCGGTCCAACAGAATGGCTTCTTCTGCGCTCGCCAGTTCCTCGTAGGAGTCGTGTTCGTTTGAAACTGTCAATCCGTCTCCTCCCAGAACCGATTCGATCTCCTTACGGACACGGTCACACCGTTCCGCATCCCAGAACCCTTCGTACGAAACGACACCGTCTTTCCTGAGCTGAGTTGCCAATTGCGAAGTGGGAACCGACATTTGGAGTTGCTACACAGCCACTCTACATAACCGTTGTGCTGAACGCACCCCTATCCCTTAGGCTGTTTTCACGGCCGCTTCTACGCCGTCAACGACTCGGAGTATCTGTCGCTCTGGTAGCCCTGCGTACATGGGGAGCGAGAGCACACGGCTGGACACATCCTCGGTAGTCGGGAGTGCAGGATGTTCTCCGTTTTTGTACACTTCTGTCTGGTGCACTGGCGGATCCCAATATATCTTGCATGCTATGCCCCTACGTTCTAACTCGTCGACGACAGAGGTTCGAACTGACTCATTATCGAATAGTACAGAGTACAGTTGGAAGACGTGCTGGTTACTACCGGAATTTCTCCCCCGAACAGGCACAACCCCGTCTAGCTCGCCTAAACTGTTGTTGTAGGTCTCTGCGACTTCACGGCGCGAGTCTACGAGTTCGCCTACCTTCTCGAACTGCGAACAACCGAGGGCAGCCACTACGTCAGGCATTCGATAGTTCGAACCTGTTGTAGTGTACTGGCCGCTATCAGCAGATTGGAAGTAGTTCGAATTCGGCTCGCGACCGTGGGACCGATACTGTGCGACCCGTCTCGCGATGGTGTCATCTTCCGTGAGTATTGCGCCACCTTCACCGGTCGGAAGGATTTTGTTCTGACAGAAGCTGAGGGCCGCTGCGTCGCCAAATGTGCCTACTTTCTGCCCGCCGGCGATGGCACCGAAGGCTTCGGCCGCATCCTCAACGAGCGGCACACCCGCTTCGTTTGCCAAGTCAGTTAGGTCTTCAACGAGGCACGCACTCCCGTAGCAATGTATCGGGAGAATCATGGCAGTGTCGTCCGTGAGTTTCTTACGTGCGTCCTTGGGGTCCATACCCAGGGTCTCACGTTCGATGTCGACAAACACTGGTTCTGCCCCCAATAGTTCTACCACGTTTGCGGTTGCGATGAAGGTGAACGAGGGAACGAGAACTTCGTCCCCCTCTCCGATGTCGTACGCACGAAGGAGACATTCGAGTGCAGTCGTTCCCGAATTCACGACCAGTGCATGTTCGACGTCAAAATACTCGGCAAGTTTGGACTCAAACTCATCCACGTACGGGCCCTTCGCCCAGTAACTACCGCGACTCACCGACTCCACGACGTTGCTAATGTCGTTCTCGTCCCAGGGTATCTCGAAGAGAGGGATGTCACTCATGTTCCTATCGTAGCGATGGTATCCATTTCTTCGATAAGCTCGACAATCTCGGATTCACCTAACAGGTTGGAGTTCTCTGAGGTGTACTCTTCGTCTACGGGGGGTTCCTTTTCGTAGTCTTCCTGGCGATAGCTCGGGAGGTCGATTTGAGGGAAAATCACGTACATCTCCTCTAATTCTCTGGCGTACTGGAGTTCGTCCTCTGAGATCAGTTTTTCGTGGGTTCGTTCACCCGGTCGGGCCCCGATGATCTCGCGCTCAATCTCACCAGGTTCGTAGCCTGCTCGGGGCGCGTATTCCGCTATCATGGCATCTGCAAGAGTTCCAACGCGGATTCCCGGCATCTTCAGTACGAACACTTCTCCCCCTCGCATGCGCTCCTGTGCTCGGAAGACCAACTCGACGGCTTTCTCCGTCGGCATGATGAACCTCGTCATCTCGGGGTCGGTAACTGTGACGGGGCCACCGTCCTCGATCTGTTCCATGAACACCGGAATCACTGACCCGCTGGAACCGAGGACGTTCCCGAACCTGACGCACGCGAAAGACGTGTTCCGTTCCCCCTTGTACGTGTTTGCGGCGGTAACGAGTCGTTCGGACAGTAGTTTCGTTGCCCCCATCACAGAGGCCGGATTGGAGGCTTTATCGGTGCTTACTGCGACGAACGAGTCGACCGACTCTTCGAGGGCTGCGCGGATGAGGTTCTGCGTGCCCTGAACGTTCGTTTGAACCGTTTCGAACGGATTGTATTCGTTCAACTCAACATGTTTTAACGCCGCGGCGTGAAACACAACATCAATATCCTCAATGGCCATCTTGAGGCGGTTTCTGTCCCGGATGTCCCCCAATAAAAACCGGAGACGGTTGTCCGTATGTTCCTGCTTGAGAGCGAACAGTGCCTCCTCGTCGGTATCGAGGACCCTCACCGTCTCAGCCTCGGTCTCCAACAGCTTCGAGACGATCTTTGACCCGATAGATCCACAACCGCCGGTGACGAGCACCTGATTTCCGGCGAGTGAACGATTGGTAGTCTCGCTCATTGGTTTATACGCGGGTTAACACACTCGAAGGCTGTTATAGTGTTCGAATCGGCGTCCTGTTCGCGTGAACAGACTAATTACATGTGACGGTGTTACTTACTGTATGGAAATCGGGGATTGGTCTTCAGAATCAGACTCGGCCTACTTCATCGCCGAGGCTGGCGTCAACCACAACGGTGACTTGTCTCTCGCACGCAGATTGGTAGACGCAGCGGCGGATGCGGGTGCAGACGCCGTGAAGTTCCAAACGTTTCGGGCAGACGAAATCGTCACAGATTCCGCCCCCACTGCCGAATACCAAGAGGACGCAACTGAAGGACAGAGCCAACACGAACTGCTCGCGGATTTAGAGTTAGACACGGAAGCGCACGAGTCTCTGATGAAGTATTGCGGAGAACGAGGCATCGAATTTCTCTCCACGCCGTTCGGGTTCGAGACTGCCTCGTTCCTGGAATCACTCGAAGTCGGCGCCTACAAGGTCGGTTCTGGCGATCTGACGAATCATCCACTCCTCCGGCAAATCGCGTCCTACGGACGACCGATGATTGTCAGCACTGGCATGAGCTCGATTGACGAGGTCCGGAGTGCGTTTCAGACGATTAAAGACGTAAACCCAGACGTTCCAGTTGCCCTGCTCCACTGTGTCTCGGCGTACCCGACACCATTAGCGGAGGTGAACCTCAGAGCGATCGATACGCTAGCCGACGAATTCGGAGTACCGATTGGGTTCTCCGACCACACAACTGCGGTTGAGATGCCGGCACTCTCGGTCACCGCAGGTGCACGCATCGTGGAGAAGCACTTCACTCTGGACCGGGCGCTCTCTGGCCCCGACCAAACAACATCACTCGAACCCGACGAGCTGACTCGTGCTGTGAGCTTAGTTCGTGATGCGACTGACGTACTTGGTGATGGCACCAAACAGCCGACACCTGCAGAGGAGGAGACGCGGAACGTCTCGCGAAAAGGCTTGTTCGCAGCGAACCGACTGGAGGCGGGGGACAGAATTACGAAATCAGACGTAGCGATTAAACGGCCACCGACGGGACTTCCGCCGACAGAGTTTGAGTGGGTAGTCGGACGCAGGCTCGTGAAACCAGCTTCTCCAGACGACCCGCTCACCGGAGCACATTTCGGGAAGCAATGAGTGAGAATCAACGTCGCATAGCGGTCGTCACGGGAACGCGTGCAGAATATGGTCTGCTGAGGTCGTCGATGCAGGCCATCCGGGACCACGCCGACCTCGAGTTACAGGTGGTCGCCACGGGCATGCACCTATCGGACCGCTACGGTTCCACCATCGACGAGATACGAGCTGACGGCTTCGAGGTGAATGCAACGCCGAGAATGCTCGTTGAGGGAGATACCGGTGCCGCGATGGCGAAATCGCTCGGTGTCGGCGTGCAAGCGTTCGTCGACACATTCGAATTATTGGACCCCGACATCGTGTTGGTGTTGGGCGACCGAGACGAACCACTAGCCGCTGCACTGGCAAGTGCTCACATGAACACGCCCGTCGCCCATATTCACGGTGGTGACGCGGCGAAAGGTGCGACCATCGACGAGAGTATTCGGCACGCCCTCACGAAATTTTCCCACTTGCACTTCCCCGCCTCGAAAGCGAGCGCCACCCGAATTGAGCGGCTAGGTGAGGAGCCGTGGCGTGTAACAACCGTTGGGGCGCCAGGATTAGACCGGATAACCGATGATCGGTACGAAGACCCAGAGGCACTCGCAAAGGGGTACGGATTAGACACCGAACAGTCCACGATTCTGGTCGTCCAGCATCCACTCACCCGCGCTCCGGGAGATGCCGGTCGACAGATGCGTCAGACGCTGCAGGCAATCCAATCTTTCGACGCACAGCTCATATTCATTCACCCGAACTCCGACGCGGGTAGAGCAGACATAGTCTCTGAAATCGAGTCAGTCGAGGACCAGGAGAACGTGTGGGTGTTCGAAAACTTGCCGCGGTGTGAATATCTCGCTCTTCTAGACTTGGCGGATGTCCTGGTTGGAAATTCCAGTTCGGGAATCATCGAAGCACCGTCTCTCGGTTTACCTGTCGTCGACGTCGGCCCGAGGCAAGCCGAAAGAGAACGTGCGGAGAACACGGTCTCCTGCAAACACGACGAGAAAGCAATTCGAGATGCGGTTGCCAACGCGTTGGATGAATCGGCGCAGGCGCGTGCAGAGCGGACTTCGAACCCGTACGACTACGGCGGTGCGGGAGACACTATCGCTGACCGACTCTCCTCAGTCGAACTAGGTGCTCGTCTACTTGAGAAACAGATAACATACTGATTCAACTAATCGGGCGCGCAGGTACTCCAACGACTGTCTCGCCAGGTGCCACGTCGTCAGTGACGACCGCACCAGCCCCGACAACTGCGTTCTCTCCGACTGTTCGTTGCTTCAATACCGTCGCGTTCGGACCGATGTACGCCTTCTCTCCGACGGTGACGTTCCCAGCAAGTGTGGCGCCCGGCGTAACGACAGCACCTTCACTGATGACCACGTCGTGCGAAATGTTCACGCAACTATCCACGAGAGAGTGATCTCCAAGCTTTGCCCCGGGTCCAAGATAGCACTGGCCATTAACGTAAACTCCTTCGCCGACAGAAACGGACGCTGCAGTCGTCGTGTCGCGGTCTACTAGCGAAAAAAACCCCCATCCTTCTTCCTCGGCGTTCTCAACGAGCCCCGCCCGTGTCTCCGTGTTCGCTCCATAGCCGATAATGAGCGTTCCATCACTGCGGACCCCACTCATGCTGCCGAGGACCGGGATACCAGCGACGACATCCCCGTGTAGCGATTCATCGTCGTCGATGAAGGCGATGTCCTCCAATCCTGTAGTTCGTCTGATAGAGTCCAGAATCGTTCGACCAAGTTCACCCGCGCAGTAAATTACTTTCATCGCTCAATACTTTCGGATTGAAATTTTAACTCGTTCACTGTATGCTAAACCCCCCATCTACGACGATATTTTGTCCGGTGACGTACGAGGCAGCATCAGACACTAAGTAGAGGATTGTGTTCGCCACGTCTTCTGGTTCCGCCATCCGTCCAAGGGGTGTGCGTTCCTCGTAGTTTCTGACGAATCGTTCCTTTTGATCGTTGAACACACCGCCAGGACTGACTGTGTTCGCTCGAATACCATGGTCGCCGAGGTATGAGGCGAGATATCGGGTGAGGTTGATTACGCCGCCTTTGATTCCCGCGTATTCGACGGGGGTAGTCATATCTGTTCCGTCATACACTGAGAAGTCGGGTGCACGAACGCCGTAAATCGAACCGAGGTTCACGATGCATCCTCCTGCATCTCGTTCGATCATCTCTTTCGCGACATGATGGCAGGTGGCATAATACCCGCCAAGGTGCATTGAGAGGTTCTCGTTCCACTCACGCAACGTCACGTCCTCAAACTGCTGGCCGTACGTTTCCGTCCGTGGGTACGCACAGTTTACGAGTGCGTCGATACCCTCGAAATCTGCGTCCACTTCGTGCACAAGATTCTTTATTGAGTCCTCGTCGGTTATGTCGAGATGCCGAAATTCAGCCCAGTCTCCGAGACGCTCTTCTACAGCCGTACCACGCCCCCGGTTGTTATCCGCGACAATCACGTTCGCACCGTATTCTCCGAGCACAGCACACGTCTCCGCGCCAAGCAAGCCGGCACCTCCAGTGACGATTGCTGTCTGCCCGTTCAGGGTGAAGCGGTCACACATCCTTGCACTCCATGAGGAATTCGACGAAACGTAAGTCAAGTGGTGTATCGATATCAACAGACCGTTCCCGCGGCATTATTGACACTTTTGTGCGTTCTCCGTGAACGGTGTCTGTACGCACTAAGAAGTCGCGTTCGTAAACGTATACGGACGCGTTCATCGCGTACACAGGGGGAGCTTCCTGACGCCGAATTACGTCGTCCGGTAGTTCCTTAGAGAGGTGGGCGTAGTCATCTTCGTCGAGTTCCACCAAGTTGAAGTACGGATTCTTGTCCGCATCGGTCACCGTGTACGCGTTTGAAACACTGTCTTCGAGGGCCACCTGAAAACAATCCTCGATATCCGTAACATCCCGAAGTGGTGCAGTCGCGTCGATGTCAACGATGTAGTCGTACTCTTTTCTTTCTCGCTTTTCTGTCTCCGTAAGTGCGTGTTGGATGACCGGGACTTTTGCAGCTTCGTCCGTTGAAAGCTTCTCGGGCCGGAGAAACGGTGCAGAAGCGCCATATTCATTGGCGATGGTTCGAATCTCGTCGTCATCAGTAGAAACAACGACTTCGTTAGCACGGTCCCATGCGAGGGCCTGTTCGATAGAATGAGCAATTAAGGGTTTTCCACCAACCTCGCGGATGTTTTTCCGCGGGACGCCTTTAGATCCACTGCGAGCGCAGATAGTGCAGAGTACGTCTGTCATCTGTGACTTGACTTCGCCTTGAGTGCCAAGTTCAATACCTCTTTTCCTTCCTGTACATCGTTGAACGTCGATTTACGTTGGTCAACCGATTTGAAGAAGTGGTTCAGTTGCCGGCGAAATATCTCGTCTCTCTCGTAGTTGAAGGATTCTTTCTTACCTCCATCTCGGCCTTCTACCGTTACTGTCTGTTCGATGAAGTCCGCAGTCACGACGCCCTCATCGAAAACCACCTCAAGTGTTCGCCGAGGGACCGGCCGACAATAGTCTACATGAATTGAACCGAGGACTTGGTTGGAACGAAGTGTCATCAGGGCAGTGTCCTCGGAGTCTATTTTTAGCGAACTAACTCGTCCGACCCGGCCACAAATTTCGTCAAAGGGACCAAACAACCAGTGAGTGTAGTCAATTTCGTGGATTAAATCCAGAACCGCTCCACCCCCAGCGTCTGGGTCGGCGCTGTACGACTCACGATAATCTTGGTTTGGACGCCAATCCGGAAGGTACGAACCGGAGTACGCCTCAAAAGATAGGACACTGCCCAACTCTTTGTTGGCGATGAGCTCGTTGACAAAGTCGAGAATTGGCGTAAACCGAAGTTGGCACCCAACCATCGTTACTAAATCCCGTTCCACCGCCAGAGAGCAGAGTTCGTCAACCCCTTCGCGGTCGTTCGATAGCGGTTTCTCGATGAATATATCACACCCCGCACGGGCACACCTAATTGCGGTTTTGACGTGAAGGTGAGTCGGGTTAGTTATGAAAGCTACATCTGGATCTAAATCGAGAACCTCATCAATATCGTCGAACTCGTTGACTCCATCGATATCCCCTACTACAGAGCGGCGGTACGCGACGATGTCCGTTACTTCTTGATGCTCTCTGAGGAGACGAAGATGACGGCGTCCGATAGATCCCACGCCCGCTACGAGCACTCGCATGTTACTCCACCGTGACGCTCTTCGCCAAGTTACGCGGTTTGTCGATGTCCCGTCCCAGCGTGTCCGCAACATGGTACGCGAACAACTGGAGGTAGACATTCGCAACTAGCGGCTCCAGTTCACCTAACTCTGGGACAGCAAAGCCAACATCGAGGTACGATTCAGCAGCGTCTATTGAGGAAATTCCGACAACAGGTGCGCCCCGCGACTGGACCTCTTTGACGTTGTTGAGCGTCTCTTGCGGGTTCGCACCGTCGGTTAGTGTGGCGAGCACTGGGGTATCCTCGGTTACCAGAGCAAGCGTCCCGTGTTTCAGTTCACCGCCAGCGAAGCCCTCGGCGTGCACGTAGCTAATCTCCTTGAGCTTGAGTGCGCCCTCCAGAGAGACTGGCATGCCGAGGCGGCGACCGATGAAGAAAAATGCCTCACTGTCCGCCAACTCGCTCGCCGTCTCTCGGACACGGTCGGCGTCGTCCAGCGCTTGCTGGACCGCCCCGGGGAGCCCTCTGACGTTATGCAAGAGTGTGCTCGCCCGGTCCCCTGCAAGTGCTCCGCGCTCAAGCCCGATTGCGACCGTCAACATCGAGAGAGTCGTAACCTGCGCGGCGAACGTCTTCGTCGCAGCCACGCCAATCTCTGGACCCGCCCTGATGTAGACGACGTCATTCGCCTCGCGGGCGGCCGTGCTGCCAACCGTGTTCGTCACGGCAAGCGTGCGTGCACCGGCCGCGTCGGCCTTTCGCATCGCTCTCAGCGTATCTGCAGTCTCGCCGCTCTGCGTGACGGCAACGACGAGCGTCCGCCACGGGTCACGGCCGCCCGTGAACTCGTACTCGCTCGCGACTTCGACTGAACACCGGACATCGGCGTACTCTTCGAGGAGCCGTCTCGCGTAGAGCCCCGCGTGATACGACGTCCCACAGGCGACAATCTGGATCTCTTCCAGGCTCTTCAGGTAGTTCTCGGGGAGGTCGAGGTCGAGGTCCACAGTTCCGCGCGCGACGTCCAGTCGCCCCGAAATCGTCTGTCGGAGCGCCTGGGGCTGCTCGTGGATCTCTTTCAGCATGTAGTGATCGTAGCCCGCCTTCCCAGCGCTATCAGCCTCCCAGTCGACCGTCCGCGTCTCTCTGGTCACCTGCTCGCCACCGTTGCGAACATCGACGCTGTCTCTCGTCACTGCGGCGACGTCGCCGTCCTCCAAGAAGACCACGTCCTGAGTGTGCTCAAGGAACGCAGTGACGTCGCTGGCCACGAAGTTCCGGGTCGGCGAGACGCCCACGACGAGCGGGCTGTCCTTTCGCGCGACCACAATACCGTCGTATCCGACGGCGGTGACCGCGAGTGCGAAGCTCCCGTCAAGTTGATTCACGACGTCTTCGACGGCCGCAATTAGATTCTCGTCGTCGTAGCGTTCTTCGAGCAAGTGCGGGACAACCTCCGTGTCGGTCTCACTGAGAAACTCGTGGCCGTCCTCGACGAGGGCCGCCTTCAGGGCCTCATAGTTGTCGATGATACCGTTGTGGACGACAGCGATGTCACCTGAGCAGGCCGTGTGCGGGTGGGCGTTCGCGTCAGTCGGCTTCCCGTGCGTGCTCCAGCGGGTGTGACCGACGCCGACCGAGGCATCGTGGTTGTCCGGCAGCGTCAGATCGTCGATTTCACCCGAACTCTTGAACACGTCGATGTCGCCGTCGAGCAAGGCCACACCCGCGGAGTCGTAGCCGCGGTACTCGAGGTTCTTCAGGCCGCTCGCGACCACTGGAAGCGCCTCATTGTCGCCTGCGTATCCGACGATTCCACACATCGTTATCCCCTCCGCACCTCCGCACCGGACGGCACCCGATCACTGACTGAAACGCTAGAGGCGACCCTCGCGTGATTCCCGACCACGGTACCGGGGTCTAGCACGACGCCGCCGCCGAGCACGGCGTTGTCCCCGATAACCCCGCCGAGTCTGACGTCTCGATGGACTTCGTCCTCGACGACTACGCGAGCGTTACCCCCTACGACAGTCGAGTTCGGCCCGATAGTGGCATTCTCGCCGACGATGCAGTCTTTGACGACGGTTCCTGCCTCGATAGTTGCGTCTGGCAGGACAACGGCGTTCGAGACGACGGCGTTCGGGCCAACCGAGACGTTCTCGCCGAGTGCGACTCTGGGCTGAACAGTCGCGCTCTCGGCGACTTGCGCCGAATCCGCGGCCACAGATTGATTCGGAATGCGCTCGCCGGTCGCCCGCTCGCCCACTTGCGACACCACGGCCGCGTTCACCGACAGGAGGTCCCAAAGGTAGGAGATGTCCAGCCAGTAGTCGCCATAGCGGACAGCTCCGACGCCACCGTCTCGCGCCATTGTGTCGAGCGTGCTGGTCAACTCGAGCTCGCCGGACGGTGACGTTTCTGTGTCGCGAATCTCGTCGAAGATGCCCTGCTCGAATCCGTACACGCCGGCGTTGATGACGTCCGAGCGAGATCCGCCGACCCCGGGCTTTTCGTAAATCGCATGGACCAGATCGCCATCCAACTCCACGACGCCGTAGTTCCGTGCGTTGTCCACTCGCGTGACACTGACCACTGGAGACTCACCAGTACGGACGCGGTCTACGACAACAGAAACGAGCGAATCGTCGATGACTCGGTCGCCGTTCAGCACGACGAATGAATCCGACACGAACTCCTCGGCCTGTAGGACTGCGTGGCCGGTCCCGAGCTGCGTGTCTTGGACAGCGTACTCGATTTCCACACCCCAGTCGTCACCGTCTCCGAAGTGCGTCTGAATGCGATTTCGCTCGTAGCCGACCACGAAGACTATTTCTTGGATTCCCGCGTCGACGACCGCTTCCAAGACGTGTTCAAGCACCGGCCGATTCCCGACCGGGAGCATCGGCTTCGGTCTGCGCTCGGTCAACGGACGGAGTCGATTCCCCTCACCTGCTGCGAGTATTACTGCCTTCATTCGTTGTCATCCTCCATGATTGTCTCCCCTGGCGTCGTTGTTGCACCGCGGGCCAGTTTCACGCCTGCATTTAGGCTCGTGTTAATACCAGTCTTTACGTCGTCGCCACACACCACGCCGAGTTTCCGCCGGCCGGTGTCGACCGACGAACCCTTGACGCGCATCCGGATGTTCGCGTCGTCGTGCCGGAGGTTCGCTACTTTGGTCCCGGCACCGAAGTTCACTCCCGCCCCTAGAACACTGTCACCCACGTACGAGAGGTGGCCGACAGTCGCTTCCGGGAACAGCACCGAGTTCTTGACCTCCACCGCGTTCCCGACCCGGCTGTCCTCGCCGAGCACTGTCGCCCCACGAACGTAGGCGTTCGGACCGACGTCGGCACCGGCCTTCACGACGACCGGGCCCTCGATGTACGTCCCGTCACGGACGCGCGCTCCCTCCTCGACGACCACTGGGCCTTCCAGAGTCACTCTGTCCTCAACGATCCCCTCGATCGACTGGCCGAGCTCTGAGAGCAACCGTTCGGTCGCTTCGATGATCTCCCAGGGGCGACCGACATCGAGCCACGTTCCGTCGTGTTCTACGACAGATACCGTCTCTCCCCACTCCAAGAGAGTCGTGACAGCATCTGTCACTTCGTACTCGCCACGCTCACTCTCGTCCACGGCGTCGATAGCCTCGAAGATTGCCGGCTCAAAGGCGTAGAGGCCGAGATTTGCTAGTGAGCTCGGTGGATTATCAGGCTTCTCTACAAGGCCCGACAACGCTTCGTCGTCGACCGACACCACGCCGTAATTCGAGGGGTCGTCGACTGGCATCGTCGCCACTGCGTGGCCGCTTGAGGTCGCTAACTTCGAGACCAGCGACTGGTCGACGACGACGTCGCCGTTCAACACCAGAAACTGTCCGTTTATTTCCTCCCTCACGCACGCTATCGCGTGTGCAGTCCCCCGCTGCTCGCGCTGCTCGACGTAGGAGACGGGTGTATCGCCGAACTCGCTCCCGATTCGTGACTGCACGTTTTCTGCACCGTACCCAACGACGAGGACGAACTCGTCGACGACATCGCTGCTCGCGTCCATGACGTGCTCCACAAGTGGCCGGCCAGCCACTGGAACGAGCGGTTTCGGTCGCGTCACTGTCAGTGGTCGGAGCCGCGTCCCTTCGCCCGCCGCGAGAACAACCGCTTTCACGCCTCGGCCTCCTGCAACCGACGCTCTGCTTCGTCCCTGTCCTCCGGATACCCAATGTCGATCCGCCAACCGTCCATCGGAATTGCGTCGATGGTCCGACCACTCTTGATGAGCAGATCCACCGCGTCGGAGAGTTCGTACTCGCCCCGGTCAGACGGCTGAACTAGTTTGCAGGCGTGGAAAATCGCAGGTGAGAACGTGTAGAAACCAGTCATCACGAGGTTGCTCGGCGGGTCGTCGGGCTTCTCCACCACTTCCTCTATCTCACCGTAGTCGTTCGTGTCACAGACGCCGTATCGGCTCGCTTCCTCCCAGTCGACTTCCTCGACGAGGAACGCCGCGTCTGCCCGCGCCTCCTGTTGTCGGCTGACTACGTCCTCGAGGTTCGCCTGAAAGATATTGTCCCCGAGCATCAGCATGAAGTCGTCGTCGACGTGCTCTTCGGCCTTGAGGAGCGCATCAGCGAGTCCCTTCTGCTCGCGCTGGTGAGCGTACGTGATGGGCGCTCCCTCGAACTCGTCGCCGTAGTGGCTGATGATGTTCTGCTTCCGGTACCCCACAATGACGACGAGCTTTTCAGCACCGAGTTCGACGAGTTGTTCGAAGCAGTGGGTGAGAATGGGTTTCCCTGCTACTTCGACCATACCCTTCGGTTTATTTTCTGTGAGAGGGCGGAGACGAGTCCCCTCGCCTGCAGCGAGTACGACTGCTTGCATAAACCGCGGTTACAGACGAACGGTTAAATACGTTCGTACGCCGATTCGATAGTGTTGTCGGCCGAATTAGCGGTATCCCGTGGTCCTGACGGAGTACTTCACCACCGTTCTGAGCAGTCGTATCAGGTTCCCTGTTCTATTCTCTATCTGGTCCGTTGGGGCTATCTCCGTCCGAAGACTCTCTCCACGGTGGGGGAGACGCTTCTGGGTTGCGCAGTTCGAAACTCCCCGTACATCTCCACGAGAACTGCCGGAACCAATAGGCTCTGCATTATGCTCTCAGCAGTCGCTCAATACCACCTAGGTAGGGCTGGAGGCGGTTATCTTCGACGGATAGGCACATGTCCACAGAAGGCCACCAACGAGATGTTCGGACTGCTAGTTCCAAGACAAGTTGGTGGCCCCCCTCCCAGACCGCGTGCTCGATATCGGTAGTGAGGACTACAGATGGTGGGTCAGCAGAGGCCTTGTACTCTCTTTCCTGAACCCAGAATCGTGTAGTCGCTTACGCGTCGTGGGGGGAGGGGGACGACTTCGTACGCGTCGTCGTAGTGGTCCTGCCACACCATCTGGCGGATACCACACGTCAAGAGTTCCACGAACCCCTGGCTAGCAGGAGCGGGAATAGTCAAACAGCTGGTCTACTTCGATACAATGGAGGGGAGCTGGAACGGGAGGTTATCCGCCACAGTCGTACGGAACTCTTCGGAGAGAACGAGTAACGAAGCGAAGTAGACTGCGGCACCAATCCCGACGAGGACGACGACTACGGGGAGTGAGTCGGCAGTATTGAATCGGCCGATGATCACGACAGTAGCCATAATTCCAGCTGACAGACACTGCTTTCCAACCTCGGAGAAGGGAATACTCACGTTGATTACCTGCTTCGCAAAGTAGTAACCCAAAATTAGGCCAATGCCAGCTGACATCATTGTCGCTGCTGCTGCTCCATACCAGCCGAATTGCCACGTCAGGATAACGTTCAGTGTGAGGTTTACGACGATGAAGATGACGTTGATGTAGAAGGTTAAGTCCGGATAATTTAGCGCATTAATCGTGGAGAGGAATTGGCCCATATATCCGTACAAGAGCCGGGCGAAGGTAAGAACGAGGAGGATGTAGTAACCAACGTCGAAATCGGGACCGTAGATAGTGAGAACGATGTCGCCGAGGAGGGCGGCCCCGACCAATCCGGGAATGATGAAAAGCCCAGAATACGCAAGACTGACTTGAAGCAGTCCAGCAATCTCGTCAACCGTCCCCTCATCGGACGAAATTTTGCTCATCTCGGGAAATAGCGTTTTCGAGATCGAAGCGCCGAAAATTGCGAACAGCGAAGCCAGGTTCCACGCCACTTCGTAGACGGCGATGAGGCTGTTGGAGACGAACACAGCGAGAATGATAGTGTCCATCGAGAGGAACGTCCGCCCCTTGACTGAGCTGAGCCAAGAGAACTGCGCGTATGATTTCAGCCGATAGAATTCGTGCCGAGACGGGAGTCTATCTGGAATGGAGACGAAGTACATGCCGATGATGGATCCCACGATAGCACCGACAATGTATCCAGCAAACGCACCAGCAATACCGAAGCCAGAGAGAACGAGTGCGACCTGAACGATACTACGACTCGTCCATTCGATGGGCGAGAGGACACTCGTGACGTGAACGAGGTGTTGTCCATCGAGAACGTTTCGTACGAACCCGAGTCCGAGCCGAACTGCGAGCATCAGGATGAGTATCCAGGTGGCGTCGAGGCCCATGAAGGCGTTCAGGTAGGGTCGCGCAATCCAGAGGAAGACAGCCACCACAGCGTACAGGCCGAGCTGCGCCAATGCTCCGGAAACGACGTAATTTCCATCGTCTGACTCGCTGACCCGCTTCCGAACAGCCTGCGGAAGGCCGAGTGTTCCAGCAATAGCAACCCAGGAAAGGACCGACAACACGACCACGTAGGCCCCGTACTGCTCCTGGCCGAGAGTCCGTGTCAGGAAGATGGTCGCGACGAATCCGGAGAACGACATAACGAGGTTCGACAGGAAGTTGACCATCGAGGTACGACCGTATCTCATTGATAGCTCACAGCGTGTTCGTGAGTAGCCGCTTTCTGGTCGACCACGTATCAATACCTCGTTTCCTCGCAGTCGAAGAAAACGCTTTTGCGCTCCCCCCGTCCACCCAATCCCAATGAGCGAGTACGAGGACGTGTGTGCGCTCGTTCCGACGCGGAACGAGGCGGCGACCATCGCCGACGTCGTGGATGGCCTGTACGACGTCGGTATCGGCCACGTCCTCGTCGTGGATGGGAACTCCAGAGACGACACGCCCCAGATCGCCGAGGCGCACGGCGCAGAGGTCGTCCAGCAGACGGGCGACGGGAAGGGGCAGGCGGTCCGACAGGGCGTCGAACGAATCGACGAATCCTACATTCTCCTCCTGGACGGTGACGGGACGAACCCGCCGGAGCAAGCCCCGCGTCTCCTCGGCCCGCTGGTCGGCGGGGACGCCGAGCACGTCGTCGGCGACCGGACGGCGGACATGCAGCCGGGTGCGATGTCGGGGCTCAACCAGTTCGGCAATCGACTCATCAACCGCGCCTTCCGGCGCATCCACGGCGAGGACTACGGCGACATTCTCTCGGGGTATCGGGCGTTCACGGCCGAGTCGTTCGACCGGATGTTCCTCTCGGCGGAGGGGTTCGGCATCGAGACGGAGATGGCCGTGGAGTGCGCGCGCCACGAGATTCCGGTCGAGGTCGTCCCGACGACGTACCGCCCGCGCCCCGAGGGGTCGGAGACGAACCTCCACCCGATATCGGACGGCGCGCGCATCATCGTCACGCTGTACAGTCTGGCGAAGACGTCGAATCCCCTGTTCTACTTCGGGAGCATTGGCGCGGGATTCGGTGCGGTCGGTACCGCGCTCGCCGTCTGGATCGGCTACGAGTGGTTCGGCCGGGGTATCTCCCACGAGGCGCTCACAGTGGTCGCGGGCGTCGTGTTGCTGCTGGGCGTCCAGCTACTCATCTTCGGGGTGCTTTCGGATCTGGTGGTGACGCTGCATCGCGAGCAGACCCGCCGTATCGAGCGCCTGAACGAAGAGGACTGACGGAGAGCCAGGTGGCGCTACGAGAGGAAGGAGGTCGCGCTTTTCAGCCAGAGTTTCGGGGCTCGCCGGCGGGTGCCGTCGGTGGCGGCTTCGAGCTTCCGCGTGGCGTCCGTCATGATGCCTTCTCCGTGGCCGGAGAGGATGCGGTCCGGCGTGAACTGCCGGAGGGCGTCCGGCGGTGAGACCCGGAGCATCGGGTGGACGCCGACACGCTCGCGGTCGGTTCGGAAGTAGTCGACGGTGCCGACGAGGTCGCCGACGACGAGGGTTTCGCCGTCGTAGAGCGCGGCTTCGTCCCAGATGGGCCAGTCGACAGTGCGGACCACTCGGAAGTCGCTGCCGGGGAGCGTGTCGCCGAGGGGCTGTGTCGGTGCGTCCATCCCGGGGTCGACGAACGACGGGACGAAGACGGGGACGTCGTGGCGGTCGGCGACTGCTTTGGCGTCCCGGGCGTGGCGGTCCATCAACACGACGACGCCGCGGACGTCACCGAGGTCGTCGAGGAGGTCGTCGACGCCCTCGCCGTCCACGGGGTCGACGACCCAGACGTCGTCTTCGTCGCCGTCCTCGCTTGGCACTGCCACGGCGTGGCTCGCGCGCTGCATTCCTTCCTCGGGGTACGCGATCCAGCCGACGCCGCGGTCGAATCGGTCGATGACTCGGATGTCGGTCGCCCGGCCGGACTGCTTCATGGGCATACACCCGATAGTGGGACCACGAACTTAAAACGGGCTACGCCTATGGTCGTTGCCGCCTTCTGTCCGGTATGCTCTCGTCGCTCTCCGAACTCGCCCTCGAAGTCCACCACCTGGAACCGGCGGCCGACTGGTACGAGACCCACCTCGGGCTGGACGGGGTCCGCAGCGACCACGAGGCACGCTACCGGGTGGGAGAGACCGCGCTCGTCCTCCGGGAGCCGTCGACTGTCCCGCGCGGCGGCCTGCATGTCCACTACGCGCTGGCGACGCCCGAGGACCGATACGGGGAGTGGCTCGCCGACCTGCAGCGGGAGTTCGACGTGGTGGAGTTCGACTTCGGGAGCGCGCGCAGCCTCTACGTCGACGACCCGGACGACCACTGCGTCGAAATCGGGACCGGCGGGCGGGACGGCGACGCTCCCCTGACGGGGGTCTTCGAGGTCGCACTGGAGGTCGAGGACCTGGCGCGCGCCGAGGCGTGCTACGAGGCGCTGGGCTTCGATGTCGTGGACCGCGGGGAGGGCCGCGAGCGAACGCGGCTCGCCGGCCCGATGGCGCTGGAGCTCTGGGAGCCCCAGCGCGGCATCGCGGACGCCCGGGGCGGCGTCCACGCCGACCTCCGGTTCGAGACGCCGGACCCCGACGCGGCCGTCGACGCCGTCGCTGACCGGGCGTGCAGCGTCGAGACGGTCGGTGGCGACGGAGCCAGCGGACCGGAAGCGCGCCGCGTCCGCGACCCGGACGGGCACTACCTGACGTTCCACGCGGAGTAGGCGCGAGCGCGCGCCGGAGCCGATGGGTTGTAGGACCCCGGCCATCATGGGGCGGACATGGATTACACAGTCGTCGGCGCAGGTGCCGGGGTCGCCGTCCTGCTGCTCGTCGTCGTCGTGCTGGTGCGGCGGCGGTCGTCGGGGGCACGCCAGTCGAAGCGCGCACACGACGCCGCCCAGAAGCGCGAGCCGCCCGTGGCGCTCGGTGAGACCTACGAGTTCGGCGTGACCGAGTTCGCGGACCACCACTCCGGGGACCGGGTGGCCGTCGGGAAGGTCGAGGGGTTCGTCGTCTTCACGGAGGACGTTCCGACGCGAGTCTCCGAGGGCGACGTCATCCGCGCGACGGTCACGTCGTTCAATCGGGACGAGACGTCCGCAGACGCCATCTTCGAGGGCACGGCGTAGCTCTCGCGGGCCGTTCGGGAGTGACGAACGACATTTGTAGGGTCCCGGTCTACTCGGAGGCAAGGTGACTTCCCTGTGCGCGTGAGCATCGTCGGCAGCGGCTACGTCGGCACGACAATCGCGGCGTGTTTCGCCGAGCTCGGCCACGAGGTTGTGAACGTGGACGTCGACGAGGACTTGGTGGCGACTATCAACGACGGCGAGGCCCCGATCCACGAGCCGGGGCTCGAAGAACGCATCGCCGCGCACGCCGGCGGTCGGCTGCGCGCGACCACCGACTACGACGAGGTGCGGGAGACGGACGTGACGTTCCTCGCGCTCCCGACGCCGTCCCGCGAGGACGGCAGCATCGACACGTCAATCATGGAGTCCGGCTCGGAGTCCCTCGGGGAAGCGCTCGCCGGGAAGGACGACCACACAGTCGTCGTCAAGAGCACTGTCGTCCCCGGGACGACCGAAGATGTCGTCGAGCCCGCGCTCGAACGCGGCGGGTTCGACGGCGCGACGCTCGCGATGAACCCGGAGTTCCTCCGGATGGGGTCGGCCGTCGAGGACTTCCTCGACCCCGACAAGGTCGTGTTCGGCGCGCGCACTGAGGGCGACGACACCGACGGCGAGGCGGCCTACGAGGTGCTCCGCGAGGTGTACGCACCACTGCTGGACGAGGCACCCGACGCGGCCGTCGTCGAGACCGGGCTTCGGGAGGCCGAGATGATAAAGTACGCGAACAACGCCTTCCTCGCGTCGAAGGTCAGTCTCGTCAACGACCTCGGGAACGTCTGCAAGGAGTTCGGCGTCGACGCCTACGAGGTCGCAGACGCCATCGCCCACGACGACCGAATCAGCGGCCGGTTCCTGCGCTCGGGCGTCGGCTGGGGCGGCAGCTGCTTCCCGAAAGACGTCGCCGCCATCACGGCCGCGGCGAAGGCCGAGGGCTACGACCCGGCGATGCTGGAGGCGGCCGTCGAGGTCAACGACGGGCAGCCCGAACGCCTCCTGTCGCTGCTGGACGACCACGTGGACGTGTCCGGCGAGCGCGTCGCCGTGCTCGGGCTGTCGTTCAAGCCGGGGACCGACGACATCCGGGGCACGCGAGCGATTCCGGTCATCGACGGCCTCCAGGAGCGCGGCGCGGACGTCGTCGCCTACGACCCGGTGGCGGCGGAGAAGATGGCCGAGAAACGTCCGGACGTCGCGTACGCCGACAGCGCACGCGACGCACTCGACGGCGCGTCCGGTGCGGTCGTCGTCACTGACTGGGACGAGTTCGCGGCGCTCGACGACGAGTTCGAGGCGATGGCCGAACGCGTCGTCGTCGACGGGCGGCGCATCGTCGAGCCGCGGGACGGCCTCACCTACGAAGGCCTCACCTGGTAACGGGAGTCGACTGCTCGCGGCAGCACTCGGCGGTGGTCACAGCCGCCCGGCGTCGACGTCGACGCCGGGCGGTGCGACAACGAGGAATTCCCGGAAGTGGACGAGCGACCCGCCGGCGTCCTTCACGTCGCCCGCGAACCCGGCAGCGAGTTCGTTCAGGTCGCCCTCGACGGCGAGGAAGAGCACGCACCCGCGCTGAATCTCGTCCAGCCACTCCGAGTCGGACGTGTCGCCGTCCAGTACGCCGAGTGTGACGCCGCCCTCGAAGTCGTCGGGGATGTCGATCTCCTCCTCGGCGCGCCGCAGGTCGAGGTTGAAGCCGTCGCTCATGTCCGGGTGTGGGCGCTTCGCCGGCAAAAACCTTCCCGCCCCCGCGCTTATGCCGTCCGGTAGCGTAGCGTCTCGTATGCCGAAGATCATGCTCAGCGAGGAGACGGTCGAACGGCTCGACGGCCTCCGGACCGACGACGAGTCCTACGACGAGCTCGTCGCGGAGCTGTTGAACATCTACGAGGCCGAGGAACTCACGATGTTCCGGTCCGGCGACGGCTGAGAACGCACCGGCGACGCTGCCCGAGACCGGCGGTCGGCGCGGCTACGACTCGCCGGCAGCGGCGCGCCGGACTTCTTCGAAGCGGCCCTCCTCCTCGAGGAACGCCTGCAGTTCGTCGGCGTAGGCCTGGGCGAGCTCCTGTGATTCGTCCGCCAGCTCCTCGTGGTCGTCGTCGTCACCGCCGATGCCGAGCGCGTCCTTGATACCGCCGACGACGCCGCTGCCGCCCGAGGAGTCGCCGCCGGGCCCCATCCCGCCCATCTGCTGGTCGACGTTGTCCATCTCCGGCAGCACGTGCTCCAGGCTGGACGTGTTCGCGACGATGCGGGCCGCCTCGGGGTCGTCGGCGTCCTCGAACTCGAACTCGACGGCGGTCATCACGAGTCCCCACTGGGGCCGGGAGAGTCCCGACGCCTGCACGCGGTCCGCGAACTGCTGGTCGACGCTCATTCGCGCGCCGACGATGAGGTCCTGCCATCCGTCAGTCATACCCACGGCTACGCGGGGCGCTGGCTTGTATGCTGCGACCAAAGAACAGTGTGTGTCTGGGCCGCTGCGGGCCCGTGTCCCGTTAGAACGCGCCGGTCTCGCCGGAAATCTCGGCGTGAAGGGCCTCGCGGAGCGCGCTGTGGACGTGGCAGATGTCCTCGGCGCGGTCGACGACTGCGTCGAACTCGTCGTCGTCGAGGTCGGCTTCCACGAGCAGGTGGAAGCGGATGGCGGTGAGGTCGTCGTCGTCGTCGAGGTCACCCTCCACGTCGATGTCGATGCGGCCGAGGTCGTCGAAGCCCTCCTGCTGGCCGCCGACGCGGAACGCCGGGATGAAACAGGACGCGTAGTCCGCGAGCAGCGTCGCGTTCGGGTTCGGACCGTCCTCGTCCGTGGCGTCGATGGTCAGTTCGAAGTCCCCGACGCGGGACCGCGTGGTGTAGCCTTCCTCGGATGTGCTGGTAACTTCGATGGTCATTGCGTCCGGATAGTCGCCCGCCCGCGGTGTAAGCGTTGTTCTTCCGGTGGGGTTATTTCGAGTGCCGTCACCGGCAAATGGAATCGGTCCGACTGTCTGATTCCTCACGGCCTCGGCGTCCATCGCCACCAGCGTGGGCTGTGCAACTCCGACGGTTCAGAGACCTGACTGTATTCAGGCTCCGGGAGAACGCTGGTGCTCCACTGGTCTGTCTCTCCGTACGCGATGTACGTAGGCCGCGACAAGGATGGCAACGAGACCGACGGTACCGAGAACACGAGCAGCAGGGAGTGTAACCACTGGTGGAACAGCTCTCTGACTGAGGAACGCGTCAGTCACCGCCCCGAGCACGCTGAGGGAGAGGACACCGGTCCACAACCCCATAATTGCGTATCCGAGCTCGTCGAGATTGGCAGTCGTTACTGCGTGCCCGAGAAGCACTGCACCGGTACAGACTGGCACGAAGAGGAGGGGTCGAACGGGGTCCACCACGAAGATACCAGCACCGAGAGAGACTGCCGTGAAGTACACGGAAGCCGTGACGACGAGCCGGAGCGAGCGGAGGCCAGCCATACGTGGTCATCAGTCCCACGAGTCCGTAATCATATCCCAGACTGAGCCACTCAGACGGAACGAGCGAGTGATGCGCCGTGCCAAGGAATCGGGATTTTCCGAGGGGAGATTCGCAGAGGCGACGCTGAACTCACTCGCCGGGACGGAGCGCGCCGACGACGCCCACCGCTAATCCAATCAGCATGATTCCGAACTCAAAGTCCATCGGGAGTGAGCTACTGCTAACGAGAATGAATCCACCGAACAATACGAGCAGAATCCCCAGTTCAACTTCGATTTGTTTATTCATAGAACTATTGCGTTCTTGATTTAGGATAGTGCTTGGGGGTTGCGACCGCTGTTTGTCCTCGTTCGGTCGCCGTGGCTGGTACCAAGAGCGGCGAACCCAGATATTCGGCGTTCTACAGACGTGCTGAACGGACGTTTCACCGCTGGCTGTTTTCCGTGTAGTACGATATCAGGTCGTTTGCCGAGCTGTATCTGTACTGCTGGGTGTTCTCCCCGGAAGAGCCGTAGTAGTGTGTCACCAGCTCCCCGGACGCCGGATGGACGCCCGCGACAACGGCTCCGCTTCGACCTTCTGTGGCGTACGGGAGACACCGGCGGGCATTCCCTTCGGCGAGCGCGGTCTCCATTTTCCCGCCAGCGTCGGGGCCAACGAAAACGAGTAGCGACCCGCCACAGACGGCGTCGACGAGCTTCCTGTCCCTCGACGATGTCTCAGCGGCCACGAGCACGAGCGTGGCGTCCGCTAGCTCGTCGACGGTGTTTGCATCTGGTTCCAGTGAGAGTGGGAACCCCTCGCCGACGAATGCGGGCTCAGAGCGAGTCTCGACTTTGGAATTGCGTTCACTCGGCGCTTCAGTGGTGGGCTCGGCTCCCGCTGGCGAGGAGGGAATCAGTCCGGCACAACCGGACAGCGAGACGCTCGCGCCAACGGCAGCGAGGACCGTTCGACGGGTAGTGTGGCGCATGTTCCGACGCAGAATCAATAGGTTAAAATAACGGCTGGTTCCGGTAGCGAAGCTAGACGGGACCGTGAGCCTGTACCCTGCTAGAATCGGCGCTGCGACTGGCTCGATGCTCGAAAGCCGGAATTCGCTACTCGGCCTGTGTTCTCGGTGCTATCGCGCGTCCGAGAGGTCGACCGTCTCGTCGCCGTCGAGGACGCGGACGTCGGCCTGACTGCCGGTGGCCGCCACTTCGCGCTCGAAGTCCTCGATGTCGACCTCGATTGGCGGGAAGGTGTCGTAGTGCATCGGGAACGCGACGTCGACGTCGAGCCAGTCGACAGCGACGGCGGCCTGCATCGGCCCCATGGTGAAGTGGTCACCGACCGGGACCGCGGCGGCGTCCGGTTCGAGGAAGGTCGCGGTGACGTCCCGCATCTCGGTCTGGAGGCTGGTGTCGCCGGCGTGGTAGAACGTCGTCGAGTCCTCGTCGGCGACCTGCGTCGGCTTGGTGTCCGAGACGACGTAGCCGGCGGGCGTCCCAGCGGAGTGCTCGTAGCCGGTGTCCAGGCCGTTGGTGTGGTCCGCGCGCACCATCGTGACGAACGCGTCGCCGAGTTCGACGGTGCCGCCGAGGTTCATGCCGGTGGTGTCCTCGACGCCGTACTCGTCGGCGACGTAGCCCGTGAGTTCGGGTGTGCCGACCGTGTGAACGTCGGCGAACGCACCGACGTGCGCGATGTGGTCCGCGTGGCCGTGCGTGAGCAGGACGTGGTCGGGGTCGAGCTCCTCGGGGTCCGTGTCCGTGTGCGGATTGTCGAAGAACGGGTCGATGAGGAAGTCCGTCTCGCCGACCGTTACGCCCCACGTCGAGTGACCGTACCAGGTGAGTTCCATGCCGATTCACTGTTCTCCTGAAGAACACTTAAAAGGTGGCGGCGGGGTCGGCTGGACCGCTTCCCACACCGTTACGTGCGGGGACGGAGACGTTCCAGTATGGACACGCGACCACTCGGCTCGACCGGCTTCGACGTGACCGAGGTCGGCCTGGGCACGTGGGAGATCGGCGGCGAATGGGGCGAGGTCGGCGAGGACGAAGCCAAGCACGCCGTCCGCGCCGCGCTCGACGCGGGCGTGAACGTCCTCGACACGGCGGACGTCTACGGCGACGGCCGCAGCGAACGCCTCATCAGCGAGGTCCTCTCTGAGCCCGACGAGGACCCCGTGGTCGCCACGAAGGCGGGTCGCCGACTCGACCCGCACGACGCCGACCGGTACAACCGAGAGAATCTCGAACAGTTCGTCGACCGCTCTCGCGAGAATCTCGGCGTGGACAGCCTCGACCTGCTCCAGTTGCACTGTCCGCCGACGGACGTCTACTACCAGCCCGAGACGTTCGACGCGCTCGCCGACCTGAAGGCAGCGGGCAAACTCGACCACTACGGTGTGAGCGTCGAACGCGTCGAGGAGGGGATGAAGGCAATGGAGTACCCGGGCGTGGAGACCGTCCAGATAATCTTCAATCCGTTCCGCCAGCGGCCCGCCGAGGCGTTCCTCGACGCCGCCTACCGGAACGACGTGGGCGTCATCGTACGCGTCCCACTGGCCTCCGGCCTGCTCACGGGGAACATCGACGCGGACGCGGAGTTCCCGGAGAACGACCACCGGAACTTCAACCGCGACGGCGATGCCTTCGACGTCGGTGAGACGTTCGCTGGTGTCCCCCTCGACGACGGCGTGCGGGCCGTCGAGGCGCTGCGCGAGCACGTCCCCGACCACCTCACGATGGCGCAGTTCGCGCTCCGCTGGATTCTCGACTTCGACGCCGTCTCCACGGTCATCCCGGGGTCGACGACACCCGAGCACATCGAGAGCAACGTCGCCGCCTCCAACGCCGCACCGCTCACCCACCAGACCCACGGCGCAGTCCGGGACGTCTACGAGCTCACTGTCGAGGAGCACGTCCACCAGCGCTGGTAACACGCCCGAGCGGGCTGCCGCTCCCGGAACCCTCAAGCGGCCACCGGGGGAATCGGCGGTCATGCACCAGATGCGCTTCAGAGACCCCGCCGGTGCCGTCCGGACGGGCGAGTACGACGAGGAGTCCGACGCCGTCACCGCGGCCGGCCGCACCTACGATGTCGACGACGTAGACGTGCTGCCGCCCTGCGAGCCGTCGAAGGTCGTCTGCGTCGGCCGGAACTACGTCAAGCACGCCGACGAGCGCGACGAGGATGTCCCCGACCGCCCGCTGCTGTTCCTGAAGCCGCCGAACGCCGTCGCCGGCCACGGCGACACCACACCGCTGCCGGCGGACCGGTACGTCGAGCACGAGGCCGAACTCGCCGTCGTCGTCGGCGAGCAGGCCCGGAACCTCGACGAGGCGGATGCGCTGGACGCCGTTGCGGGCTACACGGTCGCCAACGACGTGTCGAACCGCACCGATCAGGACCGCGAGCAGAACTGGGTGCGCGGCAAGGCCTTCGACGGGGCGTGCCCGCTGGGACCGGTGCTGGCGACGCCCGATGAGGTGCCCGAGGACGCCGCCGTCGAACTCCGCGTGAACGGCGAGACGCGGCAGTCGTCGTCCACTGAGCACTTTGTTTTCGATGTTCCCGCACTGCTGGCCGAGATTACGGGGTACCTGACGCTCGAACCCGGTGACGTGGTGCTCACGGGGACGCCCGAGGGCGTTGACGAACTCACCGACGGCGACAGCGTGACGGTCGAAGTCGAGGGCGTCGGGACGCTCGAACACACTGTCGAGCGCGCCTGAGTCCGGGCTTTCGCTGCGAACGCAACCCTGAAGTTTAGGCTCGCCTAAGCCGCGGGTAGATGGAGCTGACGCGCCGCGACGTGCTGGCCGCGCTCGCCGCCGGTGGTGCGGCCGCTGGTGCCGGTGTCTCGCTGTCCAGTGGCCCCGGCGAGGGCCCGGTCGGCGACCACGAGATCGACACGCTCGTCGCCGTCGCCCGCGTCGTCTACCCGACCGAGGTCGCCGGCGTCGAGTCGTTCGTCCGACAGTACAGCGTCGAGCGCGCCCGCGACCGACCCGAGTACGCAGCGGGCGTGGCGGACGCCGTCGCCGTCCTCGACGAGTACAGTCGGACGTGGTCTGACGCCGACTTCGCCGACCTCGACACCGAGCGCGCGGACCGCACGCTCTCGGGGTTCGAGGTCGACACTGCCGACCCCGACCCGGACGGCAGTGACCGCGAGCGCGTCCGGTACTACCTCGTGAACGAACTGCTGTACGCGCTGTTCTCGACGCCGACCGGCGGCAGACTGGCGGGCATCGAGAACCCGCAGGGCCACCCCGGCGGCAGCGCCTCCTACCAGCGGGGGCCCGAATGAACCGCCAGCCCTCGGAGCGCGTCGACGTCTGCATCGTCGGTGCGGGCCCCGCCGGCGGACTGATGGCGCACAGGCTCGCCAGCCGCGGCCACGACGTGGTCGTGCTGGAAGCGGGCCCGCGGTTCGACGCCGACCGCGACGACCGCGAGCGTCGGATGGAGCGCTCGATTCGGCCCGCCCACGGCCCGAACTCGGTGTGGGGGATGGGCGGCGACCGCGACGCTTACGCGTCGACCGGCGAGCGTCACTACCCCCTGAACGCGGCCCGCGTGAAGGGCGTCGGCGGGTCGACGCTCCACTGGCAGGGGATGGTGATGCGGCTCCACGAGCGGGACTTCCGGCTCGAATCGGCGGCCGGCGTCGGTTCGGATTGGCCCATCGGCTACGGGGACCTGCAGTCCTACTACGCCGACGCCGAAGACGAACTCGGGGTGGCGGGGGCCAGCGACAACCCCTTCGCGCCGCCCCGCGAGCAGCCCCACCCGCAGCCGGCGTTCGAGCCGAGCTACTCCGACTCGCTGTTCGCCGACGCCTGCGAGGACCTCGGAATTTCGACGCACTCCGTGCCGAACGCCAGGCTGTCTGCGGGCCGCGAGGACCGCAGCGCGTGCGTCGGCTACGGCACCTGCCAGCCGGTCTGTCCGTCGGGCGCGAAGTACGACGCGACGATCCACGTCGAGCGCGCCGAGGACGCCGGGGCGCGAGTCCTCGACCGAGCGCCCGTGCAGCGCCTCGTTCACGGCGACGCGGGTGACCGCGTGACGGCTGCCGTCTACGCCACGCCGGACGGCGACGAGCACCGCCAGGAAGCCCGCGAGTTCGTGCTCGCGGCGGGCGGCGTGGAGAACCCCCGGCTGCTCCTGCTCTCGGAGAGCGAGCAGTACCCCGACGGCCTCGCGAACTCCTCGGGACTCGTGGGGCGGTTCTTCCACGACCACCTGTTCGCGGGCGTCGGCGGCACACTCGACGAGCCGACCCGCCAGAACCACGTGGGCTTCAACACGACCGAGAGCCACCAGTTCTACGACCAGCCGGCGGACGGCTCGCGCGGAGCCATCAAACTGGAGTTCCTGAACTACGCCGGCCCGAGCCCCGTCGAGATGGCGCTCGGTGGCGAGGACTGGGGGGACGCGATGCTCGACCGGATTCGGGACGACTACGGAACGCACGTCGCAGTCGGCGCGCTCGTCGAGCAGCAGCCCCGGGCGGAGAACCGGGTTCGGCTCCACCCCGAGCGCACCGACGACCACGGCAACCCCGTGCCGGACGTGGTGTGGTCGCTGTCCGACTACGAGCGGCGGGCCATCGAGCGCGCGAACGAGATTCAGCGTTCGATTCTCGGCGAACTCGGCGCGGACGTCGAGTGGACCGTCGGCCCCGAGAACACGGGCCCGGCGTACCACCACATGGGCACGACCCGGATGGGCGACGACCCCGAGTCGAGCGTGGTGGACGCAGAGCTCCGGACCCACGACCTCGGGAACCTCACCGTCGCGTCGTCGAGTGTCTTCCCGACGGGCGGCGCGATGAACCCGACGCTCACCATCGCGGCGCTCGCGCTGAAGGCCGCCGACCACGTCGACGACCGGCTCTGAGTGGGACCCGCGGCAGCTCAGAACTGGAGGTGGCTCGTCGAACTCGAGCCGTCGTCGTCCCCGTCGTCGTTCGGGAGGCCGTCGTAGAGGTACCGGACGTCGTCGTCGACAAGGTACACCTGCCCGTCCTCGACGTCGACGTCCACCGAGGGCAGCGTCGTGTCCGCGGCGTCCCCGTTGTCGCAGTGCCCCGAACACGTGTCGAACATCGACCCGTGTTTCGGGCAGACGACACCGCCCTCGCGCGTAACGGCACCGACGTCCTCACGGTAGAGTCGCTGTGCCTCGTGCGTGCAGCGGTTCACCCATGCCTGCACTGGCGGCCGGTCGTCGTCCTCGCAGGGCACGAGGAAGTAGCTCGCCGTGTCGTCGTGTTCGTCCCGCACGGTGAACGCCCACGCGCCCTCCTCGGTGACGGTGTCGACACTCGTCAGTCGGTAGCGGTCGGCCATAGGAGAAGCGAGTGCGCGCCTGTCAGTTAGTCCTCCCGCTCAGAGCGCCAGCGAGACGAGGTAGCCGGCGTCCAGCAGGAGCGCGACGGCGAGCACCGCACCGCCGTAGAGGAACGTCGTCGCGTCGTCGCCGGACTCGATGCGGCTGCCGGCGACCTCCGTGATGCCCGTGAGCAGGAACCAGAGCACGACCATGCCGAGGACGGCGTGCCCGCGGCCCGAGCCGGTCAGAACGCCGCTGTCGGTGTACCCGCCGAGCGTGAGCATGTAGCCGCCCGTCAGGACGAGCAGGACCGCGGAGGCCCGGGAGACGTTGCGGAGCGTGCCCGCGATGGACTCCCGAACGCTCGTGGAGACGTTCGCGGCGATACCGGGCACCGTGAGCGCAGCGAACAGCACGCTGCCGGTGAGGAGCCCGGCGAACACCATGTGCGTCGCGTAGACTGCTGTCTCGATGACTGTCATGTGCTGGCCGAGGGACGGCACGCTCCTAAAAGCGGTGATGGCGGAATCACGACACTCGGTACGCGGCGTTCAGCGAGACCAGCGCGCGGAGGCCGACGACCCAGGAGACCGCTATCGCCGCCAGCATCTCGGGCGTCGGACTGAGACTCTCGACTGTCCCCGCCACCACGCCTCCGACGACGAGCCCGGTGGCCGTGCCGGCAGCAACTCCGAGCGCAGCGGCATTCGCGTGCCGGACGACCTGCGTACTCCGCTCGACCTCGTCGGCGAACTGCTCGAAGTCGAACCGCTCGGGCGCGGATCGCAGCCCGACTCGCAGCGCGTACGTCGGCGCGACCGCGCTGGCGAAGACGACGACCGTCTTCGGGGGGATTCCGCTTGCGACCGCCTTCGCGGCCGTTCCGAGAGCGACACCGACGACCCAGAGCACTGCGATACTCCCGAGCAGTTCCAGCCGCGCTCGCATCGTACAGACGTGTCGGACTGGGGGGAAATATAGCTTCACACCGCGGCCGCCCGTCATCCCGTGAAGGCACGCTTAAGGCCCGTCCGCCACTCCCCTCGGACATGGAACTACGGGACCTCTCCGACCACGTCGAGTACCGGGCGGGTCGGGGCATCGAGGAAGTCGCGCGCGAACTCGGGCGCGACCCCTCGGACTTCGTGAAGCTCTCGTCGAACGAGAACCCCCACGGCCCGAGCCCGAAGGCGGCGGTCGCAATCCGGGAGGCCGCGACGGAGGTCCACCGCTACCCGAAAGCCGTCCACGCGGACCTGACGGCCGCGCTCGCCGAGCAGTGGGGCGTCACCGACGAACAGGTCTGGCTGGCGAACGGCGGCGACGGCGCGCTGGACTACCTCGCGCGAGCCACCCTCGACCCGGACGACGAGGTGCTCGTCCCCACGCCGGGGTTCACGTACTATGGTATGAGCGCGCGCTTCCACCACGGCAGGGTGTCGGAGTACGCCGTCGAAGAGGGGGGTGATGGCTTCGAGATGACGCCCGAGGCCGTCCTCGACGCGTACGACGGCGAGCGCGTCGTCTACCTCACGAGCCCGCACAATCCGACGGGCGCTCGGTTCACGCTCGACGAAGTCGAGACGGTCGCCGACGAGACCGACGAGGACACGCTCGTGGTCGTCGACGAGGCCTACGGCGAGTTCGCGGACGCGCCCTCCGCCGTCTCGCTGCTGGACGAGCGCGATGACGTCGCCGTCCTCCGGACGTTCTCGAAGGCGTACGGGCTGGCCGGCACCCGGCTCGGCTACGCGGTCGTCCCCGGGTCGTGGGGCGACGCGTACGCTCGCGTGCAGACGCCGTTCGCGGCGAGCGTGGTCGCCTGCGAGGCCGGGCTCGCCGCACTGGGCGACGACGAGCACGTGGCGAAGACGACCGAGAGCGTCGAGTGGGGCCGCGAGTACATCCACGATGAACTCGACGCCCGCACCTACGAGAGCCACGGGAACTTCGTGCTCGCGAACGTCGGCGACGCGGCGAGCGTCACCGAGGCGGCGAAACGCGATGGCGTCCTGATTCGGGACTGCACGAGCTTCGGGCTGCCCGAACACGTCCGCGTCACGGTCGGCACCCGCGCGGAGACGGATCGCGCCGTCGACACGCTGAACGAGGTGCTGGGCGAGTGAGAGTCGCGGTCACGGGCACCCCGGGCACCGGGAAGACGACCGCCACAGAGCTACTCGACACCGACCTCGATGTCGAACACCTCAACGACCTGGTCGCCTCGGAGGGCCTCTACAACGAGGTCGACGACGCCCGGGGCAGCAAGGTCGTGGACGTCGACGCCGCCCGTGCGTACTTCGAAGGGCGCGACGACCTGCTCGTGGAGTCCCACCTCGCACACCACCTCGACGACCTGGACCGCGTGGTCGTGTTGCGGTGCGAGCCCGGCGAACTGGACGACCGGCTCCAGGACCGCGGCGAACCACCCGAGAAAGCGGGCGAGAACGCCGAGAGCGAGGCGCTCGACGTCATCCTCTCGGAGGCCGTCCGCGACCACGGCCGGGAGACGGTGTACGAGATAGACACGACCGGCCGCGACCCGGAGGCGGTCGCGAGCGACGTGCAGGCCGTCTTGGACGGCGACCGGGACCCGTCGGCCGGCGACGTGGACTTCACCGACTACCTATGACACTCGACCAGTACCGGGACATCGCCGACCGACTGCTCGCGCCCTGGGTGCGCGCCGCGAAGGCCGTCGGCGCGACGCCGAACGCCGTGAGCGTCGTCGCGTTCGGGCTCGCAGTCGGGGCGGGTGCCGCGTTCTGGGTGGCGACGCCGCTGGCGTACGCCGGTGGCGCGCTGCTGGTGTTCCTGAACGGCTGGCTGGACCTGCTGGACGGCGCGCTCGCCCGGGAACTCGGCACGGAATCGGAGGCCGGGGACATGCTCGACCACGTCCTCGACCGGTACGCCGACGTGGTCGTGGTGTCGGGGCTCGCCGCGGGCCTCGACCAGTTCGGGCTCGGGCTGGCGGCCGTCACGGGCGTGCTGCTCACCTCCTACCTCGGCACGCAGGCGCAGGCAGTCGGCCTCGACAGGGTGTACGGCGGGCTGCTCGGGCGCGCGGACCGCCTCGCGCTCGTCGGCGCGACGACCGCCGTGACCGCGCTCGTCCCGACCGTCGCGGGCTACTCGCCGGTGGCGGCGCTGCTGGTCGTGTTCGCGGTCGTCGGCCACCTCACGGCGGTCCAGCGGTTCGTCTCGGCGTGGCGGCAGCTCGCCTGACGGGCGTGCATTTTAAGCGTCGGCCACGGCTACCCTTCTCCATGGCCCAGTGCGAGATGTGTGGCAAGGAGGTCTCGAACCCGAAGACCGTGAAGGTCGAGGGAGCAGAGATCGACGTCTGCGACGACTGTGCCGACTTCGGCACGGAAGTCAAGACGGACTCGTCCTCGTCCACCAGCACGAAGTACTCGACGTCCTCGTCCAGCCAGTCCTCCGGGTCCTCCGGTAGCTCGCAGTCCTCCGGAGGGTCCTCGGGCGGCCGACGACGCCGGGACATGTTCGACGAGATGGAGGAACTGGCCGGCGACTACGACGACCGGCTGCGGAACGCCCGCGAGCAGGAGGGGCTGAGCCAGGAGGAGCTCGCCGACGAACTCAACGAGAAGGCCAGCGTCATCCGGAAGCTGGAGCGCGGCGACAGCCTCCCGAGCGACGACGTGCGGGAGAAGCTGGAGAACCACCTCGGCATCTCGCTCACCGAGAGCGGCGACGCGGACGCCGACGAGGACTGGTCGTCGAGCGGCGGCAGCGCCGGCCTAACGCTCGGCGACAAGGTCCGGCGCAAGGGCGACGACGGCTGAGCGCGGACCGACGCGATAGCTACCTTTTTGCCGCGTGCGATCCCCGAAACGCCTGTGTTCGTACTCGTCAATCTGAAGGCGTACCCCTGTGACCCGGTCGCGGTCGCCGAGGCCGCAGCGGACGTCGCCGGCGACACCGAGGCGACGGTCGCGGTCGCCCCGCAGGCCGCCGACCTCGCGCGGGTCGCCGACACCGGCGTCACCACGTACGCACAGCACGTCAGCCCGAACGGCCACGGCAGCCACACCGGCAGCACGCTCGCCGAGTCCGTCGCCGACAACGGTGCCGTCGGCACGCTCCTGAACCACTCCGAGGCCCGCCGGAAGCTCGCGGACATCGACGGCAGCCTCGACGCAGCGGCGCGCGCCGACCTCGACACGGTCGTCTGCGCGAACAACCCCGAGCAGGTGGCGGCCGCCGCGGCGCTCGGCCCGGACGCCGTCGCCGTCGAGCCGCCGGAGCTCATCGGCACCGGGACACCGGTCTCGCAGGCCGACCCGGACGTCGTGGAGGACGCTGTCGACGCCGCGGCGGCCGTCGACCCGAGCGTCGACGTCTACTGCGGTGCCGGCATCAGCACGGGCGATGACGTCGTCGCCGCAGAGGAACTGGGCGCGAGCGGCGTCCTGCTCGCGTCGGGCGTCGCGAAAGCCGACGACCCGCGCACGGCGCTCGAAGACCTCGTCGCGCCGCTGGACTGAGAACAGTCACAACGCCGAAGTGCGGTCGCAGCGACCCACCGGTATGGCCGCCAGAGATGCGACTCTATTCGGTATCGCTCTGATACTCGCTGCCGGGTTCTTCATGGTGAACGACCTGATTCAACGAGGCAATCCGACGTCGCTCTCTGTCTACGGCGTGCTCGGCGGGCTCGTCGTCTCGTTCCTCGGGGCAGTGGCGGGCCTCCCCGAGGAACCGAGCTGAGAGCACACTGCTTGTGACTACGGCCAGTGACCGCACTGTCGGCATCGATGGCGGGGTCACGAGATCAGTTCGAGAATCAGGCGGGTTCGATGACGTAGTGGCCCTCAGTTTGCTCGCGAAGCACGCTGTCCTCCCGCAGTTTGACGATGTGGCCCGTGGGCTGCTGTTCGGTCTCGTGGTCGGCCGTCGTGCGCACGAGGTGGCCGACAATCTGTGCGCTCGGCGGGGCCTGGGCCGCGCCGCAGTCGTAGATGGTCAGCAGTTCACCGCCGTCCAGCGCCTCGTAGACCACGACGTGGGCGTGGCGGGCCAGCGTCCAGGTGTCTTCGCCCGCGCTCGGGAGCTTGTTCACACCGCTGGCTACGCCCGCCCAGACAAAAGCCTACTCGAACTCGCCGAGACTCGCCTGCCCCTCGCGCTCGTCGTCACGGCTCCAGTCGCGGTCGCCCTCGTCGGCGTCGCCGTCCTCGCCTCCGGTCGACGGCTCGTCGCCGCCGAACCCGGTGAGGCTGGTCTGGTCGCGCTCGGAGAAGTCCAGATTCGAGACGCGGACGCCGACCTTCCGGACGGCCTCGTCCGCGAACTCGTCGAGGAGGCCCTGTGACACGTCGTGAACGAGGTCCGGGTCGTCGACGGGTCCGGGCAGCGACTCGGCGCGCGTGTGGACGTCGTAGGGGGGCGTGACGACTTTCACGCCGATGGTGCGGTAGAAGGCGTTCTTGCGGCTGGCGCGGTCGGCGACCGCCTCGCCGAGCGCGGCGGCCTGCTCGCGGACCGCGTCGAAGTCCTGGGTGGCACCGTCGAAGGAGGACTCCCGGGAGAGGCTCTTCGGGTCGCCCCGTGGCTCGACCGGTCGGTCGTCCTCGCCGCGGGCGCGCCGGCGGAGCTCCCGGCCGCGGTCGCCGAACTCGGCTTCGAGCTCGTAGGGGTCGGCGTCGGCAAGGTCGCCGGCCGTCTCGATGTCGAGCGCGCGGAGTTCCCTCGCGCGGACGGGACCGACGCCGTGGACGTCCGCGATGTCGATGGGCGCGAGGAACTTCCGGACCTCCTCGGGCTGGACGACGACGAGGCCGTCGGGCTTGTCGTAGTCGCTCGCGAGCTTCGCCGTGCTCATGTCGGGGGCGACGCCGACGCTCGCGGGGACGCCGACCTCCCGCGAGATGCGCTGTTTGACGTGGCGGCCGAACCCCTCGGCGACCTCCCACGCGGTCCGCTCGGTGACATCCAGGTAGGCCTCGTCGATGCTCACCTCCCGGACGGTGTCCCCGAGTTCGTACAGAATCTCCTTGACCTCGCTCGCCACGTTCTGGTAGTAGTCGATGTCGACCGGCCGGTAGTAGCCCGCCTCGGGGTTGTCGGGGTCGTTGGCCTTCCGGGGGAGCCGGTCGAGGGCGGCCGAGATGGCTTGCGCGCTCTCCACGCCGTACTCCCGGGCCTCGTAGCTCGCGGTGGCGACCGCGCCGACGGTCTTGCCCGCCTCGTAGCCCATGCCGACGACGAGCGGCTCGCCCGCGAGCTCGGGTTCGCGGCGGCGCTCGCAGGACGCGTAGAAGCAGTCCATGTCCACGTGGAGGACGATGCGCTCCTCGCGTGTCGAACTCGCGTCCTGCGTGTACTCGTCCAGCGTCAGCGCCTCTCACCCCGGCTCCGGTCACCCGAGCCCGGTCCACTGCGCGTTCCGGCCACTGTCCGAGCGCTCGAACGGCTGCCCGCAGTGTGCGTCGCAGCGGTCACGTGACGCGGAGAGGTTCGGCCCACACCGAAAAGACGTTGACGACCGTGCTCGCGGTGGCCGGGCCGACACCAGAACTGGTTACTGCCGGCACCAGCTACGCCCACGCATGGGTCGACTCCGACAACTCGGCTTCCTGCTCGGCATCGCCAGCATCGCCTACGTTCTCAAGAAGGGACTGGACGACACTGTAGACCACTCCGACCCCGTTGCGCCGGCCGACGCCGGCACGACCGGCGAAGCGTAGCTCTGGCGTCGCGGACGGACCACGGCCACCGACGTTAATTTCTGTCACACGACGCGAGTGTTCAAGTTCCAGTAGCCCGTCGCAGTACCTGTAGTCGCGTCCGCACTGCGGGCGACGACCCCAGTTGGTGAGACGATGCCCGAAGACACAATCACGATCGACGGAGAGTACGCGACAGTCGAAATCAAGGCGACGAACGTCGACGAGGCCACGCTCGACCAGGTCGAGTCGATCGCCGACCACGAGGCGTTCCGGAACGACATCCGCGTGATGCCCGACGCGCACGCTGGCGCTGGTGCCGTCATCGGGTTCACGATGCCGCTCGGCGAGCGCATCTGCCCGAACACGGTCGGCGTCGACATCGGCTGCGGGATGACCGCGTTCGACCTCGGCGAGCAGCCACACGACCGGCTCCAGGACGACCCGGCAGCCGTAGACCGGGCCATCCGGGAGCGGGTGCCCCTCGGCGCGGACACGTTCGGGGACGTCGACGAAGCCGTCGACTTCCACATGATAGACGACTTCCCGTGGGACGAGTGCGAGCGGAAGGTGCGCCAGCTCACCGAGCACAACGACGTCGGCATCAGCGTCGACGCGGAGTTCGGCGGCGAGTACTTCACCGACCTCTGCGAGCGAGTCGGGTACAGCCAGCGGCGGGCCATCAACTCCGTCGGGACGCTCGGCGGCGGCAACCACTTCGTGGAGGTCGCGCGCAGCGAGGAGACCGGCCACTACTGGGTCGTCGTCCACAGCGGCTCGCGCGGCATCGGGCTGACCATCGCCCAGTACTGGCAGGACCGGGCGACGGAGCTCTGTGACGACCGCGCCGACCGCGCTCGCGAGGCGCTGGCGGAGGTCCCCGAGTTCGCGTACAAGTTCGACCTCGACTCGGTCTCGGACGCGACGCTCGTCACGTGGCTGCTCGGCGGCCGGGGCGAGGACTGGAAGGCAACCGACGAGATTCGGACGCGACTCAACGGCGAGGAAATCAGTGACCTCGTGGACGACCTCCGCGACATCGGGCGGATGGTCGAGGCCGCCGGCGACGACGACGGCGACGACCTCGACTACCTCTCCGGGGCGGCCCGCGAGGGGTACCTCCGCGACATGGTGTTCGCGCAGACGTACGCGGCGGTGTCTCGGCGTCGGATGGCCGAGGCCGTCGCCGACGTGCTGGACGCCGAGGTGCTGGACAGCGTCGTGTCGACGCACAACTACGTCGACTTCGAGGACCTCGTGATTCGGAAGGGCGCGACGCGCGTCCACGAGGGCGAGCGCGGGGTCATCCCGTTCAACATGCGGGACGGAGCCGTCCTCGTCCGAGGGCTCGGCAACGAGGACTGGCACCGGAGCGCGCCACACGGCGCGGGTCGCCGGGGGAGCCGCCGGTGGGCGTTCGACGAGTTCGACGTGAAGACGTTCCGCGAGGAGATGCGGGACGTGTACTCGTCGAGCGTGACCGAGGCGACGCTCGACGAGGCTCCGATGGCGTACAAGGACACCGACGGCATCCTGTCCGCGCTGGAGGCGACGGCGACCGTCGAGGAGACGCTGACGCCGGTGCTGAACGTGAAAGCCGAGGAGTAGTCTGGCGGCCGGTCGCGGTCAGTGCAGGTCGCCTTCGACGTCGGTCTCGTCCTCGCGTGCGAGTTCGAGCGCGTGCTTGGCTCCCATGCCGGCGTCGTGGGGTGACGCGCCCGTTCCGACACCCACCCGGAGGTCGACGCCGGCGGTCTCGCGCACGTGTTCGACGGCCTCGGCGTAGTCGTCCTCGGAGAGACCGGGGCAGACGGCGATGATGTTGTCGCCGCCGACGAAGAACGACAGCGAGTCGTGGGCGACGTGCATGTGCTTCATGAGTTCGGCGTACCCCTGCTCGATGTGGATGAACGAGGAGAACGCGTCCAGTTCGTCGGTGTACTTGCCCGTGGCGTCGACGACGTCGAAGTGCGCGATCTGGACGTCGTCGTCGCTGCGCTCGGACTCGGGGACCGGCTGGCCGAGCAGGAGTTCGCTGCGGTCGGCGTCTTGGGCGCTGCCCTCGTCTTGGATGGCCGCGGTGGCTTCGACGAGCGCGTCTGCGGGGGTGGCTCCCGTCCCGATGGAGAGGCTGACGGTGACGGGGTAGCGGTTCCGAATCGACTCCTGGATGCGGGCGTGGTCTTCGAGGTCGAGGCCGTTCGTGACCGCGACCATGTTGTCGAAGCGCGTGAAGAAGGTGTAGCCGTCACGCATCCCGATGGCCTGCGAGAGGTCGGCGTACAGCCGCGACTGGAGCGTCTGGAGGTCGACTTCCCGCCGGGGGGACGGCGTCACGGTCCACGGTCCGTAGTTGTCGAGTTGGACGAGAGTGACCTGCGTGTTCGTCACGATACCGGACACTCACCGCGCGCCGGATATATCGGTTTTGGATTGCGTTCCATATTTGGGTACGTGGGGTGGAGACCGAGACCTGTTCCTCACCGGTGCCGATCTCCACGTGCGCGTCGAACGCCAGCTGGGGTTACGCCCCGGCTGTCGGCCGGTTTCCGACCGGGTCCAGACACGCCCCGTCAAAACCTAACATGGTTGCGGCCCTCGTGGATGGTATGCGACCACTCAGCCGCGCACTCGCGTCGTCCGACACGCTCCCGGGGTGGACTGATGACTGACGACCGTCGGCACACCCGCCGCCAGGTCCTCCGCGCGGGGTTCGCCCTCGGCGCGGGCAGCGCGCTCGCAGGCTGCCTGACACTCGACACCGGCTTCGGGTCGTCCGACCAGCCCAGCCGAACGACGACCGTCCGGGACGGCGGGACGACGCCGACGGGTAGTCGAAGCGAGACGCCCGACGCCGTCGGCACCGAGTTCGTCGCCGGCGGCTTCGCGAACCCGCTCGGCGTCGAGTTCGCACCAGGCGACACGGGGACGCCGTACGTCGTCGACCAGCCCGGCGTCGTGTACGCAGTCGGTCGCGACGGCGTCCGCGAGGAGCCGTTCCTCGACGTGCGCGACCGGCTGGTCGACCTCTCGGGCTACGAGGAGCGCGGCCTGCTCGGCCTCGCCTTCCACCCCGACTTCGAGGCCGACAGACGCGTCTTCGCGCGATACAGCGCGCCAGCGACCGCCGACACGCCGCCGAACTACAGCCACCGCTTCGTCCTGTCGTCGTTCCGAGTCACCGAAGGCAGCGCCGACCCCGACAGCGAGACACGCCTCCTGGAACTCCCACAGCCTCAGGCGAACCACAACGCCGGGAGCGTCGCCTTCGGTCCGGACGGCTTCCTCCACGTCGGCACCGGCGACGGCGGCGGCGCGAACGACGTCGGGACCGGCCACGTCGCGGACTGGTACGACGCTACCGACGGCGGGAACGGCCAAGACGTCACGGAGAACCTCCTGGGGAGTGTTCTCCGCATCGACGTCGACACCGACGGCGACCAGCCCTACGGCATTCCCGAGGACAACCCACTCGTCGGCCGGCCGGGGCTCGACGAGCAGTACGCCTGGGGGTTCCGGAACCCCTGGCGGTTCTCGTTCACCGACGGCGACCTCTTCGTCGCGGACGTCGGTCAGAACCGCTTCGAGGAGGTGAGCGTCGTCGAGGCCGGCGGAAACTACGGCTGGAACGTCCGGGAGGGCACCCACTGCTTCGACCCGGAGACACCCGGGTCGCCCCCCGACGACTGCCCCACAGAGACAGCCGACGGCGACCCGCTCCGCGACCCCATCGTCGAGTACGCCCACGACGGGGACGACCTCTCCGGCGTCTCGGTCATCGGCGGCTACCGCTACACCGGCGACGCGCTCCCGGGGCTCGCCGGCGCATACGTCTTCCGGCGACTGGCAGGCCGACGGCCGCCTCTTCCTCGCACGACCGGACGACGGCCTCTGGGAGACCGAGACGGTCGACCTCGCGGGCAGCGACACCGGCTTGGGCCAGTACCTGCTCGCGTTCGGCCGGGACGCCGACGACGAACTGTACGTCGCCACCACCGACTCCGGGACGCCGACGGGGCAGTCGGGTGCGGTGCACCGACTCGTCTCGACCGCGTGACGGGTCGTCCCGGCAACCCGGTCCGGGTACCGAACACCAAAGACGACGGGCTTCCAGCACAGTCCATGGACCGCGACGTCACCACGAGAGACCGCATCTGGGCGTCGGTACTGCGGCACGCTCAGCGAGACGACCCGCTCTCTATCTCGAACGTCCGCAACGACATCCACTTCGACCACCGCCCTAGCGACGAGGAAGTGCGGCGCGTCCTCGAAGCCGCCAGCGAAATCGGCACGGTCGAACGGACGCCGTCCGGGCACTGGGCGTTCACCAACTAGCGC
Organism: Halobacterium jilantaiense; assembly: GCF_900110535.1. NCBI lineage: Archaea > Methanobacteriati > Methanobacteriota > Halobacteria > Halobacteriales > Halobacteriaceae > Halobacterium > Halobacterium jilantaiense. The sequence goes on from NZ_FOJA01000001.1 coordinate 346,950, forward strand.
AGTCGCAGCGGCCACTGGAAAGCGTCAGTACGACGCGCCGGAAACCGACGCTGGACCGGGCTGTGTCTGTCGAGTCCGAAAAACGACAGAGGAGAGGGACCGTTACAGATTGACGGCGTTCTTGTCCTTGAGGGACTCGGGAACGTTCGCCCAGTAGGACGTTTTCGAGCCGTACTGGGTGGTCAGCGTGAGCTGGACCTCCTCGCCGGCCTTCAGCCCGTCCTCCGTGATGTCGTAGGAACTCATGACGACTTTGACGCGGTCGGACTGGTCGACGAGCACGGGGTTGTTGTTGCCCTTGATCTGCTCGGTCGTGAAGTTCTCAGCGTTGGCCGCACTGCTGTTGTAGACGAGGGTGGTGGCGGTGTCCGGGCCGATCCACTGGATGGTGGACTTGCTGAGGTTGATGTTGTCGGCACCTGCAGCCTGCCGAACCGTCAGGTTCACGTAGTCGACGACCTCGCTCGAGAGCGCGGAGTCGTTGACGTTGCCGTAGGCGGAGACGACGTCGATGCGGTTAGAGACCTGTGCACTGGCTTCCTCGCCCGTGGCTGCGCCTTTGGACTGGAGGAAGCCGGCCGTGTTGATGAGGACGCCGGCGGCGATCGCTGCGACCAGCACCATCGCGATGAACACGATGAGCGTGCCGATCCCGACCTGACCGCGCTCGTCCTCGTCGTTGATGAATTCGAACATGTGCGTAGTGCCCGCGCGGATACCGACGCGAGTACTCGACTGGAGTCGCAGGGCACTCATAAACGTTCGCTCCGATTATCTGGCGTGAAAACCACGGTATGGCGGGCGCTCGGGTCAGACACTACCATCGCGGTGTCTCCCGCGCTCGTTCTTCTCAGAGTTCCGGTTCAGACGCCGGGGACGCCCACCGCATCGAACGTCGAGAGGCCGAGGAACGCGAGCGCGTAGAGCACGACGAGGACGGTGAGCCAGGCGACGAACGCGATGAGGACGGCGCTCCCCCAGCCGCCGGGATACCGGGAGTTGATGACGGCGACGTACGCGAGCAACACCAGCAACGGTCCGAGCAGCGGAATCCAGCCCAACAGGAAGCCGACGACTGCCCAGATGATGGCACCGAGCAGCGCCGTCACGATGGCGTACGTGTAGTCCTCGCGGTCGGTGACGACCCGCGCGCCGACGTAGATGCCGAGCGCGCCGACCAGGAGGCTGACGACGAAGACGACCAGAGAGTCGAGGAGCGCCATACCGGCTACCGTCGACGGACGCACTGATTGTTAGTTCCGCGTTTCGCGACCCGCCGGTGGGATCCCGGGTCAGTCCGAGTCCGGGTCGTCGTCGGCTGCCGGCGGTCGGCTGGACAGCTCGCCGAATCGCCGGCGTGCACGCCCGGAGCGCCGCTCGGACTCGTCGGGGTCGTACGACACCGCAGCTACCCGGCCGTCCTCGACCTCGACGCGCAGGACGGCGTCCACGCTGCGGCCGGCTTCGGGTAGCCGAGCCCTATCCAGCGCGCGCTCGCCGACTGTCTCGCCGTCGACTTCCAGCAGCACGACCGCCAGATCCCCCTCGAAGCGGTCCACGACGCCCGTGTAGGTTCCGTCTGCCGGCATCAGTACGCCTCCCGGGTCACAGTCGACCCGTCGTCGTCCTGCACCGTAACGATGTCCCCAGCGTTGTTCCACACCGCGCGGTCCAGTCCCCAGTAGACCGCCGTCCGTGTGTCCGTTCCGGTGCCCGTGTACAGCGTCACGCGCTCGCCGGGTCCGAGTTCGAGCCCGGTCGGGAACACGTACTCGTGGCCGGCCTTGTCGGTGACAGTCCACCCGCCGAGGTTCAGTGGCTCCGCGCCGTCGTTCTCGAAGACGACGTACTCGCCGTTCGGGTTCTCGTTGTCGTCGCCGGGTGCGTCTTCGTGGACGTCCACGACCGAGAGCGAACCGTCCATCTGCTCGGTGGTGGTCGGCGGCACGTCCGCCACCGGCCCCGCCACCGGAATCACGGCCCGGACCGCGAGGTCGTCCGCCGGTTCGGCGTCGCTCGGGGCTCCGTCTCGGAGGGCCAGCGGGCCCGTCGGCGCGTCGCGCTGTGTCGCGACGGTGACGGCGGACCCGTTACTGGTCACGCGCACCGCGCCGTGGGTGGCCGTCCAGTACGTCCGAACGCCGCGCTCGGCGAGCCGCGAGAGCACCGCCTCGTGGGGGTGGCCGTACTGGGAGTCGTACGCGCTGGAGACGACGGCGACCCGCGGCGTCGCGGCGTCGAGGAACGTCGCGCCCGAACTCGACGCGCTGCCGTGGTGGCCCGCGCTCAGCACGGTCGCGTTCAGTCCGTCGCCGTACTCGTCGACGAGGAACGCTTCGCTTTCGTCTTCGCCGTCGCCCGGCAGCAACAGCGTCGTGTTCCCGAACCCGAGTCGGAGGACGACGCTGTTCTCGTTGCGGTCGCCGCCCGCGAGGTGGCGGCGCGGCGGCGCGAGCACTTCGATGTCGACGCCGGCCATCGGAATCGGGTCGCCGGCGCGCGTCTCGTACAGGGGCACGTCGTGGGCTTCGACGGCGTCGAGGTAGTTATCGTAGGTCTGGGATGACGCCGTGATGCCGGGGTCGTAGACGGCACCGACGCCCTCGCTCTCGGTCTCGAAGTGTTCGATGACCGCGGCGTGGCCGCCGATGTGGTCGGCGTCGGCGTGACTCGTCACGAGGTAGTCGAGGCGCTCCACGCCCCGGGCGTCGAGGTACGCGAGGACGTCCTCGCCGTCGTCGCGCCAGTCCCCCGAGTCCATGAGCATCGTCTCGCCCGTCGGACCCTCGACGAAGACACTCGACCCCTGGCCGACGTCGAGAAAGTGGACAGACAGCGTGCCGTTCGGCGAGTCGACGGTTGGCTGGCTCCCCGACGCGGACTGGGAATCGGGCGGTGCGTCGGTCTGCTCGCTCGGCGCGACGGCCCCGTCGCTGACCGCGCCCGTACACCCCGCGAGGGCGACGAGGGCGACCACACCGAGAACGACGATGACTCGACGCCGGTCCATGTGTTATTCCAACACTCCCCGCGCGAATAGGTGTTCTGGGCGCACTCGCGTCCGATTCTCGGGCGAGCAGGCCGCAGTCGCGGCACCAACGAGAGGGTGCGTCCTTTGGCAACGTCTGCCAGCGGGGGAAGACGTAAGTGCAACCGCGGACTGGGGAGCGATACGATGTCTCACAACGAGACGCCCGGTGTAAGTCCGGGGGAACGGGTTCTTCGAGGGCACGTTAGCCCAGCGTAACGAGTTCGAGTCAGTCCGAGTTTTCGACACCACGCTCCGCGACGGCGAGCAGACGCCACGCACGTCGTTCAGCTACGACGACAAGCGCGACATAGCCGCCGCGCTCGACGACGCGAACGTCGACGTCGTCGAGGCCGGGTTCCCGGCCAACGGCGAGGCGGAAGCGGAGGCCGTGGCGGACGTCGCCGACGCGACCGAGGCGACGACCTGCGGGCTCGCCCGCGTCGTCGCCTCGGACGTGGACGCGGCGGTGGACGCCGGCGTGGACATGGTCCACGTGTTCGCGTCCACCAGCGACGTCCAGATCGAGGACTCGATGCACAGCACGCGCACCGAGGTCGTCGACCAGTCCGTGGCGGCCGTCGAGCGCGCCGAGGCGGCGGGCGTCGAGGTGATGTTCTCGCCGATGGACGCCACTCGGACCGACCCCGAGTACCTCGCCGAGGTCGTCGAGGCCGTCGACGACGCCGGCGTGGACTGGGTGAACGTCCCGGACACGTGCGGGGTCGCGACCCCGCGCCGGTTCGGTGAACTGGTCGAGTTCGTCGGCGACCACACCGACGCCCGAGTCGACGTGCACACGCACGACGACTTCGGACTCGCCACCGCGAACGCCCTCGCGGGCGTGGAGGCGGGCGCAGACCAGGTCCAGGTGTCGGTCAACGGCATCGGCGAGCGCGCCGGCAACGCGGCGTTCGAGGAGGTCGTGATGTCCGCCGAGAGCGTCTACGGTGCCGACTCCGGCGTCGATACGACCGCCATCGCCGACATCGCGGCGACCGTCGCCGACCGGTCGTCGGTCCCGGTGCCGGTGAACAAGCCGGTGGTGGGCACGAACGCGTTCGCCCACGAGTCCGGCATCCACGCCGCGGGCGTCATCGAGAACAGCGAGACCTTCGAGCCCGGCGTGATGACGCCGGAGATGGTGGGCGCGGAGCGCGAAGTCGTGCTCGGGAAGCACTCGGGGACACACGCCGTCCGCCAGCACCTGGAGGACGCCGGCTTCGAGCCGACCGACGAGGAGGTGCGTGCGGTCACCCGGAAGGTGAAAGCGCACGCCGCCGACGACAGGGCCGTCACCGAAACCATGCTACGGGCGTTCGCCGGCGAGGTGGGCGTCCGACGCGAACGGGGTGAGGTGACGGCGTGACGCCGGCCGGCAAGCCTTGCGCCACCAGTCACATCTATACGTGGCCGCGCGATAGCGGGGTGTACGATGCAGTCTCACACCGCACGCTCGGCCGTTCTCGCGGGCAGCGGTGTGGCTGTCGGACTCGGTATTGTAGGGGCGTAAGCTCCCTACCTACACTTCTCACCGACCCGACCGGTACCGAATTTCCAGACCGATAGCCACCGCAGCATCCGCAATGACACACGCAGCAGACACCCGAGACACGACAGCGACCGAGGGGTATCGATGACAGACCACGGCGCAGTGCCGGAGTTCGACGACGCGGACGCGCCGGGCGAACCGACGCCCGACGCGGACGCGCCGACTCCCGAGGGGGAGACGAACGACGGCCGCGACCCGGAGCGGGAGGACAGCACCGACGAGACGACACCGACCGGCGCTGACGCGGTCGTCGCCGCGCTCGAAGCAGCCGGTGCAGAGACGGTGTTCGGCGTGCAGGGCGGCGCTATCATGCCGGTCTACGACGCGCTGTACGACGCCGACGACGTGTCCCACGTGACGATGGCCCACGAGCAGGGCGCGGCCCACGCCGCGGACGCGTACGGCGCAGTCACGGGCGAGCCGGGCGTCTGCATGGCGACCTCGGGGCCCGGCGCGACGAACCTCGTGACTGGCATCGCGGACGCCGACATGGACTCCGAGCCGGTCGTCGCGCTCACCGGGCAGGTCCCTTCCGATTTGGTCGGCAACGACGCGTTCCAGGAGACGGACACGGTCGGCGTCACGACCCCCATCACGAAGTCCAACACGTTCGCGTCGAGCGCCGACGAGGTCGGCGAGGACGTGTCGACGGCGTTCGCGCTGGCGGCCAGCGGTCGACAGGGGCCGACCCTCGTCGACCTCCCGAAAGACGTGACGACCGACGAGACGGACGCCGAACCGACCGAGCCGACGGTTCCCGGCACCGTCTCGGTCCCTGAGCGAGCCGACGAGGCCGCAGTCGACGCCGCCGCAGCTACCATCGCTGCCGCCGACCGACCCGTGATTCTCGCGGGCGGCGGCGTCGTGAAGGGCGACGCCACAGACGAACTGCGGGCGTTCGCGAAAGACCACGAGATTCCGGTGGCGACGACGATGCCCGGCATCGGCGCGTTCCCGGAAGACCACGACCTCGCACTGGAGATGGCGGGGATGCACGGCACCGGGTACGCGAACATGGCGACGACGATGACCGACTGCCTGCTGGCGGTCGGCACCAGATTCGACGACCGGCTGACCGGCGGCGTCGACTCGTTCGCGCCGGAGGCGACCGTCGTCCACGTCGACATCGACCCGGCAGAGATTTCGAAGAACGTCGAGGCCGACCACCCGCTGGTCGGGGACGCTGGTACCGTCCTCGACCAGCTCGCGGCCGCGATGGACGGCTCGCCGGACACGGACGAGTGGTTGTCGCAGTGTCGCGACTGGCAGACGGAGTACCCGATGGACTACGCGGTGCCCGCGGCCGATACCGACGACGGCGCGCCCGACGCGTCGGCGTTCCCCGACGACGAGCCGGTGAAACCGCAGTTCGTCGTCGAGGCCGTCGACGCCGCGACCGACGACGACACCGTCGTCACGACCGGCGTCGGCCAGCACCAGATGTGGGCCTGCCAGTACTGGACGTACACCGAGCCCCGGACGTGGGTGTCGAGCCACGGCCTCGGCGCGATGGGGTACGGACTGCCGTCCGCCATCGGCGCACGGCTGGCCGCAGACGACGACCAGTCCGTCGTCTGCTTCGACGGCGACGGCTCGTTCCTGATGACGTGTCAGGAACTCGTCGTCGCGGCCCGCGAGAACCTCGACATCACCGTCTTCGTGCTGAACAACGAGGCCATCGGGATGGTCAAGCAGTGGCAGGACGCCTTCTTCGACGGCCGGCGGATGGCCTCGGAGTACCCCTGGGTGCCGGAGTTCGACGCGCTCGCCGAGGCGTTCGGTGCCGACGGCTTCCGCATCGAGCGCTACGACGACGTCGCTGACACCGTCGGGGCGGCGCTCGCCACCGACGGACCGGCGGTCGTGGACGTCTACATCGACCCGACCGAGGAGGTCTACCCGATGGTCCCGTCTGGCGGCGACAACGGCCAGTTCGCGCTCTCGGAGGCCCACCTATGAGCGGCCGGAACGAACAGCGGGGGCTCCCGGGTCCCGCGCCCGAGGACCGCCAGCGGCCGCGGGGCCGGCGGACGGCCCAGGGCGTCCGCGTCGACCCGGAGGCGGAAGCCGAGCATCCGGCGCGGCGCACGGTCATCTCCGCGCTCGTCGAACACGAGCCGGGCGTGCTGGCGCGGGTCTCCGGGCTGTTCAGCCGCCGGCAGTTCAACATCGAGTCGCTGACCGTGGCGGACACGCAGAACGACGACTGGGCGCGCATCACCGTCGTCGTGGAGGAGCCGGACCCGGGCATCGACCAGGTCGAGAAGCAGCTCGCGAAGGTCGTCCCCGTCATCCACGTCCGGGAACTCGAAGCCGACGCGCTCGCCCGCGAACTCGTCGTCGTGAAAGTGGACGCCGACCGCCCGGAGGCGGTCCACGCAATCACCGAGATGTACGGCGGGACCACCCTCGACGCCGGCCCGCGGACGGTGACGGTCGAACTCACCGGTGACGAACAGAAAATCGACGACGCCATCGACGCGTTCCGCCAGTTCGGTATCCGCGAGATCGCCCGCACCGGCCAGACGGCACTGGCCCGTGGCGAGACGAAAACAGCAGTCGTTCCAGACCACCTCAAATGACAGAGACAGACAGCAGTCCGAGCGGAGACGAGCAGTTCACGCAACCAGTGTACCACGAGTCCGACGCGGACCGACGACACGTCGACGACAAGACGGTCGCCGTCCTCGGCTACGGCAGTCAGGGGCACGCGCACGCCCAGAACCTCGCCGACAGCGACGTCGACGTGGTCGTCGGCCTGCGGGAGACCTCCGACTCCCGGAGGGCGGCCGAAGCCGACGGGCTGCGCGTAGCGACCCCAGTCGAGGCAGCCAGCGAGGCCGACGTCGTCTCCGTGCTCGTGCCGGACACCGTGCAGCCGGACGTGTTCGACGCCATCGAGCCCGAACTCGACGCGGGCGACACGCTCCAGTTCGCGCACGGGTTCAACGTCCACTACGGCCAGATAGAGCCGCCGGAGCGCGTCGACGTGACGATGATTGCGCCGAAGTCTCCCGGCCACCTCGTCCGCCGGAACTACGAGGCAGGCGAGGGCACGCCCGCGCTGCTGGCGGTCTACCAGAACGCCACCGGCGAGGCGCGGCAGGAGGCCCTAGCGTACGCCGACGCCATCGGCTGCGCGCGTGCTGGCGTCGTGGAGACGACGTTCCGCGAGGAGACCGAGACCGACCTGTTCGGCGAGCAGGCCGTGCTCTGTGGCGGCGTCGCCGAACTCACGAAGGCGGGCTACGAGACGCTCGTGGACGCCGGGTACAGCCCCGAGATGGCGTACTTCGAGTGTCTGAACGAGCTCAAACTCATCGTGGACCTGATGTACGAGGGCGGTATCGGCGCGATGTGGGATTCGGTCTCCGACACGGCCGAGTACGGCGGGCTGACGCGCGGCGACGCGGTCGTCGACGAGTCGGTCCGCGAGAACATGGAGGAAGTCCTCGAAGAGGTCCAGAACGGCGCGTTCGCGACCGAGTGGGTCGCGGAGAATCAGGCCGGCCGGCCGTCGTACAAGCAGCGCCGCAAAGCGGAGCAGGAACACGACATCGAGGACGTCGGGGAGCGGCTCCGCAGCCTGTTCGCGTGGGCCGACGAGACCGCGTCCGAGGCCGAGCGGGAGCCGGAGGTGTCCGCCGATGACTGAGCGCACGATGCGGTCGGTCAGCCAGCGCAACCCCGCCGACCCCGACCACGCCGTCGGCACGGTGTTCCGACGCGGGCCGGCGGTCGTCGCGGACGGCGGCGAGCGCGGCGCGGCCGCGACCCAGCGCCCCGACGGCGGCGACGAGGACGCCGACGGCGACCCGAAGATGAAGGACGTCGACCAGACGCCGCCGGACGAGGACGCGAGCGCGAACCGCGTCTGGGAGCGCGGCGGCGAACCGCCCGCCGGCGACGATGAGACCGCCGCCGACGGCGACGAGGACGACTCCGTAGACGATGAGTGAGGGGACGCTGTACGACCACGTCTGGGACCGCCACGCGGTCACCGAACTGCCGACGGGCCAGACCCAGCTGTTCGTCGGGCTCCACCTCGTCCACGAGGTGACGAGCCCGCAGGCGTTCGGGACGCTGCGGGAGCGCGGGCTGGACGTGGCGTACCCGGAGCGGACCCACGCGACCGTCGACCACATCGTCCCGACCGCCGACCAGTCCCGGCCGTACAGCGACGACGCCGCCGAGGAGATGATGGCGGAACTGGAGGCGAACGTCGGCGAGGCCGGCATCGACTTCGACGACCCGACGACCGGCCGGCAGGGCATCGTTCACGTGGTCGGGCCGGAACAGGGGCTCACCCAGCCCGGGATGACCATCGTCTGCGGTGACTCCCACACGGCCACCCACGGCGCGTTCGGCGCGCTGGCGTTCGGTATCGGCACCTCCCAGATTCGGGACGTGCTGGCGACTGGCTGCGTCGCGATGGAGAAGAAACAGGTCCGCCGCATCGAGGTCACCGGCGAACTGGGCGACGGCGTCACGCCCAAGGACGTCATTCTGACCGTCATCCGGAAGCTGGGCACCGACGGCGGCGTCGGCTACGTCTACGAGTACGGCGGCGAGGCCGTCGAGGCGATGGACATGGCGGGCCGGATGAGCATCTGCAACATGAGCATCGAGGGCGGCGCTCGCGCGGGATACGTGAACCCAGACGGGACCACCTACGAGTACCTGCGGGCCCGCGACGCAGTCCCCCAGGGCGACGCCTTCGAGGAACTGCGGGCGTACTGGGAGTCGGTCGCCAGCGACCCGAACGCCGAGTACGACGATGTTGTCACCGTCGACGGCAACGCCCTCGAACCGGTCGTGACCTGGGGGACGACGCCGGGGCAGGGCGTCGGCATCTCGGAGGAGATTCCCGCACCCGAGGACCTCCCGGCGGACAAACGGGAGTCCGCGCGCAGTGCCCAGAAACACATGGGCGTCGAACCGGGCGACACGATGGCGGGCTACCCAATCGACGTGGCGTTCCTCGGGAGTTGTACGAACGCCCGGCTCCCGGACCTCCGCGAGGCCGCCGACGTGGTCGCCGGCCGCGAGGTCCACGACGATGTCCGGGCGATGGTCGTTCCCGGCAGCCAGCGCGTGAAGGCCGCCGCCGAAGCGGAGGGTCTCGACGAGGTGTTCACCGAGGCGGGCTTCGACTGGCGGGGCGCGGGCTGCTCGATGTGCCTCGGCATGAACGAGGACCAGCTGGTCGGCGACGAGCGCTGCGCTTCCTCGTCGAACCGCAACTTCGTCGGCCGACAGGGCTCGAAGGACGGCCGAACGGTCCTGATGAGTCCCCCGATGGTCGCCGCCGCGGCCGTCGAGGGGGAAGTAACCGACGTGCGCGAACTGGAGGCGGTCAGGGAGGTGCGAGCGTGAGCCCGAACGCCGGGGGTGACGCGACGAGCAGCTCCGGTCCGGCTGATACGGTCCGCCGAGTCACCGGCACGGGCGTTCCAGTCCGGGGGAACGACGTGGACACGGACGAAATCATCCCGGCGCGCTTCCTCAAGGTCGTCACGTTCGACGGCCTCGGGCAGTTCGCGTTCTTCGACGAGCGGTTCGACAGCGCGACTCCGGAGGAGTCGCGAGACGGAGACGGCGGAGCCGTCAGAGCAGACGAGCCGCTGGACCACCCGTTCAACGCCGAGTGCTTCCGAGGGGCGTCCGTGCTCGCCGTGAACGCGAACTTCGGCTGTGGCTCGTCACGCGAGCACGCGCCGCAGGCGCTGATGCGGTGGGGCATCGACGCAATCGTGGGCGAGTCGTTCGCCGAGATCTTCGCGGGGAACTGCCTCGCACTCGGCATCCCCACGGTCACGGCCTCGCAGGAAGACGTCGAGGCGCTCCAGGACTACGTCGACGAGCACCCCGACGCCGAAATCGAAGTAGACGTCGCCGCCGAGGAGGTCCGCTACGGCGACACTACCATCGACGCCTCGGTGGACGACGCTCAGCGGCGGGCGCTCGTCGACGGCGTCTGGGACACCACCGCGCTGATGGCCGCGAACGCCGACAGCGTCGAAGCGACCGCTGCCAGCCTCCCCTACACCGATGACTGAGGAAATTGCGGTTGTTCCCGGGGACGGCATCGGTCGCGAGGTCACACCGGTCGCCGTCGACGTGCTGGACGCCGTCGGCGACTTCGAGTTCGTCCACGCCGAGGCGGGCGACGAGGTCGCCGACGAGCAGGGGACGCCGCTCCCGGCGGAGACTCGGGAGGCGGTCGAGACGGCGGACGCGACGCTGTTCGGCGCGGCGGGCGAGACGGCCGCGGACGTCATCCTCCCGCTGCGGGCGGCCGTCGACTCCTTCGTGAACGTCCGGCCCGCGCGGACGTACCCCGGCGTGGACGCGGTCCAGCCGGAGACGGACCTCGTCTTCCTCCGGGAGAACACGGAGGGCGTCTACGCCGGCCACGAGGCCGAACTCGCGGACGGCGTGACGACCTGCACGCGCGTCGTCACCGAGGAGGCGAGCCGACGGCTCGCGGAGTACGCCTGCGAGTACGCGCCCGAGGGGTTCACCGTCGCGCACAAGGCGAACGTGATGCGCGTGACGGACGGCCTCTTCCGCGAGACTGTCGAGAACGTGGCGGCCGAGCACGGCGTCGAGACGGACGCGGCGCTGATGGACGCGCTCGCCATGCACCTCGTGGAGAATCCGGCGGACTACGACGTAGTCGTCTGCCCGAACCTCGCCGGGGACGTGCTCTCGGACCTCGCGGCGGGGCTCGTCGGCGGCCTCGGTCTGCTGCCGTCCGCGAACATCGGCCCGGAGCGCGGCGTCTTCGAGCCCGTCCACGGCACCGCGCCGGACATCGCGGGCGACGGCGTCGCGAACCCCGCAGCCGCCGTGCTGTCGGCGGCGATGCTCTTGGAGTTCCTCGGCCACGACGCCGCTGGCGAGCGCGTCCGCAGCGCGGTCGAGGACGTACTGGAAGACGGGCCGACGACGCCCGACCTCGGTGGCGAGGCGACAACCCGCGCGGTCGGCGACGCCATCCGGGAGGTGGTCCGATGACGGGGCGCTCGCTGGCAGCGACTGCGCGGTCCGCGACATTTACCGCTGCGCGGTGCGAGGTGGCACCATGACCGGACAGAAGGACCCGGACCTGCCGAGCGCGGACGTGACCGAGGGGCCCGAGCGCGCCCCGCACCGCGCGATGTTCCGCGCGATGGGCTACGACGACGCCGACTTCTCCTCGCCGATGGTCGGGGTCGCGAACCCCGCCGCCGACATCACGCCCTGCAACGTCCACCTCGACGACGTGGCCGAGTCGGCCGTCGACGGCGTCGAGGCCGGCGACGGGATGCCAATCGAGTTCGGCACAATCACCATCTCGGACGCCATCTCGATGGGGACCGAGGGGATGCGGGCCTCCCTCGTCTCCCGAGAGGTCATCGCCGACTCCGTCGAGCTCGTGGCGTTCGGCGAGCGCATGGACGCGCTCGTCACAGTCGCGGGCTGCGACAAGAACCTCCCCGGGATGATGATGGCCGCCATCCGCACCGACCTCCCGTCGGTGTTCCTCTACGGCGGCTCCATCATGCCCGGCGAACACGACGGCCGCGAGATAACCGTCCAGAACGTCTTCGAGGGCGTCGGAGCCGTCGCCTCCGGTGACATGACCGAGGACGAACTCGAGTCGATGGAGCGCGACGCCTGCCCCGGCGCGGGCGCTTGCGGCGGGATGTTCACCGCGAACACGATGGCGTCCATCTCGGAAGCCATCGGACTCGCACCGCTCGGCTCTGCGAGCCCGCCCGCAGAGAGCAATGGCCGGTACGATGTCGCCGAGCGCGCCGGCCGTCTCGCGGCGGAGTGCGTCCGCGAGGACCGCCGACCTTCGGATATCCTCACCAGAGAGAGCTTCGAGAACGCCATCGCCGTCCAGGTCGCGCTCGGCGGCTCGACGAACGCCGTGCTGCACCTGCTCGCGCTCGCCGCCGAGGCGGGCGTCGACCTCGACGTCGAGGACTTCAACGACATCAGCGACCGCACCCCGAAGATTGCGAACCTCCAGCCCGGCGGCACGCGCGTCATGAACGACCTCCACGAGGTCGGCGGCGTTCCGGTCGTCCTCGCGCGCCTGCTCGACGCCGGCCTGATTCACGGCGACGCGATGACCGTGACCGGCCGCACTATCACCGAGGAACTCGAACACCTCGGTGAAGACGGCAGCGTGGACGGTGACGTGGACTTCCTCCGCCCGGTCGACGACCCGTTCCACGAGACCGGCGCAATCACCGTCCTCACCGGGAATCTCGCGCCAGACGGCGCAGTTCTCAAAGTCACCGGCAAAGACGAGACCCAGCACACCGGCCCGGCCCGCGTCTTCGAATCCGAAGAGGACGCCATGGCGTACGTCCAGGATGGCCACATCGAGTCCGGCGACGTCATCGCCATTCGGAACGAGGGCCCGAGGGGCGGCCCCGGGATGCGCGAGATGCTAGGGGTCACTGCCGCCGTCGTCGGCCAGGGCCACGAGGACGACGTCGCGCTGCTGACCGACGGGCGGTTCTCGGGTGCCACTCGCGGCCCCATGGTCGGCCACGTCGCGCCCGAAGCCGCGGTCGGCGGCCCGATCGCGCTCCTCGAAGACGGCGACGAAGTGACCGTCGACGTCCCCAACCGAGAGCTCTCAGTGGCAGTCCCCGACGACGAGCTCGCGGCCCGCCGTGAGGACTGGAGCGAACCCGACCCCCGTTACGACGCCGGCGTCCTCCGGAAGTACGGCGACCTCTTCGCCTCGGCCGCCGACGGTGCGGTCACCGACCCCGGCGCGAAACGCGACCCCTGACCCGGTGAAAACCACCTGGCACTTTTTTCAAGCTGCTGTGAGTACCTCCAGATATGGAGGTCCGCGTACCCCCGTTCCGGGACGCCGCCGGGCCAGCACTCCGGTCACTCGCGGCCTACGACCGCGAGGACGTCGAACTCGTGTACGAACGCGACGACGTCTCCACCAAAGACCGCGTCGTCGACGACATCCACGAGGAACTCATCCTCAACGACATCGGCATCGGCCGCCTCGAACAGCTCTTCCGGGTCGCCAAGTGGCACTGCACGATGCACCGCTTCGAGCACGCCATCTGCATCCACCACGCCACCGGCGACTACAAGGGCATCCTCGTGAGCGTCGACACCGACGCCGGCGTGGACCTGGAAGCCGTCGCCAAGGCCTGCGACCACGTCTGAACGGGACCACCGCGCGACGCACGCGTCGCTCCGTGATGTAATCTTGAAGAAGTGGGGCCGGAGGGATTTGAACCCCCGATCGACTGATATCTCCGGTGCGCCTCGGAACTCCAGAGGGTCGTCAACGCGGCGCGGTGATCAGCCTGCCGCTCGGTATACCAGTCTGGAGTGTCGTCCCGGGCGCGTGGCCTCTGGAGTCAGTCGCCATCCCTGGCTTGGCCACAGCCCCTCGCGTTCCATCGTTAGGCGATTTTCTTCAAGAGCGTTTCGGTTCGGGGGCCGGGAGTGAAGTCGATAGGGGCCGAAGCCGTCGCCGTGATTGTACGCGTGTGGCGGGGCTGGACCGAGGAATCGGACGCCGACGAGTACGAGTCGTTCGCGACGGAGACGGTGTTTCCGGACGCTGGAGCCGAGATTCCGGGGCTGGCGGACTGGGAGGTGCTCCGGCGGGAGGACGGTTCGCGGGTGGAGTTCGTGACTGTCGCACGCTTCGAGTCGTGGGCGGCTGTCGAGGCGTTCGCGGGCCCAGACTACGAACAGGCTCACGTTCCCGACCGGGCCGAGGAACTGCTCGCGGACTACGAGGAGGCGGTGCGACACTACGAGAGTCGGGGCGGGAGCCGCGACGGTGCGTTCGGGTAGCGATTGGATTTTCCGGGCTGAGAGCAAACGACCGAGCATGACGGAGTACCCGATAGTCGTGCGGGAGCTCGGCGGGGAGAACCGGCTGGGCGTCGAGGAGGCCGACGAGTTCGAGGGCGACCTGCGTGACGTGGTCGTGGAGGGCTACGAGCGCGTGGACGTCGAGAGCTGCGAGGACGGCGAGGTCGTCGGAACGGTCGTCGCTGCGTCGGAGACCGAAATCGAGGACGTCCGCTGGCAGTAACGAGTCTGTCAGTAGTCCGTCGTCAGGCGTCGCGTTCGCTCCAGTCGCAGTCCTGGCACTTGTAGCCAGTGACGAATTCGGTGACCGAGGGCATGTAGCCGACGGAGATGACGTCGCTGCCGCAGTCGGGGCAGTCGCGGTCCGTGTCCTCGATGGGTTCGGCGTCCATGACGGACTCGCCTTCGACGAGTTCTGCGAGTTTCTTCGGGGTGACCATGCGGCCCTGCACGACCCGGTTGTCAGCCATACCGGAGCCTCGTCTCGGGGACGGGAAAGCCTGTCGTCGCGGGAGAACTGCCGTCGCTACAGCCAGGGGGCGCGCTCCTCTGCGGCGTCCTCGCCGGGGTAGCCGTAGGCGGCCTCGTCGGGGTCCGTGCCGTTACCGCCGTCGGTCGCGGCCGGCGTGTTCGGCTGCGGGTCGGGGCCGTCGTCCGCGTCGACGGTGACGTCGTCGGGGTGGCTGGAGCCGGTGGCGTCGTCTCCGTGGTCGTCGCTGGCGGCGTCAGCGTCTCCTGCTTGGTCGGGGTCGAACGCGAGCACGCCGGCGACGGCGAACACCATCAGCGGTGCCTGCGAGGGGACGAGGTGGAACACCGACAGCGCGAGCGTGGCGAGCGCGACAGCGGAGCCGAACCGGAACCGGTCGATGTCGACGACGCCGCGCAGGATTGGGGCGAGCGCGACGACGCCGAGCGCGAACGTGACGGCGACGCCGGCTGCGGCGACGGCGTGCAACAGCAGGCTGACGTCGTAGTTGGTGACGAGCGCTGCGCCGTCGGGGCGGATGCTCGCGAGGAAGCCCAGACCGATGATGACACCCGGCGAGGGGAGGTACTCGCCGATGGTGGCGCTGGCGGTCTTCGCGGCGATGGCGAGGATGACCAGCGCGGCGAACCGCTCGAAGGTCGGGATGTCGAGGACGGTCGCGACGGTGGGCGCGAGCGCCGCTTCGACGGTGGCGATGACGATGAGGGGGAGCCCGACGAGCAGGACGCTGGTCGCCTGCTGGCGGCGGCTGCCACCCATCTCGGCGAGGATGACGGCGAGGGTCGCGCTCCCGCCGAAGACGAGCAGGCCGACCTGAAGGACGCCGGCCCAGGTGTCGAGCTGGCCGGCGAGCACGAGGGCGGCGAAGATGCCGTCGACGAGCGGCAGCAGCATGACGGTGGCCAGGAGCTTCGTAGCGCCGCCCACCTGCTGCTCGAGGCGGAGCGCGACGGGGTGACGTGAGCTACTCATGTACTACGGGGCCAACGCGGGTGACGGGGTCTGGTCGGAGCGGCGATACGCGTCGTGGAGCGTATTGTGTCCGAGCCAGCGTGTAAATCGGGCCACCAGTCCAAGCATAAATTTCGGTACGGATGGGGCGAGCGTCGTCTGGTCGCCTGCCGTACGCGTCGTCTGCGGACTGGTGGAGTCCATACACGCAACGACAACGGTTGGAAGTATAAAGATTGTGTGACAAGCGACCACAAATGGTGTCGGAACGACGCCCTACTTTAAGTACTGGGTTTGGGATTGTCGGGGAGTTTTGCCGTTCGGCGATAAATCGGTGGTAATTTCGACGGCTGTGCGGCCCGAGGGGCGGAAGGCGGCTGTCGATTGGACGCGCGTTGGGCCCCGAGGCCACACCGGTGTCGAACCCCAAGTGAATGCACGACCGTGATTGTCTCGCTGTCCCACAGTTCCGAATCGGTCACGTTCGCCCAATCTCGCAACGTTTTTGGAAGCCGGGCAACACCGATTGACATGGCGAACGATTCCTCGACGGACGGCCGATTCTCCGAGAAGCTCCGCGTACCGGAAGCGCTGACGTTCGACGACGTGCTGCTGCGGCCCGCAGAGAGCCGGGTCGAGCCCGACGAGGCCGACGTGGCGACGCGCGTCTCCACGAACGTCGAACTCGAAGTCCCCGTCCTCTCGGCGGCGATGGACACCGTCACCGAGTCCGACCTCGCCATCGCGATGGCGCGCGAGGGCGGCCTCGGCGTCCTCCACCAGAACATGGACACCGAGACGGTCGTCACCGAAGTCGAGCGCGTCAAGCACGCCGACGAGCTCGTCATCGGCCGCGAGAACGTCGTCACCGCCGACCCCGACCAGACGGTCGACGAGGTCGACGCGATGATGAACCGCGCCGACGTCTCCGGCGCACCCGTCGTCGACGACGACGACACGGTGCTCGGTATCATCTCCGGCACCGACATCCGCCCCTACATCGAGGTCGGCGAGTCCGACGCCGTCCGCGAGGCGATGACCGACGAAGTCATCACCGCGCCCGAGGACGTCACCGCTCGTGACGCGCTCGAACTCATGTACGAGCACAAAATCGAGCGCGTGCCCATCGTGGACGGCGACGACCACCTCGTCGGGCTCGTCACGATGCAGGGCATCCTCGCGCGGCGCGAACACGGCAACGCTGCCCGCGACGACGACGGCCGCCTCCGCGTCGGCGTCGCGGTCGGTCCGTTCGAGACCGAGCGCGCGACCGCCGTCGACGAGGCCGGCGCTGACGTCGTCTTCATCGACTGCGCGCACGCCCACAACATGAACGTCATCGACTCCGCGCGCGACATCACGGCGTCTGTCGACGCGGACGTCGTCGTCGGGAACGTCGGCACCCGTGAGGCCGCAGAGGCCGTCGTCGACTTCGCGGACGGCATCAAGGTCGGCATCGGCCCGGGCTCTATCTGCACGACCCGGGTCGTCACCGGTGCCGGTATGCCCCAGATCACGGCCGTCTCAGAGGTCGCCGACGTCGCCGCGCCCGAGGGCGTCCCGGTCATCGCGGACGGCGGCATCCGGTACTCCGGCGACGCCGCGAAGGCCATCGCCGCGGGAGCCGACGCCGTGATGCTCGGGTCGTACTTCGCGGGGACCGACGAGGCCCCGGGCCGCGTCATCACGATGAACGGCAAGAAGTACAAGCAGTACCGTGGCATGGGCTCCGTCGGCGCGATGCAGTCCGGCGGCGGCGACCGCTACCTCAAGGAAGACGAGGAAGACGAGGAGTACGTGCCCGAGGGCGTCGAGGCGGCCACTCCGTACAAGGGGTCGCTGGCCTCGGAGCTCCACCAGCTCGTCGGCGGCATCCAGTCCGGGATGGGCTACGTCGGCGCGGAGACGATTCCGGCGTTCAAGCGGGACGCCGAGTTCGTCCGCGTGTCCTCGGCCGGTCAGACCGAAGGCCACCCCCACGACGTGATGATTACGGACGAAGCGCCGAACTACAGCCCGCAGAACGAGTAGCGTTCTTCGCGACTGACCGAGCAGGTGTCAGTCGTCGTCGCTTTCGTCGTCCGCTCTACCCGGTAGTCGCCGGACTGCCTTCAGCCACCGGTCCTTGGCCGCGTGTCCGGGGTACGCAATCGGATCGTACGCGATGTCCTCGGCCGTGCCGAGGTGTTCGCTGTCCCGGCCGGTGTGCTGTCGCCACGCGCCGACCGCGAACGAGCCCACGAGCCCCGAGATGAGGACGGCGAACGCGACGCTGGCGGCGTCGTCGAGCGGCCACACCGCGACGGCTAACACCCCCACGAGCCCGGCTACCGAGACGGCGTAGAAGACGTACAGGAGCGAACTGCCGGACATCTCGACTGTGCGTCGCATCTCCGTACCGGGGACTCATTCGACGGTGATACTTATGTCCTGCCTCGCCTCCGGCGATCGCTCTCCGGCACTGTGGCTGACGTGTCGTAGACCCGTCCCGGACGTCTCACAGCGCGGACTGCAGTAGCTGTTCCCCGCCGCGTTCGAATCCGCTTCCGCGCGGGACCACCGCTCGCATTGTCGGCACTCGTAGTCTTCGAGGGGCATAGCAAACAGTTGGGTTTCGAACTAGGCGTCCGTTTCGTCCAGTTAGGAGCCGTCGCCGGTGACGACGACGGGCCGGTCGGTGTTGAGGATGACCGACTGCGTCGTCGACCCGAAGATTGCCTTCCCCGCTGGCGACCGCTTCCGGCCGCCGAGGACGACGGCGTCGGCGTCGATGTCGTCGGCGACCCGGATGATGTCGTCGGTGGTGTCCCCGGAGTCGTCCCGCACCTCGACGGCGACGCCTTCGTCCTCCAAGAAGTCGCGTGCGCGACGCACCGACTGGATGCGGTCGGCGGTCTTGAACTGCCGGTACTCCGAGGGGATGTCGTCGCTGTCGCCCGTGAACACGAACAGCAGCGTGGCCTCGACCGCCTCGCCGGCTGCGGGCATGTCGGCGACGTATCGGGCCTGGGTGAGCGCGCGGTCGACGTCGTCGTCGACCGGCACGAGTACGCGGTACATACGCGTAGACAGGCCGCTACGGGTCATAAAACCACGCCCCGGTTCCGGGCGCTGGACCACCGGTCTCAGGCGGGCCGGCGGCCCCACTCGATGTTGCTCCAGAGGCGCTCCCAGACGTAGTACAGCGCCGTCTTTCCGACTGCTGCGGAGACCCCGATTTTCGCGGCGGAGCCGAACTCGCCCGTGTAGAGGAACGCGATGGTGAACACCATCCCGGTCGCGAACACGCGGTAGGACGCCGCCTTCACGACGGAGCGGTAGCGGGAGTCGGCCATCGGCGACTCACTCCACGTAGCCCAGTTCGGCGAGCTTCCGGCCGAGTTCGCGGGCTTCCGCCTCGGTGATTTCGTCGTCGTCCTCCATCTCCCTGACCACGAGGTGTTTGACGAACTCCTTCGGGGAGGAGAACGGCTCGTCTTCGATGTACGCCTCGACGTCGCGCACGAACTCCTTTTTCAGGGAGATGGTGGTGTAGTCGGACACAGCACGACTGTCGACGCCCACTGCATTAATAGTTGTTACATGTAATTAACCAGCCGCGGTCCCGCCGGCTTACGGCGTGACGGCGAGTTTCCCGAGGAACGAGTCCTCCAGGACGGCGCGCTGCGCCTCGCCGGCCTCGTCGAGGTCGTAGGTCTCCGCGAGTTCGATGGAGAGTCGGTCCTCGGCCAGCAGGTGCGCGACGCCGCGGAGCGGCACGCGCAGGTCCGGCGTGTTAAACATGCTCATGAACTGGTAGGAGACGTCCTTCGAGCGCGCCGCGCCGTCGTTCGAGAACCCCGGGTCCGGGCTGTTCTCCCCGATGCCGACGACCCGAGCGCCCTGCGCGGCCACGTCCGCGTCGAACTGGAGGTAGTCGTCGAGGCGGTGGTCGAGGACCGCGTCGACGCCGCCGCCCGCAGCGTCCCGGACCGCGTCCGCGAGGTCGTCGCGACCGTAGTCCAAGACCGTGTCGGCACCGAGGTCGGCGACGTGGTCGTGGTAGTCGGGCCCGGCAGTCGTGTGGACCCTCGCGCTGACGGCGTCCGCAATCTGGACGGCGGCGTGCCCGACGCCGCCGGAGCCGCCGTGGACGAGCACGTCCTCGGCCGGGTTCAGGTCGGCGTGGTCCACGAGCGCGCGCCACGCGGTCACCGCTACGACGCCCGCCGCCCCGGCCTCAGTGAAGTCAGCTCCGTCCGGCAGGTGGACGGTGCGGTCGGTCGGCACGGTCGCGTACTCGGCGTACGCGCCCTGAGAGCCGGCGTTCCCGATGCCGGTACCGAACACCCGGTCGCCCTCCGCGAACGCCTCGACGCCGTCGCCGACCGCCGCGACCGTGCCGGCGTAGTCGACGCCCGGCGTGAACGGCAGCCCGACCGGCTCGTAGGAGCCGTCCCGGAAGTACGTGTCCACGGGGTTGACGCCAGCCGCCTCGACCGCGACGAGGACCTCACCGTCGCCCGGTTCGGGGCGTTCGACGTCCTCGACTGTCAGTACGTCCGGTCCGCCGTGCTCGTGGAGTCGGACTGCGCGCATGTGCGAGTCATCACCGTACTCGGGAATAAGCGTGGGCGTCCCTGCAGTCGTCGCCCCCGCACTCGGCGACCAGTGCCCCCGGCTGGTCGCCGCCTGCGGTACAGTTACGGGTGCCTGGGGTGAGCTTCGGGTATGCGCGCGGCAGTTCTGCGGGAGTACGGGGAACCGCTGTCCGTCGAGGACGTAGCCAGACCCGAGCCGGCAAGCCACGGCGTCGTCGTCGACGTCGCGGCCTGTGGCATCTGCCGGAGCGACTGGCACGCCTGGATGGGGCACGGCGAGTGGGCGGACGACCGCGTCGACCCCGGCCAGATTCTCGGTCACGAGCCGGCCGGCACGGTCGCGGCGGTCAGCGAGGACGTCGACGCCCTCTCGGTCGGCGACCGCGTGGCGGTCCCGTTCAATCTCGGGGAGGGGTCGTGTCCGGCGTGCCGGCGCGGCCACGGGAACGTCTGCGAGGACGGCTACGCGCTCGGCTTCGAGCAGGCCGCACAGGGCGCGTTCGCCGAGCAAGTCCACGTCCCGCACGCGGCGTTCAACGTCGCTCGGGTCCCGGACGGCGTCGCCCTGGACGCCGTCGCGGCGCTCGGCTGCCGGTACGCGACCGCGTTCCACGCGCTCGCCCACCGCGCCGACGTCGCCGGCGGCGACTGGGTGGCGGTCCACGGCTGCGGCGGCCTCGGCCTCGCCGCCGTCCAGATTGCGACCGCGCTCGGCGGCAGCGTCGTCGCGGTCGACGTCCGCGACGACCCCCTCGACCTCGCCGAGCAGGTCGGAGCCGTCGAGACCGTCCGGGCCGACCAGACCGACGACGTGCCGGGCGCGGTCCGGGCGCTCACGGACGGCGGCGCGCACGTCTCCGTGGACGCGCTCGGCCGCGCGGAGACCTGTCGGAACAGCGTCGACAGCCTCCGCGCCAGAGGCAAGCACGTGCAGGTCGGGCTGACAACCGAGGCCGAGCAGGGCGAAATCTCGCTGCCCGTCGACGAAATCACGCGCTGGGATGTCTCCGTGCTCGGGTCCCGGGGGATGCCGCCGTCGCGGTACGACGAACTGCTGCGGCTGGTCGCCTCCGGTCGCCTCGACCCCGGCGCGCTCGTCACGCAGCGCGTCGGCCTCGACGACGTCTCCGGTCGGCTCGCGGCGATGACTGAGTACGAGACCAGCGGCATCGAACTCGCGACGGACGTCTGAGGTGCGACCGACATGGGACTTGCCGGTTGCTGAACGCCTTTGCGTGGGTCGGGTGTACTCGGAGACGACAATGAGTGACAGCGACGAGACGCCCGTGGACTTCGTGCGACTCGGGCAGACGGGCATCCAGACGAGTGAACTCCAGTTCGGGACGTGGCGCTTCGGCAAACAGACCGAATCCGGCGACATCGAAATCGGCGAGGACCGCGCCCACGACCTCCTCGACGCGTACGCCGACGCCGGCGGCCGATACATCGACACCGCGGACGTGTACGGCGGCGGCGACAGCGAGGAGTGGATCGGCGACTGGCTGTCGAACCGCGACCGCGAGCGCTACACCATCGCGTCGAAAATCTACTGGCAGATTCGGGACGGCGACCCGAACAGCCGCGGCACGAACCGGAAGACGCTCCGGAACCGCATCGACGCGCTGCTCGACCGCCTCGGCACGGACTACATCGACGTGCTGTACATCCACCGGTGGGACGACGAGACGCCGACCCGCGAGATGATGAAGACCCTGAACGGCCTCGTCGAGGACGGGAAGGTCCACTACCTCGGCGCGTCGACGTTCCGGCCGAACGCCTGGAAGGTCGCGAAAGCCAACGAACTCGCGCGCAACGAGGGCTGGGAGCCGTTCACCGTGCTCCAGCCGCGGTACAACCTCGTCGACCGCGAAATCGAGGGAGACTACCTGGAGTTCGCCCGCGAGGAGGGGCTCGCCGTGTGTCCGTGGAGTCCGCTCGGCCAGGGCTTCCTCACCGGGAAGTACGACCGCGAGGACGGCCTCACGGGGGAGTCGAAGGCCAGCGACTCCACGCGCTGGGAGGACAACTACCTCACCGAGGCGAACTTCGACGTTCACGACGAACTGGACGCCGTCGCCGACGAGGTCGACGCGTCGCCCGCGCAGGTCGCGCTGGCGTGGCTCGTCCACCGGGACGGCGTCACCGCGCCCATCGTCGGCGCGCGCACGGTCGACCAGCTCGAAGAGAACCTCGCCGCCGCGGCCATCGACCTCAGCGACGAGCAGGTCGACCGTCTGACGGACGCGAAAGGCGGCCCGTACGCCGGGCTGTGAAGTCGCAGCGCGTCGAAGAATAGGACGGCGACCGCGGCTACTCGCCGCTCGATTCTCGCGCGTACTCCAGGGACGTCACGAACCCGTAGTACGCGACGACGCCGGCCGCGAGCGCGCCGTAGTAGACCACTTGGGGCGCGCCGAACCCGCGGAACAGCAGGGTGACGACGGTGACCCACGCGATGGCGAACACCATGTCGAACAGCATGCCGTCGTGGTGTTCGGCGACGTGGTCGACGACGGTATCGACGAGGCTCATCGCCGCCCTCCGCCAGTCGCCGGTGCAGTGTGTGTCATTGTGTCCTGTAGCGGCTGCTCGATTATTCGTCCGCCTCGTGCAGGTCGACCACGAGCACCGGGACGCGGGTGCGCCGCAGCACCTTCTCGGCGACGCTGCCGAGCACCACCCGGGAGAGCCCCGAGCGGCCGTGGCTCCCCATGACGACGAGGTCGATGTCGTTGCTCTCGACGAAGTTCCGGATGGCCCGCGACGGCGACCCGGCGGTGACGTGCTCCTCGACGGAGACGCCCCGCGCCGCCGCGGCGTCCGCGACGTAGCCGGTCGCGTCGTCGGCTTCGGCTTTGACCTCCGGCATCTCGTCGATGCGGCCCTGCCGGATGCGGTCGACCTGCTCGGTGCCGAGGGTGAGGTTGGTCGCGTCCACGTCCACGACGTAGAGCGCGTGGACGGTCGCGTCGTACTGCTCCGCGAGGTCGACCGCCTGCGCGACCGCGTTCTGGGCCGCCTCGCTGCCGTCTGTCGGAATGAGGATGTTGTCGTACATTGTCAGTCGTCTGCCGGGCTCGGACCGTCGTCACCGGTGATCGCCTCTTCCGCGGTCTGCTGCTGGCCCATCGGCTCGGGGCTGTGGCACTGCCGGACCATCTGCTTGGTCTTCTCCGGGGGTTCCGGAGTGGCGAGGGAGACGCCGATGGTGACCGCGAACACGAGCGGCACCGCGACGAGCGCCGACCCGATGGCGGGCACCCACTGCGCGAGCAGCGGCGAAATCACGCCGTCGCTGCCGGCGGCACCCGAGAGGATGCCGTACGACGGCACGACCTCGTTGATCATCGGAATCGTCCAGACGATCAGGCCGGTGGTCATGCCGGCGAGCGCGCCCTGGCGGTTCGTGTTCTCCCACCAGAGCCCGAGGAAGAACATCGGGAACAGCACGGCTCCGGCCAGCGAGAACGCGTAGGAGACGAGCGCCGCGATGGGCGCGGCGGGGTCGAGCGCGGCGAGCGTCGTGATGACCCCGAGCGCGACGATGCTGAGCCGACCGACGAGGACCTGCTGGCGCTGCGTCGCGTCCTCGTTGATGAGGTTCTTGTAGATGTCGTGGGAGATGGCCGACGACCCGGTGATGAACAGGCCGGCGGTGGTCGCGATGGCGGCCGCGATGCCGCCCGCCGCGACGAACCCGACGAACCACGTCGGGAGGTTCGAGAGCTGCGCGGCGAGCACGACGATGACGTCACCGGCCGCCGTCGTCATGCCGGGGTCGCCGTACACGGGCCCGATTTCGCTGGCGTAGAGGTCGGTGCCGAACGCGGCGAATGCGGGCGCACTGAAGTACAGCAGACAGATGAAGCCGAGCCCCCAGACCGTCGACCAGCGCGCCGTGCGCTCGTTCTCGACGGTGTAGAACCGGACGAGCACGTGCGGGAGTCCACAGGTCCCGACCACGAGCGAGAAGGCGGTGGCGATCCAGAGGTAGTAGCCGCCGTTCACGAACGGCTCGCTGAACTCGCGGCCGAGTTCGCTGAACAGCGCGCCGTACTCGATGTGGGGGAGCACGGTCGAGTAGCCGTTCGAGAAGCCGACGACGTAGAGGCCGGCGAGGAACGCGACGATGAGGATGACGTACTGGACGGCCATGTTCTTCGTCGCGCCGAGCATCCCGGAGAGGGTGAGGTAGCCGACCGTGATGGCCATCATCGCGACGACCATCGACTGGTAGCCCGACAGGCCGAGGAGGCCGAGGTCGCCGAAGATGTAGAGGCCGACCAGTCCCATGCCGCGGGCCTGCCCGATGGCGTACACGAACCCGATGAGGAAGGTCGTAATCGCGCCGATTGCGCGTGCGGTGTCGGAGTTGAAGCGGTCGCCGACGAAGTCCGGCGCGGTGTACTTCCCGAACCGCCGCATCTGGGCGGCCATGAAGATGAGGAGGATGAAGTACCCCGTCGACCAGCCGACGACGAAGGAGAGGCCGTAGAACCCGGAGGTGGCGATGAGCGCCGCCATCCCGAGGTAGCTCGCGGCGGACATCCAGTTCGCGCCGATGGCCATGCCGTTCTCGACGTTCCCGATGGAGCGCCCGGCGACCCACATGCCCTCGGTGTCGGCGACCTTGAACACGTAGCCGATGACGAGGAAGATGCCGAGCATCCCCGAGACGAGAATGGCTGGCAGCAGCTTGAACGAGACGTTCAGTCCTTCCGGGAGGATGCCGGCCTGCGCCGGAACAAGCCCGGCAGCCGCGGCGACGCCGGGGGTCACGCGCCGTCACCTCCGTGGGTGATGCCGTACTTCTCGTCGAGTTGGTCGCGCTTCCTGGCGTACCAGAACGCGAGAATCAGTGCGCCGCCCGGCGCGCCGATGGCGACCAGGAAGTAGTGCAGCGGGAAGCCGATGACGGGCATCGTCGCCGTCATCGCGTCGGGCGCGAGCATCGTCGCCGTCACCGGGACGAAGACGACGACCGCCCAGATGGCGAACCCCGTCCAGATGATGCGGAGGTGGTCGCGCATGAACGGCGTGCTCGGGTTCAAGAGGTTCACTTCCGAGCTGAGGTAGTCGGTGTCGGCGTGGGTCTGGCCGGCGCTCGCGACGCCGCCGTCAGACTTTAAGTCTGACGAGCCCCCGGTCGCTTCGCTCCCGGGGACGCCGTCGGCCGCAGCCGTCGGTTCGTCCGTCGAATCGTGCGTGTCGTTGTCTGTCATTGTCGTTGTCGTAGTCGAGCCGCGTACGTGTCGTTTTCTGTCACGGTTCTCGCGTCCCGCAGGGTTGTCTGCGTGTCTGTGACTGCCGAGAACGAGGAGCCGCTACTCCTCGCCGACCTTCGCCTGGATGTCCTCGACGACGTCCGGGTTGCGGAGCGTCGACGTGTCACCCAGCTCTTCGCCGTTCGCGATGTCCTCGAGGAGCCGCCGCATGATCTTCCCGGAGCGCGTCTTCGGCAACTCCGGCGAGAACACGACCGCCTCCGGCCGCGCGATGGGGCCGATTGCGTCCTCCACGCTCTCCACGATGCGGTCGCGGAGCTCGTCGGTGCCGTCCTGACCGTCCTCGGTGAGGACGTACGCGTAGACGGCTTCTCCTTTCACGTCGTGGTCGCCGCCGACGACGGCGGCCTCGGCGACGCCCGCCACGTCGACGATGGCGGACTCGATCTCCATCGTGCCGAGGCGGTGCCCAGAGACGTTCAGCACGTCGTCGACGCGCCCGAGCACCGTGATGTAGCCGTCGCCGTCGATTTTCGCGCCGTCCTCCGGGAAGTACACCCAGTCGTCGGGGTCGTCGCTGTCCGTGTCCGAGTACTCCGCCCAGTACTCGTTCACGAACCGCTCGTCGTTCTTGTACAGCGTCTGGAGCATCCCCGGCCACGGCTTGTCGACTGTGAGATAGCCGGCGCGGCCGGCCTCGACCTCCTCGCCGGACACGTCGACGACGCGTGCGTCGACGCCGGGCAGCGGCCGGCCCGCCGACCCGGGCTTCATCGTGGAGACGCCGGGCAGTCCGGTGACCATCATGCCGCCGGTCTCGGTCTGCCACCACGTGTCCACGATGGGCGCGGACTCGTCGCCGATGTGCTGGTAGTACCACTTCCAGGCGCGCGGATTGATGGGCTCGCCGACCGTCCCCAGCAAGCGCAGGCTGGAGAGGTCGTGCGCCTCGGGGTACTCCGTGCCCCACTTCATGAACGCGCGAATCGCCGTGGGCGCGGTGTAGAGTTGCGTGGCCTCGTACTCCTCGACGATCTCCCAGAGCCGGTCCTTCTCGGGGTGGTCCGGCGTGCCCTCGTACATCATCGTCGTCGTACCGAGCGCCAGCGGCCCGTAGACGATGTAGGAGTGGCCGGTAATCCAGCCGATGTCGGCCGAGCAGAAGTACGTGTCCTCGGGCTTGATGTCCAGGACCGCCTGACTCGTCCAGGCCGCCCAGGAGAGGTACCCGCCCGTGGAGTGTTTCACGCCCTTCGGCTCGCCGGTCGTCCCCGACGTGTACATCAGGAACAGCATGTCCGTCGCGTCGCGCTCGACCGGCTCGACCGTCGCGCCCTCGTGGTCGGCGACGAGGTCGTCGTAGTCGTGGCGGCCCTCGGGCAGGTCGTGCCCGAAGCTGTCGCCGTTCTTCCCGAGTCGGTCGACGACGACCACGTCGCTGACATCGTGGTCGACGCCGCCGAGACCCTCGTCGGCCTTCTCGTAGTGGTCGAGGGGATCACCGCGCCGGTAGTAGCCGTCGCAGGTCACGAGGTACTCCGAGTCCGCGGCGTTCATCCGGGTCGCGAGCGCGTCCGCGGAGAACCCCGCGAACACGACCGAGTGCGGCGCACCGATGCGGGCGCACGCCAGCATGGCAATGGGGAGCTCGGGTACCATCGGCATGTACATCGTGACGACGTCGTCCTCGCCGACGCCCATGTCCCGGAGCGCGGCCGCGAACTCGTTGACCTCTCGGTGGAGCTCCTCGTAGGTGAACGTCCGGTCGTCCTCGTCGACCGGCTCGCCGACCCACTCGATGGCGGCCTCGTCGCCGCGCTCGTCGAGGTGTCGGTCGAGGCAGTTCGCGCTCGCGTTCAGGCTGCCGCCCTCGAACCACTCGTAGAACGGCGGGTTCGAGTCGTCGAGCACCTGGTCGTACTCCGAGGACCAGTCCAGCAGGTCCGCCGCCCCCGTCCAGCACTCGGGCCAGTTCTGCTCGAACTCCTCGTAGATGCCGGAGTCCGAGACGTTGGCCTGGTCGACGAACTCCGCTGGCGGGTCGAACTCGTCCTGTTCCTCCAGTCTGGCCTCCAGTTCGGTGGATTCGGCCTCGTCTGTCATTGTCCAGTTCGATACACCCCGAGAACCGTGTTAAGAACGGGCGCTAATTATGCCAACCAGACGCACGCGGCCCGGCGGCACCGCGACGACAGCTGGTAACCACCGAATCCGGAGACGGCGCGGCGTCTCCGCCGCCGACGCGCCGAGAGACGGCGTCCAGCAAACGTCGCCGAGAGGGGAACGCCGCGGCCGACTCCCTAGATAGTTAGTCTCTGTCGTCCCACGGGGATTCGGCAGCCCGACCGGCCGCGTCGTCGTCGACGAACTCCGAGAGCAGCTTCTGCTGGGCGCGCCGCAGGTGGTTGTGCAGCGTTGGCGACGTGACGCCGATGGCGTCCGCGAGCTCCTCGGCGGTCGACCCGCGCGGCCACTCGAAGTACCCCGCGTGGAACGCCGCCCGCAGGACGGCGGCCTGCTTGTCCGTCAGGGACTCGTGGAGAGACGCGCGGAACGCGGTCGAAGTCTGGCCGGCGCGCTCGCGCTCGCGCTTCGACGCGAATTCGACGCCGGGGAACTCGGCGGCGAGGTCGTCAGCGAGCGCGCGCACGTCCGCCTCCGGAGACACCTCGGCGACGACGCGCTCCCCGGACGGGTCCGCCGAGAGGTCCCGGACGGTCGCGCCGTGGGCGGCGAGTTCGGTCGCGAGGTCGCCGCCCGACAGCACGAGTTCGACCAGCGCCTCGTCGCCGTGGTCGCGGACCAGCCGGGAGTCCACGACCGCGTCGCGTTCCCCTGCCCACGACAGCACGGCGTCGGGGGTCGCGCCGTCGAGAGTGACGAAGAACACGAGCGAGCGGTCCTCGCCGGGGACGACGCCCTCGAACGAGAACGAGCAGCCGTGTTCGGCCGCGGCGCGCGCGAACAGCGACGCCCCACCGACCTCGAAGGCGACCTCGACGACGGTGTCCGCGAGCAGGAGGCGGCGCTGCTCCGCGAGCGCGATGGCCTGCCCGACGTGCCGCCCGAGGTCCGCCAGCAGGGCGCGCTCGCGCTCTCCGAAGCCCTCGGCGGCCGCGCCGACGCCGAGCACGCCCCGCTGCGTGTCGCCGTCCGACAGCGGAACGACAGCGGCCGCCCGGTAGCCGGCTGCGCTCACGTGCTCCCGGAGCCCCTCGAACTCGGGGGCCGCGCGGGCGTCCTCCACCACGCGCGGTTCGCCGGTGTCCACGACGGCGGCGACGGCCTCTGCGCCGCCCTCGCCGAGGGCCGGCGGCTGGTCGCCAGAGGCCACCACGTCGGGGGAGTCGGCGGCCGGTCGCGCGACCCACGCCGCCTCGTAGGCGTCGCCGTCGACGAGCGCGTCACAGACCGCCGTCTCGATGTCCTCGCGCGTCGCGGTCTCCCCCAGCACGTCGGTCACGGTGTGCACGGCGTCGAAGACGTCACCGAAGCGCGAGCCGTCCGGTTCCGTCGCTCTCGACGGCTGTTCGGGCGCGGGCTCCGTTCCGCTGAACGCCGCGGCGACGGCGTCCCGGCCGAGTGTCGTCGGGTCGACGTAGGGGTCGAGGCTGGCGAGCCGCGACCAGCCGCCGACGGCCGCCACGACGCGGGGGTCGACGCCCTCGTCGGCGAGCAGCCGCCGCGCGAAGAACGCGCGGAGCGTGCGGGTCGAAACCGCCCGCAGCCGAGGGGTGTCGGTCCGGTCGGCGGCGCGGTCGGCGACGTCCGAGACGAGCATCTGGACGCGGCGCGCCGACACGTCGACGAGCCGGTCGTCGGCCGTCAGGTCGGCCGTCCGCGCGTACTGCCGGAGGTCGTGTTCGACGTCCGGCGGCAGGTAGGCATGGCGGTCGACGCCCTCCTCGGCGTCCGGCACGGCGAGGAAGTGGTGGTCGACGCCGTCGCGCTCGTGGCTCGCGGCGTCGCCCGGTCGCACCCGAGCCACCTCCGCGGGTGTGAGTCCGACTTCGGCGGCGAGCCGGAGCACGAGCTCCTCGCGGTGAGTCTCGGTCGCGCGCCGCAGCCGACGGTAGTCCGCGGCCGACAGCTCGGTCTGGTCGTCGCCTCGCGCAGTCACGTTTCGCGGTAGTTTCTAGCCCCGAACAATCAAAATTGTGTTTGCAGGCCCGAGACAGGCCTATTCCAGTCGCGCCGTACCGATTTCCGGCAAATAGTTTCGAGTTCGCCGTAGTTTCCGAAACTACTGCCGGAGGCCGTCGAGCGCCGACTCCAGTTCCCCCACGACCTCGGGGTTTCGGAGCGCGCTCGTGTCGCCCAAGTCGTCGTCGTGTGTGACGGCTTCCAGCAGGCGTCGCATCACTTTCCCGGAGCGCGTCTTCGGGAGGTCCGGCGTGAACACCACCACGTCCGGGGCCGCGATGCCACCGATTGCGTCCTCGACGGCGTCGTTGACCGCCGCCCGGAGCCGCTCCTCGTCGACGCCGCCCGCCGCGCTGACGTACGCGTAGACGGCTTCGCCCTTCGTGTCGTCGGGGCCGCTGACCACTGCGGCCTCCGCGACGCCCTCCACGTCCGCGAGCACGCTCTCGATTTCCATCGTCCCGAAGCGGTGGCCGGCGACGTTCACCACGTCGTCCACGCGCCCGAGCAGCGTGACGTAGCCGTCCTCGTCGACGGTCGCGCCGTCCTCCGTGAAGTACGCCCAGTCGAAGCGCTCTAGCGACGGCCGGACGGGGCCGTGGTCGGCGAACCAGCCCTCGTTCTCGGCCATCGACAGCGGCATCCCCGGCCACGGCCGCGTGAGCACGAGATAGCCCGACTCACCGGGTTCCACGGGCTCGCCGTCGGCGTCCACGACTTCGGCCCCGACGCCCGGGAGCCTTCGGCCCGCCGACCCGGGCTTCATGTCGTCGACGCCCGGCAGCGTCGACACCATCATGCCGCCGGTCTCGGTCTGCCACCACGTGTCCACGACGGGGCACTCGCCGTCCCCGATGTGGTCGTGGTACCACTTCCAGGCGCGCGGATTGATCGGCTCGCCGACCGTTCCCAGCAAGCGCAGACTCGAGAGGTCGTGCGCCTCGGGGTGTTCCTCGCCCCACTTCATGAACGCCCGCACCGCCGTCGGGGCCGTGTAGAACACGTCGACTGCGTTGCGCTCGATGAGGTCCCAGACGCGGTCCTTCTCGGGGTGGTCCGGCGTGCCCTCGTACAGCATCGTGGTCGCGCCGAGCGCGAGCGGCCCGTAGACGGTGTACGTGTGGCCCGTAATCCAGCCGATGTCCGCCGAACACCAGTGCGTGTCCTCCGGCCGCAAATCGAGGACAGCGTGGCTCGTCCACGCCGCGTGCGCGAGGTAGCCGCCGGTCGTGTGCCGCACGCCAGTCGGCTCGCCAGTCGTCCCCGACGTGTAGATGAGGAACAACTGGTCGCTCGCCGCCCGGGGGACGGGCTCCACGTCTGCGCCCCTGTGCTCGGTGACCAGGTCGTCGTAGTCGTGTTCGCCCTCTCCGAGCGGCGTCTCGCCCCCGAGGCGATCGACGACCACCGTCGCCTCGACGTCGCCGTCGCGCTCGATGGCGGCGTTGTCGGCCTTGTTCTTCTGGTGGATGGGTGCCCCGCGGCGATAGTAGCCGTCGCAGGTCACGAGGTACTCCGAGTCCGCGGCGTCCATCCGCGTCGCGAGCGCGTCCGCGGAGAACCCCGCGAACACCACGGAGTGGGGCGCGCCGATACGGGCACACGCCAGCATCGCTATCGGGAGCTCTGGCACGACTGGGAGGTAGAGTGTCACCACGTCGTCCTCCTCGACACCTAGGTCGCGGAGGGCGGCCGCGAACTCGTTGACTTCCCGGTGGAGGTCGAGATAGGAGTACGTCCGCGACTCCCCCAGTCGGCCTTCCCACTGGAGCGCGACCTGATTCTTCCGCTCGTCGAGGTGTCGGTCGAGACAGTTCGCGCTCGCGTTCAGGCTGCCGCCCTCGAACCACCGGAACGGCGGCCCGCCGCCGCCCAGCACTCGGTCGTAGTCGCTGTCCCAGTCGAGGAGGTCGGCCGCGCGCGCCCAGCACTCGGGCCAGTCAGCGTCGAAGGCCTCCCTGACGTCCGGTTCGGCGACGTTCGCCTGCTCGACGAACGACGCCGGCGGGGACACGCGCTCGTCGCTGAGCGCCCCCCGTGCGCCGTCGCGCTCGTCGTCCGGCATTCGACTCCCAACTCGGCGCGGAACGCGAATAAACGTTCGGCCTGCGCCGACGCTCGGGGGCTCTATCTCCCTCAGTCCGTCCGCCCGACAGCCCCAGCCGCCGGCCGCCGCGTCCGCCACTCGCGAACGAGGAATATCCCGGCAGCGAACGCGAAGAGCCCGACTTCCAGCGCGGTCTCGCCGGTCAGCGAGAGCGTCCGGAAGTACGCGAGGATGCCGTGGTCGCCCGCCGGCTCCGGGAGCGCGAGCAGCGGCCACGCGAGGAACGTCACGTCGCCGACCGCTCCCTCGGCCAGCGGGTAGACCACGTCACCGAGGATGTGCGCCGCCCACCCGACGAGCAGCGGTACCCCCACGCTGACCGACCGCAGGACCGCAAGCACGACGGCGGCCGCAGCGAGCACGAGCAGCGAGTGCGCCGCGGCGCGCCCATAGGGCATGACTTCGAACGTCCACGCCAGCGGCTTGTCCACGAGGTCGGGGAGCTGCGTGCCCACCGCGAGCGCGGCGAGCGCCGCGTAGTCGTCGTCGAGGTCCACCCTCGTCAGAAGCGGGAGCGCGAGCAGGTAGCCGAGACCGAGGTGTCCCCAGGGCCACATCGTCTGCAAGGACGCAAACCGCGAGCAAAACCAGTTCGGTTCGGAATCGGTCCACGGACCCGTAGATGCTTGCACCGCCGACAGATACCGCGCTGGCGGAGTCCCGTCCACATGCAGAGGCCAACACCAGATTCGGACAGTACTGCGGCCAGCAGCGACACCGAAACGCGACGCCACCGCGTCGGGCAGAACGCCCCAGTTCGTCCCTGCCCCTCCGTCGAGATAACGGGTCGTAGAACTACTGCCGGTAGACTTACCCGACCCGCGTTCGACGTCCGCAGCAACACCCACATGGTCCCGCATGGGTAATCGGCTTCGGCCCCAGAAGCAGCACGTGTGACGGAACCAGCCCTCAAATCGTTGAACAGCCAAGCGACATGGCACGAACTACCAGCGCCCGCAATCGATGAACCGTCGAACGTTCCTCAGAGCGGCGGCCGCCAGTGGCGTCACTGCCACGGCTGGCTGCCTCGGTTTCGGGACCCCTCCATCTCCGATTCGGGACCAGTCAATCGACGTACTCGACCGCGGCTGCGAAGAACGACAGCACACCGCGTCACTCGACTACGATGATACCGAGAATCGTCTCCAGATGACTGGCACGCTGTCCGGAACGCAGCGATGCGGGGATCTCTCGGTCGAATCAAACTACTTCGAGGAATCGAAGCACGTGGTTGTCGATGTAACTCCAGTTGATACGGTAAGCTGTCCCAATTGCACCCGATACTACCAATACGAGGCAGCGGTGTCGTTCCGGGAACGACCGTCGTCGATTTATCTGGCCCACTGGGAATCCTACGACCAACTCGGGGACTGGTGGTCGATGGGCGTGAACGCCACCAATAGTGACACGGCGTGAGTGCCACGGAAGTCACGCGTAGTCGGTAGAAGCTGAATAGGGGCCGGCCGCGATTGCGAACCGGATCTGATGTTCTCCGTCGTTCACGAACAGGCTGATATTAGCGTTCTCGTCTGCCCCCGTTCGAGGACAACATCGAGGACCTCAGAGATCCCGGATGCCATATCGTACTCGTGATAGTGTATAGAAAAAACGCTGAGGCACTTCAAAGCAGATTTGACATTCACAAAGTAAAATCTTCACCTCCTTGACGAAACAAAAGCCACGTAAGCGAGAACAACCAAGAGACCCACGACAAACACGCAGAGGCCCGGATATTGGAAGAACAGCTCAGTCAGCGAACGCTGCTCACCATACCCACCTGCTCCAACCTGCTGCCAATCGGACGCTGGCTCCGCGAAGACGGCAACAGCGTACTCGACGAGCAAGCTGAAGAACGAGATGACACCAAGGATACTGAGAGCATTCTTGATCCGGGATCGGATACGCGACGTACGCTCTTCAGCAGCGAAGCTCAGAATCAGTGGGCTGTTCGTTGGACCGTAGACGTCCATGTCTTTCCCTCGTTTGGATACCCATGTGTCAACAGGCTCAACGAGACCTGCATCCTCCAGTTTGTTCAGATGATAGTGTGTATTCTGAAGTGACGTGTCCGTAACCTCCCGTAATTCGGACGGTGTCTGTGGGTCCTGCTGGATCGCCGTGTAGATTTTGAGCGTCGTCTCGTCGCCTAGTGTCTCGAACAGTGAGATTGCATCCTTCTCGTTCATATCGACGATTCGGAGTGGCTCATTACGACCGAGTGGGCGGTCGTTTTGTGCGAGGTCACGGGGTGAAGCCATTCTCGTGTACTGGATTATGTCATGCTCACCTCACTTATCACAACCGCACGATCTCATTGCCAGTTTCTCAGCGAGCCCACACTAAAAATCGCAATGTGAACGGTGTAGCAAGACTCCACATTTAATCAACTAGTTTTAAAAATAATTGTCGGCCTTCAGGTACTCACTAGATAATGTAAGTACAATATATTGGCACTACGAAAACGAACATGTCGTCCAACGGCGGGAACGATAGTACAGAGACGCTTACTGTGTCTCGTCGAGGAGTAATCGCGAGTGTCGGTACTGCACTCACTCTCTCTGCAACCCCGGCTGTCGCCAAGAGAGATGACACCACGGAAATTCCATACGTCGTGACAGATGACGAGGTGCTCAAGCACAAAAAGGTCCCTCAGCCGTGGCTGGAGCATACCCGACACGTTCTCCACGCGAGAGCCGATCTCGAGGACCCGGTCGAGCCAACGTCCGGTAGTCAGTCAGTTGGTGTCGCTCGGTCGTCGGAAACGTACGGCGGCAAGCCTGGACTCAAAATTCAGGTAGCAACTGACGCTCGCGCCCAATCTGTCGTGCCGTCGGATGT
Organism: Halobacterium jilantaiense; assembly: GCF_900110535.1. NCBI lineage: Archaea > Methanobacteriati > Methanobacteriota > Halobacteria > Halobacteriales > Halobacteriaceae > Halobacterium > Halobacterium jilantaiense. The sequence goes on from NZ_FOJA01000001.1 coordinate 381,725, forward strand.
CAGAGGTGTCGAAGTCGAGGCCGTGGAAAAAGAGGACTGGCGGACGGCCTGCTACTACGATACTCCGGATAACATTACTGGCGGTCTCCCCATCGAAGCTCGGTGGGAAGAGGGTGGCCAGTCGTACACTGGTTGGGGGACTGCGGGCTTGCCTGTAAAAGACAGTAATGGGAATGAACGACTACTCACGGCTGATCATCTCTGGGAGAACAAACCCTGTCAGTCCAGTGAAGGTGAGGAAGCCACACAGTACACGCAGGACTTCGGGAAGGTGGCAGAATCACAGGCCGAACCGGATTTTGCTCTCGTAGAGAAAACGAATAGCTCTTTGAGCCTATCGGATGGAATCCACGAAGAGAATCGCACGCTATCTGTCTCTGGATGGTTCCCGGAAGAGGCCATTAGTGAACTCGTCTCTGAGGGGAAATCCGTTCACAAAATGGGAGTCACGACTGGGAAGACGACGGGAACGATTGACGCGATGAACCAGTCACTCGGGAACGGTTGTGGCAACCTCGAGAATCGGGGAGTGGTCGTCAACGGCATCGAAGTTGGCGAGGGAGATTCAGGTGGTCCGATGTACCGCATCGAGGACGTCCTCGGGACCAAACACGCCGTTCTCGTCGGCCACACAACTCACGCGACGAACATCAATGATACCGCGTCCTGTATCGGAGAGGACCGTGATATCGGCCGGAAGGCGGCTGGCCACGCTTGGTTCCACAAGAACAATGAGTACGACATCACCATCTGAGCATAATTACTATCTGAATACAGAACGGTAATCGGAACCATCAGACTGATTTCTTCTGGGATTTCACGGGCTGGTTTCGTTCAGAGGAGTTCAGTTGTTCAGGACATCGGAGTTTGTTCGTGTAGTGACCGTAGACCCACCCTGTGTGCAATATTTCACTAGATAATGGTATTGGATTATGACTTGTGTGGGTAGATGTGTTCGGGCAACCGAACACGAGATAGATATGACAGGGAAGCGTCCCAATCGACAGAGCGAGCAGCCGAAGAGCAGCCGGAGAAGTGCCCTGAAAGTCGGCGGTGTCGCACTCGCATCCCTCGCCGGAATCGGTGGTGCGGGCGCGAGCTCGGCACTCGCCGGCGACGATGTCGATACCGACTTCGACCCCGACACTCGTGACGAAGTTGTTGGGTTCCTCAACGACGTCGACGGACTCTCCGAACAGAAGCAGAACCGGTACGCGAAAGAACTGTCCAAGGCCCAGAAAGAGGCGATCGCGGACCTCTATATGAACGCCAACGTGGAGATCACCATGCACTCTGAACCGCGTGACCTCCAGGCCACGAACAGTTACACGACTGCGACCGAAGCCATCGAAGCGAAAGGGAAAGTTGCAGGCTTCGGCACGGTCTACGTTCACAAGCAGGTTCTCAGTTGGGACTACAACGGGGACGACTACAAAGACCCCTCTCAGGATCTCGAGTACTCGCTTCCTGGTCCGTACGCGACGTTTCAGGGGAAGACCGAAGACGACATCGACGAGAATTCCTCTTCGTTCGTCGGATCTCTGTCCGCCGAGTACGCCTTCAAGCTCTTCGGAATCGAGCGTGGTGGCGAGGCCACGATTGTCACCGAAGGGAAGGAGAATGGCGACTACGAAGTGATAGAGAAAGACGCGCCGACCAGCTGACTGCACCGGAGTCCACGAACACCCCCGTCTTGTTTTTAGTCCGAGCTGTTTCTGTGGTGGTGTCCGCTACTTGTAGCCCACTAAACGGCAAATATTTTACATTCATCCGCCATATCGAGAATATGGTCCTCCAAGCAGACCGCCCACACCCGATTCGTGGTCTCGACACCCCGCAGGAGGGACTGCAATGACTGCGATTCAGATGGCCGAGGTCACCAAACGCTACGGTGGCGAGCCAGCCGTCGTGGACCTCGACCTCACAGTCGACGACGGCATCGTCTACGGGTTCCTCGGGCCAAACGGTGCGGGAAAGTCCACCACCATCGACATGCTGATGAACTACACACGCCCGTCCACGGGCAGTATTACCGTTCTCGGACTGGACGCCCAAGAAGACGCCAGCCGCATTCACGCTCGAACCGGCATCCTGCCTGACCGATTCGGCGTCTATCGCACCCTCACCGGACGCGAACACGTCAAATACGTCCTCGACGCTAACGACGCCATCGGAGACCCTGAAGCAGTCCTCGACCGCGTCGGCCTCGGAGACGCAATCGACCAGCGTGCCGGCGGTTACTCGAAGGGCATGGAACAACGACTCGGGCTCGCAATGGCAATCGCCGGCGAGCCCGAGCTTCTCGTTCTCGACGAACCGTTCTCCGGCCTCGACCCGTACGGCGTCCGACTGGTCAGGGAAGTCGTCGAGGAGGAACGTGACCGGGGCGCGACTGTCTTCTTCTCCAGTCACGTCCTCGACCAAGTCGAACGGGTCTGTGACCAAGTTGGCTTGCTCGCCGACGGCCACCTGATTGCCGAAGGCACGCCGACGGAACTCCGTGACATAGCAGGTGTCCAGACCCGCCTCCGCATCGAAACGACCGACCACGACCCGGCGGTAGACGGTATCCGCGACCTCGACGGCGTCACGGATGTCACTTATCAGGGCGGCGAACTCGTGGTCACGTGTCCACGAACTGCCGGCAACGAAATCCTGCGGCAACTGGAAGACGCAGGGGTCGGCATCCAGTCGTTCGACATCGACCACGGAACGACTGAGGATGCGTTCGTCGAACTGGCCGACGCCCGAGCGGATTAATCGATGCTTCGGCTGCGATAGATAACGACGGCGACCGCGAACGGAACGAGTACCCAGAGGAGTAATTCGACAAGGGCGACGGACGGATGCAGGTACCAGACCGGCACGTCGGAGCCATACTCTAATTGTACGACTACCTGATTCGAGAAGTGATTCGGCTGGAGGTTACTGATAACTGCGGTGGCGGGAGCTGCGGAGTTCGGAACGTCGATAATCGCATTCGTCACGACGTTCGAGAGCTGGAACGGTGCGAGCCACCGGACGACCATGTAGAGGGGATTGCTCGGCGGGGAGAACCCAGAGACACTCGCTCCCGACATCGCTCCGTAAAGCGTGTTCGAGAGTTGGAGCCACGTGACGTGGACTGCGGTGAAGACGAGAACCGCGAATCCGGCGACCGCTTGACTCCGCAGTATCGTTGACAGCGACACGCCGATTCCAGCAATCACGGCGACGAACAGGACGGTGTACGAGAGGAAGGCAGCGAGTGTACCGAGGGGAACGACGCCGTACTGTGGGATTGCGACGAGGCAGGTGAGCACGACCGCGAGAACCATCGGAACAGCGAATGCGACCGCCCGGCCGAGAGTGAAGCCAACGAGGGTTTCCATGCGTGAGGTCGCGGTGCCGGCGGTGAACCGAATCGCGCCCGTGTCTCTGTCGTGAATCACAGCCCGGAACGTCCCGAAGAGCACACTGATTCCACCGATGAACGCCAGCGGTGTCTGAAGGACGGCCAGCGGAACGCGGGAGCCGAGCGCCTGCCGGACGTACGTGGGCTGTGAGAGACTGAGGAACGCGGCGACGAATACGAGCGCGCCGGCCACCCAGACGAGCGGACTGCGGGCGAGCCGATGAAATTCGCGACGGGCGAGTGGCTGCCACGAGCCGGGCAGCGACTCGGCGACGCGACCGCATCCGGGCAGCCAACCGGAAGTTCGTCCACCGAGTCGGGGCAGCGATGGCACGGCGTCGACGAGGCGACGGAACGGTTCGGACCGACTTCGAGGGGCGAGGTCTCCCCGCTGGAATAGCGCAGTCCCGGCGACGAGTGCGAGCGCTGGCCACGCTAGTAGGAATCCCAACGCCCACCACGGGGAAATCGGCGGGGGCGTCGGGGCGAACTCCCCGGACTCACGTAGCGCGTCGGCGACCTGTGTGATGGCTCCATCAGCGCCAATCGGGACACTGAACAGCCAGTTTGTGAGGACTTGGAAGGCGCTTACAGGTGAGAGCCAGCCTGCTATCGCGAACGCCCTGGGGTGCGTGAGGTCGGTCCCAAGAGTACTACCAGTCGCGAACTGCCACAGAACGGGGAGCGTAATGCCATTCCAGAGGGTGAACGCAATGGTCACCACGGTCCCGAGAATGACTGCGCGGGTCGTCGACGAGCTGGCGGCCGAAAGCGCGACGATTAGTCCGGTCCACGCGAACACGTACGCCGCTGTGAGTGCGAGAAATCCGAGGGACAACAGCGGAGAAAAGTGGCCGTACTGGAACGTATCGTACCCAACTACGAGTACGACAGCTACCAAGACTGGCGCGAGGAGTGCCATCCCGCGTCCGAGAACCATCCCCAGGACCAGGCGGGGGCGGGTCGTCTTGGTGCCGAGGAGGATTCGAGCGGTCCCGGATTCGCGTTCCCGAGTGATTGACCGAACGTTGATGATGGCAGCAGCGAAGGGAACGACGAATGCGACTGCGGGCTGTGCGTGAATCAGCGGCATCGCGTTACCGATGATTCGTGTGCCTGCTGGGTCTGGTTGAGTCGTTAGTCGACTGAAAGCGATGACACACAGGGCGACGAGCCACGGGCCTTTCCCGCGCAGATGCCGCCGGCATTCAGTTCGTGCGATTGTCGTGGAGGGCATGTGTGGGATTCTGCTTGCGGGCGTCTGGTTCGGGGACTGTCTTCGCAGACCGGCTGCAATTCGAGCGCGAGTCAGGGACTGTGCCGTTCGAGCTGTCTTTCGTGGTCTGTCCGTTTCACTGGCGACGCTTCCGATTTAATTTTCGATATTTTGTTTTCCGCCCACTGGACGGCCTGGGAATCGGTGTTCCGGATGACTGTGGACAAGTGATTCGAACCGGAGTACAGTGCGATATAGAGAATGGTGTCATCGACGAGAAAGAGACAGTAGTTCGGGAGGCGCTCCGCTGTATAGATTGTGTTACCTGATTCGATGCAGTCCAGAGTTCGGTCCTGTTGATTTTCCAGGAGAACGTCCAGGATATCGGTGTTAACGACTAACTCAGTGTCGGCGACGTCTCTGGCGCCATATTCGATGATTCGGTCGATATACGGCGGGAGGACGACTCGCGTAACCCCGACGAGTTCGTCACAGCTCGAAACGTCCTCGTACATCGGCTCAATTCGCGTATACGGAGCGTGTTCTGGCGGTTCGAGGACAGTTCCGCCCTGAAACACGACTTCGTCTAAATCGGCGTCCCGTGGCAACGACAACAACTCACCTCTCGTGTCTTCGAGCGTAGCGAAAGACTCCGCTAACCCCGAATATAGGTCGTATGCCACTCGCCCGGTGTAGGTCGGTTTACAGACGCCACTCTCTCGATGGACGAGCCCGTGGCTCTCGAGCTCTCGAATCGCACGGTCCACTGTCGGACGCGATTTCGACACGCTCTCGACTAACGCTCGCTTTTCAGGGGAATCCTCACAGACCAACTGCAGGACCTCGAATCGTTTGTATACGACCTCGACTAGCTCTTCAGCCCCGCTAGACATAGTTTGTAGTTCAAAACAGAATCAAATGAAGCGTGTGTAAGCTCAAATCGCGATTTGAACGTCCCACCGGCCTACCGACTCTGGAGCCACACGAACGCGACGCGTCCGAGACTCACAACGAGAGCAGCCACAAAGAGACTGGGTCCGGGATTCTGAACTAACACCTCCGTAATCCGAACGCCCCGGCTGGGGTCTCCCGCGACTACGTCGCGGTCTTCGATACGATCAACAACAACCCTGACTCGTGGAAGGACGACGATGTCATCGACGCGACTGGGAACGCTCTCTAAAGACGGACTACTACAACAAGGGCTTCCTGAAGGAAATCTTCTGAGGAAGCACCGCCCGAAAACTTTTATCAGACCAAAATCATTTCCTCCCTATGAGTAGTCCCGCCGCAACCGGCCGCAGAAGTATCGACGGAGCAATTACTGGATTTGCCATCATCGGCAGCCTCCTAGCGGTCGTGAGGGGGCTGCGAATCCTCAAAATGGGGAATCTGGACTTCGTTATCGCGATAGGCTTCCCTGCCGTAATCGCGACACTCGCGTACCTCCACTACAACCGGGACGAAGAACCCGCCATCACTGTCGCCCTCGGAATCTGGGGCGTTGTCGCCGGTGCGATTGCCCTGTTCGGCACTTTCTTCGTTGTCATGGATAACCCAGCTACCGTTTCGGACGCCCCGCTGAGCTCGTCGCTGTTCGCGAGCACGATTACTAACTTCGTGCTCGGTGTGGTTACGCTCTCTGGGCTGTACGCCGCCGCTGGGTCGTATAACTCCCGCGCGGCCGTACTGTTAGCTCCAGTGACACAGTTCATCGCATTCAGCCTCTCTGCCCTGCTCGTCCCTATCATCACGTAGACCGATGAGTGACAGACAACCACCAACTTTTGTTCGACGAACAGTACTCGCCGGTGCGGCTACCGGACTGCTCGGAGGAATCGCCGGCTGTCTCTCCGCGTCCCCCGAAGGCTCACCCGACTTGGTACTCATCAATCACAACGAGAATCCAGTCACAGCCACCGTCTCCGTGACCAACAGCAACGGAGAGACTCTCACCTCCACGGAGCTTGAAGTCCCAGTCGTCGAACGGAACACGGAACCAAATGCGTCGATCGACGACGTCTTCGAGAGCGATGGTCAGTACACCGTCTCCGTCGATGTCACAGATGGGCCTTCAGCTACCGAAGAACTGGACGTGACAGGGACGGACGATGACTCGGATAGCCACTCGATAGAACTCGACGGTGGCGAGATTACGTTCTCATAGCAGCAGGCAGAATTACTCAATGCGGACGCCAAGGGTAGCTTCGACCGAAGCGTCTCGGAGTACGTCACGCGCGAGGGACTGCATCTGAATCCGGACTGACCACGGCACTTGGCAGGTCTCTCGGTTGAGACAGCTACTGAACACGGTAGCTGGCTCGGACTGGCCTCACCGGTCTGTTTAGTTTACCCAACGGGACCGCCGGTAGTTGGTACATACCAACCGAACCTATAGGAGTCCAGTTCCTAATCAGTCCCGTATGCGGGAGTTCGTCTTCACAATCGAATACGAGAGGGGAGTCGACGAGGTCATGGACCTGTTCATGGAAAATCCAGAGCTCCATGCCAGAACGACAGCGGTTCACGCGACGAGTGAATCGATGTGGCGTCTCGACCACGTTACTGGTTCGAAAGAAGTTCTCGAAGCCTTCGACGACTTGCTCGGTCGCGTCACCCGCGATAACCAAACCACCGGGATGTGTGGGTCGCCCCTCGTAGAGTGGGACTACGAAATCCTCTCGAGTTCACAGACCCACCGCCTCGTCTATACGTCTCAGAAGGAGGGGACCGGCGTCCACTCGATTCCCCACGTCGCTGCAAAACACATCGGTGACGGATTGCTGATGCAAGCGGAACGCCGCGGAAATCAGTATCAGTGGCGGCTGCTCATGGACGACGAGGAGACGGTGGGAGCCATCTACGACGAGGTCGAGCGCGGGCTCTGTGACGGGCTCTCCATCAACGTTCAGCGGTTGAGTGAACCGGAGTGTGGGATTGACAACGGGGTCCGCGAGGACGAACTGCCGCCCAAGCAACAGGCCGCCCTCGAAGCCGCAGCCGAGCACGGCTACTACGAGACGCCACGACGCAACTCTCTCCAGTCGATCGCAGACATGATTGACGTTCCGACGTCGACCCTCCAGTACCGCATCACGCGCGCCGAAGCGTGGCTCGCGACGGAGTTCGTCTCGGGTTCGCTCGGTGCCCAACCAGATGATCAGCGCGAACCAGAAGACATCCCACTCGAATCAGAAGGTGCGGCCTGAAGCAACCTAGCTGATATGTGACGACGAGATGCAGTCAGACGCCAGTTGATGCCGTCTGAGGCGTCCACTATGTGCCAACACGGTGAGTGGATCGGTCCCGAGACAGGGAGAGGTGGTAATTGAGAATGAGATTGATTGTGGTCCAGAGTAGCGAGTAGACGACAGTCTCGAACGCGAACACAGACGGTACGTGGGCTGTGATATACCCGAACTAGAGGTGAGAGCAGGCGAGTACGGAGTGTCCGTACTGGGGCGATCTCGTCAGTTGGTACATGCCAAGAACGAATCTTTGCTCGTGCAGTCACTACGATGCAGTGAGGAAAGATGTCTCAGAGCGGAAACTCGCTTTCCTCGACGACTACAACCCCAAATATGTCACAGGCACAATTCCAGTATGAGGTTCAGGACAACGTCGTGATATGGGACCTTTCGGATTGGACGGGAGACCCCGACGAGATCGCAGATATCAAAGAGCAGTGGGTACGGGCTGCAAACAAGTCCCACATCACTGCGACCGTCACGAAGATCGGTGGCAGTCTTGACCTCGGGAGCGACACACAGTCACACATTGCAGAGATCTGGACAGACCTCGCCGAGGGGGCGTCGCTCGAAAAGAGCGCCGTCGTCTCGGACAGAATCAAAGCGATGGCAGTTCAGTCCAACCTCGACACCGGCGACTTCGAGACCGGACACTTCGAGACGGTCGACGAGGCAGTCGACTGGGCACAGGACTGAGCTGACCACGTATCGGCGGCGGTAGGCAATACACCAGTTTCAAGCAGAATCTAGAGAACCACTCTGCGACGGTGTTCTGTACTGCTTCGCTGGCAGAGCCACAGCGAGCGTGAAGCGTACTAGAGTCGATACAACCCGCTTGTTGAACGCTCACTCACGGCCCAATTTTAACACGCTACACGTCCCACTCCTACCAAATGAACGCACAAAACGCAACTCGATATCGGAGTGTTCGAGTCACTTCCTATATCTTGGCGGACTGTGTACTCTTCGTCACCGCACTTGTTAGTGGTCTCCTCAATGGAGTTCCACTCCCCAACGTGGCCCCAATCCCAGTTCAGGTGGACCTCTCGATTGTTGCGTTTGTCGTTCTCCCGATTGCCCTCACTCTCTCCGCGATCGCACGCGCAGCCACACGAGCACCGACAGACATCGTTCTTGGGGCTCTCGCAGTGCCATGCCTGCTTGCCGGTCTCTTCGCACTCTACCAGCACGTTCTCGCGACTCCCGGTATCTACTGGGGTGGGTTGCTAACACTCGTCGCTGGTACGATACTGGCGTTTGCTGTCCTCGCAGACGCTGTCATCGAATATCTGGTTACCACTTGAGCGGCCCTACCCGACCACGATATACTGCCCGAATCAGGTGGACTGGATTGGGCGTCCACGACGCGGAGAATAATCAGAGTGTGATGGAACTCTCTGCCGGTGTAGAATGCACTAGCAGGGCGTCAAAGCGGCTGTAGTGTATCCCACAGAAGAGAGGAGAACGCTCCTCTAGGGGGTGACTGTGTACATGAGAGCACCACTGCCTTTGGTGCTTCGAGCGGTGAAGAAAATCTGGTCCGACCCGATCGCAAGTGGGGATGAAATCGACTTTCTCGGTGTTGTGACTGCTGTTGTCGTCCGGTCGGAACGCGACACTTGGGAAATTTCCACCGCTGCACAAACCAGGACCGAATTTTCCGTGACAACTGGTTGTTTCGATGATCCAAATGCTTCCGCAGACCACCGCCGTTCGCCTGTCTGTAAATCCAGCACGTGCAGTCCGATGTTCGACACAGGGAGGAATACACGGCCAGCATCAGTATCAACCGCAGGAGGAGCATTAGCATCACCAGCAGGAGGAGCATTAGCATCACCAGCAGGAGGAGCACTAGCATCACTATCAGTCGAATACTGCCACTCCTGTTCTCCGGTCTCTATATCGAAGGCGTGCAGCACGCCGGTCACAACGTCGGTATGGAGAACCAAGCCACTTGCTGCGACTGGTTGACTAACAGCTGACGTTGTGTTGTTTGTCCAGTCGATTTCACCTGAGCTGGTATCGATGGCAACCAAGCCAGATTCGTCGTTGGACGACCGGGCGGCAACCACTTTGCTTCCGAGGGTTGCTAGTCCGAAGACGACACCGAGCTCAGGAGACGACCACTGTTTATCACCCGTGTATGCGTCCAAGGCGACAAGATTCTGCCCTGACCCGGTACTGACGATGATACTGTCTTCAACTTTCAGGTGTGTCTTGTAAAACCCACTACCGCCGACTGACTGTTCCCAGTGGAGTTCACCCGAATTTACGTCCAGTGCAGCGGTCGTTCCGCTCCCAGAGAAGATGGCTGTCTGGCCATAGACAGATGGCGTCGTGTAGCTAACGTGGTCTGAATTCTGCCAGTTTTCGTCTCCTGTTTCGGGGTCGATCCCGAAGACCCCACCCGACCCGTCGCCATCGCTTGTTCGGGATATGAGGAGGTTCTGACCTGCGAGGATTGGTGCGTCAGTACGGTCGGCGTTTCCTGCGGTGCAGAGCTGTTGACTCTGGAAGTCTGTTTCAGGAAACTGTATGTCAGCGAATGCCGTATTTGCCGGGTTCTGGCTTAACATCGGCCAAACCGAGTCAGTAGTGCCAAATTCGGGTTCCGATAGCGTTGCTGTGTCTGTCTCGTTACCGAAACGAGCACAGCCTGCAAGGGTGGTTATCCCACCTGCGGCGACACCAAGCAGCTCTCTGCGTGATAGTTGGAGGGGCATTATACAATCATGAAACCAAACGACGAAAAGAACTTTATGCCGGATACTGTTCAGACGGACCAGTAGCCGGTTCCGTACTCGCTTTCTTCGTGGTAGCCGTTCTCACCGATAATGGGGGGTATTGTCCGGGTTCCGCCACTAGCCAGTATTGTCGGTGGAATAGCGCCGATTTAGGGAGTCTCTGCGAGCCTCGATGCACCGGTGCTCACTCGGGCCCCTGCCACCGAGCGACGACGCCGGTAGCGTCGTCGACTGTCGCGTAGACGGTCACCTCGTCGCCGTCCGGGCTCACTGCCGTCTCGAGCGTGGTGCCGGTTTCGACGGGGCTGTCGCTGGCCAGCGACCCTGTGCGGTCGGTGAAGACACCCGGTGCGTTCTGTGGCCGTGCGACGAGCGTCTCGGCACTGACGTCTGCGACGACCTCGACAGTCAGTGAGCCGTACTCACCGGAATTGGGCGATTCGTAGCTGAACGACAGGGCGTCTGTCGGAACCGCCCGGCTGGCTGCCGTCTCGGACAGTTCGTCGGTCGGAACGGACTGTGACGTGAGTTCCCCTGCGGCCCCGTCGTCGTCGACCACGGAGACGGTCACCGAGTCTCCGTTGGGGTCGACCTGAACGGCGACACTGTCCCCGGTCCCGATGGGGCGGTCCTGCGGCTGAATCTCAGTGTAGCCGCCCGACGCAGCGTCGACCCGGAGCGCCGCAGCGTCGGTCTCTTCGGTGACTGACACCCAGAGCTCGCCGAACTGCTGTTCACCGGGCGGTTCGTACTGGAAGGCCAGCGCGTCCGGAGAGACCAGTTCAGCAGCGTCCTCCTGCGAGAGCGCCCCAGATTCGGAACGCTGGCCGTTCGTCAGCCCCAGGCGCTGAAGCGTGTACGTGCCGTCCACCGTGATTCGGCCGTCGGTTGCACTGACAGACACCGAGTCTTCGACGGCTGCCGTCCCGAAGCGCGACTCGATCGTGTCCCGTCTGTCCTCGGTGCGGTCGTCGGCACTGAGCGCGAACTGCGAGGAGACGGTGTCCCCGCTGTCGCCGAAGGCGAGTGACGCGAGGCTGTCCTCGCCCGCACGCGGCTCGAAGTGGAGCTCGCCATCGAACGTCTCTCTGACACCGAGCGAACGGTCGCTGCGCGCCCCGATTTCACCGACCACGAGGTCACCAGCGCCCGCGAGTTCGAATAACTGCGCGAGGGTCTCGTCGGCCTCGAAGAAGCCAGCGTCTCGTCCGTTCCGACCAGTGATCAGCGCCTGGACGCGGTTGGCGTCTGGACCGACAACGACCGCCTCAGGTGAGACGGCGACCACCGGCGGGTCGTCGTCGAACGAATCCGGAATCTCGGCGGGCTCGTACTGGTCGTAGCCCTGCACCTGGTCGGTCTGCTCGTAGGCGATACCCCACGTCTGGTCTGTGGGTTCGACCAACCGTTCGTCGAGGGTATCGGTGGCGAACGCCCCCTCAGCGACGATTGTCCGGTCGAGTACAGTCACCTCACTGACCGTCGATTCTGATTCGGTCTCGGAGGAGATCGCAGACGTGAGCCCGGCGAACGAGAGCTGGAGCTGGCCGAGACCGATCACTGCCTGATTCAGTCGCAGCGGGTACGTGACCAGCGGGTCTTCGAGTGACTCGTCGAGCGCTGCATCGGACCCGATGGTCGGGACGGCGTCGAGGTCGGCGTACGCGAACAACAAGTCGTCGGCGGCGGTCCTCAGCCACTCGCCGTACGGGAGGTCAGTCGCCGGGTCGAACGACGCTGTCGTGGCGTTATCGGTTGTGCTGTCGCCGTCGGTGTCCTCACGGCCGAGACAGCCGGCCGCTGCTGCCATCGCAGCACCGACACCGAGTACGAACCGGCGTCGACTCTGGTTGGGTTGCGTCTCGCCACTGTCGCTGGTCGAACGCGGAGACGTGTCTGGGGAGCCGGTCACACGAGAGGGTAGGGTATGCTGGATAACAAGCTCCCGAGCGTGGTTTCAGACCCAGCAACAGCGACGGACACAGCTTGTCAGGGTTCTCTCGGCCGCGTCGAGCGTGGGAGTATCACTCGCCGGTAGACGAGGAGGAACGTCGTCGGGGGAAGATTGAATCGCGTCGAGGACAAGTCCCGGGTAGTGTCGATAGACGACCTCAGCGCCGAACAGAAAGACATCGTAACGCAGTATCTCTTCTGGACCGCGGTCGCGGTCGTCGCGGGGTACGTGATGCTCGTCGTCCTCTAATCGGTGGACACCGAGGCCGAGGTGACCCAGCCGGGTCGACGAGAAGACTCGGCCAGAAGAACACCGCCGCTACCCGTCGACCGTCGCTTCGAGTTCCCCGTCGTCGACCGTGACCGAGACGCTGTTCACAGTCGCTTCGTAGCGATTTCGGTGGTTGCCGTCCTCGGCGACAGTGAGTTCGGCTGTGGCGAGTCCGGCATCGACGAGCGTGTTGAGGCGACGGTACACGGTCGCGCGGGAGACGTCGAGTTCCTCGGCAATCGACTGCCCGCACTTGGGTGCGGCAGCGATGGCTTCGAGCGTCTGGCGCGTGTGTTCGTCGCCGAAGAGGTCGAGGAGCTCCTCGGTCGACGGGTCTGGTTGGGTGGCCTGCGTCTCCTGACTCGGACCGCGCAGCGTAGCGTGAGTCGACATACTACGTTGGACGGCGGAGATCGAGTTGGGTTCTGCTGCCAGCTATCCAGACTGCGGAACGCAGCGCACTCTAGTTATGCAGACGGCCCCTGTGAGGAAAAGCCAACCAGTTATAGTCACAGAGAGTCGACAGTACGACAACAGCCCTGCCAGCATGACGGACTCCGAATCCTCCGCGGACGTGCGCGCTCTCGTCGTCGACGACGAGAAAGAAGTGGCCGACGCGTACGCGCTCCGCCTCCGTGGGTTCTGCTCGTTCGAGACCGCGTACGACGGCAGAGACGCCCTCGCCGTCGTCGAGGACGAAACGATAGACGTCGTGTTGCTGGACCGTCGCATGCCGGGGTTGTCGGGCGACGAGGTGCTCGCCGAACTCGACGACCGCGACTACCGGGGTCGCGTCATCATGGTCACCGCGATCGACCCGGAGCTCGACGTCCTGGAACTGCCGTTCGACGACTACCTCTGCAAGCCGGTCGACCAGGAAGACCTCCGGGACGCAGTCGACCAGCAGCGGCGCGTGCTCGCGTACGACCTGCTCGGCGAGTACTTCAGCGCGCAATCGAAACGCGAGGTCATCGAAGCCGAACTGCCGCCGGAGACACGCACGAACCACGAAGGCTACCAGTCGGTGTCGACACGCGCGGACACGCTGCGAGAACGCGTGGGCCGACTCCTCAACGACACCAGTGCGCTCGACGCGTTCGAGAGTATCGACCGCGGCAAACTCTGAATCACTGGCGTTCGCCGTCAGCCTCGAAGTACGCGTCGAGGAGCTTCCGCTGTCCGGTACGGAGATGGTGGAGCAGCGTCGACCCCGTGATGTCCAGCGAATCACCGACCTCCTCGGCGGTGCTGCCACGCGGTGACTCGAAGTAGTCGGCGAAGTACGCCGTCCGGAGCACCGTCTCCTGGCGTTCAGTCAGCTCGTCACCGACCTCGTCGCGGAACTCCCTGCTCGTCGACACCGAGTGTTCCCGTTCGCGTTTCGCTGTGACGCTCACGTCGTACTCTCGGGTGACCGCGTGCACCATCCGTCGAACGTCACTGCTCGCCGGTAGCTCGACGACGAGGCGGCCACTCCCGGACTCGAATTCCGCGGCTCGGACCGTGCCCCCGAGCGAGGTGACTGTCACCAGCGGGGTCTTCCCGGTCACCGCGAGTTCTAGTCGGCTGCTGGGGTCGGCTCCGACGACGCGGCCGCGAGTGATACCCGCCGTCTCTTCGGCAGCGGCCGCCACCGCGGCCGCGTTCGCGTCGTCCGCCGAGACGTAGCACAGGAGTTCGTCCGCCTGCTCGGCGACGAGCCCATCGAGACTAAGCGTCGTGTCGGCACGTCGACTCAGCGACGCCAATGCCGTGTCACTCACGTCGAAGACGACCTCTGTCACCGTGTCCGAGAGCAAGAGACTCCGGTTCCGCGCTGCGGTCACGGCGAACCCAGCGACCTCCCCCAGCGTCTCGAAGCTGGTGCGCTCGCGCTCGGACACCGTGTCGAACTCGTCCGTGTAGACGCCGACGACGCCGTGGACGTTCGACCCGTATCGGAGCGGGATGGCCAGCGCCGACTGGACGCCGTCTGCGAACGCCGCTCGCCGTACCGGTCTCGGCACCTCGGGGTTCTCGGGGAGTTCCTGTCGGACTTCCAGTTGTCCCGTGTCGACGGCGACCTCCTCCGGGGTCTGCTCGCTGTCCGCGAGCGCGTCACGGACGGCGTCGAACGTTCTCTCGGTGTCGTCCGCAGCAGCACGGACTTCGAGTTCGTCGCCATCGACCGCGCGCTCGCCGACCCACGCGACCGTGAACAGTTCGGCCGCACCGAATGCCGCACAGATTGCGTCCGCAATCTCGTCACGGGACTGCGCACCGACGAGCCCCCGGAGCACGTCTGCGAGCACCCCCTCGACGACGGCGGTGCGGTCGCGTTCCGCCCGGAGGCGGCTCATCGCTTGTTCGCGACGCCGCCGGTCGGTCACGTCGGCCACGTAGACGGCCGCAGTCGTTTCGCCCGGCACCACCGTCACCGAGAGCCACTTGTCGGGTCCGGGATAGTACTGCTCGAAGTCGGTCTCGTCGATGGATTCGTCGGCGAACGCGGCGCGTAGGGGGTCTTCGACGGATTGCGGAAACGCGTCCGAGAGGGCGTCCCCGACTGGACTATCCGTAACGAGGGTGTCCCGGACGGCGTCGTTGGCCGCTGCGATGATGCCGTCCTCGTTCACTTCGAGAACGCCGACTGGCGCACCGCGAAGGTGGTCATCCATCGCAACCGGCCTCTGTGAGCAGTCGACCCGTGTCAGTCGTGCTAGCGTTCAGCATCGGATTTCGAAGCGCGCACCGCCGTGTTCGGATTCGGTGACCGAGACCTGCCAGTCGTGCGCCTCGACGATGCGTTCGACAATTGCCAGGCCCAGCCCGGTTCCCTGTTCCGTTCGCGTGTACCCCGGTTCGAAGACCGTCTCCCGTTCGGACGGTGGAATCCCGTTGCCGTCGTCGGCGACGTAGACGCCGTTCTCGAGCGCGCCGACGGTCACCGTAATCGCCGCGCTCCCGTCGTCGGTCTGTCGCTCGCGGGCCCCGTCGCGGTGACCGTGTTCGACAGCGTCCTGCCGAGCCTGCGAGTCAGGACTCGTCGAGCCGTGCTCTACGGCGTCATCGGACTGCTCTGCAGTCCGATTGCGTGTCGAACCATGTTCGACAGCGTTCCGGAACAGGTTCTCGAACACTCGGCGGACGCGTCCCGGGTCGGCAGTCACTCGTGGGAGCGCGTCGGTGCTGTCGAGTTCGGCCGACTGCGTATCGACCGACTCCCACGCGTCGGCGACTGCTTCGGCCACGTCGACGTCCGGTTCCGGCTGCACGACCGCGTCCCCGCGTGCGAGCGTCAGAACATCCTGAATAAGTTGCTCCATTCGGTCGTGAGCCCGGGCCGCGGCGTCGAAGTGCTCGCTGTCTCCCGTCTCTTCGGCCGCTCGAAGCCGCGCCTTCGCCACGTCCAGCGGGTTCCGGAGGTCGTGCGTGAGTGCGCTCGCAACGGTCCCGATACCCACCGAATCACCGCTTGCTCGCTCGCGTTCCACCGGTGAGAACACCAGAAACGGGCCGGATTGCTCGCCGACAGACCGCTGCAGGTGGTACGTCTGCGTCCCGTCCTGCGTGCTGAGCGTCGTCTCCACGCTGTCCCCGCGGACGACTCGGTCGACTGGGGGGCTGTCACTCGCGCTCAGTGTCGCAAGCAGGTCCTCAATCGGCGTTCCAGCCGCAGCGTCTCCGAACGCGTCCCCGAACGCGTCGTTGGTCGCTGTGACCGTCAGTCGGTCGTCTGCCTCGGTGTAGCGCACGACTGGCTGCGGAAGCGCGTCGATGGGAATCGAGACGCGCTCGTCGGCGGTCATCACGCAGTCCCTCCCTCGGTATCGACCGCCGCCGTCCGCTGCGGCACGAGAGCGCCACTCGGCATACGTCAGCGTTGAACGGGGAGCCTCATTTAACGTTACTCCATGATTCCGAGTCTGCAACAGCCCCGGAAACGAACCGCGACGACACCAGACCGGGGTGGAAACGCGTCTCTGTCTCTCCTACGTTCGCGGAGAGCAGAGCCTCGACGGCCGACAGGCTACAGTTCCTCGTGCGGCTGGACCACGACGAACCCGCTGGCACCGTCGAAGTCCATCTGGAAGCGCTCACCGGACTCCTGACCGACCATGTCCGAGAGGTTCGTGTTCACCTCGACCTCGGGTGAGACGCCACTCCACGCGACCGTCGCGCTCGGGTCGGTCGACACCGGCGGTTCGAGAACGACCGGGTCACCGTGCGTGGTAATCGCGACTGTCCCGGGGCCTTCGAGATAGACGTTGGTGAAGCCGCCTGCGAACGAGCCGGCCAGACTGTCGATGGTGCTGATCTCGTAATCGACGCCGTCCTCGAACGCGAGTACGTCTTCGCCGTTGACTGTGATGGCCTCACCGGCGTCGAGCTGCAGGACCTGTATCTTCTTCTGCTGGTCCGCGAGATAGACGTCTCCCTGCCCCTCGACAGTCATGACCGGCGTCCCTTCGCCGCTCGCGGCTTCCTTGAGGAATCCCTTGATTCCGCCTTCGGCTGAGGCCGAGCCGGTAAACGAGAGGTCTCCCGTGAACGCCACCATCGACCCTGCTTTTGCCACCAAGCTCCCGTCGACGGCGACGTCGAGCAGGTACTGGTTCTCGAGCTGGAACTGCTCGTCGCTCTCCGTCGGTCCGTGTTCGGACGTGAACTGTGAGACGTCCATACGCTATCGCACTGCGGGCCGCCGGATAAATCCAGACCCGCTGTTTCAGCGCCAGCGAGCGAGCCCGTGAGCCACTCCGTTCAGAGTTGTCCCTAACCACCAGCTTCTTGTCGGCACTGCGAGTCAGTTCTGACTCGAACCAGAAGCGATGGCCCTCCTCTCGACGCTCGCGTCGGTCACTGCACTCGCGACAGCCAGTGCGCTGTTCGGGTACGGCACGTGGCGGACGGCCCAGAACCGCGAGCGACCGAGCGCGGGCCCGCTGCTCGCAGTGCTCGGCCTGCTAACGGTGTGGGCGCTCTTCGCACTCGGGAGTGTACTCCCCGTCCTGTCCGAACTCGACGTCGTCTCGACTGTGTTCTCCCTCGGTCATCTCGGTGCCGGGATTGTCTTCCCCGGCGTCTGGGTCGTGTACGCGCTCAGCTACACCGGTCGCGGGAGCGGACTGAACGTGTGGCGGGTCGCGCTGTTCGTCCCGCTGGTGGTTCCGGCCGTGTTGAGTGGGGTCGTTCTCGCCGTCATGGAACCGGGAGAGTCGGCCGAGGTGCTGCTCGCCCCGCTGTTCGGAACGATACTGTTCCACGCCGTTGCCCTCCTCGTATACGGGGTGTACCGTCTCGTCAGATTCGGGTGGAGCCACCCGCGAATCGCCGAGCGACAGGTGGCTGTCGTGACCGGGGGCATCACTGCACCCTATCTCCTC
The DNA here is from genome assembly GCF_900110535.1 of Halobacterium jilantaiense. NCBI lineage: Archaea > Methanobacteriati > Methanobacteriota > Halobacteria > Halobacteriales > Halobacteriaceae > Halobacterium > Halobacterium jilantaiense. The sequence goes on from NZ_FOJA01000001.1 coordinate 399,917, forward strand.
GTCGTGCTGTGGGACGGGTCGGTTCTCAGGGGTACGGACATCGGGCTGCTCGCCTCGGGCCTGCTGTTGGTCGCCGCAGTCCGCCGCTACCCGGTCGCGTCGGGCTTCCCGGAAGCCGACCACGTCGCCCGGACCCGAGTCGTCGAAACGCTCCAGGAAGCCGTCCTCGTCCTCGACTGGGACGACCACGTGCTCGACGTGAACGACACGACAGCCGAGTGGTTCGGAACCACCGCGGACGCGATGGTCGGCGAGTCCGTCCACGGGGTCGTCGGCGGGCTCGCCGACACCGACCTCGCGGCGGGCGCGACAGGGCGAGTGTCACTGCAGACGGCGCGGGGCCGCCGCCGCTTCCAGTACAGCGTCTCCGCCGTCACCGACGCGTCAGACGGCGACGCGGGAGAGGTCGCGCGAACGCTGCTGCTGCGGGACGTGACGGGGAGCGTGACCCGCCAGCAGCGATTGACGGTGCTCAATCGAATCCTGCGACACAACGTCAGAAACAATCTGGATGCCGCGCTGGCGTACGCCGACCGCGTGACCGACGACGAGATGCGCGAAGGAATTACGGACAACGTGCGGGAGACGCTGGACGTCGCGTCGAAAGCCCGGGACGCGGAGGAAGTGATGAACTCGGTGACCGACGACTCGGAGCCGGTTCGGCTGGCCGACGTGGCAGCCACAGTCGCCGACCAGTTTCGGACCGGTGAGTACGCGGGCACAGTCTCGGTCACGTCTGTCGACGAGCCCGTCGTCCAGTCACACCGGTCGGTGGTTCGGCGCGTTCTCGTCGAACTCGTCGAGAACGCGTTCGTCCACAGCAGCGATTCGGTCGCAGTCGAGGTCGTCGTCCGTGACTGTGACGGCGAGTGGGCGGAAATCGTCGTCGCCGACGACGGTCCGGGAATCCCCGAGGAGGAGCGCGCAGTGCTCGCGTCCGGGACCGAAACGCAACTCGAACACGGCCACGGTATCGGGCTCTGGTTCGTGACGTGGGCCGTCACACGGCTGGGCGGCACAGTCGACTTCGAGGAGAACGACCCGTCGGGGAGCGTCGTCACCGTTCGTCTCACTGCGTCTGGGAACCGTCAGTCGGCGTGACGCGGGCCGTCTCGCTCGTCAGTCGTCCGCCTTCGACACGGCACCCGAGTGGCGCGTCTGCGCGGTGTCGAACCCGCGCGCCCCACACCACGCGAGTATCGAGAGGCAGCCGAGCAGCGGGACAGAGACCACCGTGAGCGACGACGTTGCGACCGCCGAGACGGACTGCTGGACGGCCGTCGGCGTCCCGGCCGCGGCCAGCACCGCGCTGACCTGGGCTGGCTGTATCGGGAACGAGAGCGCAGCGAACCCGGCGAAGAGCAGCGGCTGGTGACGACCAGTGTCGAGGTAGAACAGACAGAGCACGGGGAAGTACAGGTAGAGAACGTACGTCGTGTTCGACGCCGGGGACACGACCAGTATCGCGGTGAGGAACGCGAGAAACGTCGCGAGGCGGTCGGCGACCGTCGCTCCGCTGTTCGCGGCGCGCCACAGAACTGGTGTCACTAGCAGCACCGAAACCACGATGTACGTCACCGGCGGGACGGGCGGTAACAGCTGTGAGAGCGGCCGCGACAGGGACATCGCGAAGAAGTTCGGGGAGACCGTCTCGGCGAAGGCGTCGAGGCGGCTCCGGGAGGCAAGTACCGTCAGGAAGCGCCGGTAGGAGTCGACGCCGAAGAGGACGGCACCGACCGCGAGCCCAGTCACGCCCGTCGCAGTCGCGGCGGCAAGCGCCCGCCAAGCACGCCGATAGAGGAGCCACACGCCCAGAGCCGCGGGGAACATTTTCACGAGTGCTGCGGCTCCGAGCAGGGTCCCAGCGGCTGACTCCCGGCCGTACTCGAGAGCGAGGAACGCGGACGCTAGGGCCAGTGCGACGAGTGTGTCGACTTGGCCGAGGCCGAGCGAGGCGGCGACCGGCGCGCTGCCGACACAACATCCGGTAATCAGGAGGCGGTCCGAACTCGGAAGCCGACCCCGCTGGCGCTCGACGACGTGGACGACGAGAGCCGCGACGCCGAGCGCAGCAGCGACGTTGACCACTGACTGGAGCGCGAACGCCACCAGCCAGTTCTCGACTGGGGCCAGCGGGAGGAACACGAGCACAGACGGCGGCGGATAGACGTACGTCACGCCCGTGATGCCGGTGTCGACGCCGACGAAGGAGCTGCCAGTTAGTGCTGCCGACGCAGCGGCGTAGTAGGCGTGGAAATCCCAGCCGAGGTACGTGGTCGGTGCAAGCACGAAGAAGTACAGCGGCACCAGCAGCCCGCCTGCGATACTCGCGAACAGGAGGGCTCGTCTCGGGTCCAGCCGGGAGAGACGGCGAATAGTGGAGGAGCCGATCAGGCGGCGGTTGGGCATCTTGTGGCGCTGCGACCCCCAGGGGGTTAAGAAGCGACGTGGTGTTGCAGGGGTAGAGAATTTGGTAGACACGCCGGCCTCGCCCGCCCCAATCTGGCGCGTTTCACCGCCGTGTTCGACGCGGAGTCTCACCACGGGGGAGACGCACACGGACGACACTGCCTTCGGAGTCGTTCGCTTCGATGGAGATCTCGCCGCCGAGTCGCGTCACGCTCCATTTGACGAGCCAGAGCCCGATGCCGTGGCCGTGTTTGAGCTGTGCTTCCGTCTCCTCGAACAGCACCTCCCGCTCGTGGTCGGGGATACCCGGACCGTCGTCCGCGACGACCACCGCTACCATCTGCTCTCCGCTCGCTCGGACAGTGATTTCGACACGAGCTGGCGGCTCCTCCGTGTGTGTCACTGCGTTCTCGACGACCTCCGAAATCAGCGTGCGGACGACCGTTCGATGCGACAGAATCGATACCTCACTCGGACTGTCGACGGTTACCTCACGGTCGGTCGCTTCCGACCGGTATTCGTCCGCGACATCGTTGACAACAGCGACGAGATCGACGCGCTCCGGCCTCCCCGTACTCGTGTCCATTATCCGCTCTGCCTCTCTGGCTTTGTCACTGAGTTCGACGAGCTCGGTCGCGCTGTCACGAATTCCGGTCCGTAATGGCTCCTCGCTGACGTGCCCGGCGTTCGCGAGGACGACGTCGAGCTGGTTCCGGACGTTGTGGCGTAGAATACGATTGAGGACGGTGAGGCGCTGCTCCCTCGTCTGCCGCTCGGTCACATCTCGAAGAACGACTGCGCGAGCCACCGGGTCGGCCTCGTCTGGGTCTTCGTTCTGCGCATCGACAGCCGACACGCTGTACTGGAACCGGCGGCGACCGTCCACTGTAGTGAGTGTCACGAGTCCGGTCTCACCCGATGAGAGGTCAGCGTCCGCCAGACCGTCCGCAACGGACTGAACCGGCTCCCCCACTACGTCCTCTGTCGACGCGCCGAAGAGTTGCGCCATCGACTCGTTGGCGTCGACCACTTTCCCCTCCCAGCTGAGTACCACGACGGCCTCCTGAAGCGATTCGACGACGCGGGTCCGTGCGACGGACTCGGACGCTGGAAACCCAGTCAGCACCGGATATCGGCGCACCGCAAGCGTGAACAGCACACCAGACACCAGCAGCCCGGTGGTCGCGCCGCTGTCGACGATGCCCTGTCTCCCGAGCACGGTATCCAGATACGGTCCGCTTATCGCGCCCAGTAGCGCCACGACCTGCGCCGTCGGAAGCGCCGCATGCCGGTAGCCGAGCCGAGCGAGCACGAACGAGCCGTAGACCAGTGACGCGAGTATGTAGAAGAGCGCGGCGGCGAGCAGCGACAGCAACACAGCCAGTATCAAACTCCCCTTAGCTTCGGCCGGGTCCGAGACGATGACAGCCATTATCGCGATGCCGAAGACGACGGGGAGGGCCGCACCGGAGAGGATGAGCAGTCGCCGACGCGTCAACTTCGTGCCTCGACCAGCATACCCGAGGACGTAGACAGTCCACGCGACGGGAGCGAACAACGCCGGGAAGAGACTCGTGAACTCGATCGCGTCGGCCGCCTGCTGCCCCCAGAGCAATCCGCCGAACTCGCCACCGAGAGCCGCGACAGCCCACGCAGTCAGCGCACCGATGGTCCACGCGAACATGGAGGCGTTCGGACGATTCCGGTTCCGGTAGACCGTCAGAGTCGTCCAGCCCAGCAGGCCTGCTGCCGTCGCGTCGAGCGCAATCGCGCTGACTGTCTCGCCCAGCGGCATCAGTGTTCATCCCGAAGAGTGGTCGAAGAAGCACTTGACGGTACCGAACAGGGCATCCAGCAGGAACGGTGATAGAAGCAAGCCCTCGAATCCCGTCTGAATACGAGCTGCGAACCTAGCACGTAGTGGACCGGTAATCGAACGGCCGAACTTGGTCAGTACCGTCTGCGAGCTGTCCGCAACGGCAGCTAGCAGATGGAGTACGAAGCGAAGAGTGCTCCATCATCTCGGATTCGTGCGAACGCGTTGCCGAAGCATTTGGTGGTTCGGATTTCGGTATTCTCGGTAGTATTCAGCGCTGTGATGGCAACGTCGAAGGTCTCGATTCCCTCCGGCTCAATCTCCGCAACGTCGTATGCAGTGCGTTCCGAACCGGGTTCGAGAGCGTAGGTCTCGTTGTGGACTGTCGTGTTCGTGCCGCTACGGATGACTCGCACGTGGACATCTACACGCTGGTTCCAGTTATTCTCCAACTGCACAGAGTGGTGTGGGTCGGGTTGGTCGTCCAAACAACTCCATCCACAGACCGTCGTGGTTACTGTTCGGCTTGTCGTCGGTTCAGTCGTCGTTGGAACAGTGTCGGTCGTCGATGGCGAGTCTTGAGGTGCCGCGGCCGGCGATAGACAACCAGCAGTCAGGAATACCACCGCCAGCAGCATGGGGACCAATCGGGATGAAGAAGCCATATTGCGTGATTGTTGCAGCTAAGATGAAAGTTTTGTGTCGTCCTCTGTAGTCAGCAAAGATTACCGCAAATAATCGGCAAGTCCGGCATCCCGTTGTTGCGTGTCTTTTCTCCCACGCGTCACACTCTCTACGGAAGCTTAGTGGTATGTGACAGAAGTCGACAAGAATGTCTATGGACAGGTTCGTTTCACATCTTCGTGTATGGAACACGATCTAGGTGGGTGTGCGTAGGGTTAGTTTTCTGACTCCCCACAAAGCGTTTCACTTACTGTCATCGAGGTGGAATATGCACACGTCCTCGCGGTCAAAATTGTTGGTCGCCCTCTTTGTTATCTTGGTGACGGCCGGGTGTCTTGGAACCCCAATCGGGGATGGCCCACAGACGACAAGTGCCCACACTACGGCTGAGTCGGAATTGCCAGCCGAACCGATGAATAGCACGCTTACCGTAACAAAGACACTGAACGAGACGTACACGTACCACGAGAAGAACGACACCATCGAATACATAGAGGAGTATCGGGTTGAGGAGAATACCACGTCAGGAGAGAGGGTGACGGAGCCAGTGTACGGGACTGCGGATGCGGACACGTGGCTCAAATATACAGCCCCATCAGTTGGAGCGAGCCAAGTTAATGGTGCCCTCAATACTCACTTCCAGAACCAGTCTCTGGAGCACATTTCTACGGCCTCCTATGAGAACTCAACGCTACAAATAGCAGTCGTATGGGAGCGATATGCGGTCGCTGACGTTACCGAAACACCGAGGATTCCACAAGACGCGCTACGCACTTATCTCCCAGACACCGTCGATGTGTCCCTCATTGTTGACGGAAGAGAATATACACATACGTATCCGGTCGTGGTAATTGAGCGAACAAAGCAATAACTCCTGTACCTCGAAACGAACTAACGTCGAAAAACGAGCGTATCTGTACCGTCTAATCCCGAAACCCTACAAAGTAACAGCCAAGCCGCTAGCAGCCTGACTCAGTATCCGTCTTCGAGAAAGCGGGCCGGGCGCGATTTGAACACGCGACCGACGGATTAAGAGTCCGTCGCTCTGCCAGACTGAGCTACCGGCCCGAACGCATCCAGTCCTTGCCGGGTGATACTAAAATACGTTCTGATTCGGAACAATCACCGGCCGACGGTACCAGTAGGTGCGTTGAGATGATGTGGTTGGCCAACCAGCCCGTCAGCACGGACACGCGCTCAGTGACACTGATGCCCGACAGTTGAGCGTTGCGTGCCGCGTGACTGCGGGAGGTCGGAAAGGGTAAGTGACGGCCTCCGCAATTCGGGCACAACATGAGCAGCCGGGCCACCATCTCCTCGATGTCCACGTACGCCATTCTTGGCTGTGGCAGCGTGGGGCACGCCGTCGCAGAGGAGTTGGTCGAACGGGGGAAAGACGTCCTCATCGTCGACAAGGACGAGTCGCGGGTGGAGGCGCTCCGCGATCAAGACCTGAACGCACAGGTCGCGGACGTCCGGGACGAGGCGGTTGCGGGACTCGTCGAGGACCGCGACGTCGTCCTCATCATGGCGTCGGACGTCGACGCCAACGAGGCCGCGGTGGAGAACATCCGCGGCCGGAACGACGACCAGTTCGTGGTGGTGCGTGCGAGCGACCCAGTGACGAGTGACGAGCTCACCGAGCTCGGGGCGGACGTCGTCATCAATCCGTCGTCGGTCATCTCGGACGCGGCGCTGCGCGCGCTGGAGTCCGGCGAGCTCGAATACAAGGCCCGCCAGCTCGGCGACGTGGTGTCGGCGACTGAGGGCCGGCTTGCAATCGTCACACACGACAACCCTGACCCGGACTCGATTGCGGCCGCGGCCGCGCTGCAGGCCATCGCCGGCCACCTCGGCGTGGAGGCGGACATCCTCTACTTCGGGGACATCGGCCACCAGGAGAACCGCGCGTTCGTGAATCTGCTGGACATCGAGTTGACGCACTACGGCGACGTGGACATCGACGACTACGAGACCGTCGCGCTCGTGGACCCGGCGAAGGCCGGCGAGGTCGAGGTAGACCGCGACGTCGACATCTTCATCGACCACTTCGAGTTCGAGGGCGACATCGAGGCGGAGTTCGCAGACGTCCGCCCGAACGTCTCCGCGACCTCCACCATCCTCACGAAGTACATCCAGGAGTTCGACCTCTCCGTCAGCCAGGCGGTCGCGACCGCGCTGCTGTACGGCATCCGCGCGGAGACGCTGGACTTCCGCCGGGACACGACGCCGGCGGACCTCACGGCGGCGGCGTACCTCTACCCGTTCGCGGACCACGACACCCTCGAACAGGTGGAGTCCCCGAACATGAGCCCGGAGACCCTCGACGTGCTCGCCGAGGCCATCGCGAGCCGCGAGGTTCAGGGCAGCCACCTCGTGTCGAACGCGGGGTTCATCAGCGACCGGGACGCGCTCTCGCAGGCCGCCAGCCAGCTCCTGAATCTGGAGGGCATCACGACCACCGCGGTGTTCGGCATCGTCGAGGACACCATCTACCTCGCCGCGCGCTCGAAGGACATCCGACTGAACATCGGGCGCGTGCTCGCCGACGCGTTCGTCGACATCGGGGAGTCCGCCGGTCACTCGACGCAGGCCAGCGCGGAGATTCCGCTCGGCATCTTCACCGGCATCGAGACGACCGAGGACAACCGCAACACGCTGCTGGAACTCACCGAGGAGGCGGTCACGCGGAAGCTCTTCGACGCGATGGGCGTCGAGTCCGAGAGCGGGAGCAACGGGAACTGACGGCGCGTTGCGGTCGTCGGCACCGCCTCTCGATGAGCGACGACTCGACACCTGACGGCGACGACCCCCGAGCTGAACTGTTCGTCCGTCCCTTCGGCTACGTCAACGATACGCCGGTCGTGCGGCGGCTCGGCGACAGAAACTGCTTCCTCGGGAACGCCACCGCGGCGTCACCCGACTGCGAGCGTACCTTCGAGCACGTGCTGTCGCTGACCGAGACGCCACAGCCGGCGACGACACACCACCGGCCGCTGACGGACGACGCGAACAACGACTGGGCCGCGTTCGCGGCCGCGGTCGACACCGCACGTCGACTGCTCGCGCGGGACGGGTCGCTGCTCGTGCACTGTGAAGCCGGCGTCTCGCGGAGCAGCGCGGTCGCCGCGGCGGCGCTCGCGGTCGCCGAGAGCCGTCCGTTCGTGGACGCCCTCCACGAGGTCCAGGACGCTCGCCCGCACGCCGTGCCGCACCCGGCGCTGCACGAACTCGGCGTCGAGTACGTCGCAGCACAGCAGTGAGAGAGCAGCGGCGTCGACGGTTCAGACCGCGACTTCGTCTTCCGGTTCGCCCGTGTCGTAGCGCTCGACGACGTCGTTGATGAGGACGACGTCGCCGACCGCGCGCACCCAGCGGTAGGGGACAATGACACCCTTCTTGCCGGTCATCTCGGGCGAGAACAGGTCGCGGTTGAGTTCGGAGAGCGCCAGTCCGGTGACGGTTTCGGCGTCCAGATTCAGCTGGATGTCCTCGACTTCGCCGACGAACACGCCGTTGTTGGAGTACACCTCGCGGCCGACCAGAGACGTAATCTCGTCTGCGTCTGCGTCCATGCTACGTGGATTGCGCGGGGGGAACCTTAAGTCTTGAAGCCGCGGATGACCGGCGTCAGACGCCCGCAACTGGCCTCCGCGCGGGCAGGGTCAGTCGAGGTCCGCGATGACGCCGCCGAGTGCGTCGAGGGCGGCGGCGGAGTGGTCGGGGGTGCGGCCGAGGCTCACTCGGACCCGCTCGCGGTCGTCGAAGAACCGGCCGGGGGCGACGAGCACACCCTCGTCCCAGGCGGCAGTCGCGAGTTCGTCGCCGTCCACGCCGTCGACGTCGAGGAACGCGTACGTCGAGCCGTCCGGGACGACTGCGTCGACCGTGTCGTGGGCGTCGACGAACGACGCGAGGAGCGCGTGGTTCTCCGCGATGAGTCCGTGGGCGCGCTCCGTGAGCGCGTCGACGTTGTGGAACGCTCGCATCCCGAGCGCGCGACTCGGGCCGGCGTTCCCGGGGAGGTGGTAGAGGACCGAGCGGGCGCGTTCCACGAACTCGGGGTCGGCGATCAGCCAGCCGACGGAGAGGTCGCCGAGCCCGAAGAGCTTCGTGAGCGACCCGGTGACGACTGCGGCGTCGAGGTCTGCGGCGGTCGGTCCGCCGAACGGGCCGTCGTCCGTGTCCGAACCGAACGGCGCGTACACTTCGTCGACGAGGAGGCGCGCGTCGGCGTCGGCGGCGGCGGCAGCGGCCTCGGCGAGCGCGTCGTGGTCGGCGAGCCGACCGCTGGGGTTGTGGCGGTTGGTCACCGTAACGAGCTTCGTGTGCTCGTCGATGGCGGCGGCGACCCGGTCGGGGTCGAGAAGGTAGTCCTCGTCCTCCGGGCGCAGGAAGCGGTTCGTCGTTCCTCCGATGGCGCGCGGCGCTTCGACGAGCGGCTCGTACCCCGGCTTCTCGACGAGTGCGGTCGGCGCTGCGTCCTCGTCGCTGTCGCCGTCGTCCGGCTCACCGTCGCCGTTCGTGCCCGCGTCGGGGTAGAGCGCCGCGGCGGTCGCGACGAAGTTCGCTGTCGACGCCCCGGGCGTCACCAGCACGCGCTCCGGGTGGACGCCGTACTCGCCGGCAATCTGTGTCTCCAGCGTGGCACCGGCGGGCGGGTCGGAGAGCCCCTCCAGGGGCGCTGGGACGACCGTGGGTTCGTGGTCGCGGTCGCCGCGCAGGTCACTCGACCCGAGGTCGTAGAGCGCGACCTCCGGCCGGCCGGCGATCCACTCGATGTAGTCCAGCCGCGGGAACATGTCTCGCAGTCCGGCGGCTGGCGGGAAAGAAGTTATCGCTTCGACCGGCCGGGCGGGAGGTCGTGGCTCGCGCGCTCGTCGAGCATCGCCTCGTACTGGCAGACGAGGATGCGGCAGTCCGACTGCGGAACCGCGGTGCAGAGCAGGTGGAGTTCGGCGTCCCGGTCGCTGTCGTAGTACCGCCGCGAGTCGGACTGGTCGAGGGACCCGGACAGCAGGTAGCCCGCGCAGCGACAGCACCAGCCCTGCTGGCAGTCCGCCGGCAGCCAGACGCCGGCGTTCCGGGCCGCCCACAGCACGTACTCGCCGTCCCGAACGTCGACGGCGACTGACTGGCCGTCCGCGTCGGTGCCACAGCCCTCGGGCACGACGAGTTCGACGGTGTAGGTCACGCCGCGTTCGGCGGCGTCTGCCCGTGGGTCGCCGCCGTCACGCCGAGTCGTTCATGCGGTTGTTCGTGGAGTACGGCGCGTCCCCGGGTTCGCCGCGCGCGAAGTGGCCGGCGGGGTTGGCTTCGCCGTCGCGCTCCCGGCTGAGGAGTTCGATGAACCACGCCTCGTGGTCGACCTCCTCGTTGTAGATGCGCTGGGCCATGTCGTACGTGCGGGGGTCGCAGTCGCGGGTCATGTCACAGACCTCCGCCCACGTCCGGATGGCACAGCGCTCGGCCTCCAGCAGCGTCTCCAGGATGTTCGCCGGCGTCGGGTCGTCGGGGAGGTAGGCGTCCGGGCAGGACGCGCGGTCGGCGAAATCCCGGATGTCGTTCGGGAGTTTGCCGCCGAGTTCGAACACTCGGGGCATCACGAGTTCGAAGTGCGCGCGGTCCTCCAGGCGCGCGTCCTCGGTAATCTCCTTGAGGTCCTCTTCTCCGGCGAGGAAACACCGGAGGTTCGTGTAGTAGTAGTACGTCGTGAACTCGGCTCCGATGGCGTCGATGAGCGTCTCTCGAATCTCCTCTGGGTCGCCGCCGCGCTCGCGCACGACCTCAGCCCCGACGCGCTTGGACGTGTCGCCGGGCTGGACGCTGCCGCTGCCGTGGCGTTTCTCGTCGGACATGGCACTCACACGTACTCGGAGCGGCCCCTTAGTGGCCTTCAGCCGACAGAATTCGCGTTGGCGGCCAGACGGTTCCCGGACGGTGGCAGCCTACGCACAGCGGCGACTCGCCCGGAAGACGAGACCACCGGAAACCGTTTGCCGACGGCGCTCCCTACCCGAGTTGTGGACGACCTCGCCGACTGGCTCCGGGGACGGCCGTGGTACGTCGACCAGATTGTCGACGAGCGAACGCGCCCGGGTCGCGACGCCCGAACGCGGGACATCGACGTCGAAGGCCGCCTCGACTCGGCGCTCGCCGACCGGGGCATCGACGCCCTCTACGAACATCAGGCAGACGCTGTCGAGGCGGTCAGGGACGGCCGTGACGTGGTCATCGCAACCCCGACGGCGAGCGGGAAGAGCCTCGCGTACACGGTGCCGGCGTTCGAGCGCGCGATGGACCACGGCGGCCGCACGCTCTACCTCGGCCCGCAGAACGCGCTCGTCGCGGACCAGTCAGACACCCTCTCGGGCCTCGCGAGAGACCTCGGGTTCGGCAGCCGCGTGCAGGTCGACACCTACACCGGCCGGCTGTCGAAATCCGAGAAGCGGAGCGTCCGCGACAGACAGCCGACGGTCCTGCTGTCGAATCCCGACATGCTGCACTACGCCCTGCTCCCGCACGCCCACCGGCTCTGGGAGTGGTTCTTCTCGGGGCTGGAGACGGTCGTGATAGACGAGGTCCACGAGTACCGCGGCGTCTTCGGCGGCCACGTCTCGCTGTTGCTGCGGCGGCTCCGCAGGGTCTGCGAGCGGTTCGACGCCGATCCCCAGTTCGTCTGCTGCTCGGCGACCATCGGCAACCCAGTCGAGCACGCCAGCCGCGTCACCGGCAAGGACGAGTCGGGGTTCCGGCTCGTCGACGAGGACACCAGCGCCACGGGCGACACGCACTGGTTCGTCTGGAACCCCCCGAAGCAGGACGGTGGGGAGGGACGGCGGCGCTCCTCACACGTCGAAACCCGCCACCTGATGGCGGACTTCGTCTCCGAGGGCTACCAGACGCTCGCCTTCACGCGCTCCCGGCAGGGGGCCGAACGCAACGCCACCGCGACGAGCGACGACCTCCGCGAGCGCGGCGAACACGACCTCGCAGACGACATCGCCGCCTATCAGGGCTCCCTGACCGACGACCGCCGCCGCAGCCTCGAAGCCGGGCTCCACGACGGCAGCCTCCGGGGCGTCTGGAGCACGAACGCGCTCGAACTCGGCGTCGACGTGGGCGGCCTCGACGCCGTCCTGCTGGACGGCTACCCCGGCACCCGGATGAACACGTTCCAGCGCGCCGGCCGGGCGGGCCGCGGCACCGACGACGCCGCCGTCGTCCTCGTCGCGGGCGAGGACCAGCTCGACCAGTACGTCGCCGCCAACCCGGGGGCGCTGTTCGACGGCGACCCGGAGCGCGCGGTGGTCGACCCCGCAAACGAGTTCCTGCTCGACGACCACCTGCGGTGTGCGGCCAGCGAGAACTGGCTGAAGCCCGAGGACCGCGAGTACTTCCCGCGGTTCGAGGAGCGAGTGAAGCGCCTCGAATCTGCGGGGGACCTCGAACAGCGCGCGACGAAGTACGGACTGCGGTGGGTCGACGACACCGACGGCAGCCCCCAGCACGAGATGAGCCTGCGCACCATCGACGACGCCGAGGTCCAGTTGCTCGACCCGAGCAACGACACGCTCGCCACCCTGGAACAGGCGGACGCGGTGCGGGACGCCCACCCGGGCGCAATCTACCACCACCAGGGCCAGCGCTACGAGGTCTCGGACCTCGACCTCGACCGGGGCGTGGCGAAGCTCTCCCCGACGTGGGCCGACCACTACACGCGGGTGCTCACCGAGAAGGACATCGAGGTGCACGCAGACCTCGACGAACGCACGCCGTTCGGCAGAGACGACGTTCCGGTCGGGTTCGCGGACATCACACTCACGACGCAGGTCACGGGCTACCAGCGCCGGGACGCCAAGCGCGGCGAAGCCCTCGACACCATCTCGCTCGACATGCCGCCCCAGGAACTGGAGACGAAGGCGCTGTACTTCGCGCTGCCCCCCGACATAGAGCAGCAGTTGCTCGCCGGCGGCGACCTCCCGGGCGGCATCCACGCCGCCGAACACGCGCTCATCTCGATGTTCCCGACGGAGTTCCTCTGCGACCGCGGCGACATCGGCGGCCTGTCGACGCCGGTCCACCCCCACACGGGTCGGCCGACCATCTTCGTCTACGACGGCTACCCGGGCGGCGTCGGCCTCACCCGCGAGGGCTTCCGGGCGATGGGGAGTCTGGCCGACAGCACGCTCTCGATGCTCCGAGCGTGTGACTGCGCGGACGGCTGTCCGGCGTGCGTGCAGTCCCCGCAGTGCGGGAACGCCAACGACCCACTGGACAAGGACCTCGCAGTCGACTGTCTGGCTGCGCTCACCGGAGACTGAACGCGACGGCCGACCGGTCGAGGACGGCCAGAGAGTGGTACCGGAGGAACGTCATCGTCGGCACGCTCACCGCGCCGACGGCGAGCAGGCCGACGACAGCCGCCACCGCGAGTGACAGCGCGCCGAGCGGCGACACCGCGCCGACGAACAGACCGCCGAGGCCGAACGGCACGGCGACGACGGCCACCGCGAAGCCCAGCGCGAGACTCGCGCCGAACAGCAACACGGCCTTCACGAGCACGTAGACGCCGAACTGCCGCCAGTCAGCGCGGACCTCGGGCCAGAGCCGCCGCCAGCCCGCGACGACACCGACGCCGTCGTCGACCATCAGCGGCACCACGAACGCCGTCGTGAACTCCGAAGCGACCGCGGACGCAGCGCCGACGACCGCCGCCAGCGGCACCGTGACGACCAGCAGCGCGAGCCAGGCCACCGGTCCGACGAGCAGGGCTGCGGCGACGGGGGCGACGACGAGCGCCACCGCGAGGAGGCCCGCGAACACCACGGCGAGCCGGAAACCGAGCAGCCGCAGTCCCGCCCCCAGCCACCGACGGAACGGTGTCGCGACCCGCACGTCACGGGAGCGTGCGACGTCCACGAGGACGAACTCCATGACTGCGCCGACGGCCGCGACGACGGCCGCAGCGGCGACCAAGGCCGCGCCGAGCAGGGCGAACGCGGCGACGAACTCCCCGACCGTGTACTCTCGCGTGAACTCCACGACCGCTTCCGGCGGGGCTTCGGCGGAGAACGTCGGGGTCTGGGGCGCGGACAGCCCCGCGAACGCCGTGATGACCGCAAGCCGGAGCCACGCCCCCAGGTCGAACGGCAACAGGAGGTCGCGGGTCTCCGCGAACGCCTCGTCGAGCGCGTCGACGGCGTACCACCTCATGCAGACGCGTTCACCGCCGGCCGCGAAAAAAGTGCAGGAGAGAGCCGTGCGCCTACTTCCGCTTCTTCTTCTTCCCCTTCTTCTCGCCGTTGCCGCCGTCGCTGGCGGCTTCCACGAGCGCTTCGAGGTCGAGGTGGCCGGCACCGTGGTAGGTCTCGCCCTCGTCCGGCAGGCTCGCGGTTTCTCGGACGAGTGACTCGACCGCCTCGACGCTGGCGTCCGGCCGCAGTGACCGGACGAGTGCGACCGCACCGGTGACCTGCGGCGCGGCCATCGAGGTGCCGGCTTTCCAGCCGTAGCCCGCGACGACCTCCCCGTCCGGAGTGGTCTCGTTGACCGTCGAGTACACGAGGTCGTTGTACGCGTCGGCGTTCCCGGCGCTGATGGCGTCGACGTCGTAGTTCCCGCCGCCCGCGCTCACGTCGACCGCAGACCCGTAGTTCGTGTACGGTGCCGGGTCGGTCGTCGGCTCGTCGAGGCGGTTGCCGGTGAGCCACTTGGCCTCGTTGTCGCTGTGCTTGCCGCCCCAGCCGTAGCCGATGGGGCCGGTCGCGCTCACGCCGAAGACGCCGTCGGCCTCCGTCGGGAGGCTGAGCGTGTTCTCGGCGTCCATGTCCAGCGACGCGTTGCCCGCGGAGTTGACGATTACCGTCCCCTGCGAGCGGACGTACGCCGCGACCTGACTGATGATCTGCTCCAGCGCGATCAGGCTCGGATACTCGACGGTGTCGGCGACCGTGTACCCGACGCTGTAGTTGATCGCGTCACAGCCGACCTGGGCGGCGTACTGCCAGCCGGCGAGACCGTCGCCTGCGTAGCCCTGCAGTCCGGAGAACATCCGGACGGCGACGATTTCGGTGTCCGGGGCCGTTCCGAGGACACCGCCACCGGGGCCGTCGTTGTCGTTCGTCGCGGCGATCGTGCCCGCGACGTGGGTGCCGTGGCTCCCCGCGCCGTTCGGACGGAAGTCGAAGCCGTCGCCCGTGATGTTCTTCGAGAGGTCCGCGTTCACCACGCCCGCCAGGTCGGGGTGGTCGTCGTACACGCCGGAGTCGACGACGGCGACGCGGGTCCCCTCGCCTGTCGCCGTGTCGTGGACGAAGTTGCCGCCGCCGGGCTTGTCGGTGAGTTCGCCGCTGAGGTCCTGCTCGCGTTTGTCCCACTGGTACTCGGTGTTGCTCGCCGGCCCGTCGTGGTTGTGGCTCGCGGAGTCACCCGCGGCAGTCGGGCCAGCGGCGTCGACGACCGCACCGGCTTCGTCGTCGCTGCGGTCGATTTTCACGTCTGGCGCGGTCGCCGTCGCGCTCCCGACCCGGGACTGGTCGCCGCGAGCGACCAGCACGTCGGCCGCCGAGAGGTCGTGGATGACTTCCACGTCCTCGGGAACGTCACCCCGATCTACTTTCCGGAGATTGATGAGGAATCGCTCGTCGGCGCTCGTCGCCGACGCGCCCCCCGCCCCGACCGCGAGCCCGCTCAGTGCTACGCCCGTGCCCTTCAGAAACGTCCGCCTGTGATAGCCTGCCATGGCTACTGTTTCCGTTTCTTTTGACCTACAAAATACGTTCCGACTGAAAATAGAAACTTAAATTTTAGTGACAGGTGACCGCTGGCTTCGAGAGGGGGGTCTGAGTACGTCGACCGGCGACCGCGACAAGACTTTAGACGGCGCACAGCTAACCCCAGTGCATGGTATCCGGTGGCGACCAGGACGACGACCGCGTACTCTCCCCCGAGGAACTCGACATCGAGGAACAGGAGGAGGTCGCGGCAATCGGGGAGGGCCGCTACGTCATCGGTCCCGACGGCCCGCCGAACGCACCCGCGGAGAGCGAACGCGAGGACACCGACGACGGCTCCGACGCCGAGAGCCAGGGGAACGCCGGCGCGCCGGAGCCAGCCGCGAGCCAGGAGGCGTCCGAACCACAGACCCAATCACAGTCCAGAGCGCCACCGCAGACCCAGACGCCGCCCGAACCACAGGTGACGGGCCGAGACGTCAAAGAGTGGCTCGGCGAGGAACTGGAGAGCCACGACGCACAGTACGCCTACCACATCGCCGCGAAGTACGGCGACAGCGTCGCCCACCAGCAGCTCGCGACCGACGACGTCGGTGCCGCGTTCGACGGCCTCCTCGTGTGGTACGCCCGCCAGCTCGCGGGGTCCACGTCCATCGACCGCGCGCTCGGCATCCTTCTCGGGGAGTCCAGCGTCCAGGTGAAGTACCCGACGAAGCGACTCGTCGCCTATCTGGAAGCCAACGACCTCGGCCCCGAGGACTCCATCCGGGAGCTCGTCGAGACCGTCGACGAACAGGACGGCCTGTCGTTCCCCCGGTAGCGCCGGCCGTCGCGCGCGCTCGAGCGAGGCGAACGCCGATTCCTGTCGGCCGTACCCACGAAACAGTTTTGAGTCTGCTCTCCCCTGTTTCAGCCACTGATGAACCTCGAAGACGCCGACCAGGTGGTCGAGGACGCCGCACACGTCGTGGAGTTCCAGCTCGGCGACGAGGTCTGCGCCATCGACATCGGCGCAGTCGACAGCATCGTCGAATCCAAGCAGGTCACTCGCGTGCCCCGGGCACCCGATGCCGTCGAGGGCGTGATGGACCTGCGCGGAGAGACCACCGCCATCGTCGACCCACGGGAGTTCCTCGCCATCGAGGGCGACCTCTCCTCGGACAACATCCTCGTGCTGGACCGCGCCGACGACAAGCAGAAGATCGGCCTGCGTGTCGCGGAGGTCACGGAGGTCTCGGGGTACGCCGAACACCAGATCGACCGCGGCGACCGGCTGGAACGCATCGGCACGTCCGCAATCGAGAGCGAACTCGTCCGCGGCGTCATCCGGAAAGGCGCGACGCCGCCCGGCGAGGAAGACGCTCCGGACGACGAGGTCCAGCTCGTGCTGTGGCTGGACATCGACAAACTCATCGACGCTGTGTCGGCGGACGAGAACGCGGACAATCAGGTCTGATAATCGGTCAGTTGGGTTTATTAGCCCCTTCGCTCAAAGGCTGGGCATGGCGAAGCAGGTCTTACTGGTAGACGACTCCGAATTTATGCGGAATCTCCTCCGAGAGATTCTCGAAGAGGAGTTCGAAATCGCAGACGAAGCCGAGAACGGGGTCGAGGCAGTCGAGATGTACAAAGAGTACGAGCCCGACCTCGTCATGATGGACATCGTGATGCCCATCCGGGACGGCATCGAGGCGACATCCGAGATCAAGGAGTTCGACTCGAGCGCCCACGTCATCATGTGTACCAGCATCGGCCAAGAGGAGAAGATGAAGAAGGCCGTGAAGGCGGGGGCCGACGGCTACATCACGAAGCCCTTCCAGAAGCCCAGTGTGATGGACGCCATCTCCGACGTGCTCACGGCATGACGCGGGCGCTGGTGGTCGACGACTCGCACTTCATGCGAACCGTCATCAGCGACATCCTCGAAGACGGGGGCGTCGAGGTCGTCGCCACCGCAGAGAACGGCGTTCGAGCCGTCGAGCAGGTCGAGTCTGTCGAGCCCGACGTGGTGACGATGGACGTGGAGATGCCGGAGATGAACGGCATCGAGGCCGTCGAGGAGATTATGGACCGGCAGCCGACGCCAGTGTTGATGGTGTCGGCGCTGACGACGGAGGACGCCGAAGCGAGTCTGGAGGCGATGCAGAAGGGCGCTATCGACACGTTCGCGAAGCCCGGCGGGACAATCTCCACGGAGCTCTCCGGCCACAGCGAGGAACTGGTCGCGGCCGTCGAGCGCGTCGCGGCAGCCGACCCGACTGCGGGCCACGACGTCGACATGGAACCGGCGGCGTCTCCGGAGACGGCCACCGAGTACGTTAACAACCCCACGCTACTCATCGGGGCGTCGACGGGCGGGCCGAACGTCGTCGAGTCGATTCTGGCGTCGCTCCCGCGGGAGGCTGACTTCCGGGTGCTGGTCGTCCAGCACATGCCGGACCAGTTCACGACCCGGTTCGCGGACCGGCTGGACAGCGCGAGCGAGTACGACATCAGCGAGGCCGAGGACGGCTCGCGAATCGGTGGTGGCGAGGGGCTGGTCGCGGCCGGCGACTACCACATGCGCGTCTCGGGCTACTCAAACGGCCGTCTGCGGGTTCGGCTGGACCAGAGCGAGCGCCGCCACAGCGTCCGGCCCGCAATCGACGTGACCTTCGAGAGCGCGGCCGAACGGGTCACGGACCCGCTCGTCGGCGTCGTGCTGACGGGGATGGGAAGCGACGGCGCGGACGGCATCCGGGCCGTCAAGGAGGCCGGCGGCACGACCCTGGCGCAGGACGAGGCGACCAGCGCCGTGTTCGGCATCCCGGAGCGCGCCATCGAGACCGGCTGCGTCGACGAGGTGCTGCCGGCGGACCGCCTGACCGAGGGCATCGCGGATTCAGTACGGAGGAGTACGTGACATGGACGACTACCTCGAAGCGTTCGTTCGCGAAGGAGAAGAGCACGTAACCAGCCTCAACAACGCCCTGCTGGAACTGGAGTCCGACCCGGGCAACGAGGAGGCGATGGACGAAATCTTCCGGACTGCCCACACGCTGAAAGGGAACTTCGGCGCGATGGGATTCGAGGACGCCAGCGACCTCGCGCACGCCGTCGAGGACCTCCTCGACGAGATGCGACAGGGAGACCTCAGCGTGACCGGCGACCGGATGGACGTCGTGTTCGCGGGCATCGACGACATCGAGGCCTGCCTCGACGACATCGAGGCCAACGGCGAGGTCACCCGCGACGTGACTGACACCATCGAGGCCGTCCGGGGCGTCCTCGAAGCCGCCGACGAGGACAGTGACGGCGCCGATGCGGCGGACGCCGAGGCGTCCGCGCCGACCGCGAGCGTCGACCCGACGACGATCGTCGACGCCGACGTCATCGAGGACAGCGACCGTCCCGTCTATCACGTCCGCGTGGACATGAGCGACTCCCAGATGAAGGGCGTCGACGGGATGTTCGTCCTGGAGGAGGCGACCGAGACGTTCGACCTGCTCGGGTCTGAGCCGTCCCCGGACGCCATCAACGACGGCGACTACGAGGACGGCTTCGACCTCGTCGTGGCGACCGAGCAGACCGACATCGAGGAGACGGTCCACTCGTTCCCGAAGCTCACGGACGCGACCGTCACCGAAATCGACGGCGACGACGCGGCCGGCGACGACGAGTCTGCGACCGCCGACGCGGACGAAGCCACCGAAGCCGACGCGGCAGACGACGCCGACGACGATTCCGGCGCGTCCAGCAGTGGCGGGGGCGGCGACGACGGAGACGACGGCTCCTCGGCCATCGACAACACGGACACCGAAATCCAGTCCGTGCGCGTGGACGTCGACCAGCTCGACGAACTCCACGGGCTCGTCGAACAACTCGTCACCACGCGCATCAAGCTCCGGCGGGGCGTCGAGGACAGCGACCGGCAGGTGTTCGACGAGCTCGACGAACTCGACAAGATATCGGGGAGCCTCCAAGACACCGTGATGGACATGCGGCTCGTCCCGATGAAGAAGATCGTCGGGAAGTTCCCGCGGCTCGTCCGGGACCTCGCCCGCGAGCAGAGCAAGGACATCGACTTCGTCGTTGAGGGCGACGATGTCGAACTCGACCGCACCATCCTCACGGAGATCAGCGACCCGCTGATGCACCTGCTGCGGAACGCCGTCGACCACGGCATCGAGCAGCCCGAGGTGCGCGAGGAGAACGGCAAGGACCCCGAGGGCACCATCACGCTGTCCGCGGAGCGCGACCGCGACCGCGTGCTCATTCAGGTCCGGGACGACGGTGCCGGCATCGACCACGAGACGATGCGGGAGAAAGCCGTCGAGAAGGGCGTCAAGTCCCAGGAGGAAGTTCAGGAGATGAGCGACGACGCCGTCGAAGACCTCGTCTTCCACCCCGGCTTCTCCACGAACGACGAGGTGACGGACGTCTCGGGACGCGGCGTCGGCATGGACGTCGTCCGGGACACGGTGACGCGCCTGGACGGCAGCGTCTCGGTCGACAGCGTCCCCGGCGAGGGGACGACGTTCACGATGACGCTGCCGGTGACGGTGGCCATCGTGAAGGTGTTGTTCGTGGAGAGCGGCGGCGAGGAGTACGGCATCCCTATCAAGACCGTCGACGAGATTTCGCGGATGAAGCCGGTCAAACGCGTCGACGGGGAGGAGGTCATCACCTACGACGAGACGGTCTACCCGCTCGTCCGGCTTGGGAACGCGCTGAACGTCCCCGGGGAGACGAAGAACGGCGACGGGATGCTCGTCCGCATCCGGGACTCGGAGCGCCAAGTCGCCGTCCACTGCGACGACGTCCGCGGCCAGGAGGAGGTCGTCGTCAAGCCCTTCGAGGGCATCCTCTCGGGCATTCCCGGACTGTCGGGTGCCGCGGTGCTCGGTGAGGGCGACGTGGTGACCATCCTGGACGTGGCGACGCTGTAACTATGAGTACGATGATCGACATACGACGGCTGCAGACGGTGAACGAACTCGCCCAGGAGGGGGCGTCGACGGTCGCTGAGAACATGAGTCAGCTGACCGGCGTCGAGACGGAGATGCAGATCACGAAGATCAACGTCATCGACGTCGAGGACCTCGGCGCGCACCTGGGGTCGGCCAAACAGGTCGGTGTGAACGTCCCCCTGAAAGAGCAGCCCTACGGCTCCGTGCTCGTGCTCTTCGACGACGAGAGCGCGCGCCGGGTCGCAGGCACCATGATGGGCGGCATCGAGAGCGACGGCGGCGGGTACAGTGACATGGAGCGTTCCGCCATCCGGGAGGTCGGGAACATCATGACCAGCGGCTTCATCGACGGCTGGGCGAACGTGCTCGGCCGCACCATCGACATCTCGACGCCGCAGCTCATCCGGGCGTCCGGCGAGGACATCGCCGCGCACTGCGTCGACCCCGGCGAGCACGAGATCGCGATGGTGTTCGACGCGACACTGCACGCCCCGGACGCGGACGTCGAGGCGAAAATCTACTCGTTCCCAGACATCGAGGCGTTCGTGTCGATGATCAATAACATCTGATGCGCGTAGACCTCGACGCAGTCGCGTCCTTCAGTCAGACGGGCGACGAGGGTGGCCAGCGGGCCGCGGACTCGCTGGAAGGCCTGACTGGCATCCCCGCGACCTGCGAACTGACCCGGACGACGCTCGTGGACGCGGACGGTCTCTCGGTGTTCCTCGGCACGACGAGCGAGCGCGTCACCGTCTCGTTCGACGGTGCGCTGGCGGGGCGCGCGGTGCTGTCGTTCGACGAGACGTTCGCCGACCACGTCGCCGACGAGCTCGGCGTCGGTGCCGAACTGGCACTCCCGGAAGTCGCGAACATCCTCACGAGCGGCTTCGTCGACGCGTGGGCGGCAGACGGCGAGGACACCATCGAAATCCAGCCGCCTGAGCGCATCAGCAGCGAGCAGGACGTCGTTCAGGAAGCAGCGGTCCTCGACGACTGCGCGTTCGTCTTCGAGAGCCGAGTGGTGCTCTCGGGGACCCGCGGGACGTGCCGGTTCGCGGTGCTGCCGGACGTGGACTCCTTCGAGTCGTACGTCGCCGAGTCGGACGCCGAGTTCTCGCTGGCCGACCTCGCGGCCCACATCCGGGTGGCGTCGGTCAGCGCGGACGCCGTCGCCTCGCATCTCGAAGCGATGACCGGCGTCGACGCCACGCTCGTCGAGTCACACGTCGACTTCGTGCCGGTCGAACGGGTGCCGTCGCTGCTCGACGACGCCGCCTACGAGGGAGCCATCTTCGAGAGCGAAGGCGTCGTCGACAGCGTCGTCGCCATCCTCTTCGACGAGGCCGAACCCGGGGCAGTGGCGGCGCTCCTGCTCGACGACCCGGACGCCGGCTCCGCGATGGCCGAGAGCGCGATCACCGAACTCGGAAACATCACCGCGAGCGGCTTCCTCGACGAGTGGGCGAACGCGCTCGAGACGACCATCGACATCTCCACCCCCTCGCACGTCCGGGACGCGGGTACGGCCGTCCTCGACACCGTCGCGGCGGCGTACGGCGAGCTCGCGGACACCATCGCCGTCGTGAACGCGAGCATCGAACTCGGGCCGGACGTGACCTGCCGCGTCTGCACGTTCCCCAGCCCAGAGGACGCCGACCAGCTCGGGGACATCGCCGACGGCCTCGCCGAGGACACGAGTGACGAGGACGCTATCGACGCCGTGTTCGGCGACGACACCGGTGACGACGACGCAGGTGAAGACGCGTGACTATCCGAGTCGGTGTCGCGGACTGGCGGGTGACCGACGACGATTCCCTGCTGGTCACGAGCGGGCTCGGCTCCTGTGTCGCGGTCGCTGTCCACGACGCGGACGCCGAAGTCGGCGGCCTCCTGCACGCGATGCTCCCGGAGGCCGACGGCCCGGTCGAAAACCCCGCGAAGTACGTGGACTCCGGCCTCGACGAGATGCTGTCGGCGATGATGCGACTGGGTGCGTCTCCGGGCAACCTCATCGCGAAGCTGGCGGGCGGCTCCTCGATGCTCGACCTCTCCATCGGGGACAGCGTAGGTGCACGCAACGTCGCCGCGGCGGAGCGAGCGCTCGCGGACGCGGGCATCGACTTGCTCTCGTCCGAGACCGGTGGGGACAGTGGTCGGTCGGTGTCCTTTAGTCCGACGAGCGGCGACGTGACGATAGATAGAGTGGATGCAGAGGTGCTCGTAATTTGACAGAATTTGGAGACTTACTCGACTTCGTCGAGAACGAAACCGGCTTCGCCACCAGCTACTACGACGAATCCTACCTCGACCGGCGGATATCGGCCCGCATGCGTCGACGGGGCGTCGACACCTACGGCGAGTACCTCGACCTCCTCCGCGAAGACGACGCCGGCGAACGCGCCGAGCTCCTCGACACGCTCTCCGTGAACGTCACCCAGTTCTTCCGCGACGAGAAGGTCTGGGCCGCGCTCCGGGACGTACTTGTCGAGACCGCCGACGACGTCCGCACGGTCGACATCTGGAGCGCGGCGTGCGCCGACGGCCGCGAACCGTACTCCATCGCGATGCTCGCCCTCGACGCCGGCCTCGACCCACGGAACGTGAACATCCTCGCGACTGACATCGACGAAGACGCGCTCTCCCGTGCACGCGCGGGCTGGTACGAGAGTACGCGCACCGCGGACATCAGCGACCAACTGAGCTTCCTCGATAACCCCGGCGAGTACGTGGACCGCGACGGCGACCGCGGCTTCCAGGTCGCCGACCACGTCAAGGACCTCGTCACGTTCGAGCGCCACGACCTCATCACGGACGACCCGAAATCCGGGTTCGACCTCGTCGCGTGCCGGAACGTCTGCATCTACATCGACAAGCAGTACAAACTCCCCATCCTCGACACGGTCAGCCAGTCCATCCGGGAGGGCGGCCACCTCGTCCTCGGACAGACCGAGACCCTCCCCGGTGAAGTCAAAGAACGGTTCGAGGCGGCCGACCCACGCATCCGCATCTACCGTCGGGTGCCCGACACCTGAACGAACCGGGCGTCACCCCCACCGTCGTCAGGGCAGAGGAGTAACGCTTATTCGCTCGCCACGACGACAGGTAACTGAACCTCGGGGGACATGTCGGAATCAGCTATCGCGGACTTCGTCTCGTCGTTCATTCCGGACACCGCCACGCACGCCGAGCCGGTGCGTGGCCGTGTCGTGATGAGCAAACGCCGCATCGTGCTCGCGACAGACGACGCGAAAACCACCATCCCCCTGCAAGGCGTCTTCGACGTCCAACACGAGACAGCTCCCGGCGACCTCGCGCGCTTCTTCGAGGACACCGTCACAATCGCCTACGAGCGCGACGACCAGCGCCACGTCGCCGTCGTCGAGGGCGGCGGCGACACGGTCGACCGTTTCGTCACGCTCGTCTTCAAGGGCCTCCTGCACGGCACGTCCGTCTACGTCAAGCACCCCGCGCGCCGGGGCGGCCGCGTCACCGACCAGTCGTTCCAAGCGGGTAATCTCGCGCTCGCGCCCGGGAAACTCGTCATCAAGGGCACCGGCGCGACCGTCGACCTGTCGACGGTCTCGGACTTCGAACGAGTCGAGCGCGACCTGAACGGCACGAATCGCCAGCTACTGTCCGTCCGCCACATGGGTGACGCCGGACCCATCACCACCGAACTCGCGCTGGACTCCGGGCGGAAGATGAATCTCCTCGGTCGCTACATCCGCCTGCAGTACACCCACCTCAAGCAGGAGCTCAAGGACGTCTCGCTCACGGACGAAGAGATCGAGGCGCTGGTCGCAACCTACTCCAGTGGCCCCGACGCGAGCCTCGCCGGCGTCCTCGGCGTCGACGCGTCACGAGTCACGATGCTGCTCAACGACCTCATCGAGAAAGACCTCGTCGCCGACGACGACGGCATCACGCTCACCTCGCTCGGCCGAGCCGCCGTCAGCGAACACATCGAAGACGTCAACTTCTGAGACCGAGCCGCGGACCGCATCACGCGGGCGCTACTCTTCGTTGATCGCTTCGCTCGCGATGTTCCGGCCGCGCGTCTTCATCGTCACCTCGCGTCGCTTGCGTACCTCCTCGAGGACGTCGACCTCGATGAGGCGCTCGAAAATGCTCTCGACTTCGTCGACGTCCATCCCCAGGAAATCCGGAATCTCGAACGACGACACGCCCGAGTACAGCGCCATCAGCACGCGCTTCTCCGTCTCGGAGAGCTCCACGGACCCCTGGCTCTTCTGTGCCTCTTTCGTCAGCAGTGACTCCAGAATGGACGCCGTGTGCGTATCGGTCGCGAAGTACGTCTGCACGCTCGTGTCCTGGTCGACGGTATGCTCGACCTTCAACACGGGCTTCTTCTGGCCGTTCACGTCGAGCGACGCCGCCTCCGCCGACCCCACGTCGTCGAGCTCGACGGAGACGAACGACCCGTTCGACATCGCGACGCTCAACTCTTCCTCGTCGACCTTGATGCGAGCGCGCTCGAACTGCTCGTCTGTCACCACACCGCCCTTCACCGCCGGGTGTTTCACCTGTAGCTCGGTCTGGTCGAGTAACGCGCCGTAGAGCTTGCTCTCGAACGTCTCCGTGTTGCTGCCGAGCGAAACCAGCACGACGCTCTCCGAACTCATCCGGATGCTCACGTAGTCACCGACCTCTGCGACGGTCTGGTTCACGTCGTAGCGGCCGCTCAGGCCCTGCACCTCCGACAGTGGAAGGTTTCGCTTCCCGTCGTTGCCGGCGAGCACGATGCGCTTGTTCGAGAGGAGGATGCGCCCGTTCGTCCACTGGGCGTCCTTCATGCGCCGGCCGTCCTTCACCGCCTGCAGGAACTTTCCTGACCCGTCGGCTATCTTGTACTCGGACTCGCTCATTCCTCACCTGCGGCCGCAACCGCCGAGATGCCCCCGTTGGCTCTACGCCGACACGACCCAGCCGTACTCATTCACACATCCCTTTTCAACTGGCGTATTTAATGCTTTGCGTGCAATTCTCGCCTCTGAAACCGCCAGCGTGAGCTACGTGTGCCCACCGAGTTTCGATATCGCCGAGAACGACCGCCGCCGGACTTCCTCGCTCTCAGTCTCCTCCACGAGTCGCTCCAGCCGCTGGCGTGACCGGTCACCGCCGACTTTCCCGAGCGCGAACGCCGCCATCGCGACCGCGTCTTCCCCGTACTCGTCGGTCTCCACGACCTCCAGCAGCGACGTCTCCACGGACGCCCCGCCGATTTCGGAGAGCCCGGTCGCCGCGAACTGTGCGATGAGGTCGTCGTCCTCTCCGAGCAGATCCCGAAGCGCCTCGATAGCGTCCATCTTCGTCCGCTGGTCGCCAGCCACGCGACCCAGCATCCACGTCGCATTCCGGCGCTGGTGGAGCTGCGTTCCCTCCTCGATGATCTCGATGAGCGACTCCACGATGCTCGGGTCCGACCGCGCCGCCATCCGGTCGACGATGGTCTCCCGGAGTTCGTGGCTCTGGTCCGGCGGAACGTTCGAGAGAATCTCGATCAGAGAGAACACGGCCGCCCGCCGCACCAGGTCGCTCTGGTCGCCGAGGCGCTCCACGAGCGCGTCCACCGGCTCGGCCGTCCCGAACTTCCCCAGCGAGCTGACTGCCGTCCGACGCATCGCCTCGCTGTCGTCCTCGACGACGGACAGCAGCCCACTCAAGGCCTCATCCGTCGTCAGCCGGCCCAGTGACTCGGCGGCCTCCCGGCGGACCTTCAGGGGCTCGCCGTGCAGGCAGTCCACCAGCACGCCGGTCGCTGCCGGCTGCTCCACGCGACCCAGTGCGCGAGCAATCCGGGCCCGCACGCCGGGGTGCTCCTCGCGTTGCAGCCGCTGCGCGAGTGGCCTCGCGGAGTCCTCCACGCCGAGCAGCCCGAGCACGTTCGCAGACGCCATCCGTAGTTCGGGGGTCTCGGAGCCCAGGCTCTCCACGAACGCTTCTGCCTGCGCCCACGTCGCACCCGACTCGGGGACTTCTTTCCCCAGCCCCCGCATCAGCGCGTCGACCGCCTCCTGCTGTGTCAACGCGTCGATGGCCGCCGCCCGCACGGTCTCGTGGTCGTCGCTCATCGCGTCGACCAGCGCCTCTAACCCCTCGGACCCCGGCTCGTCGAGGTTCCCCAGGATTTCGGCGGCGCGTCGACGCACCGTCTCCTTCTCGCTCTCCTGGAGCAACTCCACGAGCTTCTCGACGTCGCCGGAGCGCTCCAGTCCGTACAGCGATGGCACGACTAGTGGAACGCGACGCGACTACAAAATGATGACGTTCAGAAAGCGGTCCGGGAAGGGGCGATCCGTCTTACAGGTTGACGGCGTTCTTGTCCTTCAGGGACTCGGGAACGTTCGCCCAGTAGGACGTTTTCGAACCGTACTGCGTCGTGACGGTCAGCTGGACCTCGTCGCCGGCTCCGAGACCGCTCGTGATACCGGATGTTGAGCCGTTGCCAGCGAACATGATGACCTTGATGCGGTCGGACTGCTGGACCAGCACGTTGTCGTTGTTGCCCTTGATTGCCGTCGTGTTGAACGTGTCACTGTCAGCACTCTGTGCATCGCCCAACGACCCGTGAGTCAGTGTGAGAGCCTTGTCTGGGCCGATCCATTGGATTGTGGACTTGCTGAGGTTGATGTTGTCGGCACCTGCGGCCTGACGCACCGTCAGGTTCGCGTAGTCGACCGTCTCGCTGGTGACGTTGCCGTAGGCGGAGACGACGTCGATACGATTAGAGACCTGTGCGGAGGCTTCCTCGCCAGTCGCTGCACCCTTCGACTGGAGGAACCCAGCAGTATTAATGAGGACGCCAGCGGCGATCGCTGCGACCAGCACCATCGCGATGAACACGATGAGCGTGCCGATCCCGACCTGACCCCGCTCGTCCTCGTCGTTGATGAACTCGAACATTAGTTTAGAGGTTCACCGCGTTCTTGTCTTTGAGGGACTCGGGAACGTTCGCCCAGTAGGACGTTTTCGAACCGTACTGGGTGGTCAGCGTGAGCTGGACCTCCTCGCCCGCCTTCAGCCCGTCCGTCGTGATGGATGCCGAATCCATGACGACTTTCAGGCGGTCGGACTGGTCGACGAGCACGGGGTTGTTGTTGCCCTTGATCTGCTCGGTCGTGAAGTTCTCAGCGTTGGCCGCACCGCTGTCGTAGACGAGGGTGGTGGCGGTGTCCGGGCCGATCCACTGGATGGTGGACTTGCTGAGGTTGATGTTGTCGGCACCTGCAGCCTGCCGAACCGTCAGGTTCACGTAGTCCACAGTCTCGCCGTCAGTTGAATTAACGTTGCCGTATGCGGAGACGACGTTGATGCGATTGGAGACCTGTGCGGAGGCTTCCTCGCCAGTCGCTGCACCCTTTGACTGGAGGAACCCAGCAGTATTAATGAGGACGCCGGCGGCGATCGCCGCGACCAGCACCATCGCGATGAACACGATGAGTGTGCCAATCCCGACCTGACCGCGCTCGTCCTCGTCGTTGATAAATTCGAACATTGGTTTAGAGGTTCACCGCGTTCTTGTCCTTCAGGGACTCGGGAACGTTCGCCCAGTAGGACGTTTTCGAACCGTACTGGGTCGTAATCGTCAGCTGAACCTCGTCACCGGCGGAGAGGTTGGACGCAAAGGTGCTAGGCTGGATGACAATCTTGATGCGGTCGGACTGCTGGACCAGCACGTTGTCGTTGTTGCCCTTGATTGCCGTCGTGTTGAACGAGTCACCACTCATGTTTGCGACCGTAGCGTCGGTGTGCGTCAGCGTCGTGGCCGTGTTCGGGCCGATCCACTGGATAGTGGACTTGCTGAGGTTGATGTTGTCAGCCCCTGCGGCCTGACGCACCGTCAGGTTCGCGAAGTCGACCGACTCGCTGGTGACGTTGCCGTAGGCGGAGACGACGTCGATACGGTTAGAGACCTGTGCACTGGCTTCCTCGCCAGTCGCTGCGCCTTTGGACTGGAGGAAGCCGGCCGTGTTGATGAGGACGCCGGCGGCGATTGCCGCGACCAGCACCATCGCGATGAACACGATGAGTGTGCCAATCCCGACCTGACCGCGCTCGTCCTCGTCGTTGATGAATTCGAACATTGTTTCGGTTGTTATCTGCCCCCACCCGGTCCGGGCATCTGGGGCTTACCACCACAAATCGGGTATCTCTACAAAAAGGTAGGGGTGCGGTTATCACCAGTGAAAACCACGAAATCGGCGCGTACCGAACCGTTAAGCGGCTGTTGGTGTTCGGGAGAAATATGGAGAACGTGGACTTCGACGCAATCCGCCACAGAGTGAAACTACTCGAAGATACGGGTGATTCTCGCCTGTTCGACAACCGAGACGACGTTCAGTGCCCCGTCTGCGAGCGCCCCTTCGACGAAGCGCTCGAGACAGAGCGGCGAACAGAACAGTTGAGCCCGCAGAGCGACCTGTCGTTCTGCCTCGTCAACGGAACGGACAAAATAATCCTATTCACGCACGCGACCGATTCTTAGAGATGATACCGGGTGGGAAACATTTTATACGTGGTTGCTGCCAACTACCGACGAATGTTGAGCATCCTTCGCAAATTGCTTCGCCGGCAGTCCACGACGCCGGCACCGGACGGCGGCACCGAAGTCGGTGCCGTGTCTATCGACGAACCCGGCCGTGGCGGGTCAGCGCTCCGGGAGCGCTACGATGTCGACGCAGTACACCTCGACCCCGAACTACCCGAAGAGGCGAACGATCACCTCGGGTCGCTGTTCGAGGATCAGAGCCCGAGCACCGAATCGTACGTTCCCGCCTATCAGGCTGCCGCGGTCTCCCCGAGTGAGTTCGTATCGGCCCACCGTGCAGCCGTCGACGGCGTCGTCGATGCGGCGTTCGACCAACTCCGTGAAGAGGGCGTCGACGAGGCCGCGATCGCGCGCGCTGAGAGCCAGATTCGCTTCGGGATGCACAAGGTCGTCGAGGACGCCGCTGATGGCGTCGCAGCTTTCGACACGGGCGAGGAGGATGAAGAAGAACTGAACGTCGAAGACGACGAACTCCTCGACGGCGTCGGGATGCCCGTGTTCATGCTCGATGCCGACGGCGAGGTCGTGGCGTGGAACCAGGCCCTCGCGGAGCTCACGAAGTGTTCGGCCAAGGAAGCCCTCGGCCTGCAGCACGCGAGCGAAGGATTCTACCCGGACGGCCGCCGGGCTATGACTCTCGCGGACAAGGTCGTCGAGGCACCGGAGACCGCCGACACCGAGTTCGACGTCGAGCGTGCCGACGCGACGAACGCACTGTACGTGGACTCGAGTACGATGGTGACCGCGGACGGCGAGGAGCGCGACATCCGGTTCAAGGCCAGCCCCATCTTCGACGACGACGGCGAGCTGATGGCTGTCGTCGAGACCGTCGAAGACCGCACTGAAGACATCCGTCGGGCGGATGCGGTCGAGGGGCTCGTCACCGAGCTGAGTTCGACCATCGACGCGCTATCGAACGGTCACCTGGAGCGCCGCGCGTCGTTCGAACACCAGGGCATCATCGACAAGCGGCTCGTGAACGTCGTCGACGACCTGAATGGAATGGCGGATCAGTTCGAGCGTCTCGTCGGGCAGGTCGACGGACAGACTCAGGAGCTCGCCGAATCCATCCGGCGCGCGACCGACGACGCCAACGAGATCGCGGAGACCGTGAACGAGCAGAACGACATGCTGTCGGGTGCGGCCAGCGAGATGGAGAACTTCTCGGCGAGCATGGAAGAGGTCGCGGCGAGCTCCGACCAGGTAGCGTCCGCAGCAGAGCAGGCCCAGGCCGCCGCCAAGAGCGGATTGGACGCCAGTGAGGGAGCGAGCCGGGCGACTAACGAGGTCATCGACATCAGCGACGACCTCGTGGACAGCGTCTCCGAGCTGGAGTCGAAGATGGAGGAAATCGAGGGCGTCGTCGAGGTCATCGCGGAAGTCGCCGACCAGACGAATCTCCTCGCACTGAACGCGAATATCGAAGCGGCGCGTGCAGGTGAGGCCGGCAGCGGGTTCGCCGTCGTCGCCGACGAGGTCAAGGAGCTCGCGAACGAAACGCGTGAACACACGGAACGTATCGCTGAGCGCATCGACGACGTCCAGCAGCAGGCCAACGAGACCGTGTTGGCCGTCGAGGAATCCCACGAGCAGATTCACCGGGCTGGCGACGAGATCGACGACGCGCTGACTGCACTCGAGGAAATCGCTGAGTCGGTCGACGAGGCGGCGACCGGCATCACCGAGGTCGCACGGGCGAACGACGAGCAGGCGTCGACCGTCGAGGACGTCATCGTCACAATCGAAGAAGTGCAGGGGCAGGCCCGCGAAGCCGCCGACGCGTCCGAGCGCATCGTCTCCGCGACGAGAAACCAGTCGGAGGCGGTCGCGGAGCTGAGCGATCGCGTCGACAGACTCACCAACGATAGCCAATGACGCTGAACCCACGCGAGTACGATCCCGAGGAGTTGCGCAGTGCGGCCAGAGCTGGCGGGGACGAGAACATCCGGGAGCTGAAAGAACGCCTGAAAGAGCACGAGCAGACCACCGAGGAGTCGGTGCGTTCGGAACAGCTGAAACAGCTGTTGTTCATGCATTCGAGCGCGTCCGAGGCTGAGCTCGAGCGCCCGTACTTGGAGTCGATGCCGGGGAAGTACGCGGCCGAAATCACGCTGTTCGAGTGGCTGGACTTCCTGCTGGAACGGGGCGGCGTGAAGCGCGCGCTGAAGGCAATTGAGTACTACGAGACCATCGGGTGGGTGAGCGAGAGCGCCGCCGAACGCCTGCAGAGTCACGTTCGCGGCTTCTCGGGGCCTGCAGACGACAACTCACACACCGACCTGGAGATGGCGGACCACGTGCTGAGCCTGGTGTACATCGCCCGGCTGTCGTCGATGGAGTGAGCAGTAGCTGTTCACGTTCGATTAACTTCCCCGTGCCCGATTCATCTATCTGAGAACTGGGGGAGAACATTAATTACGTGGGGCCCTCGTTATCTCACCCGATGACGATTATCGACCTCACCCCGACTGTGGCTGTCTTCCTGCAGTTCGGGGCACTGGCCGTCGGGATGGCCAGTTGGCTCGACGACGAGGGGTCAGGGGACTCCGGCGGTGGCGGTGAGGGCGACGACTTCGACGTTGACGACGACTTCGACGACGACTTCGACGACGACTTCGGGTCGTTCGACGACATGGACAGCGGCGGTGGTGGCGATGGTGCGGGTGCCGCGGATTCGTCTGTCAACGAGCTCGAGAACCGCATCGAGGAACTCGAAACCGAAGTCTCGAACGTCGCGTCGAAGGCCAACACCGTCCGGAGCGAGAACGAACAGATAAGCGAGAGCGTCGAGGACGTCGAGGAGAACGTCCGAAAGCTTCTGGAGATCTACGAGATGGTCACGCGCGGCGTGAACCCGTTCGTCGACGACGTCGACCCGAACGCGGCTGGGGGCGGTCCGGGCGCGGGAGACCAGAGCTTCGGGCTGTTCGACGAGGACGAGGACGACGGAGCTGCCGACGACGACCTCGACTCCGATGTCGCGGACGCGGAGGCCGAGGAGTTCTTCGAGGACGACGCCTTCGACGACGACTTCGAGGAAGAGGAAGGCGACGACATGGGTGGCTTCGACGACGACTTCGAGGAGGACGCAGACGACGGGATGATGGACGACGATATGGGCGGTTTCGACGATGACTTCGAGGAGGGCGACGACATGATGGACGACGACATGGGCGGTTTCGACGATGACTTCGAGGAGTCGGAGGAAGACGAAGACGAGATGATGGGCGACGACCTCGGGGACGAGGGCGAAGAGGCCGCCGGAGACGGTGGCGGAACGTCCTTCGAGGAGCTCAAAGAGGAGTACGAGTCCGGGGACGCTGACTGGGCCGAGGGCGAAGCGCCGGAGGACGAGGGCATCGAGGCCGAGAACAAGCCCGATATCGGGTTCGACGACTCGGACTTGGAGGCCGACGCCGAGGACGACGCTGAGCCAACTGACCTCGAGCCCGAACCAGAGCCGGAACCTGAGCCTGAGCCAGAGCCGGAACCTGAGCCCGAACCGTCTATCGACGAGGCGGCGGGCGCAGCGCCCGGCCCGGGGCTGGCACTCGGTGGCGA
Source organism: Halobacterium jilantaiense (assembly GCF_900110535.1). Taxonomy (NCBI): domain Archaea; kingdom Methanobacteriati; phylum Methanobacteriota; class Halobacteria; order Halobacteriales; family Halobacteriaceae; genus Halobacterium; species Halobacterium jilantaiense. The sequence continues at coordinate 432,641 of NZ_FOJA01000001.1, forward strand.
CGACGGCCCGCACCTGGCGGAGCCGCCGAAGGGATACCTCTCGGACGTGATTTGTCTGGAGTGGCTCGACTACTTGCTGACCGAGTTCGGGCCGAAGAACACCGTCCGCACCATCAACTACTACGAGCGCATCGGCTGGATCGGAGAGCCAGTTCGCGATCAGCTCTTTGACTTCCTGGAGGGGCTCACCGACTCGGACTACCTCTACCGAGAGGAGTTCGGGAGCACCGAGTTGACGATGGACGACCACCTGAAGAGCCTCGACTACATCGAGGAGCTGACCAGCGAAGACATCGAGCGGGTCATAGTCGACCGGTGCGAGGACCTCCACAGGAATGGGATTCAGCGTTAGTGGCTCCGCGGCGATTCTGTTCATCGCCGCGTTCGTCAGCGTCGGTATCCTGTACTCGGCTGCGTTCAACGGCTACGAGCAGGTCCAGGATGCGGAGAGCGCTCGCAACGACAGAGTGCTGGAAGCGAAGAACACCGCCATCGAGGTTGCGAACGTCAGCTACAATGATTCGAGCGGGAACGGAAAGTTGACCGTGAACGTGACGAACAACGGGTCGACGACATTGTCGGTGTCGGGCACAGACCTGATTACTGACGGGAGCTACGTTTCCGACGGTGCGTACATTCAGGCGGAGAGTTCGGTCGACGGGAACAGCGAGACCGACCTCTGGCTGCCGGGGGAGACGTACTCGATGACCGTCTACCAGGAACCCGAACCGAGCCGAGTCAAGGTTGTCACGTCGAACGGCGTGGCGGCGACGGAGGTGGTGTGAGTGGCTAGCGTGTCCTCGTCGACGCTAATCATATTCATCGCGTCGATTCTGGTGGCCGCGTCAGTTGCGGGGACGATGACGAGCGGCGTGCAGCGGCTGAGCGGTGCGTTGAGCGACCGGAGCGTCGACGTCAGTACGAACATCGAGACGGACGTCGAGATCATCAGCGATCCGGGGAGTCCGGGATCGGTGTACAACGAGACCGACTCCGAACTGACGCTGCTGGTGAAGAACACGGGCTCGAAGTCCCTGCCGGCTGCGCCGGGGACCTTCGACATCATCGTCGACGGCGAGTACGCCACGAATCTGACGGTGACGGTCGTCGACGGGTCCAGCTGGAGCCCCGGCAACGTCGTGCGCGTGGACGCGTCGGGCGTGAGCCTGTCGAATGGCGACCACCGTGTGGTGGTCATCGTGAACGACGATCGCGAGGTGCTGGAGCTGAGAACATGAGCACTCGTACTCTCTACTCGCTCGGACTCGACGAGCACGACCGGTTGAACAACGAGCTAGGTGGCGGCATCCCGGGCGGCAGTATCGTCCTCATCGAGGGCGACTACGGCGCTGGGAAGTCCGCGATGAGCCAGCGGTTCTCCTACGGGCTCTGTGAGGAGGGGAACTCGGTGACGCTCGTGTCGACGGAGTTGACCGTCAGGGGGTTCATCGACCAGATGCACTCACTGAGTTACGACGTCGAAGAACACCTCCTGAACGAGGACCTGCTGTTCTTGGAGGCAGACGTGGACACCGGCGGGAGCGCACTGCGCGGTGGCGCCGGCACCGAAGAGGACGACAGCAGCCGTCGGAAGCTCCTGAAGCGCCTGATGGAGGCAGACAAGATGTGGGACGCGGACGTGGTGGTCGTCGACACGTTCGACGCCATCCTCCGGAACGACCCGAACTTCGAGGCGCTAGTCCGCCAGAACGAGGAGCGGCAAGCCGCCCTCGAAATTATCTCTTTCTTTAGGGATCTGGTCTCGCAAGGAAAGGTCATCGTTTTGACTGTGGACCCCTCTACTGTTGACGAGGAGGCAATCGGGCCGTTCCGGTCGATTGCCGACGTCTACCTAGAGCTACAGATGGTGGAAGTCGGGAACGACGTCCGTCGGTCCATCGCCGTCAGGCGGTTCGCGGGGATGGGCGAGCAGGTCGGTGACACAATCGGGTACTCGGTTCGGTCCGGTACAGGTATCGTCATCGAGAGCCGTAGTGTGGCGTAAGGAGAACCTACCATGGCAGATCACGGGAATCGGCAAATCGGTCACGAACTCCGGGAGACAGCGACCCGCTACACGCACCTCCGGGAGTACCTCCAGCGGTTCAAGCAGTTCACGGGCGAGTTCCCGGAGCTGATCGACGAACCGACCGACGACTGGGAAGCCGACAAGCCGAACGTCGTCTACCCCGTGGGTGGCCCGATTTACTGTCACGTGTACGGCGACCTAGGCAAGGACACGAAGTACTACACCATCGAGCCGGAGCTCTCCGGCCCGGAGGCGACCGTCTTCAAGAACGTCCAGGAGCGCATCCTGGAGAAGTCGGTGAACAAGCCGGCACCTGAGGCGGAGGCGGAGTACGACGACCGTATCGAGGAGCTCCTGGAGGAGACGGTACGGATTTCGGACGACAAGTCCGAGGACGTCTTCCACCGCGTCCGGCAGTTGCCGAACAACCTCGGGTCGCTGGTGAAGAACTTCGACGCGTCGTCGGTCGCCGACCAGATGGTGGGGACGGACGACGACAGGGGACAGATGTCGCTGGATTCGGGCGACCTCTCCACCGAGCAGGTGGCGGCCGGAGCGCGGAAGGTCGCGTCGAAGCCCCGGAACTTCGCGAACCAGTTCCGGGCGGCCGTGCCGATGGTGCGGGAAGCTCTCGAAGAGGCGTTCGGGTTCGGTCGCATCCCGGTGTCGGAGACGACCTACGAGAACATCCGCTACCAGCTGAACCGCGACATCGTCGGGTTCGGACCGCTGGAACCGGTGATGCGTGACCCGTACAACGAGGACATTCACGTCATCGGCCCGAACGGCTGTTACGTGGACCACGGGACGTACGGGATGCTGGAGACGACCGTGGACTTCGGGACGCCCCAGGAGTTCGACGGTTGGCTTCGGAACATGGGCGAGCGGATGGGCGACCCGGTCTCCGACAGCGACCCGATTGTTGACTCGACGCTGCCCGACGGCTCCCGTATCAACATCATCTACAGCGACGACGTGTCGCTGAAGGGGCCGTCGCTCACCATCCGTCAGGGCGACGACGTGCCGCTGTCCGTCGGCCAGATTACGAAGTGGGGGACGCTCTCCCCCGAACTGTCTGCGTACCTCTGGCTCTGCCTGGAGAACGAGCAGACGGTGTTCGTGGTCGGGGAGACGGCGTCCGGGAAGACGACGACGCTGAACTCCATCATGGCGTTCATCCCCCGGGACTCGAAGATCTACACCGCGGAGGACACCGCGGAGGTCATTCCCCCCCACGACACCTGGCAGCAGCTCCTCACCCGGGAGGGGCAGGGCGAGAACTCCGCGGACGTGGACATGTTCGACCTGGTCGCGGCCGCGCTGCGTTCCCGCCCCGACTACATCATCGTCGGTGAGGTGCGTGGTGAGGAGGGTCGGATGGCGTTCCAGGCGGCCCAGACCGGCCACCCGGTGATGCTGACGTTCCACGCCAGCGACATCGTCTCGATGATTCAGCGCTTCACCGGGGAGCCAATCAACGTCCCGGAGACGTTCATGGACAACGCCGACGTGGCGCTGTTCCAGAACCGCGTGAAGCAGGGCGACGACGTGCTGCGCCGCGTCACGTCCGTCCAGGAGATCGAGGGGTACTCGAAGGAGATGGGCGGTGTCGTCACCCGCCAGGCGTTCTACTGGGACCCCGTTGAGGACGAGATCGTCTTCCAGGGCCGGAACAACTCCTACGTCCTCGAAGAGCAAATCGCGACGCTGCTGGGGTACGCGGACACGAGGGAGATCTACGACGAGATGGACTTCCGCGCGGAGATCATCGAACGCATCATTCAGGAGGACCTCATCGGGTACCACGACTTCAACGACACCATCGCGGCGTTCCAGCGGGACGGCGTCGAGGGGCTCCCGTTCACCATCTCGCGCGGGTTCTGATCATGGCGGCCGAAGCCGAGACGGAGGGCGTCGAGGCCGAGGGCTCGGTGAGGGACATCGACTGGGGGGAGTTCGTCGACTCAGTCGTTGACTCCTACCGGGCGATGCCGATGCCGACGTTCAAGTACATCGCCTTCATCGTCGTGCCGTCGGTGCTGTTCCTCCTGACGTGCGTCGTCACGGTGGTCGTCCTCGACCTGCCGACGTTCCTAGTCTTCCCGATTCCGATGCTGGGGCTGCTGGCGCTCGTCGCGGCGGTGCTCTACCCGAAGATTCGACAGGACCAGCGCCGCACGCGCATGGAGAATCGCTTCCACTTGTTCATCACGCACATGACGGTGTTGTCGACGACGAACATCGACCGCGTGGAGGTGTTCCGCCGCATCGGCGCGGAGGAGGAGTACGGGCCGCTCGCGGAGGAGGCGCGGCGCATCGTCCAGCTCATCGACGCGTGGAACCAGAGCCTCGACGACGCGTGCCGGATGCGCGCGAACCGGGTGCCAAGCGACCTCGTGGCGGACTTCCTCGACCGGCTCGCGTACACCATCAACTCCGGTGAGAGCCTGGAGTCCTACCTGGTGAGCGAGCAGGAGGCCATCATCCGGAACTACGCGACGACCTACGAGGGGCAACTGGAGAACATCGAGGTCATGAAGGACCTCTACCTGTCGATGGTCCTGTCCGTGACGTTCGCGCTCGTGTTCGCGACCGTCCTCCCCATCCTGTCGGGGACGGACCCGACGATGACTGTCTCTGCGGTCGTCGTGCTGTACACCTTCATCCAGGTCGGGTTCCTGTACACGATGTACACGCTCGCGCCGAGCGACCCGCTGTGGTACTTCCCGGAAGACAGAACGACGTCCGCTGAGTGGCGGCTGCGCATCGCGACGGCCATCGGCGGCGGGCTGGCGGTGGTGCTGGCGCTGGTCGTGGTTGCTATCCAGATGGAGTGGACGCCGCTGGCGGCCGACGTGCTGCCGCTGCCGATGTACGCAGCGGTCCCGACGACGCCGCTGCTCATTCCGGGGCTGGTGGCGCACGCCGAGGAGGAGCGCGTGAAGGACCGCGACGACGCGTTCACGAGCTTCATTCGGGCGCTGGGGTCCAGCGAGACGGCGCGACAGACGACGACCACGCGCGTGCTGCAGTCGCTGCGTGACAAGAACTTCGGGCCGCTGACGGGGCTCGTGGACGACCTCTACAAGCGCCTGAATCTCCGGCTGGACGCGGCGCGGGCGTGGCGGCACTTCACGGCCGACGCGCACTCCTACCTCATCCAGAAGTTCTCCGAGATGTACCTCATCGGTCGCCAGATGGGTGGTGCGCCGAAGCACCTCGGAGAGCTCATCTCGGAGAACATGAGCGAGGTGCTGCAGCTCCGCCAGAAGCGCAGCCAGTCGGCGTCGACGCTCGTCGGCGTGCTGTACGGCATCACGGCGGCGGCGACGTTCGCGTTCTTCATCGGCCTCGGTATCGTCGACGTCATCTCCGGGCTCGGCCTGGACTTCTCGAACCCGGCGTTCGACGTCGGCACCATCATCAACACCGAGGTGTACGACATCCAGCTCATCCAGTACCTGCTGGTGTTGACCCTGATAATCAACGGCGTGCTGTCGTCGCTGATGGTCCGTGTGGTCGACGGCGGTCACAAGGTGAACGCGTACATCCACTTCGTCGTGTTGACGTGGGTTTCGTGTGCCATCGGGTCGCTGACACTCGGACTCGTGGAGTCACTGCTGTCGGTGTGACCCGGGAGCCACACTTATGTGCTGGTGCCCGCAAGGACGACTACGATGAGTGAGGCCGGCGGTGAGGGGTACGTGTTCGCCGTCGCCAGTGGCAAAGGCGGCGTCGGGAAGTCCACGACGACGGCGAACCTCGGGGTCGCACTCGCCGACGACGGCTTCGACGTGGCAATCGTCGATGTGGACCTCGGGATGGCGAACCTCGCCGGGTTGTTCGGCGTCGACGAGGACGTGACGCTACACGACGTGCTCGCGGGTGACGCGTCGCCGAGCGACGCGACCTACGACGCGCACGGCGTGACCCTCGTTCCGGGCTCGACCGACCTCGAACAGTTCGCGGAGGCGGACGCGAAGTCCCTCCACCGGATGGTCACCCACCTGCGGCGCGACCACGACGTCGTCCTGCTGGACGCGGGCGCGGGGCTGAGCTACGACATCGCGATGGCGATGAGCGTGGCAGACGGCGTCCTCCTGGTGACGACGGCCGAGCTGAACTCGCTGACGGACGCGACGAAGACCGGCCAGTTGGTGGGTAAACTGGAGAAGCCGGTAGTCGGTGCGGTGTTCACGCGGACCGGCGACGGCGGCTTCGACGATGTCGAGGGCATCGCCGCGGCGCTCGGGACGACAGACGCGGTGACGGTCAGTGTCCCCCACGACGACGCCGTCAAGCTGGCCGTGCGGAAGAGCCACCCCGTCGTGGACCTGCAGCCGGAGAGCCCGGCAGCGAAGGCCTACAACCGGCTCGCTGCGAGTCTGGCGGACAGCGTCGGCATGGAGCCGCCGGAAGAGGAAGACGACGAGGACGCCTTCGAGTGGGTCGACCCGGACACCGGAGAGAGCGAGGAGAGCGACACCGAATCGTCGCAGGACGCCGAAGACGGACCAGTCTACGAGATTTCCATCGAGGAGCTGATGGCGGAAGCCGGCGTCGACGACGACGACGAGGCGGCAGAGCGCCGCGTCAAGCTGTTCGACCGCGTGAAGTCACGGTTCTCCTGAGAACGAGAGTTAGCTGGACTCGAAGATGCTGTACATCACGAAGAGGTAGCCACCCGTCGAGACGAAGTAGTTGATAGTGAGCAGCGTCCGGGTGTGCTCGAATCCAGTGAGGAAGGCGAGGATTGTCGTGCCGACGGCGGCGGCGACCACCAGTCCGAACCCCGCCGAGAGGTGCATCATCGACGACCGGCCAGTGTCTCGGTACGCGCGGACCGAGAACCAGACCATGCTGAGACCGGCGACGGCGAGAGTCGCGCTGAACAACAGGTAGAGTGATTCGATGAGGCGCATGCCGGGCTTGCTTACGACCACCCAGAGCTCCCCCAAAAGTGTACGGGCGTGATTACCAGTCCCGAGAATTACTACCGGCTCTCCGACCCGAGGTCACTCCAGACGTCGACGAGCGCGTTCTTCGCTTCGGTGCGTTCTTTCGTGTCGACGGTCGTCTCGTCGACGCCGAATTTCACGCTGATCTCGTCGACCTGTCGCCGGTAGACTTTCGTCCGTCGCCCCTCGTCCGAGAGCTCTTTGCCCTCCAGTTTGAGGAGGTCGTGTTCGCTGAGCTCCTCGATTCGGCGGTAGCTGGTGGCAATCGGGATGTCCAGTTCCTCGCTGAGGTCCTGCGCGGACTTCGGCGTGTGTGTCGCTTCGAGTATCTCGGCGTTGTACTTGTTGCCGAGTACCCGCAACACGTCCACCGGGTCCATCGAGATGGAAATGGGACCCCCGCGAAAAAAGAGTGTCGGGGCTGGCGTCAACCAAACGCTTAATTCGGCAGCACCCCGACTCGGCCGTATGGCCGACGACGAGACCGACGTGCTGGAGTTCTCCCTGGGCGACGGCAGGTACTGCATCGACATCGCGCACGTCGACGAGATCGTCGACGCGAACGAGGACGTGACGGCGATTCCGAACTCCGAGCGCCACGTAGTCGGGGTCGTCGATCTCCGCGGGCAGACGACCACGGTCGTCGACCCGCGCGTGAAACTCGGCGAAGCAGGTGAGACGGAGGGCAGCCGCATCGTCGTGCTCTCGGAGCACGACGCGACCGGGCTGCTCGTGGACGACGTCCACGAGGTCGAAGCCATCGCGGAGGCGGACCTCGACGAGTCTGGCGCGTCCGAGACTACCCGCGGTGTCGTCCGGCGCGACGACCGGTTCGTCGTCTGGGTCGACCCGGACGCGCTGGTGTAGCCGCCCGGCGTCAGTCGAGCAGTCCGTCGACGTCCGCGTGGTCGTGGAGGAGTCGCTGCATCACGTCGACAGTGTGTTCGTCGCGGACGCGGCCGCCGCGGACGAGATTCTCGCCTCGATCGAGCGTCGTGAGCGTGTCGGACTGCACGGAGAGCACCGGCACGCCTTCTTCTGTGGCTTTCCCGAGCACCGCGCCCGACGGCCGGTGGCCGCCCGTGAGCACGAGCGCGCGGACGCCGGGCGCGTCGAGCGCGGCGGTCTGGACGTCCGCGCGGTCGCCGCCGGTGATGACTGCGGCGTCCTTGGTGCGGCGGAAGTGGCTGAGCGCGCTCTCCGCGCTCATCGCGCCGACGAGGAACCGTTCGACGACAGCGTCCTCGCCAGCGCCGTCGGTGAGGACGTCCGCGCCGAGGTCGGTCGCGAGGTCGTCGACGGTGACGCCGGAGAGTTCGCGCTCGGCAGGGAGCACACCGAGCACGGGGATACCGCGCCCTTCGAGGAACGGCGCGACTTCGGTCTCGACGTCGTCGTAGGCGGCGTCCTCGACGGCGTTGAACACGACGCCGGCACACCGGTCACCGAGGGATTCGGCGGCGGCGAGCACGTCGTCGACGTCGCCGGGCTCCTCGTAGTGGGCGACGACGACGGCGCGCGCGTCGAGCAGTTCGGCGATGTCGGCGTCCGTGAGGTCGACGATGCTGCCGGTCGCGGGGTCGTCGGCTCCCTCCACGACCATGAACTCGCGGTCGTCTGACAGCGAGTCGAACGCGTCGCGGACGCGGTCGCGGAGGTCGTCGGTGTCCTCGCGGCCGCGGATCGCGCCCTGGACGAACGTCGGCGAGTACACGACCGGTTCGAGGTCGTGCATCTCGGCCTCGATGTCGAGGAGTTCGCGGGCGAGCATCGGGTCCGCGTCGAGGGTCTTCCCGACGTTGCTCTGGAGTCGGGTGCCCTTCGGTTTCATGTAGCCGACCGTCCGGTCGCGCTCGGCGGCGAGTCGCGCGAGCGCGAGCGAGACGGCGGTCTTGCCGGTGCCTGCGTGGGTCGAGGTGACGAGTAGTGTGTCGGTCATAGTTCCTCCGGGTCGATGGTGAGCCGCACGTCGAGTGCCGTCGCGCCGTCGCTCGTGGCGAGCAGCGGGTTGACGTCGAGTTCGAGGATGGCCGGGAAGTCGGTGACGAGCTGGCTGAGCCGCTGGACGCTCTCCGTGATGGCGTCCTCGTCGGCGGGGTCGCGGCCGCGGGCACCCCGCAGCAGGGGCGCGGAGTCGAGTTCGTCGATCATCTCGCCGGCCTCGCGGTCGGAGACGGGCGCGACGCGGACGCTGGTGTCCTCGAGAATCTCGACGAAGATGCCGCCCAGGCCGAACAGCAGCAGCGGGCCGAACTGGGGGTCGCGGTTCATGCCGAGGATGGTCTCCGTGCCCGCGTCGACGTCGACCATCTCCTGCACCTGGACGCCGAGGATGGTGGCGTCGGGCTGGTAGTTCTTCGCGCGCGTCACGAGGTCCTCGTAGGCGTCGGCGACCTCCTCGTCGGAGACGCCGACTTTGACGCCGCCGATGTCGGACTTGTGGAGGATGTCCGGGCTGACGATTTTCATGACGACGTCGCCGTCGATGTCGTTGGCGACCCAGCGGGCGTCGGCGGGGTCGTCGACGACTTCGCCGTCGGGCGTCGGGATGCCGTAGGCGTCGAGGAGCTCCATCGCTTCGACACCGAGCCGGGTCGCGCCGCGGTCGGCGGCGTCCTCCAGAATCTCGCGGGCTGCGTCGCGGTCGACGTCGAAGTCGGTCGGGGCCTCGTACTCGCGGCTCTGGACCTCGCGCTGGACCGCGAGCGCGTCGAGGCTGCCGATGGCGCGCGCCGGGTCGAAGTAGTTCGGGATGCCGGCCGCTCGGAGTACGTCCGCCGCGCGGTCGGTTCGTTCGCCGCCCATCAGGCAGGTCACGACTGGCTTGTCGTGTTTCGCCTGCAGGTCGACGACGACTTCGCCGAGTTCCTCGTAGTCGATGACCGCGGTGGGCGCGGACAGCACGAGCGCGCAGCCGACGTTGTCGTCGGCGAGCACGGTGTCGAGGGCCGACCGGAAGCGGTCGAGGTCGGCGTCGCCGATGACGTCCACGGGGTTGTAGACGTTCGCTTCGTCCGGCATCGACCCGCGGAGTTCGTCGAGCGTGTCGTCCTCGAAGGAAGCCATGGAGAGCCGCGAGTCGCCGACCGCGTCGGTCGCCATCACACCGGGGCCGCCGGCGTTCGTGACGACGGCGACGTTCTCGGAGTCCGGCATCGGGAGGCCGTCCAGCGCTCTCGCGAAGTCGAACAGCTCCTGGACGTTCTCGGCGCGCACGACGCCGGCCTGCTGGAAGCCGGCCTCGTAGGCGGCCTCGCTGCCGGCGATGGTGCCGGTGTGCGAGGAGGCGGCCTGCGCGCCGGCCTCGGTGCGGCCGGACTTCACGACGACAGCCGGAGTCTCGTCCGTGACCTCGCGGGCGGCGTCGATGAACTCTCGGCCGTCGTCGATGCCCTCCAGGTAGCCGAGGATGACGTTAGTGTCTGGGTCGTCGCCCCACGCTCGCATGAAGTCCGTCTCGCCGAGGACGGCCTTGTTGCCGAGGCTGGCGACGTCCTTGAAGCCGATACCCTGGTCGTTCGCCCAGTCCAGCACCGCCGTGATGAACGCCCCGGACTGGCTCATGAAGGAGAGGTTCCCGGGGAGTGCATTCGACGGGCCGAACGTCGCGTTCAGTCCGGTCGGGGTCGAGAGCACGCCGAGGCTGTTGGGGCCGACGAGGTTGAGGTCGTACTCCTCGGCCACGTCGACGAGGTCGCGCTCGCGCTCGGCTCCCTCGCCGCCGGTCTCACTGAACCCGGCCGTGATGACGACGACGTTGTTGACGCCCGCTTTGCCGGCGTCGCGGACGGCGTCCACGACGATGCTCGGCGGGACGACGACCACGGCGAGGTCGACCGCGGGTGCCTCGCCGAGGTCCGGGTAGCAGTCGTACCCGAGGACCGACTCGCGGCCGGGGTTGACCGCGACCACGTCGCCGTCGAAGTCGGCGAGGTTCTCGACGATGGCGCGACCGATCGACCCCTCGCGGTCGGTCGCGCCGACTACCGCGACCCGCTCCGGGGCGAACAGTCCACCTGCGTCTGCTTGTGTCTTCACAGGTGGACCGAGTACGGGCGCGGGCTTAAAACCGCACGACGTTCCCTCGCCGCGAGAACCGCTCTCCCACAAAGATTCGTGATACTCGCGGGCTCTGGCCGGGTCGCCAGTCTCCCCCGAATGCCCGGTTGCTACGCGCCGGAGCCCGCCGTTCCCGACTCGTCGAGACGGGCATCGTACTTCGCCAGCGCCTCGTCGAGCGCATCGCCGGCGTCGTAGTCGAGTTCGTCGGCGAGCGCGAGCAGGCAGAACAGGGCGTCCCCGAGCTCGTCGCGGTCGACGTCGACGCCGTCTGTGGTGCCGTAGTCGGTGGTCTCGTTGACGTTCTTCGCCAGTTCGCCGACCTCGCTGGCGAGGTCGAGGACGCGGTTCTCCGGCGGCGCTCGCAGGTCGTGGGCGTCGAGGAACGCGGCGACGCGTGCCTGGTCGTCCATGTGGCTGGCGTCGCCCGACCCTGACTTCAACCACGCGGTTTTAGGCTTCCCAAAGACTACTTTCCGATTCGGAAACTGTTTTGCGTGCGCTCGATGACCGTTCGGTATGGAGCTGACTGGGGAACTCGCCTTCGTCTTCGTCGCCGGCCTCCTGACGGACCTGGCGACGGGCCTGGGCGCGCTGCCGTTCTTCTTCGTCGACGACGTGAACGACCGGTGGCGCGTCGGGCTCTGGGGGCTGGCGTCCGGAATCATGGTCTCCGCATCCGGGTTCGGACTGTTCCGGGAGGCGCTGAACTACGGCGGTCCGGTCGAAATCGGACTCGGCGCGCTCGTCGGCGTCGCGCTGGTCGTCGTCGCCAGCCACGTCATCGACGACCACGAGTTCGCGCCCCGCGAAATCGCCGCCGCCGACTTCAAGAAGCTCGTGCTCATCGCGGGCGTGCTCACTGTCCACTCGTTCCCCGAGGGCGTCGCCGTCGGCGTCTCCTTCGCCGACATGGGGCTGGAGGGCGGTGTCCCCATCGCCGGATTCACCGTGCCCGTCCTCGCGGTCTTCATGACTATCGCCATCTCCATCCACAACATCCCCGAGGGGCTGGCGGTGTCCATCCCGCTCCACGAGCACGGCGCGCGGCGCTGGACACTCGTCGGCGTCGCCGTCTTCACGAGCGTCCCCCAGCCCATCGGGGCCGCGATCTCCTACGTCTTCGTGCAGTTCGCGCGAGCGGCGCTCCCGTTCGGCTACGGGTTCGCCGGCGGCGCGATGGTGTTCCTCGTCGTCAGCGAGTTCATCCCCGAAGCCCGCGAGGTCGGCCGCAAGCTCCCGAACGGCGGCACGCGCGAACTCGCGACCGGGCTCGCGGTCGGCGTGCTCGGGATGGTGCCGCTGCTGTTCGCGTAGCGAGCAGGACCGAAAACGGCGGCCGCGGCCTACAGGATGATGGACTTCTCGCGGACGAACTCGTGGATGGTCGAGTCCAGGCCCTCGCGGCCGATGCCGGAGGCGTCGTTGCCGCCGAACGGCACGTCACCGAGCCCGTGGCTCGGCGCGCCGTTGATGCGGACCGAACCGGCGTCCACGCGCTGTGCCACGTCCATCGCGCGGTCGTGGTCGGTCGTGAAGACGGCGGCGTCGAGCGCGAGGTCCGAGCGGTTCGTCAGCGCGACGGCGTCGTCCTCGTCTTCGATTGTCGTGACGGCACACACCGGGCCGAACTGCTCTTCGTCGACGATGCGGGCGTCGCGGGGCACGTCGGCGAGCAGCGTCAGCTCGTAGAAGTGGATGCCGTCCTCCTCGTAGCGGTCGCCGCCGCGGACGACCGTCGCGCCACACTCGACGGCGTCGTCCACGAGTTCGGCGACCCAGTCGGCCTGCTCGGCGCTGACGAGCGGGCCGAGGTCGGTGTCGTCCGCGAAGAGGTCACCGACCGTCCAGTCGTCCATCGCGTCGTCGATGCGCGCCACCAGGTCGTCGTGAACGGACTCGTGAGCGAGTACGCGGGAGACGGCCGAACAGCGCTGGCCGGCGTACTTCAGCGACCCCTTCGCGGCCGCGGTCGCTGCGGCGTCGAGGTCGGCGTCGTCGAAGACGATGGCGGGAGCGTTCCCGCCGAGTTCCATGTGGAGTCGCGTGATGCCGGACTGCCGGGCGACGTGTTCGCCAGCGCCGGAGGAGCCGGTCATCGCGATGGCGTCGACGCGGCTGTCCGAGGCCAGCGGGTCGCCGACGACACTGGACTCGCCGGGGACGAAGTTGAACGCGCCCTCGGGGAGGCCGGCGTCAGCGACGATTTCCGCGAGAATAGCGCTGCTGACCGGCGTCTTGCTCGCGGGCTTCACGACCACGGCGTTACCGGCGGCGAGCGCGGGCGCGACCTGGAGCGCGGTGGTCGCCAGGGGGTAGTTGTAGGGCGCGATGCACAGCACCGTCCCGATCGGCTCCGGTTCGACGACCGCGCGCCAGTCGGCGTGGCCGGACGTGGTGCCGCGCCGGAACTCGCCTTTGAGGTGGCGAATCTCGCCGACTGCGCGCTCGAAGCGTTCGGCCGCGCTCTCGACCTCGCCGCGAGCGCTGGAGATTGGCTTGCCCGCCTCCCGGACGATGACTTCGGCGAGCTCGTCTTCGCGGGCGCGGATGGCATCGGCGACGGTCTCCAGCCACTCGACGCGCTCGGGAACCGTGGCCTCCCTGAGCTCCTCTTGGGCCTCCGCTGCCGCAGCGAGCGCGCGCTTCGCGTCGTCCGCACTCGCGGCCTCGACGGATGCGAACGTGCCGCCGTCGGCGAGGTCCGACACCGGCAGGGCGTCCCCGCCGGAGACCCACTCGCCGGCCACGAACGGTCGCTCGCGGCGGTGGATTGCGTTGTGTTCCATGCCTGGGCCTTGGAATGGAGCCGGTAAAGTGTTTACTCACGACTGAAGAAAGATTCTGAGACAGGAGGTCAGTCGATTACTCGAACCCCAGAGCGCCGCGCGCACCCCGAGAGTCTTTTCCCTGGCCTTCGAACGGACTGGTGATGCCAGACACCTACGTCGACGCGGAGGTCGAAGTCGAGGTCGACTCGTCAGAACTGGAAGTCGAGGCCGGCAACGCCGAGACGTTCGAGGCCGAACTGGAGGCGTCGGGCGTCGAAATCGAACTGGAGGCCGAAGTTCACGTCGCGGCCGCCGAGGACGCGGACGACGGGACTCACGCCGAAGACGAACAGGCAGACCACGAACACTCGGACGAGACGTCGGAGAAGTCGGAGTAACCGGCCACAGCGTCGCGCCGGCGCGCTCCGGGGAATTGATGGGGGCGGGCGACGACGCGTCTGGCGTGCCAACGCCGACCGTCGCCGCCTGCCAGACCGACGTCGCCGACCTCGACCCGGCCGAGAACCTCGCCACCGTCGGCGAGCGCCTCGCAGCCCTCGACGACCGGGTCGACGTCGCCGTCTTCCCGGAGTACGCGCTCACTGGATTCGTCGCCGACGACCGCGTCCACGCCGCCGCGCTCGACCGCGACGGCACCGAACTGGACCGGCTGGCGACCTACGCCGCCGACCACGACCTCGATGTCCTCGCGGGTTTCGTCGAGGACGCCGGCGGCGACTACTACAACACCGCCGTCTACGTCACCGCAGACGGCGAGCGGACGTACTACCGGAAGCGCCACCTCTGGGCGGGCGAGGCGGACGTGCTCGCGACCGGCGACGAGGCCGTGACCGTCGACACGCCCGTCGGCGAGGCGGGCCTCGTGACCTGCTACGACCTGAACTTCGTCGAGGTGAGCGCCGCGTTCGCCCGCCAGCGCGTCGACGCCCTGTTCGTCGTCGGCGCGTGGCCCGGCGCGTACAGCGAGAACTGGCGGCTCCTCCTCCGAGCGCGCGCCCTCGACGGCGTGCGCTGGGTCGTCGGCTGCGGCCGTACCGGCCGACGCGACCTCCCGAACGCGCCCGCCGTCGACTACGGCGGTCGGTCGGCCGTCGTCCGACCGGACGGTGCCGTCAGCCACGCGCTGAACCGCGACGAACGCACGCTGGTCGCGGACCTCGACCCGGAGATTCTCGCCGAGCAGCGCGAATTCGTCTCCGTGCTGGCCGAGGATTCTTAGGCCGTCGCGGCGACGAGCGCGCATGGACGCCGCACGCCGCGCTCGCCTCGCCGTGCAGCGATGCGCCACTCGACACGCACCCGACAGCCGCGTCGCCGTCTTCGACCTCGACGTTACCGGCGACCCGCCGACGCTCGCCGGCGTCGTCTCCACGCCCGAACTCCGGCAGCGCGCGCTCGACGCGGCCAGCGACGCCGTCGACCGCCGAATCGAGTGCGACGTGGCGGTCCTCTCGACGCTCGCCGAGCCCGCGACCTGCACGACTGGCGTCACCGCCGTCCGAGACGCACCGGACGCCGACGGCGAGCGCGTGACGGAGCTCAGGTACGGTTGCGCGGTGACAGCTTTCGACCGGCGGGACGGCTGGCAGCGAGTCCGGGCTCCCGACGGCTACGTTGGCTGGGTCCGGCGCGGCACGCTCTCGGACACCGTCGACGTCGCGCCAGACGCCCTGATGGCGACCGAAATCGACGTCGACGGCGAGACTGTCCCGCGGGGAACGGCCTGCGAGCGGCTCGCTGACGGGCGCGTGCGCTTCCGAACAGGCGCGGAACCCGCGGTCGACGACAGCGTGGCCGAGGCCCCGCGAGCCCCGGACGGCGAGTCAGTGGTCGCGGTCGCGCGGGAGTATCTGGGAACGCCGTACCGATGGGGCGGCACCACCATCGACGGCATCGACTGCTCCGGGCTCGTCTGGCAGGCGTACCGCCGGCACGGGCTGACGCTGCCGCGGGACGCCGACCAGCAGCGCGCGGTCGGTGAGCCGGTGGAACGGGGCTCGCTGGCGGTCGGCGACCTCCTGTTCTTTCCGGGGCACGTCGCCATCGCGACTGGGGGCTCGCGGTTCGTCCACGCCTACGGGCCGGCCGACGAAGTGACCGAGAACAGCCTTCACCCCGACGGCGACGGCTACGTCGCTGACCTCGACGAGTCGTTCGCGGGCGCGAGGCGGCTGCTGTGATGGTTCAGGGTTCCAGTCAGGTGTGGACGCGCACGACGTGGCCGCCGCAGCCACACTGTTCGACGTACTCCCAGTCGACGTCGTCGCCGAACGCAGCGTCCAGTTCGTCGTAGAGGTAGTCCTCGGGGTGGCCGTGGTCGCCGTGCGTGACGAGGTTCACGTGGTTGCCGGCGGCCGTGTGTTCGACCGCCTCGACCGCCTGCCTGAGCACCAGGTCGCGGTCGTCGCCGTGGTCGGGCTGCTCGAGATTCGCGGACCACGAGTTGTCGTGGACGTGGTCCGTGACCGGTTCGGCGTCGTGGTCGTGTTCGTGGTCGTGTGGTGTACTCGACATGGAGTCTGATATGGATGGTTCGCGGATACGTGGTCGGCCAGTTCTCGGTAGCTGGGACGGGCCCCGGTCCGGTTTACGCCGCCTGAACTGCGTCCAGCAGCGCTCCGTAGTCCGGTTCGTTCGTCGGGTCGTCGGCGACCCACGAGTGCGTGATTTCGCCGTCGTCGTCGAGGACGTAGACAGCGCGGTTCGCCGCACCGTACAGCCCGAGGTCCGGCAGGTCGATTGCGAGGTCGTAGGCGCGGATGGCGTCGCCAGCGGTGTCGCTGACGAGGTCGAACTCCAGGCCGTGCTCGTCGCTGAACGCGTCCTGACAGAACGGCGAGTCGGCGCTCACGCCGAACACGGTCGCGCCGGCGTCCTCGAACTCGTCGAGGTGGTCCTGGAGCGAGACCATCTCGTTCGTGCAGGGCGGCGTGAACGCGCCCGGGAAGAACGCGAGGACGACCGGGCCGTCGCCGAGGTGGTCGTCGAGGGCGAAGTCCTCGTGGTCGCTGGTGCCGAGTGTCGCCGTGAACGTGGGTGCGGAGTCGCCTGTCGAAGGCATACCTGTCAGTACGAGGCCACGACGGATAAATCCGGACGCGAACCTGTGCGGACTCGGTGAGCGCCGGCCGGTCGCCGTCCGTGAACTGCTCGGCGACGCGCTCTTCGGCAGGCTCGACGGCTCGCTCCGGGTGGTTGTGACAACTCAGGACACGCCACCGTCAGAACGGCGCTTCCGCGCCGTCGGGGTCGACCGGCTCGCCCGCGTTGTCGGCGTCCTTCCCGACGAGTACCCGGAACTCGCCGGGGTCTTTCGCCCGATACGCCCAGTAGAACTCGGGGCCGGCCTCGGACTGGAACTGGTGGTACAGCGGCTTCGGGTCGTGGTCGTTGACGAGCACGAACCCCTCACCCGCGTCGAGGTTCTCGTACGCCTGGAAGATGGCCTCGTGGCGCTGGGCTGGCGGTCGGTCCCGGACGTCGAGTTCCCGGACGACGGTCAGGTCGACGCCGTCGTCACTGGGACGGTCGCCGGCTTCGCCCGCACGGGGTCGCTTCGTGATTCGCACGCGGACCTCGCCGGGCTCCCGGTCCAGGACGTCCCAGCCGAAGTCGCCGTACTGCTCCTCGAACTCGCGCCGGAGCGGCTTCGGCTCGTGGGGTGCGACGACGTCGAGGGCGTCGCCGGCCGCCAGACCGCGGTAACGGTGGTGGATGGTCGGGTGGCGGTCCGGTTTCGGAATCTCGCGCACGTCGAACGTGGCCTCGGCACCGGTGTCCTCGCGGTCGGACTCACCGGTCCGCGAGAGTTCGACGCGCCACTCGTCCGGCCCCTCGCGCTCGTACGACCAGCCGACCACGTCGCCGTGGATGGACTGGAGTTCGTGGTACAGCGGCTCCGGGTCGTGGTCGTTCACGAGCACGAATCCCTCGCTGGAGTCCAGCAGGTCGAAAGTCTCCGTGAGAACCGTGTGGCGGCGTCGCGGCGGCATGTTCCGAACGTCGAACTCGGGGCGGCCGTCGCCGCCCTCACCGTCACGCTTCGTCGCCCGGAGTGTCCACTCCCCGTCGCCCTCCGATTCGTCGGTGACGTCGACGCTGACGCCCCGAAGCACGCGGTACTGGCGGAGCGTCGGGTGCGGGTCCTCCTCGGCGATGACGACGACCGACTCGCCCGCGTCGGCGTCGTCGAGTGCCTCGAAGACGCGCTCGCGTCGTTCCGACCGGTCGATTTCGGTGACGTCGATGGCAGACTGCATCACTTGGGCGGAGACGCCCCACGCGAGTAGGCGCTCGGCCGAACACGTTCGTCCGGTCCGACGGAGGCGGGACACCGCGGCGGTCGTTCGCGGCACTCGCGGGGAACGGGCTGCGGCCGCCACCGGTAACGCCTGTGAAACGGCCGCACACGCCAATCGGCGGGGCTCTCCCATGCCGTCAACCCCCTACACCTGGGTTACGTATCGTAGGTAGATGTCAGAGACACAGCTGCTGCCGGAGACGGACGCGCTCATCGACGGTCTGCGGAGCCGACGCTCGGGGCACAACTTCGACCCCGACACGGACCTCGACGACGAGACGCTGGAGGAACTCGTGCTGGACGCGACCTACGCGCCCTCGTCGTTCAATCTCCAGCCCTGGGAGTTCGTCGCCGTTCAGGACGACGACCGACTCGACGAACTCGTCGACATCGCGAACGGCCAGGAGCACATCGCCGACACCGGCACCGCCGTCCTCGTCGCCGGCCACACCGAGCCGAAGACCGCCGACCGCGTCTTCGAGGAGTGGGTCGAGGCCGGGCGCGTCGACGCCGAGACCGCGGAGGGCATGAAGGAAGCGACCGTCGAGGGCTACGAGGGCGAGCGCGCCGGCCGCGACTACGCCATCCGGAATGCGAGCCTCGCCGCGCAGAACCTCCTGCTGGCCGCGCACGCCCGCGGCCTCACCGCGACGCCGATGACCGGCTTCGACTTCGAGGCCGCCGCCGAGTTCGTCGACCTCCCCGAGGACACGATTCCGGTTATGCTGATTGCGGTCGGCCCGAGCGCCGGCGACGAACCCGAGCGGCTGCCGCGCCGCGACGTCGACGAAGTTCTCCACCGCGAAACCGTCTAGAACAGCTGTCTCTGGGGATCAGGCGCGCTCCAGATCGAACCACTCCGAGGTGAGCGACTCCTCGGGGAGGTGCCAGCGGTGCCGGGCCTCCTCGTCGCCCGCCACTTCGACCACCGCGTCCATCTGCGGGAGCAACGCCTCCGCGGCCGCACCGGGCGTCCGCTGCGTGACGTGGACGTGCCCGAGGCCGTCGTGGTCGTCGACGAGTTCGCGGACGTCCGCGACGAAGCCGGTCGTGGCGGCGGGGTTCGTGGCGGCGACCATGTCGCCGACCGAGTCGACACAGATGCGGAGCTGTCCCGCGTCGAAGCCGTCGGTCGGCTCGAGTGCGTCCACCGCCTCTCGGGCGTCGGCGGCGAGCCCGTCGACGCCGGTGGCGACCGTCGGACTCGCGCCCGGGACCGCCTGCGTGGCGTCGGTGGCCGTCGCAGTGCGGCTGGTCGTCCGGAGGCGCGCGACGCGTTCGGTCGTGCGGTCGCGGCGGCCCGCCACCGTCAGCCGCGACGACGTGGCGCTGTCGGTCTGTACGAACAGTCGTCGTCGGTCCGCGGCGTCGTCGGCTCCGAGCAGCCGGTCGCAGCCCTCGTGGGCCGGCGCGTCCTCGTCCTCGACGACCAGTACCATGCAGCCGGACTGCTTGAGGTCCTCGAGAGTGGACGCGAACGTCTCGGGCGACGACGACCACTCACCCCCCGCAGAATGGTCACTCATACTAGCAGTGCGGTCAACTGGAAGCGGTATAAATATTTGGGCCGTTTCGAGCGAATGAAAACCGGAGAGGCGGCAATCGTCCCGGAGTTCACCACCGCTAAACGCCGGCAGCGGATACCGGACGGCGATGCCAGACGCCTTCTCGCCGCTCGAACTGCGGGAGACGACGATACGGAACCGAATCGCTGTGTCGCCCATGTGCCAGTACTCCTGTGAGGACCGCGACGGCCTCGCGACCGACTGGCACCGCGTCCACCTCGGCTCGCGGGCCGTCGGTGGCGCTGGCGTCGTCCTCACCGAAGCGACCGCCGTCGAAGCCAGGGGCCGCATCTCGCCGGAAGACCTCGGCATCTGGAGCGACGAGCACCGCGACGCGCTCGCACCCGTCGCCGAGTTCGTGAAAGAACAGGGCGCGACGCCCGGTATCCAGCTCGCGCACGCCGGGCGGAAGGCCGGCACCGCCCGCCCCTGGGAAGACGAACGCGGCCCGCTCGCCGAAGACGAGGGCGGCTGGGAGCCGGTCGCGCCGTCGCCCGACCCCTACCCGTTCGAGGACGACCCACGGGAGACGCGAGCCCTCGACGAGACGGGCATCGAGGACGTCGTCGACTCGTTCCGGCAGGGCGCTCGCCGCGCTCGCGAAGCCGGCTTCGAGGTCGCGGAGGTCCACGCCGCCCACGGCTACCTCCTCCACCAGTTCCTCTCACCCGTCTCGAACCACCGGGACGACGAGTACGGCGGCAGCTTCGAGAACCGCAGCCGGCTCGTCCGCGAGGTCACGGAGGCCGTCCGCGACGAGTGGCCCGACGGCAAGCCCGTGTTCGTGCGCATCTCCGCGACCGACTGGCTGGACGACCGCGACTCGTGGGATATCGAACAGTCCGTCCGACTCGCCGACGACCTCTACGAGTCGGGTGCCGACCTCGTCGACGTCTCCACGGGCGGCATCCACCCCGACCAGGACATCGACTGGGTGGGGCCGAACTACCAGGTCCGGTTCGCCGAACGCATCAAGCAGGACGCGGAGACCGACATCGCCGTCGGTGCGGTCGGCGGCATCCAGACCGGCGAGCAGGCCGACGCGCTCGTCCGGAACGGCCGCGCGGATCTCGCCATCGTCGGCCGGAAGTTCCTCCGCGACCCCTACTTCCCGCTGCACGCCGCCCGCGACCTCGGCCGCGAGGACGCCGTCGAGGTCCCGGCGCAGTACCGCCGCGGGTTCCAGTGACACGCGCCCGGTAGCTTCAAGCCGTCGTCGGCCCCGGACTATTCTATGCCCGACTTCCGCCCGGTCTCCGACGACGACGTCGGGGCGTTCCGGTCGATGGTGTCGTACGCGTTCACCCCCACACGGGGGCCGACCGACCCCGACGAGGTCGACGAGGACGACATCCCCGCGCCGTGGCAGGTCGGCCGCCGGTACGGCCTCTACGACGACGGCGACGACCTCGTCACCGTCTGCAAGCACGTCGACTTCGACGTCCGCGTTCGCGGCGACACGCACGCGATGCACGGCCTCTCGGCCGTCGCTAGCCCGCCCGAGCACCGACGACAGGGCTACGTCGGCGAGATGCTCCGCGAGAGCCTCGCCACCTCCCGGGACGACAGCGTCTACCTTTCCGCGCTCTGGCCGTTCAAGCGGTCGTTCTACGGCCAGTTCGGGTGGGCGACCTGCAACCGGATGGTGCGCCACGAACTCCCGCCGGACCACCTCTCGTTCGCGCGGGAGGCCACCGACGGCGAGTTCGTCCCGCTCGGCGAGGACGACTGGGAGCGCATGGACGCCGTCCACGACGCCGACGGCGCTGCCCTCGACCTCACCGTCGACCGCACCGAGGAGTGGTGGCAGAAACGCATCCTCTCGGGCTGGGAGGACGACCCCTTCGTCTACGGCTGGGAGCGCGACGGCGACCTCGAAGCCTACCTGACGTACACCGTGGACTCCAGCGAGGACACGGGAACGCTCCAGGTGCGTGACTGGGCGTGCGCCGGCCACGACGGGCTGCTGGCCGTGCTGGCGTTCCTCGCCGACCACGACTCGCAGGTCGACGAAGTCGCCTTCTGGACGGGCGAGTACGCGGACGTCCTCGACCTCCTCCCGAACCCCGGTGACGCCACGACGGAACTCTCCCTCGGGCCGATGGTCCGCCTCGTCGACGTCCCCGCCGCGCTCGAAGCGCTCTCGTACCCCGAAGCCGCCACGGCAGACCTCGTTCTCGACGTCACGGACCCGCTCGCGGACTGGAACGGCGACACCTACCGGCTGACCGTCGAGGACGGTAGCGCCGCCGTGGACCGCACCGACGCCGATGCGGACGCCGAACTCGGCGTCGGCGCGCTCTCGCAACTGGCCGTCGGCTATCGGACTGCCGACGAGCTGGCGACGGTCCGCGACCTCGACGCCGACGACGACGCTCTCGACGCGCTCGCGTCGCTGTTCCCCGAGCGAGCGACGCTACTCCGCGAGAACTTCTGACGGTTCCACGGTCGGTGGTCTCGGCCGAGCCAGCCGACCGCGACCGGCCGTCAGACCGGCTCGAACCGGTAGCCGTCCCAGTCCTGACTCTCGGGCTCGCGGATGCCCGCGCCGGGTTCGCGTAGCTCCGCCTCGTAGACCGGTTCGACCGAAGACCCGATTTCGACGCCGTCGGCCGTGGTGAGCTGGCCGAGCGCGCGCACTGTCTCGCCGTCGACCTCGAACTCGACGATTGCGAGGTGGTTCGGTTCGCGGACGCCCGGCGGCGTCGCCGTCGAGGTGGTCCACGTCACGACCTCGCCCGTGCGGTCGGCGAGGTCGACGGTCTCGGTCTGTTCGGCCCCGCACTCCGGACACCGCGTATGCCCGGGATAACTCAGGTGGCCGTTCTCGCAGCGGTGCGCGTCGAGGTCTCGGTCGGTGCTGTCGTGGTCGTCGCTCATGGCTGTTCGAAGATGGTTGTGGTCACGCAGTTGCCGAACCCGCCGACGTTGCACGCCAGGCCGACCTCGGCGTCGACCTGCCGGTCGCCCGCCCGCCCGAGCAACTGCTGGTAGAGTTCGTACGCCTGTGCGACGCCGCTCGCGCCCAGCGGGTGGCCCTTCGACTTGAGGCCGCCCGAGGTGTTGATGGGGAGGTCGCCGTCGCGGTCGGTGACGCCGTCCTCGACGGCCTTCCAGCCCTCGCCCTTCTCGAAGAACCCGAGGTCCTCGCTCTGCAGGAACTCCAGAATGGTGAACATGTCGTGGAGTTCCGCCACGTCGATGTCCTCCGGACCGCGGCCCGCCATCTCGTAGGCCTGCACGGAGGACTCGACGACCCCGCGCATCGTCGTCGGGTCGTCGCGCTCGTGGACGACGTGCGTGTCCGTGGCACCCGCGACCCCAGAGACCACGACGTAGTCGTCGGTGTACTCCTCGGCGACGGACTCCGGACAGAACACGAGCCCCGCACTGCCGTCCGTGATGGGGCAGAAGTCGTACAGCCGGAGCGGGTCGGCGACGGTTGGGGAGTCCAGCACCGTCTCCAGGTCGACCTCCTTCCGGAACTGTGCGTGGGGGTTGTCGAGGCCGTTCTTGTGGTTCTTCACGGCGACCTTCCCCAGACTCTCCCGGGGCGCGTCGTACTGGTCGAGGTACTTCCGGGCGGTCAGTCCCGCGAAGCTCGGGAGCGTGACGCCGTGCTTGTACTCGACGGGGTGCGTGAGGCTCGCGATGACGTCGGTCGCCTCGCCGGTCGTCCGGTGAGTCATCTTCTCGCCGCCGACGAGCAGCGTCACGTCGCTCGCGCCGGACGCGACGGACTGCCAGGCGGCGTAGATGCCCGCGCCACCGGAGGAACTGGTCTGGTCGATGCGGGCCGTGTACGCCGGCATCGCGGCGAGGTCGTGTGCGAGCGCGTTCGGGACGCCCGTCTGGCCCTCGAACTCGCCGCTCGCCATGTTCGAGACGTAGAGGTGGTCGAGGTCGGCACCGTCCACGCCGGCGTCCGAGAGCGCGGCGTCGCCGGCCTCCGCGAGGAGGTCCAGCAGCCACGCGTCCCGGTCGCCGAACTGCGTCATCGACGCGCCGACGATTGCTACGCGGTCCATACCCGTCCCCTGGGAGAGCGGGGTCTTTACCCTTTCACGTTCCGGCACGCGGCCGAACGCCTCGAAGCTGTCAGCGACCGTCCAGACCGACGCCCTCGGCGAGCAGTTCGTGGGACCGGAGCGCGGCCTCGTGGTCGGGGACCGCGTGCTGAATCATCACCTCGTCGACGCCGACGCGGTCGGCGAGCTGCTCCAAGAGCCCCGACAGCGTCTCCGGACTGCCGGAGATGGCCCGCGGCCACTCGTCCTCGTCGAGCGTCTCGGGCGTCGGGTCGGGGACGCCGCCGAGTTCGTCGATGGCTTCCTCGACGGACGGCGTGTCGGCGAGTTCGCCGCGTTGCATGCGCTGGAACACGGCCTCAGCGACCGCGCGCAGTCGCGCCGCTTCCTCGTCGGTCTCCGCGCAGACAGCGTTCACGGCCACTATCCCCTCGGGTTCGTCGACGCCGCCGCCCAGTCCGGACGGTTCGAAGCTGTCGCGGTACTCTTCGAAGGCGTGAGTGGCGAACTGCGGGCGGATGAACGCCGCGAAGCAGTACCGCAGCCCGAGTTCGCCCGCGATGGCGGCGCTCGACGGGCTCGACCCGAGCGTCCACGGCGCGGGCGGACCCTCGCCCGAGCGCGGAATCTCGATGTCGGCGTACGCGTGCCCCTCGGGGTACTCGTCGTAGAGGTGTGAGACGACCGCCTCGACCTTCTCGCGGTGGTCGCCGTCGGGGTCACGCGAGTGACGCTCGGTGCCGAGCGCGCGGTCGACCGCGGGCGACCCGTTCGCACGCCCGAGGCCGGCGTCGACGCGGCCGGGCGCGAGTCCGTCGAGCGAGCCGAACTGCTCGGCGACCTTCAGCGGGCTGTAGTGGTTCAGCAGGACCGCGCCGGAGCCGAGCCGAATCTCGTCGGTCTCGGCGGCGAGGTGGCCGAGCAGCACTTCGGGCGTGGTTCCGGCGAGCCGGGACGCCATGCCGTGGTGTTCGGCCACCCAGAACCGCTCGTAGCCGAGTGCCTCGGCCTGCTGTGCGGCGTCGACGGTGTTCGCGTAGGCGTCGGTCGCGGTGCCGCCGTCGGGGGTCGGAGAGAGGTCGACGATAGAGAGGTCCACGCCGACACTGGGGTGCTGCGGGAGAAAACGGTTGGGCTACCAGCAGGCGTCCGGCCGACTCACTCGACGACGAGCACGCGGAGGTCGTTGACGTTCGTGCCGGTCGGCCCCGTCCGGAGCAGCGCGTTCCGGTCGGCGAGGAAGCCGCCGGCGTCGTTCGCCCCGAGCGCACCGCGCGCCGACGCCGAGTCCTCGACGGTCTCGTCGTCGACGACCGCGCCCGCCGCGTCCCTCGCGCCGTCGAGGCCGTCCGTGTCCACGCACGCGAACGCGGTGTCGCCCGGCAGCCCGGCCGCCGCGGCGGCGAGCGCGCACTCCTGATTCGGACCGCCGGCTCCCGTCCCCCGAACGGTCACCGTCAGTTCGCCGCCGGAGAGCAGGACTGCGGGCGGCTCGACGGGGTTCCCGGACGCCCGTATCTCTCGGGCGACCGCCGCGTGGACGCCGCCGACCTCCCGGGCCTCTCCCTCGGTTTCGGCGGCGAGCAGCAGGGGCTCGTAGCCGCGGTCGCGCGCGATCGCGCTCGCGGCGTCGAGCGCCGTGCGGCCGTTCGCGAGCACGTGCTCGGTCGCGTCGGTGAACACCGGGTCGTCGGGCGTCGGCGTCTCGGGGCGGTCGCCGTTTGCGCCGCGCTGAAGGTGGTCACGGATGGTCTCGGGGGCGTCAACGTCGTGCTCGTCGAGGACGGCGAGCGCGTCGCCGTACGTCGACGTGTCCGGGACCGTCGGGCCGCTGGCAATCACGTCGAGGTCGTCGCCGACCACGTCGCTGAACGCCAGCGTGACCACCTGAGCGGGAGCGATGGCGCGGGCGAGCCGACCGCCCTTGACCGCCGAGACGTGCTTCCGGACGGCGTTCACGTCGTGGATTGGCGCGCCGGAGTCCAGCAGCGCGCTCGTCGCGGCCTGGAGGTCGTCGAGCGTGAGGTCGCCCGCGGGCGCTGGCAGCACCGCACTCCCGCCCCCGGTCAGCACGGCGAGGACGAGCGCGTCGGGGCCGCAGTCTCCTGCCGCGGCGAGCAGCCGCTCCGTCGCCGCGACGCCGCGCGCCGAGGGGACCGGGTGGTCGCTCTCCAGCACGTCGACACCCGGCACCGCGACCGGGTCGTCCGTGACGACCGCGCCGCCGTCGAGACGGTCGCCGAGAACGCCCGCGAGGGCCCGAGCGACCTGCGACGCGGCGTTCCCGCCGCCGAGGACGACCACCTCGTCGCGGCCGGCGAGGTCGTAGGTGGCAGCGCCGACGCGGAGGTCGTCGCCGTCCAGCGAGACGCAGCCCTCGACGACGCGCTCGGGGCGGGCCGCGTCGATACCGGCGGCGACGCAGGCCAGCGCCGTCTCGCGGGCTGACGTCGTCTCCCGGGCCTCTCGGTCCCGAATCGTCACCATGGCTGGCTCCACGCGGGCGGCCACCAAATCCTCCCGGGTCGCGCCGGTCCGGGTCGGGAAGCCAAACGTTCAATGCGACCGAACGATAGGGTACGCTCGATACGGTCGATGGACACCCAGAGACGAGACGTTGACCGGGAGGCGGTCGCGGAGCTGCAGTCGTCAGTAGACACCAACGACGTCGACGAGCTCGCGGCGCGCCTGAGCAGCGACGACTCCGACGAGCGCGCGGGAGCGGCGTGGCGGCTCGTGGAGGCCGCGTCTTCGCGGCCCGAGAGCGTCCGCGCGCACCTCGACAGCGTCGTGGACAGCGTGGACGACGACGATATCTGGGTGCGACGCGGCGCGACCTGGGTGGTCGCCGAACTCGCGGAACGCCAGCCCGACGCGCTCTCCGTGAACTTCTCGGAGCTGGTGGACATGACGACAGCCGACGACCCCCTGGTCAGGCAGAACGGCGCGGTCGCGGTGGCGAGTGTCACGAAGCGCTACCCGGCCCGGGCGACGACCGGGCTCTCCCGGCTGGCGGCACTGACGGACGACGAGGACGCGCTGCTGGCGCGGTACGCGACGCAGGCCGTGCGGGACGTCACCGAGGCCATCGCGGCCCGAGCCGACGACGCCGGCTACCCGATGCTGGTGCGGTCGACCGAGGCGTACGCCGAGCTGTTCCCGGACGGCGTCGAGGTGGTCACCGTCGGCGGCGACGAGGCACCCGACCACCCCGTGTACGTCTCCTTCGGGCAGGATGCGCCGGTCCGTGCCGACGAGGCGGGCGACACGGCGGTGGAGAGACCACCCGACGACCTCCCCGCCGCGCCGTCCGTGACGGTGACGCGTGCCGACCTCGACCCGGACCTGCAGCTCGGGAGCACGCCGCTGACGACGGACTTCCGCGCGTCTGTGACGGACGACACGCTCGAACACGGCCTGGTGACGTTCCGCCGACTCGACGCCACCGACGCCGCCGTCCAGGAGGCGTTCCGCGACGCGCTCGGGCAGTGGGCAGCCATCGACGACCACGACTACGTCGAGAGCGTGCTCGGCGCGGGCGAGGACTGGGCGGCGACCCGGTACGACGACGGCGACACGCTCGCCCGCCGGGGCGCGCCGGCGACCGTCGCCGAAGCCGTCTGGCTCGTGGACTGCGTGACGCGCGCGGTCAGTTACGCTCACGCCCGCGGTGTCGTCCACGGCGGCCTCTATCCGGGCGTAATTCGGTTCCTGGAGACGCCGCTCGGCCGCTGGGACGCGCCGCTCGTGGCCGACTGGGGGTTCGCGCACGCGACGAGCGGGTTCCGGACGCCGCCGATTCCCGCCGGGTTCGCTGCCCCTGAGCACCGCGACCCGGAGACGTACGGTCGCTTCGACCAGTCCACCGACATCTACGGGCTGGGCGCGCTGGCGTACTACCTCTTGACGGGCGAGCAGCCGGTGGCGGGCGGGTCGGTCATCGACGCGTCGGTCCGGAACCCGGCGCTGCCAGAGTCGGTCGACGCGCTCTTCGACCGGTCGCTGGCGACCGACAAGCAGGCGCGCTTCGACACGGTGCTCGACTTCCAGACGGCGTTCGACGAACTCGCTGCGGACCTCGGCGGGGGTGTCGCGACGTGACGGCCGACCCGGCTGCGGTGCTGAACGCGGTGGCGTTCACGGGCAACGGCCTCCTCGTCGTGACGGGGCTGGCGTTCACGTTCTACGCGACGCAGAACTACTCGCTGGACCGCCTGGAGGGCCACGAGAACTTCTGGGCGTACCTCACGTACCTCGGGCTGGCGGTGGCGCTGGTGGGCGCGTTCGGTGTGTCGACGGTGCTGGTCGATGGCAACGTGGTGCGGGCGTTCGGGGACCTCGCGTTGCTGTTCGCTATCGCGTTCGTGGCGTTCTCGATGCGCGAGGTGTACTACGCGAGCGCGCTGGCACCGCCGCCCGAGGAGCGCGAGATGCCGCTGTCGACGCTCCGACTCGTCGAGTTCGGCTTCGTCGTCGTCGTGGCCGTCGAGTGGCTGGTCGTGGTGTTGCTCGGAGAGACGACGGTGACGGTGGTGCTGCGTGGGGTGGGCGCGCTGGCGTTCGCCACGTACGGAATCGCGTTCAGTGAGCGGCTGGAGGAACTGGCCCACGGGACGACGGTGGACACGCTGCGGCGGCATCTGGTGTTCGTGCTGGTGGCCGCGACGGGCGTCGCGGTCGCCGGGCTGCTGGACCTGCTGGTGCCGGGTGCGGTCGGCGAGAGCGTGCGGTACGTGTTTCTCGTGCTGCTGGGCGGGCTGCTGGTGCCGCCGACCATCCGGCTCCAGCAGTCGGTCGCCAGCATCACGTAGCTCGTTAGGCCGGCCTAAACACCGACACACACTTTAGGCCGGCCTAAATAGTGGCGGGTACCCGATGACCCGAGACGTCTGCGTGGTCGTACCCACCATCCGAGAGTACGAGTGTGTCCGCGCCTACCTGCGGAACGCCCGCGACCACGGCTTCGACACCGACCGGCTGTTCGTCGTCCTCGTCACCGAGGACTTCTGTGACACCCAGGCGATGCGAGCGATGCTCGACGAGGAGGGCGTCGCCGGCGCTGTCTTCGACGGGTCCGACCGCGAACAGTGGTACGGCGAGCAGGGAATCGCGGAGTACGACCACCTCGTCCCGGCAGCCAGCCACGCCCAGACCTCGTTCGGCCTGCTGTACATGTGGGCGAACGAGGACTTCGAGTACGGCGTGTTCATCGACGACGACACGCTCCCCCACGACGAGTGGGACTTCTTCGGGACGCACCTCGAAAACCTCCACCACGAAGGGGAGGTAGAGGAAGTCACCTCCGACGAGCAGTGGGTGAACGTCCTCTACCAGTCCGACGCAGACCTCTACCCCCGCGGCTACCCGTACTCGGCGATGGACGAGGCCGTGGAGACGAGTGCGACGGAGACCGAGCACGTGGTCGCGTCCCAGGGCCTCTGGACGAACGTCCCGGACCTCGACGCCGTCCGCATCCTGATGGACGGCGACCTCCGGGGGCAGGCACAGACGCGGACGGACTTCGACGACTTCGACCGCGACTTCGTCGCGAGTGACGGAGACTACCTCACGGTCTGCTCGATGAACCTCGCGTTCCGCCGGGAGGTCATCCCGGCGTTCTACCAGTTCCCGATGGACGACAACGCGTGGGACGTGGGCCGGTTCGACGACATCTGGAGCGGCGTGCTCCTGAAGCGCGCGGCCGACGTGGTCGGCGGCGAGATATACAACGGCGGCCCGCTGTGCGAGCACAACAAGGCCCCGCGGTCGACGTTCGACGACCTCGCGAACGAGGTGGCGGGCCTCGAACTGAACGAACACTTCTGGACGGAAGTGGCGGCGGTAGAGCCCGACTCGGCGTCCTACGAGGCCGTCGCGCGTGCGGTGGGTCGGCGGCTCGCGGACGGCGACTACGAGGAGTACAACAACGGCGCGTTCCTGAACGAGTGCGGCGAGTACCTCCTCGACTGGGTGGCGTGCCTGGACGCGCTCGCGGAGCGCGAGGCAACGGCCACCGCCGACGACTGACGGGCGCTCGCGGGACTGGCGTCTCTCACCCGGGAGCCGGACCACGCTTCTCGGGCCTTCGGTCGTTCCCAGTCGCTGGCAGCGAACCGGTAGGTATAAACGTTTTAGGTCGGCCTAATTCAGTGTATGAGTGAGCGATCCGGACCGAGCCGTCGCCGATTCCTGGCGGCGGCCGGCGCAGCGACGATGACAGGTCTCGCGGGCTGCAGCGGTATCCTCGGCAACGAGAGCGAATCCGACGGCGACGCGCCCGGCATCGGCGACTTCCGCGGCTCCGGCGCGATCGTCGAGGACCGCCCCGCGCCCGGCGGGACCAGCATCGAGGACCTCCCCGACCTCGACGGCGAACTCGCCATCTACCTCGGCGGCGGCGAGGGCGGCCGCTACACCACGCTCATCGACCTCCTCGACCAGTACTACGACGGCTTCGAGGTCACGCAGCAGACCCAGCCGTCCTCCCAGCTCGCGAACGTCATCGTCGACGAACACGACAGCGGGACCACGCAGGCCGACCTCTTCTGGTCCGTCGACGCGGGCTCGCTTGCCTACGTCTCCGAGCAGGGCGCGACCGTCGACCTCTCCAGTGACGCCACCTCGATGGTCGCCGACGACCGCTTCGCGACCGACCAGTGGGTCGGCGTCGCCGGCCGGTCCCGCGCCGTCCCCTACAACACCAACCAGTTCGACGCGTCCGACATCCCCACCAGCATCGACGCGCTCGCGACCCAGGACCGCTTCCAGGGGTCGCTCGGCTGGGCCCCGACGTACGGCGCGTTCCACGGCTTCGTCACCGCGATGCGCCAGCTCCGCGGCGACGACGGCACTCGCGAGTGGCTGAATTCGATGCTCGACCAGAACCCGGCGCGCTACGACAGCGAGTACGCCACGGTGTCCCGCGGCATCACGAACGGCGAGGTCGGCGCTGGCCCGACGAACCACTACTACCCGATGCTCGTGTTCGCGCAGCGCCCGGACGTGCCGCTGGACCTCGCGTTCACGGAGAACGACGCCGGCTCGCTCGTCAACACCGCCGGCGCGAGCGTCCTCGACGGAGCCAGCGACCCCGAACTCGCCGACCTGTTCGTCCGCCACCTGCTCTCCGCGGAAGCCCAGGAGTTCCTCGCGACGCGCGGCTTCGCGTTCCCGATGATCGACGGGGTCGAACCGGTCGGCCCGCTGCCCACCATCGAGGAGCTGTCGCCGCCGGACCTCGACCTCCAGTCGCTATCGGACGTCCAGCCCACCATCGAACTCCTCAAAGACGTCGGCATCCTCTCGTAACATGGCTGCGAGCGAGCGGCTCGCCCGCCTCCGGTCCGCGGTCGTCGGCGGCGACGACGAGCCGGGGCTCTCGCTCGCCGTGCTCGCCGGGGCCGTCGCGGCGTTCGTCTCCCTCCCGCTGGTCGCGCTGCTCGTCCGCGCGTCGAACTACGGCTTCGGCCACCTCGTCGGTCTGCTCACGGAGACCGGGAGCCTCGACGTACTCCTGAACAGCCTCTCGCTGGTCGTGCTGGTGACGCTGGGCTGCGTGCTCGTCGGCGTGCCGCTGGCCGTCCTCACGGTCCAGACCGACCTCCCCGGCCGCCGGTTCTGGACTGTCGTCGCCGCGCTGCCGCTGGTCGTCCCGAGCTACATCGGTGCGTTCACGTTCGTCTCCGCGTTCGGCCCCCGCGGCGACCTCGCGGACGCGCTCGCCGTCGTCGGCATCGAACGCATCCCCACAATCTACGGCCTGCAGGGCACCGCGCTCGTCCTGATTCTGTTCACGTACCCCTACGTCTTCCTCACGACGCGGGCCGCCCTCCTCTCGTTCGACGGCACGCTCGTGGAAGCCGCACGCACCCTCAACCACTCGCGCTGGGCGGCGTTCAAGCGCGTCACCATTCCCCAGATTCTGCCCGGGGTCGCGGCCGGCGGGCTGCTCGCCGCGCTCTACGCGCTCTCGGACTTCGGGACGCCGTCTATCATGCGCTACGAGGTGTTCACGCAGCAGATTTACGTCGCCCAGCGCAGCCTCGGCGTTCCCGAGGGGTACCCCGCGTTGCTCTCCATGCAGTTGCTCGTCGTCGTCACCGTGGTGCTCGCCCTGGAGTCACGCATCGGTGCCGGTGACACCTCCTACGTCTCCCGGGGGTCCCGGCAGCCCGGCCGCATCGAACTCGGCGTCTGGAAGTGGCCGGCGCTCGCGTTCTGTGGCGGTATCGCGGTGCTCGCGCTCGGCGTGCCGCTCGGCGTGCTCGCGTGGTGGTTCCAGCGCGCCGGCAGCGCTGTCTTCGAGTTCGACCCGACCGCCGCCTGGAACTCGCTGAAGGTGTCGGTCGCCGCCGCGGGCGCTGCCACCGTGCTCGCGCTTCCCGTGGCGGGGTACGCCGCGCGCTCGTCGTCTCGATTCTCGGAGGTCACCGACCGCCTCACGTACGTCGGCTACGCCGTCCCCGGGGTCGTCATCGCGCTCGCGCTGCTATACCTCTCCACGGAGTTCGTGCAGTCCCTGTACAAGACGGTCCCGCTGCTCGTGTTCGCGTACGTCGTTCGGTTCCTCCCGCAGGCGGTCGGCTCCGTGCGCTCGTCTGTCCTCCAGGTCGACCCGAAGCTCACGGAAGCCGCGCGCACGCTCGGTCGCTCCTCGACTGGCGCGTTCCGGGAGGTGACGCTGCCGCTCATCGCGCCCGGCGTCGCCGCGGGCGCTGCGCTCGTCTTCCTGACGACGATGAAGGAACTGCCGGCGACGCTGATGCTGAGTCCGTTAGGCTTTGAAACCCTGGTGTCGTACATCTGGCTGGTCCGAGGAGCCGGCTCGTACGGTGCCGCCGCCATCCCCGCGCTCGTGCTCGTGGGGGTCTCGGCGCTCTCGATGGTCGTCATCCTCGCGCAGGAACGATACAATGGCTGACCAACTCCAGACGACGAGACGCCGGTCGGAGCCAGACGACGCCACCACCGGGGACGACGTGATCCTCGAACTGGACGGCGTGACGAAGGCGTACGGAGCCGAAACCGCCGTCAGCGACCTCTCGCTGGCCGTGCGCGACGGCGAACTCCTCACACTGCTGGGGCCCTCGGGGTGCGGGAAGACGACGACGCTCCGCATGCTCGCGGGCCTCGAACGCCCAACCGAGGGGGCCATCGAACTCGCCGGCGACGCCGTCGCCGGTCCCGACACGTTCGTCGCCGCGGAGGACCGCGGCGTCGGCATCGTCTTCCAAGACTTCGCGCTGTTCCCACACCTCAGCGTCCGGGAGAACGTCGCGTTCGGGCTCACCGACCGCGACGGCGACGCGGCCGACGACCGCGTCGACGAGATGCTCGACCTCGTCGACATGCCAGACATGGGCGACCGCGCGGTCGACCAGCTCTCCGGCGGCCAGCAGCAGCGCGTCGCGCTCGCCCGCAGCCTCGCGCCGGAGCCCGACATCCTGTTGCTCGACGAGCCGTTCTCGAATCTGGACGTGCGGCTGCGCGTCGAGATGCGCGAGGAGGTCCGCCGCATCCTGAAGGCAGCCGGCGTCACCGCCGTCTCCGTCACGCACGACCAAGAGGAGGCGCTGTCCATCTCCGACCGCGTCGCCGTGCTGAACGACGGCCACATCGAACAGGTGGGCGACCCCGAGGGCGTCTTCGAACACCCCGAATCCCGGTTCGTCGCCTCCTTCCTCGGGCAGGCGGCGTTTCTCTCCGGGATGGTCAACGAGGACACCGTCGACACCGCCGTCGGCTCCTACGACCGCGGGCTCCTGAAGGGGCTGACGGACGGCTACACCGGCGCGATGGTGGACGTGCTCGTGCGCCCCGACGACCTCCGGGCGGTCCCGGCGACCGGGGACACCGGCAACGGCACCATCGTCAAGCGACAGTACACCGGCCCGTCGTTCATCTACCACGTCGAACTCGACAACGGCGACGTGGTGCGGTGTCTCCACAACCACGCCGAGGACATGGACGTCGGCGAGCCCGTGACAGTCGACCTCGTCAGTGACCACTCGCTGGCTTGGTACCCGACCGAGTGATGGTCCGGCTCCGCCGCCTCGCTGCGAGCCCCCTCGCGCCAGTCGCGCTCGCGGCGGCTGCGGCGGTCGCCGCGTACGCCGTCTCCGTCCTCGTCTTCCCCTACCACTCCCTGAACCACGACGAGGCCGTCTACCTCCAGCAGGCGGCGATGCTCCTCGACGGCCGACTGTTCCTCCAGCCGCCGGTCGAGGACGCGTTCCGGCCGTGGTTCTTCGTGGAGTCCGCCCGCGGCCTCTACCCGAAGTACGCGCCGCCGACGGCCGCCGTCTACGCCCTCGGGGAACTCGCCGGCAGCTTCCGGTACGCGCTCCCCGCGGTGGCGGGCGCGACCGTCGCGCTGCTCTACGGCGTCGTCCGCGAGGCCTGGGACCGCCGGACCGCCGCGGTCGCCGCCGTCGCGACGCTGGCGTCGCCGCTGTTCGTCGTGCAGTCCGGGGTCTTCCTCCCGTACGCGCCGACGACGATGCTGAACCTCGCGTTCGCGCTCGCGTACTTCCGCGCCGAGCGAACCGGGAGCGCGCGTCTGGACGCGCTCGCGGGCCTCGCCGTCGGACTCGCGTTCTTCGCGCGACCGTACACCGCGGTCCTGTTCGCGGTGCCGTTCATCGGCCACGCCGTCTGGACACTGCAAACACCGCTCCGCGAGACACTCCGCGAGCGCACGGTCGATACACTGGTCGTCCGTCGCGCCGCGACGGCCGGCCTCGGGCTGGCGGGCGTGGCGGGCACGCTCGGCTACAACGCTGTCGTCACCGGCGACCCGACGGTGTTCCCCTACCAGGCGTTCGCGCCGCTGGACGGTCTCGGGTTCGGCCACCGAGAGATTCTCGGGTACGAGCAGGACTACACCGTCTGGCTGGCGCTGCGGTCGAACGCCGAGGTCGTCGGCACCTTCCTGCTGGACTGGGCTCCATTCGGTGTCGCCGGGAGCCTGCTCGCCGCGGCCGGCCTGTTCGTCAGCCGGCGGCGGGGGTGGACGTGGCAGCAGCGCGTCCTCGCCGGCGTCGTCGGGAGCGTCGTCGTCGGCAACCTCGCGTTCTGGGGGAACCGGAACGTGCTCGGGGGGCTGGCGGACCACTCGGACGGGCTCGTCAGCGCGCTCGGGCCGTACTACCACTACGACCTCCTGGTGCCCGCGAGCGCGTTCGCCGCAGTCGGGCTGCTCGCGGTCGTCGACCGCGTTCGACGCACTGCGCGCTCGCGCCTCGACGGCCGGCGGGCGACGGCGGTTCTGGTCGCTGCCCTGCTTGTCGCGAGCGCCGTTCTCGGGGCGAGCGCCGCGACGGCGACGGGCTCGAAACTGCAGGCGAACGCGGACGTGACCGCCGACTACGAGACCGCCTACGAGCCGTTCGAGCCCGAACCCCCGCAGAACGCGGTCGTCCTCCTGCCGGACCCGTACGGCGACTGGCTGAACCACCCGTTCCAGGCGCTCCGAAACGACCCCGGGTTCGACGGCGAGACGCTGTACGCGCTCGACGACCACGCCCTCGACGCGGCCGCGGCGTACCCCGACCGCGCGCTCTACCGGTACAGCTACCGGGGGACGTGGACGCCCGGCACCGGCGACCCGGTCGACCCGGTACTCCGCGAGGTGGCGGCCGCGTCTGGAGAGACGGTGACCGTCGACGCGAGCTTCGGTCTCCCGTCGTGGACGGCGGGTGCTAGTATCACCGTCGAGTCAGGTGACGGCCGCGCGTTCTACACGCTCGACGACGCGGCCAGCCGGGAGGCCGGCTCGCTCTCCGTGGTCGTCGCCGACGGCCGGGTTCGCGCAGCCGGCGCGGTCACACCCAGCGGGAACGCCTCCGTGCCGCTGGCGGGCGACGTAACGGTGACTGTGCTCGTCGACGGCGGTTACGGCGCGGGCTTCCAGTACCGCCTCGACGTCCCCGTCGCGGCGTCGACCGATGGCTATCGGGCGCTGTCGCCGCAACTGGAACTCTGCACCGACCTCCGGAACTGCGGGGGCGCGTCGGCGTACGTCGACGGCGTCGGCCCGGAGGGTACGTGGTTGAACGCGACGGTCGACGGGACGTGACTGCAAACTGTGTCTGAGAAGGAGTCGAGCGGCCTACGCGAGGATGGGGTCCCGGACGTCTTTGACGACGCCGGTCACTAGCACGAACGCGAGGAAGGCGAACAGGGCAAAGACGAACAGCCATCCGAACCAGAACCCGATGGCGGCGAGCGCGGCGACCTGCGCGGTGGCCGTTGCCTCGTGGATTGCGTACCAGGCGGCCGTCCAGAGGAGGAGGCCCAGCAGGGCTCGCAAGACGAGCGGCGTCCACGACCGGACGCGCGCGGTGAACGAGCGCGCGACGTAGGAGCGGACGGTGGGGGCTGGCGTGCGGGTGGTCGGGTGGTTGACGTTCTTTACCATACTATAATGTACAACCGGTAAGGACTTATAGTTATCGGCGTTTTCGACCGCTTCAGGGGCCTAAAACAGCCGTTCTTCGAGACAGACTTTGAGGATGGAGCCGAGAATCTCTGCGCCGCCCTCCAGCGGGTCGAGTTTCGTCTCGCCGAGGCGCTCGGCGTACTCGATCGGTTCTTCGACGACGTCGTAGTCGCGGCAGAGCGGTCGGACGAGCAGTTCGGCCGACAGCCCCGTGTTCTGCGTCCAGCGGATGTTCTCGACGACGTCGCGCCGGTAGGCGCGCATTCCGGTGGTAGTGTCGTGGACGCGCTCGCCGACGAGCAGGGAGGTGATGGCGGCGAAAGCGGCGTTCCCGAGGCGGTTGAACGCGGGCATTGCGTCAGCGCCCCAGTAGAGGCGGTCGCCGCTGACGACGTCGTAGCCCTCGTTGATGCGGTCGAGGAAGTCAGGGATGCGCTCCATCGGGTAGGTGTCGTCGCAGTCCGTGGTGACGACCACGGGCGTGTCGGCGACGCGGAGCGCGGTCGCGACGGCGACGCCGTACCCCTGTGGTTCCTGCTCGATGACGGTCGCGCCGTGCTCGCGAGCGACCTCCGGCGTGCGGTCGCTGGAGCCGTCGACGCAGACGACGCTGGCGCGGCCGTCCGTGGCGTCGTCAATGTCAGTGAGGACCGTCTCGATGGCTGCTTCCTCGTTGTACGTCCCCATCGCGACGGTGACGTCGTCGAGCGTGTACGGGCCGTCGGACATTGGGGTCGGCTACCCGCGCCGCCTATTTTAGGCTTGCCAAAATATCGGCCGTGGCAAACCATAAATAGGTACACGCCAATCATCGCATGAGACACCCCGTCGGTTACAAAAATGAGTGAGGACGACACGGACGCTACGACCGACGAGCACGAGTACACCGTGCTCGTCGTCGACGACGAGCGCGGCCTCGCCGACCTCTACGCGATATGGCTGGAGGACGACTACAACGTCCGGACCGCCTACAACGGTTCGGAGGCACTCGACGCCCTCGAAGACGGTGTCGACATCGTCCTCCTCGACCGCCAGATGCCGGACGTCTCCGGCGACGAGGTCCTCGCAGACGTCCGCGACCGCGGCATCGACTGCCGGGTCGCGATGGTGACGGCAGTCGAACCCGAACTCGACATCATCGACCTCGGGTTCGACGACTACCTCCGGAAGCCCGTCGACCGGGAGACCCTGCTGGCGACCGTCGAACGGCTCGTCCGCCGGTCCACGTACGACGCGACGGTCACAGACTTCTTCTCGACGGCCCGGAAACACGCCCTGCTGTCCGAATCCGAGGACCCTAGCGTCACGGAGTCCGAGGAGTTCGCAGCGCTCGAAGCCGAACTCGACGACCTCCAGAGCGAACTGGACACCGTCGTCTCGGATTTCGACGGTGCCGACTACGAGGTACTGTTCAGGCGACTCTCGACGTCGACCGACGATACCGATGACGGCTGACTCGACCGGCGGCCGAGGCGACCTTCTGGAGTACGCCACGGCAGTCGCGACTGCGGAGGACACAGACACCGTCTTCGAAGAGCTCGCGAGCGCGGCCGAACGCGCGTTCGGCTTCTCGTCGACCGTGGTGGAAGCGAAGGACAGCGGTCTGCTCTCCGTGCGCTCGTGGAGCGGCGAACCCCCGGACAGTTCGGGTATCGGGGCCGACGAAGGCCTCGCCGGCCACGCCTTCCAGACCGGCGAGACCGTCCACGTCTCGGACATGCGAGCGGACCCCCGGGTCGAGGACGTACCGAGTGACGCCCCGCGGTCGGTCGTGAGCGTTCCCATGGGGAACGCGGGCGTCTTCCAGGCCAGCCGCGACGAACCCGGCGGCTTCGACGACGAGGACATCGCAGTGGTCGAGCAACTCGCCGAACACGCCCGCCGAGCGGTCGAGCGAATCCGCTCCAAGCAGCGCCTGAAGGCCAGCGAGCGCCGCTTCCGGTCGCTGTTCGAGGACGCCGACCACCCGGTCGTCCTCTACTCGACCACGTGGGGCCAACCGGGCACCATCGAGTACGCGAACGAGGCCGCAGAGGAGCTGTTCGACGCGAGCGAGGCCGACCTCCGGGAGCACGAACTCGGGTCGCTGCTCGCCGCCGACGCCAGCGAACTGGTGCCCGAGGACGGTGCCCACACCGTCGAGACGGAACTCGACGAGCCGGTCTCGATGCGCGTCCTCGACGTCACCGTGAAGCCGATGCCGGACGCAGGGGACGCGGACGCGTTCGCGGAGCTGCGGGACGTCACTGAGCAGACCCAGCGCGAGCGCGTGCTCACCAGTCTTCACGACGCCACGCGCCGGATGTTCGTCAGCGAGGACCGCTCGGAGATCGCGTCCGTAATGGTGGAGGCCGCCGAGGGACTCGTCGACCTGCCGTACGTCGGCGTGTTCTTCGAGGCGGACGGCGACCTCCATCCGGAGTCGGTCTCCAGCCCCGTCTCCACGAACGGCCCCCCGGTGCTGCGAGCCGGCGAGAGCATCGCGTGGGAGGTCTACGACTCCGGCGAACCGGAGTGGGTACGGGACGTCGCCGACCACCCGAAGAGGCACAACGCCGACTCGGTCATCGAGGAGGAGTTCCTGTTCCCGCTGGGCGACCACGGCGTGCTACTGGTCGGTGCCGAGGAGCGGGGCGTGCTCACGCGCGAGGACCGCGACCTCGCCGGCATACTCGCCGCCAACGGCGAGGCGGCGCTCGACCGGGCGGAACACGAGCAACGGCTGCGGGAGCAGGAGACCACGCTCCGCGACGAGCGCAACCGGCTCGCGGCGCTGTTCGAGAACGTCCCGAGCCCGACCGCGGGGTTCACCGTCGAGGACAACGAGCCCATCCTGCAGTCGGTGAACTCGGCGTTCGAGACCGTCTTCGGCTACGACGAGTCGGAGCTCGTCGGGGAAAACATCGACGACTACATCGTTCCGCCGAGCCGCAGGGGCGAGGCGGAGCTGTACAACCGGAAGCTGCAGGCCGGCAAGAACATCAACGTCGAGGTCCGGCGGGAGACGGCCGACGGCCCGCGGGATTTCCTGCTCGACGTGGTGCCGTTCAAGCTCGAAGAGCCGACCGTTCAGGGGTACGCGATGTACACGGAAATCACCGACCGCAAGGAGCGCGAGCGGGAACTCGAACGCCAGAACGACCGCCTGGAGGAGTTCGCGAGCATCGTCAGCCACGACCTCCGCAACCCCCTGAACGTCGCCCGGGGGTACGTCGAACTCGCGGAGGAGACGAAGTCCGACGAGCACTTCGAGCGCGTCGACGAGGCGCTGGAGCGCATGGCCGACATCGTCGACGACGTGTTGACGCTCGCGCGCCAGGGCCGCAGCCTGGAGGAGACGGAGGCGGTCCCGCTGGCGGCGGCCGCCGAGTCGGCGTGGCGGAACGTCAACACCGAGGGCGCGTCTCTGGAACTGGAGGACCCGCCGACGCTGTCCGCGGACCCGACGCGCATCGGGTCGCTGCTGGAGAATCTCTTCGGGAACGCCGTGGAGCACGGCACGGAGTGCGTGACGGGAGAGCGAGCGGACGGCGGGGGCCCGCTGACGGTGACCGTCGGCGGGCTGGGCGGCGAGGACGACGCGGGGTTCTACGTCGAAGACGACGGCGTCGGCATCCCGGAGGAGCGCCGAGACGTCGTCTTCGAGTCGGGGGAGACGTTCAGCGTCGACGGGACGGGCTTCGGGCTCGCTATCGTGGAGGACATCGCCGAGGCCCACGGTCTGGACGTGACGCTCACCGAGAGCGAGTCCGGGGGCGCGCGCTTCGAGTTCACGCCCGAGGACTCGACGGTCGTCACCGACTGACCCGGCGGCGGCGGTCGGTTCGGGCCGTCAGGTCACCGTCTGTTCTGTCTCTCGGTAGTCCTCGTGCGCGTCGCTGTCGAGTATCTCGCGGAGTTCGTCGACCGCGCTCCAGACGTCCTCGTGGCTGACGTAGTACGGGGACGGGGCTAGCCGGACGACGTTCGGCGGCCGGTAGTCGACGACGACGCCGCGGTCGCGGAGCGCGCGGCTCAGCGCGCCCGCGTCCGGATGTTCGATGGCGACGTGGCCGCCTCGGCGGTCTGCCTCCCGGGGCGTCCCGACGGCGCACTCGGGGAGGCGTTCGTCCACGAGCCCGATGAGATACCAGGTGAGGGAGACAGAGTGGTCGCGGAGTTCGTCGATGCCCGCGGCCTCGACGACGTCGAGCGCGCCGAACAGCGGCGCGGCCGAGAACACGTTCACGGTGCCGATCTGCCAGCCGGCGGCACCCTCGGCGGGCCGGAAGTGCTGTTCCATCTGGAACTGGGTGGCGTCGTCGTTGCCCCACCAGCCCGCGAGGTGGGGGTCGACGTCCCAGTTGTCCTCGTGGACGAACAGGCCCGCGACCGCGCCCGGACCCGCGTTCAGGTACTTGTAGCTGCACCAGACGGCGAAGTCGACGCCCGCGCGGTGGAGGTCGTGGTCGACGACGCCGACGGAGTGCGCGAGGTCGAAGCCCGCGTACGCGCCGTGCTCGTGGGCGATGTCCGTGATGGCGTCGACGTCGAGGAGCTGGCCGCTCCGGTAGAGGACGGACGGCATGAACACGACAGCGGTGTCCTCGCTGACCGCGTCCGCGACGGCGTCGGACGTGATGGTGCGGCCGTCCTCGCTCTCCGCGACGACGAGGTGGTCGTCTGGGTCGAGCCCCCGCGCTTCGAGCTGTGCGCAGATGGCGTAGTGGTCGGTCGGGAAGTCCAGTTCGTTCACCACCACGTCGGTGCCGTCGGCCGCGTCGAGGAAGCCGCCGACGAGCGTGTGGATGTTCACCGTCGTGGAGTTCGCGGCGACGCACTCGCCGGGCTTCGCGCCGAGGATGCCGGCGAGCCGGTCGCCGAGCAGTTCGCCGTAGTCGAACCACGGCGGGTCGGCCTCCGTCCACGCCTCGATGCCGAGGTCGCGCCACTGGTCGACGGCGCGCTGCAGGGTCTCCGCGGCGTCCTCGCCGTGGAGCCCGAGGCTGTTCCCGTCGAGGTACGTCGCGTCGTCGGGCGTGTCGAACCGCGCCTGAAGCCCGGTCAGGGCCGACTCCGCGTCGCGCATCCGCGCCGCCGACCGCGACGCGTCGAACTCGTCCATGGTTGTCCGTGGCGGCTCGCGCCATTAAGCGTACTGTCGCGCCAGAACGTTCACGGGCGACGGGGTGCAAGGGTCACCGATGACCGACCTCGACCCGGAACTGGCGGCTGTCGTCGACGACATCGAGTCGGCGGGCGTACCTGCGTGGCACCGCCTGTCCGTGGCGTCCGCACGCCGGGTCGAGGACCGCGTGTTCGCCGACGACGACCCCCGGGAGGTGGCGTTCGTCCGCGACCTCACGTTCGCGGGGCCGCGCGGCGAGGTTCCGGTCCGAGTCTACCGCGACGACCCGCCGGAGCCCGCGCCCGTCGTGGTGTTCTACCACGGCGGCGGCTGGACGCTCGGCACACTGGACTCGGCGGGCGACATCTGCCGCGAGCTCGCCGCGCGCTCGGGTGCCGTGGTCGTCTCGGTGGACTACCGGCTGGCACCCGAACACCCGTTCCCGGCAGGCCACGACGACGCCTGGGCGGCGCTGAAGTGGGCCAGCGAGACCGCCGGCTCGTTCGGCGGCGACCCGAGCCGGCTGGCCGTCGCGGGGACGAGCGCGGGCGGCAACCTCGCCGCGAGCGTCGCGCTCCGCGCCCGCGAGCCCGACGGCCCCAGTGTCTCCCACCAGACCCTGCTGTACCCGATGACCGACTGGGACACCGACCGGGCGTCCTACGACGAGCACGGCGACGGCCCGCTGCTGACGGCTGCCGACGTGGAGTGGTTCTGGGCGAACTACTGCCGGAGCCCCGTGGACGCCGCGAACCCGTACGCGAGCGTGCTCCGCGCCCGCGACCACGGCGACCTCCCCGACGCGACGGTCGTCACTGCCGGCCACGACCCGCTCCGGGACGAGGGGCGGGCGTACGCCGACGCGCTCGGGGCGGCCGGCACGCCCGTCGAACACCACCAC
The DNA here is from genome assembly GCF_900110535.1 of Halobacterium jilantaiense. Taxonomy (NCBI): domain Archaea; kingdom Methanobacteriati; phylum Methanobacteriota; class Halobacteria; order Halobacteriales; family Halobacteriaceae; genus Halobacterium; species Halobacterium jilantaiense. Next base: position 474,819 of record NZ_FOJA01000001.1, read on the forward strand.
TACCCGTCGATGGCTCACGGCTTCCTCAGCCTCACCGACGCCGTCGATGTCGCGGACGACGCGATGGACGCGCTGGCGGCCGAGCTTCGAGCGGCGCTCGCCTGACGGCTCGCCCGCTTCGACGGGTCCTTTACCGTCCGCCGTCCACGACGAACCGAATGGGACGCTACCGAACACCCGGTCTGTTCCTCCTGCTCGCCGCCATCTGGGGGACGGCGTTCCCCGCCACGGACGCCGGCCTCGCCGACCTCCCGCCCGTGCTGTTCGCGGCCGTGCGCTTCGACGTGGCCGCAGTCCTCCTGTTCGCGTACGTACTCGCCACGGACGCCGACTGGCGGCCCCGCGGCCGCGAGGACTACACGTACGTCGCCATCGGCGGAACCTTCGCCATCGCCGCCCACCACGCCTTCCTGTTCGCCGGCCAGCAGTACGTCACCGGCGGCGTCGCCGCCGTCCTCCTCGGCCTCGTCCCCGTCGTCACGCCCGCGCTGACCCGGGTGGTGTCGCCCGGCGAGGAGTTCACCGCGCGCACCGCCGTCGGCGTCGCGCTCGGGTTCCTCGGCGTCGTCGTCATCGCCAACCCCGACCCAGCGAACCTCGCGGACAGCGTCGTCGGCGTCGTGCTCGTGCTCGCCGCCGCCCTCGCGTTCGCCATCGGGGCCGTCGGCACCCACGCCAGCGACCCCGACCTCCCGCTCGCGGCGACGCAGGCGTGGATGATGGCCGTCGGCGCTGTCGTCCTCCACGCCGCCAGCCTCGCCGTCCCGGGCAACGGCTTCGCCGCTGCGTCGTGGACACCGAACGCGCTCGCCGCGCTCGCGTACCTCGGCGCTGTCGCGGGTGCCGCCGGCTTCCTGCTGTACTTCACGCTGCTGGACGAACTCGGCCCCATCGAGTCCAGTTTCATCGAGTACGTCATCCCGGTGTTCGCCGCCCTCGGCGGCTGGGTCCTCCTCGGGCAGACGGTTACTGCCACCGCCGTCGCCGGGTTCGCGTGCATCTTCGCGGGCTTCGTCGCCGCGAAGTACCCCGCGATTCGCGCGGAACTCCACAGACTCGACGCCGCAACTCGGTGACGAACAGGAGAAACAGCGATCGGACCGTCAGTCCGAGGAGTCGGTCGATTCGGCCGCGTCAGCGGGCGCGTCGGCCGTCCCGTCGGCGGGTGGGGCGTGTAGCTCCTCTTCGTCGAGTTCGATTGGCGACCGGCCGCTGTCCATTCCGGTCGTCATCAGGAACCGGACGGCGGCACGCACGCTCATGTCCGACTCGTGGACGCGGCTCTCGGGCACGAGGTTCAGCAGGCCCTGCGTGGGGTTCGGGCTGCCCGGAATGAAGACGTTCTGTGCGGGTTCGCCCGCGATCGCTTCGAGCTCGTCCGGGCTGTCGCCGGTCAGCAGGCCGAGCCGGTAGACGTCGTCGCGCGGGTACTCGACGTAGACGACGGACTCGAAGTCCGAATCCCGGGATGTCACCGAACTCGCCATCCCCCGAATGGTGCCGTAGATGGTGCGGAACACGGGCAGGAAGTCGACAACCTGGCCCGTCCGCCCGAACAGCTTCCGGCCGGCGCTGCGCTGCGCAACGAACCCGATGGCGGTGACCGCCAGCGCGAACAGCACGAGCGCGAGCACCTGGGCGGCCACGAGGTTGTTCGCGGTCAGCGTCTCCAGACTCGTTCCCCGGACGACCGGCAGGAGAACGCCCCCGAGCCAGCCCCCGACCGTCCGCAGCACGAACAGCGTGACGAGCAGCGGCGCGACCAGAATCAGTCCGGCGACGAAGTTGCTCTGCAGCGTCGTTTTGATTCGCATACCGTATTCCTCTCGCGGTGGGCGAAAAAGCTAGTGCTGTGGTCGCAATCGGTCCCGCGCTCTCCGTGAGGTACCACCTACACCTACAACCGTCGGGAGCGTGAAGTGTCCTCACATGACACGACAACGAGGCACCGGTGTCGAGCCCCGCACCGACCGGGAGCGGGCGAGCGACCGGCCAGCGGCCGTCGACGCAGAGGGACTCCGGCTCACGTACTCGGACGGGACGGAGGCCGTCCGCGGCGTCGACTTGCGCGTCCCCGAGGGCGAGTTCTTCGGCTTCCTCGGCCCGAACGGTGCCGGCAAGACGACCACCATCAAAGTGCTCGCGACGCTGCTCGCGCCGACCGACGGCACGGTCCGAATCAACGGCTTCGACGTGGCCGAGCGCCCGCGGGCGGTCCGGTCGACCATCGGGTACATGGCCCAGGAGACGAGCGTCGACGAGGAGCTCACGGCCGCCGAGAACATCTCCTTCGCCTGCGAGGCGTACGGCGTGCCGCGCGGCGAGCGCGCCGACCGCATCGACGACCTCCTCGACCTCGTGGACCTCGCCGACGTCGCCGACAAGGAGGCCGGCGAGTTCTCCGGCGGCATGAAAAAGCGCCTGGACGCCGCGACGGCGCTCGTCCACGAGCCGCCGCTCGTCTTCCTCGACGAACCGACAACGGGGCTCGACCCGAAGGCCCGTAACCGCCTCTGGGAGTACTTCCGCCGCATCAACGACGAGGGCACGACCATCTTCCTCACCACCCAGTACCTCGAAGAAGCCGACCAGCTCTGCGAGCAACTTGCGGTCATCCTCGACGGCGCTATCGAGACGCGGGGGAGCCCGGCCGACCTCAAACGCGAGGTCGGCGGCGAGATACTCGACGTGGAACTGGCCGAGGACGACGCCCGGGAGCGCGCCGCCGCAATCGCCCGCGACTTCGAAGCGTTCGCCGACGCGACGGTCGATGTCAGCGGCGACGGCATCACCGTCACGTCCCCGGTCGCGCGACAACACGGCACGGACCTGCTGGTCGCGCTGCGGGACGCCGGGCTCACCGTCACTGGCTTCAACGTTCGAGCGCCCACGCTCGACGACGTCTTCCTCGCCGTCACGGGCGAAGAACTCGACCGCGAAACGGAGGGGTCGGCGTGAGTATCCCCACCGACCAGCCGGACCGGGACCTCACGCGCTCCCGGAACAGCTTCCTCGGCGACGCCTGGGTGAACTTCAAGCGCTGGAACCTCAAGGCCGTCCGCAACCCCTTCGTGCTCGTCGTCTCGCTGGCCCAGCCGATCATCTTCCTCGTGCTGTTCACCGAGGTGTTCGGGAACGTCGCCGGTGCGGCCGTCAACCGGGGCATCCCCGGCATCAGCTACGAGACCTACCTCGTTCCCGCAATCACTATCCAGGTCGCGCTCGCCGCCGCCATCACGTCCGGTATCGGGCTCGTCAACGACATCGAGAACGGGATGTTCGAGAAGGTGCTGGTCTCCCCGATGAACCGGACCGCGGTCTTCCTCGGGAAGACTGCGGCGGAGATGTTCCGCATCGCAATCCAGGTGAGCATCATCCTCGGTCTCGGCGTCGCCCTCGGCGCGGACGTCACCACGGGGCTGGCCGGCGCTGTCGGCATCGTCGCCGTCGGCATGCTGTTCTCGCTGTGGTTCCTCGCGCTCTCGAACTCGCTGGCGGTGCTCACCCGCGACCAGGAGTCCACCATCATCGCCGCGAACCTCCTCCAGTTCCCGCTGCTCTTCCTCTCGACGGCCTTCCTCCCGCTGGACTCGCTGCCGGGCTGGGTGCAGACGTTCGCCACCTACAACCCAGTGACCTACGGTGTCGACGCCGCACGCTCGCTGATGCTCGACCGGGACGTGATGACCGTCCTCGACGTCACCACCTTCGGCGGCACCCTCGACGGCGTGATTCCCGGCGTCGTCGTGTTGCTCGCGCTGGACCTCCTGCTCGGCGCGGTCGCTGTCTTCCTGCTTTCCCGGGCGTCGAGCTCTCAGGCGCGCTGACGCCGTTCATCCTCTTTCTGCGAGCTGAGCGACAAATTCGAGGACGACCCCAACCCCAGATTTGTATATAGCGACATGCGATTTACTCATCGGTTCTCCGAGTACCCAACCAATATCGGGTCGGACTGGAGTCAACAAATTACGCGAGAGCGCGGTCGGGAATCACCGAGGAAGACCGAACAATATGCTTCGGAATCTGTAACTCGATTGTGGGCGTCTCCCTCCCTCAATCCGCATCTCCCCCGGTTTGACCCGGCGGCCCCCGATGCCGTCCGACAATCAGTATCGGCGCGGAGAGTTCCCTGGGCTCAGTCACGCGATTGCCTCGTCGAATCACGCCCACTTGAATCGGTTTCGTCGGCTCTCCGAGCGAAACGTCGTTGATACGGGAAGACGCAGGCGTAGCGGTCGTGCGGACCCCGAACCGCTCGGCACTCCATTCCAGCGTTCACAGCGGTTTCGCGGAGCGGGATTTGGGCGTCAGCACCGCCAGGATACTTCCCAGAGCGTGTGCGCGAGACGCGTCCTGCCACGTAGCACTATCAGGAGCGCGCTCACTTCCTGTATTCGGCGTTAGCTGTGGGGCACAACATCGAGGCCCGAGTGGCGAAGCGCGATCGAGAAACCGCTGTGGACTGTATCACGGGTCGCGGCTCCCCAGTGCACCGAGTGCCGGAGCTGTAGTTGATTGGCACAGCAATCTATCGACCAGTGACACGACGCAACCAGAGCGCTCGGAATTCCGAACAGAAGCAGCGGATGTCCACACTACTTCGGGAGCGTGGACTGAGCGCAAGAATACCCGAGAGAACGGTGGCGAAACCACTATCGAGCAGCGTTCAGGAGCGTTGATGCCGGCTCGTCAATTCCTCTGGGTTCCAGCGACAGTCGACGTGACTGTTCGTAGGTCACCAGCGCCGTCCGATGCGTCCTGAATTGGGTTACCGAAGTTGATCCCGGTATAGAGAACCGGCGGCAGGCGACCAACGAATCGAGGGCCGAGTAGCTCACTGAGTTGCCGCCACGCTACATCGCGCTCAAACCGCGTTCGTCGCTCCGAGGCAACAATCCAGCCATATTATATCATCTTCTGGAGTTCCACAGAAGAAAAGTTAGATGATTCCAGACAGGCCGTAAAATGGTAATATCGTTTCAAATAGTACTAACTAACCGCCATCTAGAGGCCTACAAGAGGCGATAAATATACTTATCTCTCTATGAGGAACATTGAAGGGAGTGGGGTGTGTCGCCCGGAGCATGGGCGACGAGGGCCGCGCAGTCGTGAAGACGTACGTGCCGCCGGAGCAAAAATCGGTGTGGCGGGAGCACGCCGACGACCTGGACATGTCCCAGAGCGAGTACCTGCGGACGATGGTTCAGGCCGGACGAAAGGGGTTCCTGACCGGCCCCGAGGAAGGTGGTTCTGGGGACGCTACCCCCGGGGGTGATGGCCTCGAAGACCGGGTCCTCGATGTGGTCGATTCGGCGGGCGTCGTGTCGTGGGACGAACTAGTCGCGGAGCTCTCGGGTGACTTCGAGGACCGTCTCGACGACGCTGTCCAGACGCTGTCCGAGAACGGAACGATTCGGTTCGACCCGCGTCGAGAGGGATACGTCCGCCAGAAAGACACATGAGCGAGCGAGCGGAGGCATCCCGCGACGGTGACGGCGAGGACATCGACGATCTCGTCGGGTACTTCGTCGAGGACATGGCATACCACGGGAAGTCCGAGCGCACCCGGGAGGCCTACGAGCGCGTGCTGCGGCGCTTCGACGCGTTCCTCGCGGAGTTCGACACGGACCCGGCGAACGCGGACCGTCGAGACTGCCTGGCGTGGGTCCACGAACTCCGCGGCGAGTACGCCGAGAGCACCGTCGCGACGTACGCGTCGTACCTGAACCGGTTCTACAGCTACATGGGACAGGTCGGCGCGGTCGACGGGAATCCGATGGCGCTGGTGATTCAGGAGATGGATGAGGCCATCGACACCGACCCGACGCGCCGCGAGGTCTCCGTCGAGGACATGCGGGCGTTCGTCGCGGACATCTCGCATCCCCTGGAGCGTGCAGTCGTCGTTGGGTTACTGAAGACCGGGCTACGCGTCGGCGAACTCTGTAACCTCGACCTGCGGGACCTGAATCTGGACGCCCGCGGTGTCGAGGATGCATACGACCTGGGGACGCGCGGCCAGCTCGACGGCCATCCCGATACGCTGTACGTCGACCCGGCGATGAGCCGCGGCGAGACGGTCAACGGCGAGCAGCGCAGCGCGTCGAACAAGCGCAAACGCGGCACGCTCGTGCCCGTGGACGCCGAACTGAAGACCGAGCTCCTGCGCTGGCTGGCGATCCGCCCGGATTCACCGTCCGCCGCCGAGCCGCTGTTCGTCAGCACCCGGGACTCGTGGGGCGAGCGCCTGACGCCCGAGATGGTTCGGGGAATCGTCCGCGAGCACGCCGAACCCCGGGGCTGGTACCGCGAGGGCGGCGACGCCGCCGAGAACGTCACACCGCACTACTTCCGGCACTTCTTCACGACACACCTCCGGGACCGCACGGGGGACCGCGGTGTCGTGAAGTACCTCCGCGGGGACGTCGCCGACGACATCATCGACACCTACACCCACAACTGGGGCGACCGGGTGCGCGAAGTGTATCTGGAACACGTCTACTCGTTGACGTAGCGTCGCACAGCGTACTCGTAAACTCCATATCGCGATACAGAATTACTAGGGACGGGTGCTGTGTTGCAGCCCCGGAGTCGACAGCGAACAGTTCCGCGTCGGCGCGACAGGAGCCCGAGTGGCGCTGAGAGCGCGAGCGAGAGTATCGGTCAGTTCTCGCCGTCGACGACGCCGCGGACGAGCAGGTACTCGACGCGGACGGTGTTGTCCGCGAACCACTCGTCGAGCGTCGCGAGCGCGTCCTGACGGAGCGCCGCTCGACTAGCCTCGTCGTCGAGCGCCCGGAGCGCGGGCGAAAGCGGGCCGGCTTCGACCGCGAAGTCCCGCCAGAAGTGCTCGGGGGAGACGTACCGGAACCGGGCGATGCGGCGCTCGAACGAGAGTTCGCAGTCGTCGCCGAGGCGGTCGCGGACGAAGTCGGTCTCGCCCCAGCGGAGGTGCGCCCAGGGGTCGTGGTCCTCGTGTGTCACGTAGTCGTCGAGAACTTCGGTGAGCGCGCCGACGAGGCCGTCCGGGGACCACGACGTGAACGCGACGCGACCGCCGGGCTGTGCGACCCGCACCATCTCGCGGCCGGCCTCGACGGCGGCCGGTGAGAAGACGTGGCCGAAACTCGACAGCACGACGTCGAAGGCGTCGTCCGGGAACGGCAGCGCTTCGGCGTCGCCGGCGACCCAGTTGACGTCGTCGTAGCCGGCGAGCTCGGTGCTGTCCCGGGCGAGTTCCAGCATCGGACGCGTGACGTCGACGCCGGTCACGTCTGCGCCGGCGCGGCGGGCGGTGAGCGCGGCGTTCCCCGTCCCGCAGCCGACGTCGAGCACGCGGTTCCCGGGGTCGACGCCGCAGGCACTCACGAGGCGCGCGATTGCGGGTAGGAGGTTCGGTGCCAGCGACGGGTACCGGCCGGCCGACCACGTGTACGTCGACCGTTCGCCGGTGGTCTGGGGGTCACTCATCACTGGAGCCACGGCCCGCCGGGGGAAGAACGACACGATGGCCGCGGGTGCCACGGAAAGCTTATCCGGGGACGGGACGCCAGTCGCAGGTATGGACGTCCGGGCGGCAGTCGCGTCGCGGCTCGGAGCCGACACCCGCTCGCTCGCGGCGTTCCGCGTCGGGGTTGCGGGCGTCGTGCTCCTCGACCTCCTGTTACGGTCGCGGTACCTCGGCGCGTTCTACACGGACACCGGCGTGCTTCCGAGAGACGTGCTGTTCGCGCAGAACCCGGTTCTCGGACCGCTCTCCCTGCACGCGCTCTCGGGGGCGCTGTGGTTTCAGGCGCTGCTGTTCGCGGCCACGGCGGTCGCCGCACTGGCGTTGCTCGTCGGCTACCGGACGACGCTAGCGACGCTGGTCACGGGGCTGCTGGTCGTCTCGCTGCACGTCCGGAATCCTCTGGTCCTGAACGGCGGCGACCTCGTTCTCCAGATGCTGTTCCTCTGGGGGCTGTTCCTGCCCCTCGGCGAGCGCTGGAGCGTCGACGCACTCCGCGAGGGCCCCCGAGAGAAGCGGGTAACGTCGGTGGCGACGGCGGGCGTGCTCTGCCAGGTCGTCGTCATCTACGCGACGAACGCGGTTCTGAAGCTGCGCGGCGACGCCTGGCTCTCGGGCGACGCCATCCAGTACGTGTTCAGCCTGGAGATGTTCGTCCACGGCGTCGGGCACTGGCTCGCGAACTACCCCGCGCTGCTCGTCGCGTTCGACACGGTCTGGCTGGCGATGCTCGTGGGCTCGGGGCTCCTCCTGCTCGTGACTGGCTGGCCGCGCGCGCTGCTCGCGGCCGCGTACGCGGCGATGCACGTCGGAATGGCCGCGACGATGCAACTCGGCGTGTTCCCGCTCGTCGCGGTGGTCGCGCTCGTGCCGTTCATCCCGAGTGTCGTCTGGGACGCGCTCGCCGACCGACCGCACCGCCCCGTCGTAGCGGGTCCTCGGGTCGCTCGCGTCCAGGAGGCGCTCCGGGCGAGGCTGCCGCTGGTTTCGACTCCGTCGCTCCCGCCAGACGCGCTCGACTGGGGGCGCAGGGCGCTGACAGTCGCGCTCGCCGCGTTCCTCGTCGCCCAGCTGGCGTACAGCGCCGCGTCGGTCGGCCTCGTCCCGGTCCCCGACGCCGGACCGCTGGACGGCGAGGAGCCGGAGGCCCGCTGGAACATGTTCGCGCCGGAGCCGCTGTCGGTAGACATCTGGGTGAAAGCGCCCGCCGCGACGCCGAACGGCGACCTCGTCGACGCCTTCCACGGAGGCGAGTTCACCTGGGACAAACCGCCCGACGTCTCGAAGACGTACCCGTCGGCTCGCTGGCGGAAATACGTCATGAACGTCGTTGACGCCGACGACCAGTCGGTCCGCGAGGGGTTCGCGGCGTCCCTCTGCTCGCGCTCGCCGCACGGCCGGTCGGCGTCCGTGACGAACGCGTCCGTGTACAGCGTCGAGCAGCCGACGCGACTGGACGGACCGGAGCCGACGAACCGTGTGGCGCTAGCGGCGACGAACTGCTCGACGTGACCGGGGCTCGCGGAGACCTGAGTGGTATCGAGAACAGTCACACCGGAGTCCGGCCTACTGCGGCGGAATCGCGGTCTCCGCGGGGTCCGCCGTCAACGCCCGGCGAACCGCTGCCACGTCGCTGCCGTCCGCCTCGTGCTGGTTCTCCATCAGGACGGTCTCGCTGGGGAACAGCCGCTCGCCGACCGAGAGGCCGTGGTCGCGGGCGGTCGACCCCGTGACCGTGAGGTAGACGCCGACGCCGGCGTCGGCAATCGCGCCTTCCTCCTCGTCGTGGTCGTCGCCCGGGTACGTGAACGACAGGCCCTCCGTCACGTCGGTGCCGAGGACCGCCTCGACGAGACGCTCGTATCGGGGGCTGATGCAGACGGGGCCCTCGTAGGCGGCGAGAAAGTCGCGGTCCAGGTCCTGCGCGTCCACGGCTGCCGTCGCTGCCGGCGTCGCGAGCAGCGTGTGGTAGACCGTGTCTCCGAGCCCCGAGACGACCCGCACGTCCGTGTCCACGGGGTCGATACGGTCGTTGACGTCCGCGATAGAGGTCAGCGGCTCCGGGCGCAGCCCCACGACCTCCTCCAGCACGAGGTCGGCGCTGTCGAACCCGAGCGCGAACTCGTGGGTGCGGAGCGCGCGGAACGGCTCCTCGCGACCGATTAGCTCCACGGGCGTCCCGTCGACGTCCACGGACAGCGAGTCGAAGACGATGCGGCGCGGCTTCCCCGGTCGGGCGTCGCGGAGCAGCGTGTAGTCGGGTGCCCGCGGGTCGTCGGGGTCGCTGTACGCGGCGAGCCGCTCGTAGACGCCGCGGTCGTCGGTCTGCTCGCCCTTCGCGACGGCTTTCTCGTACCGTAGCGTGGCGGCGACGTCGTCGGCGACCGCCGTCGCGTCGGCGAACGCGGCGGCCCGGTCGAGCACGGCTTCCAGCGGTCGCCCCTTCCGCGGGACGGCGACGCGAACCGGCGCTGTCATTGTCGAGTACAGCCCGCGGGCGACGAAAACGGTTGTGATTCCGTGAGTCTACGCGCCGAAGACGTCGGAGAGCTGGCTGCGCCACTCGTCGATGTCCTCGACCGTCTCCTCGACGTCGTCGAGGTCTTCTTCGAGGTCCTCGATGTCGTCCTCGACATCTTCGAGGGCGAGCACGTCGTCCTCGGTGTCCGCGAGGCGCTCGTCGAGGGCGTCCACGTCGCCGCGCAGGCGGTCGAGAGACTCCTCGAGGTCGTCGACGGCACCGAACTTCGACTCGACGGTCTCGACCTCCGCCCAGAGGTCCTCGCGGTCCTCGTCGGCGGCCGACACGGACTCCTCGACGGTCGCCACGTCCGCGTGGACGTCCGCGAGCTCGTTCTCCAGGTCCTCGATGTCGTCTTCGAAGTCCGCGAGCAGTTCCTGTGCCGCACCGTTCTCGTCGATGAACGCTTCGAGGGCGTCCGTGTAGGCTTCGAGCTCCGAGACGCGAGACTGCAGGTGGTCGATTTCGACCTCCGTGGACTGCGGGACGCCGCCGAGCGCGCCCTGAATGGTTTCGAGGTCGTCGTCGTAGACCTCGTCGTTCCGGATAGCGTCGGCGAGCGCGGCCGCGACCTGACTTTCGTCGAAGCCGACGGGCTCGGCCGGCTCGGGGTCGACGGGGTCCGGGTCGGCGTCGTGGTCCCCCCCGAGTTCCGCTTCGAGGTCGGTCTCCTCGTCGGTGTCGTAGTCGCCGGCGTCGCCGAACGACGACCCGGCGTCGAGCGCGGTGCCGGTGCCGTCGGCGGCGTCGGTGTCGAGGGACCCGGTGTCGAAGGAGTCCTCGTCTTCTTCGGCCGCGAGCCGCTCTGTCTCGGCGTCGTCGAACGTCGGCTCGTCCTCGTCGTCGCTCCCGTCGTCTACGAGGCCCGCGTCGTCGCCGAGAATCTCGGCGTCGTCGTTCGGCGTCGAGTCGATGCCGCCGCTCGCGCCAGCCCCGGCCTCCACCTCGACCTCGGCCTCGACCGCGTCGTCGTCCTCGAGGCCGGGGACGGTGTCACGCTCGCCGCCCGCGAGTTCGCGGACCACGTCTGTCGACTCCGGCGGGACGACCTCACCGATGTCCTCGCCGTCGACCGCCACGTCGGGCGCGGAGAGGAACGGCGTCTCGTCTTGGCCCTCCTCCATCCGGACGCCGTAGACGGTCGTGAACTCCTCGCCGGCGTCGACCTCGCGCTCAAAGCACACGATGCCGTCACCCGTCGCGGTCCAGTGTTCGCTGCCGTACTCTGGGTGGAACCCGATCTGGTCGATGCCGAACTCGTCCGGAATCTCGTCCGTGATGGTCAGCGTGACGTCGGCGTCCCGGGACGAAGAGACCTCGAAGGCGACCGCCGGAACGGGGAAATCCTCGGCGTTGAAGAACTTGCTGACGGTGACGCCGTCCGTCTCGACGACTGTCTCGTCACTCACCGCAACCACCCGCGCGTAAGTCGTGCATACAGCCACCTACGGGGAGAAGCCCTTAAATTGCCCGGCGGCTCGCAGCGCGGGCGGCTCGGGCTGTCAGTCGCCGGACCGGAGGCGGTTACTCGACGTCCACGCGGTCACCGATTTCGACGACGTCGAGACGCTCCGGGTACTCGAAGCTGCGGGCGTGGTGGTACAGCGCCGTCGGGTCCGCCGTCATGCCCTTCCACATGTCCCAGTGGGACGGCAGCAGCCGGTCGACCTGGAGCGCGCGAGCGCACTCGATTATCTGGTTCTCGTCGTTGTACCAGCGCTTCAGCGTCGGTTCGCCGGTCTCCTTGTCCGGGAGCTGGCCGACCGAGCCGAACGCGAGGATGCCGAGGTCGATGTCGTACTCGTCGCCGACGCGGTCGAAGTCCTCGGTGGGTTTGGTGTCGCCGCCGTGGAACACCGTGCCGGCGTCGTGCTCGAAGACGTACGAGACCGGATGGGTGGCGTCCGGGTCGTGGGCCACCTCGACGTGGACGGTGAACTCACCGACCTCGATTGTGTCGCCCTCCGCGACCTCGCGGTACTGGTCGGCGGCGACGGCGTACCGGTCGTGCCACTCCTCGTCGTCGCGGGCCACGGCGACGGAGTCGTCGGGCGCGTACAGCGGACAGTCCGTCTCGGCGAGGATTGGCGCTTGGCTCGGCCCGTGGACGTGGTCGGTGTGTTCGTGCGTGGCGAAGACGGCGTCGGCCTCGGTGACGTCCCGCGGGTCGAACGGCACGGGAATCATCCGCACCGTGCGGGGTGGGTCGCCGGTCCCGAGGTAGGGGTCGACGAACAGCGTCGTCCCCCCGCTGCCCTTCAAAACGAAGCCGTTGCACCCGAGGTACCAGACCGCGACCCCGTCGGGGTCTGCGTCCGCGACCACCGCCGGCAGCCAGTCGTCCCAGTCGGAGTGAACCATGGGTAGGCGTACGGACGCCTCCCCTAAGCCTCCGGGGTTCCGTCGTGGCACTTAACCGCACAGGAGCACGTTCTAGGACGGATGAGCGTCATCGTCGAGTTCTCCCTCGACTCACCGCGGTTGAACCTCCACGGGGCGACCACCACGGTGCCGGGCGTGACCGTCGACGTGGAGTCGGTCGACGCGGACGTCGACGGCGGCGTGAAGACGATGGCCTGGGCGGTCGGGGGCTGTCTCGACGCCTTCGACGACGCGCTCCGGGCGGACCCGACGACCACGGACGTCGTCCTGATCGACGACCTGCCCGACCGCCGGCTGTACAACTACCGGACGTCCGAGCAGTCCGAAGTCCAGCTGTACACCGACTGGCTGGAACTCGGCGCGGCACAGCTCCACGTCGAGTGCCAGGACGGCACGTGGTTCCAGCGCGTCCGGTTCCCCGACAGAGACGCCCTCGCCGAGTTCGAGTCGACTTGCGAGACGGAGGACATCTCGTTCACGCTCCACCGCATCTACGGCGACCCGGGGAGCGCGGAGCCAGACCCCCTCACTGACGCGCAGCGCGAAGCGCTCCGGCTCGGACTCGACTGCGGCTACCTCGACGTCCCGAGAACGGGGTCGCTGTCAGTGGTCGCCGACGAGCTCGGCATCTCGGAGCAGTCGGCCAGCGAACGGCTGCGGCGGGCCACGCGGAACCTCGCAGCGGACGCGCTCGCCGACGCGACACAGAACTAGTCCTGACAGCAGGCCCCGGACTCGCCGACGAAGTCCACGTCCAGCGGCTCGCTGATGAGGTCGTTCAGCACCTCGAATCGGTCCTCCAGGGCGTCCTGGGCGGCGAGGTACTCTGCCATCACGGGGTGGCCGTGGAGTCGCTCCTGGGCGTCCTGGACCTCCTGGAGCGCTTCCTGGTCGGCGTCCCCGGACTGCCGCGCGAGCATGAACTCCTGGCGGAGCTGCTCGAACTCGTCGATACGCGACTGCACCTCGTCGTCGTTCTCGACCGCCTGCTTGGACTCGACGAACCGGCGGTACTCCGGCGTGTCGGTGATGGCTTCACCGAGCTGGCGCGCGATGTCGTCTGCGGCGTGGTCCTCGTCGGTGGTCGCCGCGTCGGTTTCGACGCTCATGCCACGTACGTTCGGACCGGCGTCGTTTCAAGCTGCCGGAACCCCCACTCGTCCGCCGCTCGTGGGGGAACCGCCGGGGTTAAACGCGCGAACTCTCTATCAGCGCGTAATGAGCAACGAGGAGACCCGTTCCGCCGGAGACCTCCGGAACACGGGGCTGTCGCTGCGACACGACCGGACCTGGGACTACGAACTCGACCGCATCGTCGAGGAGGTCGAAGACCAGGACGCCGAGAAAGTCGGGCTGCAGTTCCCCGAGGGCCTCAAACGCCGCGGGCCCGCCGTCGCCGACGACCTGCGGGAGCGCCTCGACGGCGTGCGCATCCTGCTGTCCGGACAGCCGTGTTACGGCGCTTGCGACCTCGACACCTACCTGATGCGGCGCACCGACGTGTTCGTGCACTTCGGGCACTCGCCGATGAAGGAGTCCGACTCCATCATCTACGTCCCGCTGTTCTCGAACGTCGACGTCGAACCCATCATGGAGCAGTCCCTCGACGAACTCGAAGAGGACGACGTGGGCCTCGTCACGACCGCCCAGCACATGAACCAGTTCGAGGAGATGCGGACGTGGCTGGAGGAGCGCGGCTTCACCGTCCACACGCGCCGCGGCGACGACCGGCTCACTCACGAGGGCCAGGTCCTCGGCTGCAACTACGCGAGCGCGGACATCGACGCCGACCAGGTGCTGTACGTCGGCGGCGGGAAGTTCCACCCCCTCGGCCTCGCGATGGAACACCCCGACAAGCACGTCGTCATCGCCGACCCGGTGAACAACGCCGTCTCCGTGGCCGACGCCGAGCAGTTCCTCAAGCAGCGCTACGCCTCCGTCCACAAGGCGATGGACGCCGAGAAGTGGGGCGTCATCTTCTGCACGAAGATCGGACAGGGCCGGTTCGATCAGGCCGAGGAGATCGTCGAGAACAACGACAACGCCTACCTCATCACGATGGACGAGGTGACGCCGGACCGCCTGATGAACTTCGACATGGACGCGTTCGTGAACACGGGCTGTCCGCGTATCACGACCGACGACGGCCCGCAGTTCCACAAGCCGATGCTGACCCCCGGCGAGTACGAGATTGCGGTCGGGAACAAGCCGCTGGACGAACTCTCCTTCGACACCTTCCACGGCACCTGGTAGCCCGGTCGTCACGCCGCGCCGCCGTCCTGCCCGCTGTTCTCCGCGAAGTCGACGCCCCGAATTTCGAACCGTGCGCCGCCGTTCTCGCTCTCGGTCAGCGAGATGTCCCACCCGTGCGCGTCGACGATTTCGGCGACGATGGTGAGTCCGAAGCCGGTGCCGTGCTCGCTGGTCGTGTAGCCGGACTCGAAGACCGCCTCGCGGTCCTCGGCGGGGACGCCGGGGCCGTCGTCAGCCACGAAGAAGCCGTTCGCGAGCCTGCCGACCGTGACTGTGACGTCGTTGCCGCCGTCTTCGACAGCGCCCTGCCGAGCCTGTGAGTCAGGACTCGTCGAGCCGTGTTCGATGGCATTCCGGAAGAGATTCTCGAAGACCTGCTGGAGCCGGCTCCGGTCCGCGAGGACGGACGCCGAGTCCTGTACGTCCACGGTGGCGGCAGGGGCGTCGACGAGCGCCCAGCAGTCCGCCGCGACGGCCGCCAAGTCCACGGCCTCGAAGTCGGTGACGGTCTCGCCTTCGCGGGTGAGCGTGAGGATGTCCTCGATGAGCGTCCGCATGCGGTCGTGAGCCGCCGCGACGCTGTCGAGGTGACTGGTGTCTCCGGTCTCCAGGGCCATCTCCAGGTGGCCCTCCGCGACGCTCAGGGGGTTGCGGAGGTCGTGGCTGACGATGCTCGCGAACTTCTCCAGGCGGTCGTTCTGCCGCTGGAGCTCCCGCTCGCGCTCCCGTCGGTCGGTCGTGTCCCGCGCGATACCGACCAGTTGGGTGATGTCTCCGTCGACGACCACCGGCGATATCTTCACGCTGACGACTCGCTCGCCGGCGGGGAAGGGGAGTTCGACTTCCTTGAACACCGTCTCTCGGGTGTCCAGAATGTCCTGGTAGCTCGATTCGAGTTCGTCGGCGACGGTGTCGTTGAACGCCTCCCGGGGCGTCCGCCCGGCCAGCTCGTCGGTGGGGACGCCCGTAAGAGACTCGTGGGCCGGACTGGTGGTGTCGAAGACGAACGTCGGATTCTCGCTGTCGTCCTCGACGTTGACGAGGAAGAGCGCGTCTTGGGCGTGCTCGAAGACGGTCTCGTAGCTCTCCCGGAGTTGCTGGAGTTCCCGGTCCCGTGCGACGCGGTTGGAGACGTTCCGACTGAACACCAGAAACTCCTCGTCGCCCTCGGTGTCGAGGCGCGTGAGGTGGGCTTCGACGGGGAACGTCGAGCCGTCGGCGCGCCGGTAGGTGGTTTCGATGCGTCGGAGGTCGCCGTAGTCCGTCTCCTCGCGCATGGCTTCGACGTCGCTCGGGCCGACGGCGGTGTCGACGTCCCAGACGCACAGGTCGAGGACTTCGTCTTCGTCGTAGCCGAGTTCCTCACAGAACCGGCGGTTGGCTTCCACGAAGGCCCCGTCGGCGTCGTGGATGTTTATCATGTCCGGGGACTGCTCGAACAGCGCCGACTGCCGGGCGTTCCGGCGTTCCAGCTCGCGCTCCCGCCGGACGCGCTCGGTGATATCGGTGATGAACCCCTCGATTGCGACGACGCCGTCGTCCGCTTCGCCGACGCCGCGGCCGCGCTCCCAGGCGTGGCGGACGTCGCCGTCGGGCGTCTCGATGCGGTACGTGAGCTCGAACGGGCGCTCGTCTTCGAGCGCGTCCTGGACGGTCTGCCACGCGAACTCGCGGTCCTCGGGGTGGATGACCTCCTCGCCCCAGACCACGTCTCCGGATTCGAGCGCGTCGGCGGAGTAGCCGAACATCGACTCGACTTCGCCGGCGACGAACTCCATCGGCCAGTCGGGGTCGTTCAGACACCGGTAGGCCATCCCGGGGAGGTTCTGGAAGAGCGTGCGGAGGCGGCGGTCGCGTTCGCCGAGCGCGCGCTTCGAGCGGTCGTGTTCGACGGCGTTGCGCACGCGGTTGGCGAGGACGGTGTACTGGTCGGTTCCGGTGTCCTTCTGGAGGTAGTCGGTGACGCCAGCTGAGATGGCCTCGCTCGCGATGGCTTCGCTGCCCTTCCCGGTGAACAGCACGAACGGGAGGCCCGGGTAGTTCTCTCGAACGGTCTCCAGAAACTCCAGGCCGTCCATCCCCGGCATGTCGTAATCCGAGACGACGCAGTCGACGTGGTAGTCGGCGAGAACGGCGAGGGCCTCGTCGGTGTCGGTCGCCGTTAGGACGGCGAGGTCGTGGCGTTCGAGGTACGTGGCGGCGAGGTCGAGGAACGCCGCGTCGTCGTCGACGTGGAGAACTCGAACGCTGTCCTCGACGTCGCGCGGGGGGCTCCCTGGCGACATGAGTTGTAGCGAATTACGGCCGAGTCCGGATATAATCTACCGCCGACATACACCACGCCTAATTACTACTGTGCATCTGCAAAGGCTTTTGTATTTCCACCATGTATTCGTGTCCAAGATGAGTACGACCCAGGCCACCGGCGCGCTCGACGGCTGCCGACCGACCGACCAGACCCCCGTCGCCGTCGACGCGGACACCATCGCGAACACCCCCCGCGACGACCTCCGCCACCTCGCAGACGACCTCGCCAGCGAGGGCTACGTCCCCGCCGAAGTCACGACGGAAGCCCGCTTCGGGGAGGACTGCTCGCTCGCCACGCAGCGCGAAGCCGACCGGCTCCGCGACCTCGTCGACGCCGCTGCGTTCCTCGGCGCGAACCGCCTCACCGTCGACGTCGCCGACGTCACTGCCCCCGAGAAGGCGCGTCCGGCGCTCGCCGCCGTCGAGGAGCGCGCACACCGCGACGGCGTCACGCTCGACGTGCAGGGACTGGACCTCGACTGACGCCACCGTCACTCCCAGCGGACGCAGGATTCTTCGCGGCCCCACTCCTCCACTGACCCGTGAAGCGCGCGCTGGCCAAGCGGCTCGCGGCCGTCGAGGGGTTCGCCGACCCGGACCCGGAGCTAGAGCAGTACCCGATTCCCGCCGACCTCGCCGCCCACGTCCTCCACCTCGCGGACCTCCACGGTGACCTCGCCGGCCGCAGCGTCGCCGACCTCGGCGCGGGCACGGGGATGCTCGCGCTCGCCGCCGCCACGCGCTCGCCGGCGCGCGTGCTGGCGGTCGAACTCGACGCCGAGGCGCTCCGAGTCGCCCGCGAGAACGAGCGCCGGGTCGACCCCGGAACGAACGTCGACTGGCTCCGGGGGGACGCCACCCGACCACCGCTCTCGGCGGTCGACACCGTCGTCTCGAACCCGCCGTTCGGCGCGCAGCGCGGCAACGAACACGCCGACCGCGCGTTCCTCGAAACCGCCGCCGACCTCGCGGGCGTCTCGTACACGGTGCACAACGCCGGTAGCAAGGGGTTCGTCGAGTCGTTCGCGAGCGACCGCGGCGGCGAGGTCACGCACGCGTTCGCCGCCGACTTCCCGGTCAGCGCGCAGTTCGACTTCCACACCAGCGACCGCGAGGTGCTGGACGTCGAAGTGTTCCGAATCGAGTGGTAGGACTGCGGACTACTCGTAGGTCTCCTCGCGGGCGACAGTCACGGTCGTGTTCTCGTGGTGAGCGACCAGCCGGGTGGCGTTGCGCTCGAACGTGAGCGTGCCAGCGGCCGCGGTCTCGTTCTCGTCCGGAATTCCGGCAGTGCCGACGACAGTGCCGTTCTCTACGACCTCGACGCCGAACGCGCCGCCCTCGGCCGCGAGTCTGACGCGCTGGCCGTCCAGCACGGGGTCCGCGGTCGCGCTCTCGGACGCGTAGGCGTGCCGCCAGTCGGCGTCCGGCGGGTCGACGTAGACGTTGTAGACGGCACCGTCACCGTCGGTCACCCAGCCGCGGCGGTGGACCCAGACGGTCTCTTTCCAGCCGACGCCGCCGACGGTGACGGCGGTGTCGCCGTAGAACGCGAGTTCACCCGCGCTCACCTGCTCCGTCCAGAGGCTGCGCTCGGCGTTCGCGACGACCACCCCGCTGGCGGAGACGTTCGTCGCCTGCTCGAAGTAGGGGACGTCGACGGCGGCGACTCGCTCGTTCGTCACGTTCTCCGCGTACGTCACCTCGTACCCCTCGACGGATACGGGGTCACCGGGGAGGTCGGCGTCCGAGACGGTGGTGAGGTTCACGGGGACGGCGACGACGCACATCGTGAGTACGGGCAGCAGCAGCGCGAGCGAGGCCGCTTGACGGCCCGTGAGGTCTCCGACGAACGTGTGGTCGTCTGCCCCCGCGGCGGCGGCGAGCACGACGGCGAGCACGACCACCAGCAGCAGCCCGCCCGCCCGGAACAGGACGTACTCGGCGGACTGGCCGTACCACCAGACCGCCCACAGCGACATCGACGTGGCGAGCACGACGGACCCGACCCAGACGCGGGCGGCGTTGGGCCGTTCGCCCCGTCGAGCGAGCAGGGCGGCGGAGAGAACGGCTCCGACGAGGAAGCCGAAGAGGTGCCCCTGGACGGCGATGCCCGCCCACCACGGCGGCCCGAACGAGGGCGACGCCGACGCGAACGTCACGGGGTCGCCGAGCGTGTTCCACAGCACCGAGATGACGTCGCGGCCGGTGACGGCGACGACGGTCGCCAGCGGGTACTTCACGAGCGCGAACCCGGCGAACGCGTACACGACCCCGGAGAAGCCGATTGTGGCACCCCAGGAGAATATCCCCGTGAGCTGAGCGACCGCGAAAACGCCCAAGGGAAAGAGGACGAGCGCCCGCACGTAGGGGTTCGAGCGCCAGGACGCGAACGAGGAGTCGCCGCGGTCGGTCGGGTAGTGGGAGAACGCGTACTCGGCGATGGGAGCGAGCGCGAGCGTGCCGATGACGTTCCCGGTGACGTGGCCGAGGCCGGCGTGGGCGATGGGGGACGCGAGGACGCCCAGCGGGTAGGCGTACGACCAGGAGACGAACGGCAGGACGAGCGCGCCGCCGCCCCGTCCGAACTGCACGAACAGGTAGAACGCGACGACGCCGACGGTCACGACGAGTGTCCCCCAGGGCACGCCGAACAGCAGCCGCGACCGGACGGCCTGGAGTTCGCGGCGACCGTCACCGCGCGTGAAGACGGCGACGCCGGTCGCGACCAGCGCGACGATGGCGGCGTTCGCGACGGCGCGCCACGGCCCGAGCGAGCCGAGCGCGGTGGCGACGGCGAAGCCGGCGAGCAGGCCGACGACGGCGGCGACGCCGAGCCAGCGCAACCGACGGAATCGAGGGACGGCGACCGCGAGGAGGACGGCGACGACCGTGGTGGCCGCGACGACGGCGGCCGGCGAGAGGTGCATACGACACTGTGGCGAACCGGAAGACAATAAACCAGCGGCACGGGAGCCGTTCGCCGCCACCGGTCGGGGGTTCGAAACGTTGAAACGACCGACGAGCGAATTCGTGGCCATGGACTTGCGGGTCATCGAGAAGGGCGACGCGGAGCTGACCATCGAGGTCGCTGGCGAGAATCACACGTTCATGAACGTGCTGAAGGGCGCGCTGCTAGAGACCGACGGGGTCACGGCGGCGTCCTACGACATGAATCCCGAGCAGTCCGGCGGCCAGACGGAGCCGCTGCTCACTATCAAGACAGAGGACGTCGACCCCCTGGACGCGCTCCAGGACGCAGCGGGCCGTACCGGCGACGAACTGCAGGACTTCGCGGACGCGTTCCAGGCGGCGGTCTAGCCGAGCTGGACGGCCAGCGAGAACGCCCGACCACCGAACTCGAAACTGTCCGTCTCCGACTGTTCTTCGAGCGCCGCGACGTGTTCGCGGACGTTCACGCGGCGGTCCGGGTGCGTGCGGACGCGCACGCTGTCGACTTCGGGACCGAAGTACGCGAGCCCGTTCTGTAGCTCCGGCAGCGACAACACCTGCGTGCGGTCGAGGGTCGTCGTTTCGGCCTCGGCGTCGGAGACGACAAGGTGGACGGGCGTGACGCCGCCCGAGGCTCCGGAGAGGTCGACGAAGCGGGCCGTGTTGCACTCGACCGCTTCGACGACCGAGCGCCCCGGTTCGAGGGGGCCGTTAGCCGGACAGTCGGACGGGCGCTGGTCGTCGCCACCAGGCCCACTACGGTAGGACATAGAAAAACCCACTACAGTTCCAAACATAAGTCATTCGCCCCCTACCTGTCACTCACGTGGAGTACGGCCGCGAGCGCTGCTTGGTGAGCGAGGGTGGGGCGGGCGGAGTTTCTACAGCCGAATCGGGTAGCCCTGGTCGTCCAAGGCTCGCTTGGTCTCCTCGATGGTGTAGTCGCCGAAGTGGAAGATGGACGCTGCGAGTGCGGCGTCCGCACCCGCGTCGTACGCCTCTGCCATGTCACCGGGGCTCCCGCAGCCGGAGGACGCGATGACGGGGGTGGAGACGCTGTCGCAGACGGCCGCCGTCAGCGGCAGGTCGTAGCCGTCTTTCGTACCGTCGGCGTCGATGGAGTTCACGAACAGTTCGCCCGCACCCCGGGACTCGACCTCGTTCGCCCACTCCACAACGTCCAGCCCCGTCCCCTCGCGGCCGCCCTTGACTGTGCACTCGAACCAGCAGGACTCCCCGTCGACCTGCTCGTAGTGTTCGCCCTGCTCGTCGAAGCGCCGCTTCGCGTCCACGCTGATGACGATGCACTGGCTGCCGAACGCCTTCGCGCCCTGATTGACGAGGCTCGGTTCGGCGATTGCGCCGGAGTTGATAGAGACCTTGTCCGCGCCGGCCCGCAGCGTCTCCTTGATGTCTCCCGTGTCCCGGATGCCGCCACCGACAGTCAGCGGGATGAACACCTCGTCGGCGACCGCGGAGACCGTGTCCAGCATCGTCTCCCGGCCGTCCGCGCTCGCCGTGATGTCGAGGAAGACGAACTCGTCGGCACCCGCCTCGTTGTAGCGTTTCGCCATCTCGACGGGGTCGCCCGTGTACTCGAGGTCCTCGAAGTTCACACCGGTGTAGACGGCGGCGTCGCCGTCGTCGTCGAGCGCCACGTCGATACAGGGGATGACGCGCTTGGTGAGAGTCATCGGTCAGTTACCGCCGGCTACGACCGACGCCGAGAAAAGCCGTCCGGTCCCCGCTGCCACCCGGCCGCTCGACGCGGCCGACAGCCCGCTCCGGCCGGGACGCTCCGATACGTTAACGGTGCGGACTCTCCACTCGTAGCCGTAATGACCTACGTCGTCGCTTTCGACAACTCACCGCTCGCGAAGACTGCGCTCCGGCGCGCGGTCGAGTACGCCGACGCCGTCGGGGAGGAGGTCGTCGCCGTCACCGCCATCCAGCGGGACCCCAGTCGCGCCCGCGAACTCGGGTGGCTCGGCGGCGACGAGTCCTTCGACGTCGAGACGGTCGCCCGGAACCTCACCGCGGCCGTGACCGCCATCGACCCCGATGTCGGATTCGAGTACGCCACACTCGACGCGTACGCGCCCCGCGGCCGTGTCAGTCGAACGGTCCGCGAACTCGCGGTCGAGCAGGACGCCGCGGTCGTCTTCGTCGGCAGCGACAACGCCGGCCGGATGGTCGGCGGGCTGGCGTCGGTCGGGCAGACCGTCTCCGCGGACGACCGCTACGACGTCCACATCGTCCGCCACGACGAGTAGCGGCCTTCGACACAGCCAAGTGCCGGCGCACAGAATTCCCGGGCATGTCCGACGACCACGGCCACGACGACCACGGCGACGAGGGACGAGTCACGTCACCGATGCAGGAGTTCTCGATGGGGCAGGTCACGACCGGCTTCGTCGTCCTCCTCGTCGGCCTCGCCGTCGCGTACGCCCTGCCGGCGTTCGTCTGAAGACAGTCGAGACCCGACGCCGCGTCCTCGCGAGTCCGTCGACTGCGCAGCCTCGCGACTAGTCGAGCTCGCGGTCGAGGACGGCACGCGTGCCGCGAATCGCGTCGGCGTCCCGGGTCACTGTCTCCTCCCCGGCGGACACCGACAGCGTACCGTCGTCGGTCGCCGCGCCGAGGTCGACGACCGGCGCGTCGACGGCCACCCGTAGCGCCTCGGGGTCGGTGGTCTCCACGACCGCGCGGCCGGGGCACTCGGAGAACAGTGCCGGGAGGTCGGGCACCGCCACGTCCACGCCGGCGTCCTCGGTCACCATCTCAGCGAGCGTGACCGCGAGCCCGCCGTCGCTGACGTCGTGGACGGCGAGCGTGTCCTCGTGGGTCGCGGCTGCCCGCACGGCGTCGACTGTCGACGCGTCCACGTCCGGGAACTGGTCGCTACCGCCGAGTTCCTGGAGGAGAACAGAGCCGCCGAGGGCGTCGGCGTGCCCGCCGACGAGCACGAGGTCGCCCGCGCCGTCGAGTGCGGTGCCGGGCGTGTCGTAGCCCTCGCGGTGCCCGAGCAGCGCGAGCGTCGGCGTCGGCGGAATCGGGCCGGCTGCAGAGTCGTTGTAGAGGCTGACGTTGCCGCCGACGACCGGCGCGTCGATGGCGCGACAGCCGTCCGCGAGCCCGTCGACCATCGCCGCGAAACCGCCGTACACGTCGGGCTTCTCGGGGTTCCCGCCGTTCAGGCAGTCGACGGCGGCGAGCGGCTCTGCCCCCTGCGCGGCGAGGTTCGTCGCGTTCTCGACCGCCGTCGCGTACGCGCCCTCGTACGGCGCGCAGTCAGTCCAGCCCGGGCTGGTGCCCGTCGAGAGCGCGACGGCGGTTTCGGTGTCCTCACCGCTGGCTTCGTGAACCGCGAGTCCGGCCGCGTCTTCTCCGGGGCGCTGGAGCGTCCGCAGGCCGACCTCGTGGTCGTACTGGCGGTACACCCACTCCTTGCTCGCGGTGTTCGGGCTCGCGAGCACGGCGTCGACCGCGGTTTCGAGGGACGGCGTCGGGCGGTCGGTCTCGGGCTGTGTCGGGTCCTCCATTGGGAGGTCGTTCATCGGCGCGCCGTCCGCGAGGAACTCGGCTGGGGCGTCGACGACCGTCTCACCCTCGAACTCGCAGACGTAGTTGCCGTCGGTGACCTCCCCGATGACCGAGCAGCCGAGGTCGAAGCGCTCGGCGACCTCGCGGACCGCGTCGACATCGTCGGGGGTGACTTCGTAGCACATCCGCTCCTGGGACTCCGCGAGCAGGATTTCGAGCGCGTTCATGTTCGGCTCGCGCTGGTGGACGGCGTCCAGTTCGATGCGGGCTCCCTTGTCGCCGAGCGCGACCAGTTCGGAGGACGCGCCCCCGAGCCCCGCTGCGCCGAGGTCGCGGGCGGCAGCGACGAGGTCGCGGTCGACAAGCGTCTCGTTGGCCTCGACGAGGAGCTTCTCCGTGTACGGGTCGCCGACCTGGACCGCGGGCCGGTCCTCGGTCTCGGCGTCCTCGGCGAGGTCCTCGCTCGCGAAGCTCGCGCCGCCGAGGCCGTCGCGGCCCGTGGCGTTCCCGACGAGCACGAGTTTGTTCCCGGCGTCCTTCGCGGCGGCGGTCACGAGCCGGTCCTCGTCGAGGCGGCCGACGCACGCGACGTTCACGAGTGGGTTGCCCTCGTAGCCGTCGTGGAACTGCGTGGACCCGGCGACGGTTGGGACGCCGATGGCGTTCCCGTAGTCGCCGATGCCCTCCACGACGCCTTCGAGGAGGTACCGGGAGTGCTCGCGGTCGAAGTCGCCGAAGTACAGCGAGTCGGCGAGCGCGATGGGGTACGCGCCCATCGAGAGCGTGTCCCGGACGATGCCGCCGACCCCGGTGGCTGCGCCGTCGTAGGGGTCGACGTAGCTCGGGTGGTTGTGGCTCTCCACGCCGAACGTGAGCAACTGGTCGGTGCCCGGAATCCGGACGACTGCGGCGTCGTCGCCCGGCCCGACCACGACGTCCTCGCTCTCGCTGTCGAACGCGGACAGCAGCGGGCGCGAGGAGCGGTACGCGCAGTGTTCGCTCCAGAGGTTCTCGAACAGGGCGGCCTCCGCCGGCGTGGGGTCGCGGCCGAGTTCCTCGGCGACGAGCCGTCGGTCCGAGTCGGCGAGTGGCATTCATCTTCTTGGTTCTCGCGGCGAGGTTTAGTCGTTTCTATGCGCACGTTCGTGCGTAACAAAGCCATTTGAGTCAAGCCGGCTTTTACCTCCGGCCGTCACCTCAGCCCGACTACGATGAGACGAACTCCCCTACTCGCTCTCCTCGCCGTGTTTACTCTCGTCCTCGTGGGCGTGGGTGCAGCCGCGACGCCGGAGGCCTCGTTCTCCACCCGAGGCCCCGAGACGACGCCGAACGGAACCGCTGCGTTCACCATCGACATCACCGAAACCGACCGGGCGACCCTCCACGTCGGGTCCGAGCGCGACGGCTATCTGCTGAACGCGACAATCGTCGACGCGAACGGTGACGGCACGGTCGCCGTCGAGTTTGACGCCTCGAACGCTGGAACGAGCGACACGACGCTCTCGGCGACCGACGGTGACTCGGTGACGGTCAACAACGAGACCGAACTGCAGGCTCCGCGGCTGGAGCCAGCCGCCTACCGGCTCGCGCTCTTCGTCGAGGGCAACAAGAGCGACGTGGATCGAATGCTCGTTCGCCAAGCCCATACGGCCGAACAGACCACGGAGACGTCCAACGGAGCCACGACGACCAAGTCTGCGTCGGAAGGTACCACGACCGAACGAGCCACCGGGATGGCCGACGACCCGTCCTCGAACGGGACAGTGCCCGGATTCGGCATGCTCGGTGCGCTCGCCGCAGCCGCCGCCGCGGCGCTGGTCGCGGTGCGTCGCTGACCGGCGCACCGGTACCGAGGTGCTTTTCTCCCCGCCACTGCAACCTCGGGTCGTGCTGTCGGTCGAACTCCACGCGCACTCCGAACTCTCCTACGACGGCCGGGACCCCGTCGAGATGCTCCTCGAGCAGGCACAGGCGGTGGGGCTCGACGCGCTGGCGGTGACGGACCACGACGAAATCGACGCGAGCATGCGGGCCGCCGACCTCGCGCCGGACTACGACCTCGTGGGCATTCCGGGGATGGAGGTGACCAGCGCCGCCGGCCACGTGCTCGCCATCGGCGTCGACTCCGCCGTCCCGCCGGGGCTGCCGTTCGGCGAGACCCTGTCGGAAATCCGGGACCGGGGCGGCATCGCCATCGTCCCTCACCCGTTCCAGTCCTCGCGCAGCGGCGTCGCGCCGAACATCTCCCGGGAGGAGTTGGCGTCGGCGGACGCCATCGAGGTGTACAACTCGCGGCTGCTGACCGGGCGCGCGAACCGGAAGGCCGAGAAGTTCGCGCGCCGCAACGACCTCCCGATGACCGCCGGGAGCGACGCCCACATCGCCGAGATGGTCGGGCAGGCGGTCACGAGAGTGAACGCCGAGGAGCGCAGCGTCCAGAGCATCCTCGACGCCATCCGGGCGGGAGAGACGAGCGTCGAGGGCAAGCGCACGCCCTGGCACATCAGCTTCCGGCAGGCCGCCGGGGGCGCGAAGCGCCGCGTGAAGAACCGGCTCGCGAGCTTCTTCTGATGCGCGGCGCGACCTCCGACGTGGTCGCCGGCGCTATCGCGGACCGCGACCCGTTGCCCGGGACCGCCGGATTCGCCGGCGACCTGCCGGACGGGCGTCTCGCCCGAGACGTGCTCGGGCGTGAACTCTGCTACGTCGACCGCGGCGACTGGAGCCACGACCCCGACGAACTGACTGACCCGACGCTGCTGCCCGCGGGCCACGTCCGCGCCGCGGGCGAGGCAGGGGTCGGCGACCGCGTCTGGTCGCTTCCGGACCCGTCAGTCCGCGATGAGCGCCCGGTAGAGTCGGTCCAAGCGGCGCTCCGGGGCGCGCTCGCTGGGGTTCCGGCGGGTGACGACCTCGCCGTCGCGTTCTCCGGGGGCGTGGACTCGGCGCTCGTGGCCGCCGAACTCGACGCGCCGCTGTACGTCGTCGGCTACGAGGGCAGCAGCGACATCGAGGCGGCCCGCGAGTCGGCCGCAGCGATGGACCGGAGCGACGACCTGCGCGTCCACGAGGTGAGCCTCGACGACATCGAAGCGGCTGTCCCCGAGGTCGCAGAGGCTATCGGCCGCACGAACGCGATGGACGTCCAGATTGCGCTGCCGCTGTACCTGGTCGCGGAGCGCGCGGCCGCGGACGGCTTCGACCGGCTCGCGCTCGGGCAGGGCGCGGACGAACTGTTCGGCGGCTACGCGAAGGTCGCGAAGGCACCCGACGACCCGCGCACGGACGCCGACACGGTCCGGGGCGCGCGCCGGGAGACGGTGCTGTCGCTGCCGGACCAGCTGGAGCGCGACGTTCGCGCGCTGCGGGCGGCGGGCGTGGAGCCGGTGACGCCGCTGCTCCACGACGACGTGGTTCGGGCGGCGCTCGAACTCCCGGGCGAGTGGCTCGTCTCGGGGGGAACGCGGAAGCGCGCGCTCCGCGAGGCCGCTCGCGCGTGGCTGCCTGATTCGGTCGCCGACAGGGACAAGAAGGCCGTCCAGTACGGGAGTCTGGTCGCCCGGGAGGTCGACCGGCTCGCCCGGCAGGCGGGGTTCAAGCGGCGGATGGACGACCACGTCACGAAGTACGTCTCGTCCCGCGTGAGAAACGGCACCTAGAGTAAAGGTGTCGTTCGCCGTAGGTGTCGATATGGCCGATTTCCTGGACGACGGTGCAGCGGTCGTGACCGGCGGTAGCTCCGGCATCGGACGAGCGATCAGCCTGGCGTACGCGGACGCAGGGGCCGACGTGGTGGTCGCGGACCTCCAGCGGGAGTCCCGCGACCCCGAGGAGGACGTCCCGACGGCCGAACTCGTCGAGGCGGAGACCGACCAGTCGGCGGTGTTCGTGGAGTGCGACGTGAGCGACCCCAGCGACACGGAGGCGGCCGTCGCGGCGGCCGACGACTTCGGCGGCGTCACGGCGATGGTGAACAACGCCGGGGTGTTCCGCGGCGGCGACTTTCTCGACGTCTCCGAGGAGGACTTCCAGTCGCTGCTGGACGTCAACCTCAAGGGGACGTTCTTCGGCGCGCAGGCCGCCGCCGAGCGCATGGTCGCCGGCGACGGCGGTGCCATCGTGAACCTCTCCAGCGTCGCCGGCCTGCGTGGCTCGGCCGGTTTCGCGACCTACTGCGCGTCGAAGGGCGCGGTCCGGCTGCTGACGTACTCGCTGGCGGCCGAACTCGGTCCACAGGGCGTGCGCGTGAACGCCATCCACCCCGGCCTCGTCGACACGGCGATGACCACCGAGGACGTGCCCATCATCGGCAGCGAGTCCGGCGAACAGTACCTCGACGGCATCCCGCTGGGGCGGTTCGCCGACACCGGCGACATCGCGGACGCGGCGGTCTACCTGGCGAGCGCCGCGGGCGACTACGTGAACGGCGAGAGCATCACGGTCGACGGCGGCATGACGAACACGAGCTAGCTACTCGGTAGCTGCTTCGATGGCTTCGACGCCGAGCTGGGCCGTGTCCGGGTCGACGTCCTCGCTCGCCCGGAGTTCGGAGGGCGTGTACCAGTCCCAGACCTCGGGCGGTGCTTCGTCGGGCCCCGGGTCGACGTTCCGGGAGGAGACGGTCGCGAAGTAGACGTGGTCGACGTGTTGGTGGCCGACCGTGCCGTCCTCGTGGACGTTGATGTCGTAGCAGAGCTGGTAGCGCGGCGTCGGCAGCGCGAAGCCGTCAGGCGCGGGTACGTCCGGCGCTTCGCCGAGAATGGTGGGGTCCTGTCCGAGTTCCTCCGTGACCTCGCGCTTGCCGGCCTCGTGGGGGAGTTCGTCGCGGTCGACGTGCCCGCCGGGCGGGATGGTGATACCGAGCCGGCCGTGTTCGTGGAGGGCGGTCGCGCCGTCGTTGACGACGTAGACGGTTGCGGTGAAGTGCCGCGTGGTCTCCATACCCGCTGGGAGGGCCGGCCCGTGCAAATCGGTTCGGGCTCCGGGCGGACGAGAAAGTCCCAGTCGGGCGAGGTCCGGTCGCCCGGCCCGGCGGACAAGTACCCTGAAACAACGCCTTTCCGGCAGTTCCCCGAAGTCGCCGGTATGCCATCGGGTGACCGGCAGGCCAGCGAGACGCCTCGACTCGCCGCCAGCGAGTGCGGCCGCAGCGTCGACCCGCGGCCCGGGGACCGGGAGGTGTGTGACCGTGGCGACTAGCCGAGCGACGTTCACCGTGACCGACGCTCGGTCGCCGGCCGACGTCGAGAACATCGAGGACGCGCTCCGCGACCACGAGGGCGTCCAGCTCGTCGACATCGACCCGGAGACCGGCGAGACCGAGGTCCGGCACGGCGAGTCGCTGGTGTCAGGCGAGGAGATTCGGTCGGCCGTCGAGGAGCTCGGCTACGACGTGGAGCCCGACGAGGAGCCGTGAGGGGCAGCCCCGTTCTCGCAGCGCAGCGCTCCGCCGACCCAGTCAGTCCTCCCCCTGGGGTGCGGGCTCGTTGTACGCCTGCGCGGACGGCTTCGGCACGCTCATCGGCGCGCCGTCGAGGTCGAGCTCTCGGAGGAACGAGTACTCGCCCTCTTCGTCGATAGAGGAGCCGGTCGTCCACGGGAGGTCGGTCGCCTCCTGCGGTTCGACGTTCGTTGACATGAACGCGTAGCTGAACTCCTGGTTCTCCACTTCGTCCGGGAAGCTGTCGGGAATCGGATGCACGTCGAAGACCTCCTCGGGGTCGCCGAGTTCCTTCAGGAGGGTGATCCACTGGTTCTGGTGCATCGTGTCTCGCGCGATGAGGTACGCGAGCATGTCCTTCATCCCGGGGTCGTCAGCGAGCTCGTAGAGCCGCGTGGCGAGCAGCCGGCCCGTGGACTCGGCCATGATGTTAGCGTACATGTCGGCCGCGAGGTTGCCGCTGGCGACGATCCAGCTGCCGTCGAAGGCGGCCCCGTTGGCGTCCGTCGGCATCGCGTGCATGCCGGACGAGAGGAACTGCCGGGGGAGCAGCTCGGAGACGGCCGAGTCGCCGTCGCCGAGCGATGCGGACGCGCCCCGGAGGTTCTTGTTGACGGCGGCGGCGAGCATCTCGATGTGTCCGAGTTCCTCGGCGGCGGTGTCCCGCAGCATCTCCCGGTACTCGGCGTGCTCGTCCGGGATGGCGGCCGCCTGGAAGAAGTACTGCATGGCGACCCGCATCTCGCCCTCGACGCCGCCGATGGCCTGCTGGAGCATCCGCCCGAACTCGGGGTCCGGTTCCTCGACTTCGACCTCGTACTGGAGCTGGTTGTCGTGGTAGAACACGGTTGAAACCTCGTGACGTACGTCGACGGTGACAGAAAATAGGGTTCGGACCAGTTGGCTGGGATTGCCTGAGCGAGCCGGCGAGTTCGGTGTCGGCTACCTCGGTGTTCACGGCGCGTGTTCTACCAGTCCCCGCGAGGTTCCACCCGACTGACGGCCGGTCGGTTACACGCCTTCGACGAGTGACGTACGGGGGCCGACACAGCGCCGTGGCTGTCGGACTCCCTCGAAACGGCTCTGCTGTCCGAGAAAAAGGGGTCTCAGGCCTCCACGCCGGTCTCGCCGCCGGCCTCCAGAATCTCGTGGTAGCGGTTCCGGATGGTGACCTCGCTGATGCTCGCGACCTCGCTGACCTCGCTCTGCGTGACGCGCTCGTTGGCGAGCAGCGCGGCGGCGTAGACGGCCGCCGCGGCGAGCCCGACGGGTGACTTCCCGGACGTGATGCCGGCGTCGTCGGCCGCCGACAGCAGCTCGCGGGCGCGGCGCTCGACTTCCTCCGTGAGATCGAGTTCGGAGCAGAACCGGGGCACGTAGCTCGCGGGGTCGGTGGGGGCGACTTCGAGGCTCAGCTCCCGGGCGACGTACCGGTAGGTCCGCGCAATCTCGTCGCGGTCCACGCGGCTGACGCTCGCCACCTCGTCGAGGCTCCGGGGCGTGTTCGCCTGCCGGGCGGCCGCGTACAGCGCGCTCGTCGCGACGCCCTCGATGCTGCGGCCGGGGAGGAGGTCCTCGGAGAGCGCGCGGCGGTAGATGACCGACGCCGTCTCCCGGACGTTCTCCGGTAGGCCCATCGCCGAGGCCATGCGTTCGATTTCGCCGAGGGCCTGCTTGAGGTTGCGTTCCTTGCTGTTGCGGGTGCGGAAGCGCTCGTTCCACTTGCGCAGCCGCTGCATCTTGCGGCGCTGTCGGCCGGAGAGGCTGTTGCCGTAGGCGTCTTTGTCCTGCCAGCCGATGTTCGTCGACAGTCCCTTGTCGTGCATCATGTTCGTCGTCGGCGCGCCCACGCGGGACTTCTGGTCCTGTTCGTGTGAGTTGAAGGCACGCCACTCTGGACCGCGGTCGATGCCGTTCTCCTCGACGACCAGCCCGCACTCCGAGCAGACCGTCTCCCCGTGTTCCTCGTCCTCGACGAGGTCGCCGCCGCATTCGGGACAGCGCCGCGTCTCGTCGGCGTCGTGGTGTCGACGCTGTTCCTCGTCCTCTTCGTCTTCGGTTTCCCGCTCCGCTTCCCGGGTCGTTCGTTGGTCAGTCATGGTGGGCGGACTGCGGAACCGGACACGGCACCAGTTCGTTCGGACTGAGGGCGCGAGCGACCAAAAGAGCTTTGGCAGATGTTACCAAATGTTGTCCGGTTCGCGTCGCGCTCGCGCCATCGAAACGCTTACCGCCGGCACGCGCGACCACTCGCGTATGACTGACGCCGTCGACGCCGAGGAGATTCGCCACGTCGCGGACCTCGCGCGCCTCGACCTGGCCGACGACGAGGTCGAGGAGTTCGTCGACCAGTGCGGGGCCATCCTCGAACACTTCGAGCAGCTCGAGGAGGTCCCGGAGGTGGACGCCGACCCCGACCTCGTGAACGTGATGCGGCCCGACGAGGTCGAGGAGTCGCTGTCCCAGGCGGACGCGCTCGCGAACGCCGAGGAATCCGAGGACGGCCGCTTCAAGGGGCCGAACGTCTCGTAATGAGCCTAAACGCCTTCATCACCGAGACGGACATCGAGGGCGAGGGGGACGGACCACTCGACGGCACCACCGTCGCCGTCAAGGACAACATCTCAACCGAGGGCGTGCCGACCACCTGTGGCTCCCGGATGCTCGAAGACTACGAGGCTCCCTACGACGCCACCGTCGTCGAACGCCTCACCGACGCGGGCGCAACCATCGTCGGGAAAGCGAACATGGACGAGTTCGGGATGGGGACGACGACGGAAACGTCCTACTTCGGCCCGACGAAGAACCCCGTCGACGACGAGCGCGTCCCCGGTGGCTCCTCGGGAGGCTCTGCGGCCGCAGTCGCAGCCGGCGACGCCGACGTCGCGCTCGGCTCCGACACCGGCGGCTCGGTGCGCTGCCCGGCTGCATTTTGCGGCGTCGTCGGCATCAAGCCGACCTACGGGCTCGTCTCCCGGTACGGCCTCGTCGCGTACGCGAACAGCCTCGAACAGATCGGTCCGATTGCACCGACCGTCGAGGAGGCCGCCGAACTGCTCGACGTCATCGCCGGCCCCGACCCCCGTGACGGCACGACCCGGGAGGCGGGCGCGGACTCCGACTACGCCGGCGCTGCCGAGGGCGACGTCGACGGCCTCACTGTCGGCGTCCCCACCGAACTCGTCGAGGGGGCCGACGAGCGCGTCGTCGAGCGCTTCGAGGAGTCGCTCGACGACCTCCGCGCGCAGGGTGCCGAGACCGTCGAAGTGTCCCTGCCCTCGGTCGAGTACGCCGTCGCCGCCTACTACGTCATCGCGATGTCCGAGGCGTCCTCGAACCTCGCGCGTTTCGACGGCGTCCGGTACGGCACCTCCGGCGGCTTCGACGGCAACTGGAACGAGACGTTCGCCGAGTCGCGCTCCGAGGGCTTCGGTGACGAGGTCAAGCGCCGCGTCCTCCTCGGGACGTACGCGCTCTCGGCGGGCTACCACGACAAGTACTACAAGCAGGCCCAGGAGGCCCGCGCGTGGGTGAAACAGGACTTCGACGAGGCCTTCGAGGACGTCGACGTGCTGGCGTCGCCGACGATGCCCGTGCTCCCGCCGAAGCTCGGCGAGAGCCTCGACGACCCGGTCCAGATGTACCTCGCCGACGCGAACACCACGCCGGTGAATCTCGCGAACCTCCCCGCAATCTCGGTGCCCGCCGGCGAGGCCGACGGGCTCCCGGTCGGGCTGCAGCTCGTCGGCCCGAAGTTCGGCGAGGAGACCATCGTCAACGCCGCCGCGGCGGTCGAGCAGTAACGCCGACCCGACCCGTCTCAGTTCTCCGCCTGTTCTGCCTTCGCTTCGAAGGCCGCGTCCCGCAGTCCCTGCTCGGCGTCCGACTCGCAGGTGAGGTCCGGCACCTCGGTGGGTTCGCCGTCCTCGTCGAGCGCGACGAACGTGAAGAACGACTCCGTCGTCTTGCGCTCCGTGCCCTCACGGGGGTCCTCGGCGCGCACGTCCACTTTCACGTCGATGCTGGTGCGGCCGGTGTCGAAGACGTAGGCCTCGACGACCGCGACTTCGCCCATCTCGATGGCGCTGATGAAGTCGACGTGGTCCATCGACGCCGTCACGACCTGATTGCCGGCGAACCGCATCGACGCGATGGCCGCACAGATGTCCATCCAGTGGAGGACGGCACCCCCGAGCGCCCGCCCGAGGTTGTTCGTGTCGTTCGGCAGCAGCATCTCCGTCATCTCCGTGTACGAGTCCATCAGCCGCGCGGAGTCGCTCATAGACCCGCGTTCTCGGTGGAGGGCTTGAAAGCTTCCGGGACGCGCCGACCGCGCCGGCTGCCGTGCGGGGTATCGACAGGCGTAAGGCCGGTCCGACGCACCCGCTAGGCAATGAGTGAGGAAGCCCAACCCGACCGCGAGGGGTCGGTGCGGGTCGTCGGCACGGCGCACGTCTCCTCGGACAGCGTCGAGGAGGTCGAACGCGTCGTCGCCGAGGAGCAGCCCGACACGGTCGCCGTCGAACTCGACGAGGGTCGGTTCCGACAGATGCAGGGCGACGCCCCGGAGGACCTCGACCCGAAAGACCTCCTGAAAGGGAGCATGGCGTTCCAGTTCCTGGCGTACTGGCTGCTGTCGTACGTCCAGCAGCGCCTCGGCGAGCAGTTCGGTATCGAGCCCGGGTCCGACATGCAGGCGGCCGTCGAGGCCGCGAAGGCCGCGGGCTCCGAGGTGGCGCTCGTCGACCGCGACATCCAGGTGACAATCCAGCGGTTCTGGTCGCGGATGACCGGCACGGAGAAGCTCAGGATGGTCGCGGAACTGGCGCTGGGCGTCACCGACAGCCGGACGCTCGGGTTCGCGGTCGGTGGATTCGTCGGCGGGCTCGTCGGTCTGGCCGCCGAAGCGCTCGGCGGACCGTACGTGCTACCGCCGGTTCCGGGCGGGCTCGGCGTCCTCGGCTGGATAGTGGGGATTGTCGTCTCCGCCGCAGAGGTCGTGCTGTTCGCCATCGCGGGCGGAGCCGTGCTGGGTGCGGTGTTCGTCGTGCTGTTCGCGCGGGCCGCGCCCGAGGAGGACGTCGAGGAGTTCTCGATGGACGAGCTCACCGACACGGACGTAGTGTCGGCGATGATGGAGGAGTTCCGGCGGTTCAGCCCGGGCGGCGCGGAAGCGCTCATCGACGAGCGCGACGCGTTCATCGCGCACAACCTCGTCGGGCTCCGGAATCAGGGCAAGCACGTCGTCGCCGTCGTCGGCGCTGGCCACCGGGAAGGCATCGAACACTACCTCGCGAACCCCGAGGAGCTCCCGCCGATGGAGGGGCTCACCGGCCGGGAGTCGGGCGGGTCGTGGCTGTCGAAGGCCTTCGGCCTGCTCATCACGGTGGGCTTTCTCGCGTTCTTCGCGCTGCTCGTGATGGCGGGGGTGGACAACACCATTCTGCTCCAGGTGTTCGGCGCGTGGTTTCTCTTCAACGGGGCTATCTCTCTGATCGCGGCGAAACTCGCGGGCGCTCACTGGACGTCTGCGGGCATCGGCGGTGCGGTCGCGTGGCTCACGTCGGTGAATCCGCTTCTGGCACCGGGCTGGTTCGCGGGCTACGTCGAGTTGCGGTACCTCTCGGTCCGAGTCGCGGACATCAGCACCTTGAACGACCTGCTCGACGACGAGACCCGGCCGATTCGGGACATCGTCTCGGACATGCTGGACGTGCCGCTGTTCCGGCTCATCG
Organism: Halobacterium jilantaiense; assembly: GCF_900110535.1. NCBI lineage: Archaea > Methanobacteriati > Methanobacteriota > Halobacteria > Halobacteriales > Halobacteriaceae > Halobacterium > Halobacterium jilantaiense. The sequence goes on from NZ_FOJA01000001.1 coordinate 509,456, forward strand.
CCGTCGTCGCGATGACGAACATCGGGAGCATCGTCGCGACGCTGCTGTTCCCGTTCGTGATTCTCCCGCTCGTCGGCGGGCCGTTCGACTCGGTCGCCGCGGTCTCGGACGCGATGGTCCGCGGCGCGGAGAACAGCGCTGACGCCATCTGGGGGCTGCTCCGGTGAACGTCTCCCGCCGCGAACTGCGGGACCTCGCCGCGGCCTGGCTCCTGCTGGGACTGGCGTTCGCGCTGTTCCGGGTGCCGGTGTCGCCGACCACGATGACCGAGGTTCTGGGGAGCCGCTTTTTCGCGCGGGAGTTCCTGCTCAGTCTCGCGACGGTCGGCGTCGCGTTCCTGCTGCACGAACTCGCGCACAAGGTCGTCGCGGTTCGCTTCGGGCAGGACGCCGAGTTCCGCGCCGACTACGGGATGCTCGGGCTCGCGGTCGCCGGCGGGCTGGCCGGGTTCCTGTTCGCGGCACCGGGCGCAGTCCACCACCGCGGGTACATCACGCCCCGGGAGAACGGACTCATCGCGGTCGCCGGTCCGCTGACGAACGCCGCGCTCGCCGTCGTCTCGCTCGCGCTGCTGCCGGTCGCGCCCGACATCGGGGCACGCGGCCTGTTCATCAACGTCCTGCTTGCTGGGTTCAACATGATTCCGTTCGGGCCGCTGGACGGCGCGACAGTGCTGGAGTGGAGTCCGGTCGCGTACGCCGGAGCCGCCGTCGTGACCATCGGGCCGGCGGCCCTGTACTTCCTCGGCCTGCTCTGAGCGTTGGACTGACTCGCACAGACCGGCACGCTTAACGACCAGAGTTACGCACGTCCGTGTATGACTGGCGGCGAGGCAGACGGCGACACCGAACAGGACGAGGACGGACTGACGTACGCCGACGCGGGCGTCGACATCGAGGACAGCGAGGCGGCGACGGCTGCGCTCGTCGGCGCGGTCTCCGAGCAGGCCGACACCACGGAGTACGCGGGCCTCGTGGACCTCGGCGACCGGTACCTCGCGCTCGCCACCGACGGCGTCGGCACGAAACTGCTCGTCGCGGAGGCCGTCGACGACTACTCCACGGTGGGTATCGACTGCATCGCGATGAACGTCAACGACCTCGTCGCGGCCGGCGTCGAGCCGGCGGCGTTCGTCGACTACCTCGCCGTGGACGAACCCAGCGAGCGCCGCGAGGCGGAACTCGGTGAGGGGCTCGCAGCGGGAGCCGAAGCGGCGGGCGTCGCGCTCGTCGGCGGCGAGACGGCGGTGATGCCGGAGGTCGTGAAGGGCTTCGACATCGCGGGCACCGTCGCCGGCCTCGCGACCGAGGCAGACCTGTTCCCGGGCGACGCCGAGGCGGGCGACGCGCTGGTCGGCTTCCCGTCCTCCGGCATCCACTCGAACGGCCTCACGCTCGCTCGCGAAGCCGCGGCACGCGAGGGCGGCTACGACGAGCCGTTCCCGTACGACGGCTACGAGACGGTCGGCGGGGCGCTGCTGGAGCCGACCCGCATCTACACGCACCTCCTCGGGGACTTCCGCGAGCACGGCGTCCACGCCGCCGCGCACGTCACCGGTGGGGGCTGGACGAACCTCGAACGCATGGGCGAGTTCCGCTACGAGGTGTCGGACCCGCTGCCCGCCCAGCCCGTGTTCGACTACGTGCAGGACGCCGGCGACGTGAGCGACGAGGAGATGCACCGCACCTTCAACATGGGCACCGGGTTCGTCGTCGCGCTCCCCGAGAACGACGCGAAGTCGCTGGCGAGCGAGACCGACGGCGGGGTCATCGGGCGGGTCAAGGAGGGCGACGGCGTGGCGATTCGCGGGCTGACGCTGTAACAGCGGCGGCGAGGTGCGTTCTGTCTCTCTCGGTCGTCAGTGGGGCATGCGCCCAAAACGATATGTATACTAACTGGGATAGCGGCTGTGTGCATCCCACAATAAGTGATACCTTGGAGCAGACTGTCAAACGACACCCCGACCGCGACGCCATCGTCTACCCACGGAAGGACCAGCAGTGGACGTACGCGGAGTTCGACGAGCGAGTCAATCGGCTCGCGAACGCGCTCGCCGACGTGGGTGTCGAGAAGGGCGACCGCGTCGCGACACTGCTGTACAACGGCTCGGAGATGGCGGTGACGGTGTACGCGTGCGCGAAGCTCGGTGCCGTGTTCACACCCCTCAACTACCGGCTGTCCAGCGACGAAGTGCAGTTCATCGTCGAGGACGCCGGCGCACGCGCGCTCCTGTTCGAGGCCGAGACACGCGACGCAGTCGAAGGCGCGAAGCCCGACCTGTCCACCGTCGAGGACTACGTGTTCGTCGACGAGGACACTCCCGACTACGCCAGTGATTTCTACGAGCTAGTCGACCGGGGGGAGCCGAGCGCGCCCGACACCGACGTCGCGGAGGACGACGCCTACGCGTTCATCTACACGTCGGGGACGACGGGACGGCCGAAAGGAGTCGTCCACGAACACCGGAGTATGGTGGAGCACAATCTGCTCTGCATCGCCGAGTTGGACATCACTCGTCACGACGTCGGCCTCACGGTCCTCCCGATGTACCACTGCGCGGAGCTCCACGCGATGCTGTTCAGCCGTATCGCTCGCGGGGCGACGAACGTCATCCACCACGACTTCGACGCGCCGAACGCGCTGCGAGCCATCGAGGACCACGAGATCAGCCTGCTGTTCGCCGCACCGACGGTGTGGAACGCTCTGGCGCAGGGCGCGAAAGAACTGGACGTCGACACGTCGTCGCTCCGCGTCGGTCTCTACGGTGCTGCACCGATGCCCGAGCAGGTCTTCGAGGACTGCATGGAGCAGCTCTGCGAGGACTACGTCCAGGCGTACGGGATGACAGAGATGGGGCCCTGTGCCGTGTTTCAGGCACCGGAAGACCAGCTCACCAAGCAGGGCTGTGCGGGGCTGCCGGCCCTCCACCACGATGTCCGAGTCGTCGAACCGGACGCAGACCCGACCGAGCAGGTCGCCACGGGAGACATCGGCGAGATTCTCTTCGCCGGGTCGACCACGATGCGGGAGTACTGGAACCGCCCCGACGCGACCGCCGAGTCGCTCCGCGAGGCCGACGGCACGACGTGGTACTACACCGGCGACCTCGGCTACCTCGACGAGGACGGCTACCTGTGGGTGGTCGACCGGAAGGACGACATGATAATCACGGGCGGCGAGAACGTCTACCCGACGGAAGTCGAGGACGCCCTGTTCTCTCACGAGGGTGTGGCGGAAGCGGCGGTCGTCGGCGAACCGGACGACGAGTGGGGCGAGCGCGTCGCCGCCTACGTCGTCGGCGACGCCACCGCAGACGAACTCGACGACTACCTCACGGCGGGCGACGCGCTCGCCGACTTCAAACGCCCCCGTGAGTACTACTTCGTCGACGAACTCCCGAAGAACCCGAGCGGGAAGATTCAGAAGTTCAAGCTCCGAGACGACTGACTGCAGGACCTCCCCGCCCCGATTCTCGTCGTCGGTCGCTACCGACCGACGAACTCCGGGTCGTCGTCGCCGTAGAACGCGGCGTGGCCGCTGGCGTAGTCCTCCGTCCGGGTGGCCTGCGCAATCGCGTCGGTCTCGGCGGCCAACTGGTCTTCTAGTCGGCGGTCGAAGCCCTCGGTCACGAGGCGTTTCACGCGACCGAACGCCTCCGTCGGGCCGTCGGCGAGTCGGGACGCGACCGCGTCGAGGAGCTCGTCGAAGTCGCCTCCGTCGGCGGCCTCGGTGGCGATGCCGAGGTCCACGGCTCGCTCGGGCCCGATCGGCTCGTCGAGCAGGACAATCTCCTTCGCGTGCCGGAGGCCGACCAGCCGCGGCAGGAAGAACGTCGACCCGCCGTCGCCAGTGAGCCCCAGTCGGGGGTAGGCGAACTCGAACCGGGCTGCGTCACTCGCGACCACGATGTCGCCCGCGAGCGCGAGGCCGAACCCTGCGCCTGCGGCGCTCCCGTCGACACCGACGACAATCGGTGTCTCGGCTCGGTGGAGGCGGAGAATCGTCTCGTGGAGCGTCGACGCGAGCTGCCGGATGACCGGTTCGTCGTCCGAACCGCCGTCGAACCGGCTGAGGTCGGCACCGGCGCAGAAGGCGTCACCGGCACCCCGGACGACGACGCAGCGGACGCCGTCGTCGTCGGTGAGCGCTGTCACTGCTTCGCGGAGCTCCGCATTCATCGCCGGTGTCAGCGAGTTCAGGTGGTCTGGTCGGGCGAGCGTCACGGTGGCCGCGTTCCCGTCGCGTTCGACTCGAATGGTGTCGTAGGTCGTATCGGGCATCGTCCGTCGTCCGAACACGAGGCGGGCGGCACCGATATATCCCGGCGACAGAGCGAGGCTGCACTGGCAGTGGACCGCCACATGACGACGTCTGGCGAGTGTGACGGGTCGGCCCCCAAACGTAAAGCAGCGGTGTCGCGAACTCGCGCTCGATGCAGGACGCCTACGTGGTCGACGCGGTGCGGACGCCGCTCGGGAAACGCAATGGGTCGTTCCGCGACACTCACCCGCAGGACCTCGCTGCGGAACCGCTACGTGCCCTCGAAGCGCGCAACGGCTTCGACGGCGGCGAGACCGTCGAGGACGTGATTCTCGGGTGCGTGACGCCGGTCGGCGAACAGGGCAGCAACGTCGGCCGCATCGCGCCGATGGTCGCCGGCTGGGGCGACAGCGTCCCGGGCGTCCAACTCAACCGGATGTGCGGCTCCGGGCAGCAGGCGGCGAACTTCGCGGCCGGCCAGATTCGCGGCGGGATGCACGACGTGCTGGTCGCCGGCGGCGTCGAGCACATGACGCGGGTCCCGATGGCGAGCGACACGGCGTCGGACGAGTACAGCTACGCCGACCCCGAGAACGTGACCGAGACGTACTTCGAGCACTTCGACGAGCTGACCACGCAGGGAGAGGGTGCCGAGCGCATCGCCGAGCAGTGGGGGTTCGACCGGCGGGACGTGGACGAACTCGCGGTCGACTCCCAGCAACGGTGGAGTGAAGCGGCCGAAGCCGGGAAGTACGACGACCGGGTCGTCCCCGTCGAGACCGAAGTCGACGGCGAGCCGGTCACCGTCGAGCGCGACGAACACCCGCGTCCGGAGACCGACGTGGAGACACTGGGCGACCTCCCGCTGGTCTTCCGCGAGGAGGATGCGGGCGTCGTCCACGCGGGGAACGCCTCGGGCATCGTCGACGGGGCGTCAGCCCTGCTGGTCGCGTCGGGAGACGCCTGCGACGCGCACGACTGGGAGCCGATGGTCCGCATCGTCGACACCCACGTCGTCGGGGTCGACCCGAAGACGATGCTCACGGGGCCGATTCCGGCGACGCGCGAACTCCTCGACGACAACGACCTGACCGTCGAGGACGTCGACCGCTTCGAGGTGAACGAGGCGTTTGCGTCTGTCGTCCTGGCGTGGCTGGAGGAGACCGGCGCGGACTGGGAGCGAACGAACGTCTGGGGCGGCGCAATCGCCCACGGCCACCCGCTCGGCGCGACCGGCAGCGTACTCATGGGGAAGCTCGCCGCCCAACTGGAGGACTGCGGCGGCCGGTACGGCATCTGCACGATGTGCATCGGCTTCGGGCAGGGAATCGCCACGCTCGTCGAGCGCGTCTGACGTCGGTGGCGCGACCGTGGCCGCACCGCGGGGTTAGCTCAGGCGAGCCGCCACGTCGGCCTGCGTGATGATGCCGACGGTGTCACCGTCTTCGGTCACCATCACGGCCTTGTAGTGGTCGAGCAGGCTCGAAATCTCGTCGAGCGTGGCGTCCGCCGAGACGGTGGGGAAGCTCTCGCTCATGACTTCGCGGACGGCGTGGTCGCCGACATCCTCGCCGGCGTGAACGACGTCGCTATCGCTGATTGAGCCGACCGGGACGCCGTTCGTGATGACCGGGAGCTGGGAGTAGCCGGCGTCCTGCATCTTCTCGACGGCCGCACTGACGGCGTCGTCGGGAGCGACGCTGATGACTTCCTCGTGCATCAGGGTCTTCGCACGCACGACATCGCCTTCGGCGGCGTCGAGGGCTTCGACGATGCGTCGCAGGGTCGACAGCCGGGGGTCGACGTCGCCGCCCTCGATGCGGGCGATGAGCGGCTGGGAGACGTCTGCGCGGTCGGCGAGCTCGCTCTGGGTGAGGTCCAGCGAGGTCCGGCGCTCGCGCAGGTCCTGGGGCGTCGGCAGTCGCATACGCCCCGATTACCACGAGTTATTAATAAAGCTTCGGGGGTCAGGCGTCCTCTTCCTCGCCGGCCTCCTCGGCGACTTCGATGACTTCGAGGGGAACGTCGCGGAGCGCGCCGCCGACCTCGCTCTTCGCGATGCGCTTGGCGTGCTCCTCGCTGTCGGCGTTGAACACCGTCAGCTCCAGTACGAGGCCCACGAGCGCGGTGCTGGCCGCCAGGAACGCCGCGTCGAGGGGCTCCCCGCAAGCGGGACAGCCCGTCAAACCAGCTTCCACCTCGACGTAGTCGAGGTCCTGGTCGTTCAGTCGTTTGCCGGCTTCGCTCACGGCGACGCCGATGGCGTCGTCGGAGTTCTCGACGTCACGGACCAACCAAGCAGCCTCCATCGCAACGACGTAGTTGCTCATGTCCCACCAATCGTGGCCTGGAAAGTCGTGCTTTGTGGTTCGGCCGTCCGACGGACGTGACTCGAAGGATTCGCATAACTTAGAGAGTGCTCTGACGGAACTGACACGGCGCATACGAACGAGCGGGTCGAACGAGCGCAGCGGGACGCCCGAACCGCCGATTCGAGCGAATCGCAAGACAGCGGCGGGTTAGGCCGGAGTGCGTGGTCGGCAGATATATCAGTGGCCGTCCTCTGGGCGCGACCACGATGTTGGACCGCGTTACCCGCCTCGGACTGCTCGCGCTGTACCAGTCCACGCTCGTCGTCGGTATCCTCGCACTCCCGTTCGCGCTGCTCGCCTCCCGCCTCGGCGTCACGCTCCCGGTCGGCCGGCTCGTGGAGGGGGCCACGGACGCCTACGAGGCCACCGCCTGAGAGCGCTCCGTAGACGGCGTATCGCCCGAGTTTTCGGACGGCAAGGGAATCCCCGGAAGAGATGCTTTTATCAGTCCCGGACTGGTATCGTCTGGTAATGTTCAACCCGAACGACGGCTCTGACTTCGCCCGCAATCGGGCGCGGCTCGACGACACGCCGAACCCCTACGAGCCGGAGGTCGGCTCGCTCCCGGAGAGCGACCTCTCGCACGCCGACTCGGACAAGATCAACAAGACCGGCACCACCATCGTCGGCATCACCGCCGAGGACGGCGTCGTGATGGCCTCCGACATGCGCGCCAGCCTCGGCGGCCGAGTCGTCTCCAACAAGGACGTTCAGAAGGTCGAGCAGATCCAGCCGAACGCGGCCATCTCCATCTCGGGGTCCGTCGGCGGCTCCCAGAGCTTCATCCGCTCGCTGCGCGCCGAGGCCAACCTCTACGAGGCTCGCCGCGGCGAGTACATGTCCATCGACGCGCTCTCCACGATGGCGTCGAACCTCCTGCGCGGCGGCCCGTTCTTCCGCGTCGTCCCGATTCTCGGCGGCGTCGACGACGAGGGCGGCCACGTCTTCAGCCTCGACCCCTCGGGCAGTTCGCTCTCCGACAAGTACACCGCGCAGGGCTCGGGGATGCCGTACGCCCTCGGTGTCCTCGAACAGGAGTTCAGCGACGACCTCACGATGGACGAGGCCGAGCGCGTCGGCGCGCAGGCGGTCAAGTCCGCCAGCGAGCGCGACACCGCGTCCGGCAACGGCGTCCACATCACGAAAATCACCGAGGACGGAGCCGAGACAGTCGGACACAAGGAGTTCGACGACCTCCTGTAAGCTAGTCGTCTAGCTCTTCTCCGCGACCCACCCAGTCCGCGAAGCTACCGGACAGCAGCGTCTCCCGCTGGTTCTGGATGTACTCGTACTGCATCGCGTAGACGGCGTTCTCGAACGTGCTGCCGTCGTCGAGCGCCTCCCGGATGCGGTCGACCTTCCACTTCGCTGGCGTGACGGCGTGGCGGGCGCGCTGGCGGAGCGGCCAGAGGAACTTCGCGGCCTCCTCCTCGGAGAGCCCGCGGCGTTTCAGCCCGGCTTCGGCCTGCTCGAAGAGATCGACGTACAGTTCTTTGCTGTCGGTGGTGTGGTCGCCGTCGGCGGTCACCCACGACAGGTCGGCACTGAGACCGTCTCGGGCGGCGTCGTAGAAGGCGTCTCGGGCGGTCTCCCAGTCGAGTTCGTACAGAGGGTGTTCGGTGCGCGGGAGGTTCTCCAGCAGGCCGGCGAACGCGGCCTGCACGGCGATGGTGTCCCGGACAGTCGGCTGGCCGGCGATGGGGCGAAACTCGATGCGGGCGTTCGCGGACTCCTTCGAGGAGCCGCCGAACACCGGCCGCACCCACCGCCAGTACGTGCCGTGTTTGCGCCGCCAGTGCGCGAACTCGTCGTCGAATCGCCCGCCCTCCGCCACCGGCATCGGCACGATTGTCTCGTCGTCGGCGACGCGGTCGACGGCGTCCGAGACGCTGTCCATGTCCGCGGGGAACCGCACCTTCTCGGACTCGCCGGGAACGTTCAGGACGGACTCGAAGACGTCGATGCGGGACTCCTGCCAGCCGTCGGCCAGAATCTCCTCAGGGGCGGCGTCGGCGTCGTAGAGGTCCGGCGGGAACACCGGGGCGTTCACCGAGAGCGCGAGCAGCGGCGCGGCGAACCGCAGCGCGTACCGGAAGTACGTCGGCAGGTCGACGGCCTGTGGCACCTGGTAGTGGGGCTGGATGGAGGTGATGAGCGCCTCCGGCATCACCGTCTCGGCCTCCAGAGAGACGTGTGGCGAGTCCAGCCGCATACCGGCCGGCTGGTCGGTGTTCGCCATCGCGTGGTAGCGCGCCGAGTCGCTCATGTTCGTCGCTACCTCCACGCCGTCGTGGTTCACGCTGTCCGTGAGGTACTCTCGGGCCGTCTCGCCCTCGGGCGGAATCGTCCACATCCCGTCGCTGACGAGGTGGAGGCCTTCCGCCGCCATCGGCTCGGTCGCGGCGGCGAGCTTCGAGCGCACCTCGGCTTCCTGAGCCGCGAGCCCGTACTCGTTCAGGGGGACCGGGCTCGTGGTCATCTCGGCGTTGTGGAGCCCGAGTTCCTTCTCGAAGCCGACGAATTCGAGGACGCGACGCGGGACGCGGGCGAGCGACCCGTCCTCGGTCGTCGCGTAGAACTCGTACTCCAGACCGACGATTGCCTGCGGATTGTCGAACGTGCCGGCGGCAATCTCTTCGCGGACGACCTCGGCGTCTTCCCGGACTCGGTCCTGGAACGCGTCTGCGTCGACGGCGAGCACGTCCCGGACGCGGTCCACGAGCTCCGGTGCTGGCATACCCGGGGCATCGTCGTGCCGAGTGAAAGGCGTGACGGCGCTCGGACTCCCCGCACGGCCAGCAGCGCCGACAGCCGGTTCGCGGGGTTTACTTGCCGGCAGCGGCTACGCCGCAGCGATGGAGTTCCAGGAGTTCGCCGCTCGCGCCGCCGACGTGGAGGCCGAGCCGGCGGACCTCGAAGTCGTCGACCTGGTCGCCGACCTGTTCGCGGCGGCCGGCGACGACCTCGGGGTGGTGGCGCGGTTCGTACAGGGACGGGTGTTCCCGGCGCACTCGGAGACGAAACTCGACATCGGCCCCCGGCTCTGCTACGAGGCGCTCGCGCGGGCCGCGGGCCGGAACGTCGACGTCGACGAAATCGAGGACCTCCTCGCGGACGCAGGGGACATCGGCGCGGTCGCAGCGGGACTGGACCTCGGCGGGCAGGCCGGCCTCGGCGCGTTCGGCGACGGCGGCGGCGGCGACGACCTCACCGTGAGGGGTGTCGCCGACGAACTCGCCGACCTCGCCGCCGCGGCGGGCGACGGCAGCCAAGACGAGAAAGTCCGGCTGCTGTTCGGGCTGTTCAATCGGTGTTCGAGCGAGGAGGCCCGGTACCTCTCCCGGCTCGTCCTCGGCGAGATGCGCATCGGCGTCGGCGAGGGCACCGTGCGGGACGCCGTCGTCGAGGCGTTCGACGTGCCCGCGGCGTCGGTCGAGCGCGCGCTCCAGGTGTCGAACGACTACGGGCTCGTCGCCGAGACGGCACGCGACGACGGTGAGGCGGCGCTTGACGCGATGGGGCTGGAAGTCGGTCGGCCGGTGCAGGCGATGCTCGCGCAGGCCGGCACCGTCACCGACGCGCTCGACGAGTGGGGGACGGCGGCCGTGGAGACGAAGTTCGACGGGGCGCGGGTCCAGGTCCACTACGACGGCGACGAGGTCGCGCTGTACTCGCGGAACATGGAGGACGTGACCGACGCGCTCCCCGAACTCGTGGAGTTCGTCGAGGAGCACGTCGACCCCCCAGTCATCCTCGACGGGGAGGCGGTCGCGGTCGACGAGGACGGCGACCCGCTGCCGTTCCAGGAGATTCTCAAGCGCTTCCGCCGCAAGCACGACGTGGCGGCGATGCGCGAGGAGGTCGCGGTCGAACTCCACGCGTTCGACTGCCTGCACGCGAACGGAGAAGACCTCCTCGGCGTGCCGTTCCGGGAGCGCCACGACCGCCTCCGGTCGGTCGTCGGCGACAAGTCCGCCGTCTCAGAGTTGCTCGTCACCGACGACGCCGACGAGATTGCGGACTTCGAGGCAGCGGCCCTCGACGGCGGCCACGAGGGTATCATGCTGAAGAACCCGGAGGCGGCGTACACGCCCGGCGACCGGGGGAGAGACTGGCTGAAGCGCAAGCCCGACGTGGAAACTCTCGACCTCGTTGTGACGGGCGCGGAGTGGGGCGAGGGTCGGCGAGCCTCGTTCCTCGGAACGTTCCTGCTGTCGGCCCGCAACGAGGCGTCGAGCGAGTTCGAGACCATCGGGAAGGTCGCGACGGGACTCACCGACGAGGAGCTCGACGCCCTCACCGACCGCCTGGAACCCCATATCCGACAGGAGGACGGGCAGGACGTCGACATCGAGCCGGCGGTCGTGCTGGAGGTGGGGTACGAGGAGATTCAGGCGTCGCCGACGTACTCCTCGGGGTACGCGCTGCGGTTCCCGCGGTACGTCTCCGTCCGCGAGGACAAGACCCCGGAGACCGCCGACACCATCGAGCGCGTCGAACGGCTCGCCGACCAGCAGGGGTAGGTCGCCGACGCCCGAGGCTTCAAGCCGAATCCGCGCCAAACACCGACGTGACCTACAGAGGGGCCGTCCTCGACCTCGACGGCACTGTCCTTCGCGGCGGCGACCTGCTCCCGGGTGCCCGGACGGGTGTCGCGGCGCTCCGCGAGCACACCGAGTCCGTCCTGTTCCTGACGAACAATCCGACGCGGCCCGCCAGCGACCACGCCGAGCGCCTGCGCGACCTCGGCATCGAGGCGAGTGCGGACGACGTGCTCACGTCGGCAGACGCGACGGTCGCCTACCTCCGGGACCGCCACGCGGACGAGCCCGCGTTCGCCATCGCCGAGTCGTCTATCGTCGACCAGCTACGGGCGGGCGACGTGTCGCTGACCGACGACCCCGGGGCGGCGGGCGTCGTCGTGGCGGGCTACGACCGCGAGTTCCACTTCCGAGACCTCCAGGCCGCCCTCGACGCGATGGACGACGACACCGCGTTCGTCGGCACGGACCCGGACCGCACGATTCCGGGAGCGGATGGCCTCGAACCGGGGTCAGGCGCAATCGTCCACGCCGTCGCCGGCGTCACCGACCGCGAGCCGGACGCGGTTCTCGGTAAACCCTCGGAGACGACGGCGCGGCTGGCGGCGGACCGCATCGGCGTGCCGCCAGAGGACTGTCTGCTCGTCGGCGACCGCCTGGAGACGGACGTCGCGATGGGCGATCGCGCCGGGATGACGACCGCGCTCGTGCGGACGGGCGTCGACGGCGACGACGAAGTCGACGCGAGCGACCGACGACCAGACTTCGTCCTCGACTCGCTCGGGGACGTGGTGGAGCTGCTCGGCTGAGTGCGACCAGCAGCGGTCGGCCTACGCGCTGGGAACGACGGCAGTGCCTTTTGTCCGGCCCGCCGTATCCAGTGGCATGACCGTCTCACACGCGGGTCTGACCGTCGACTGGCTCGGCTACGCGACAGCGCGCGTCGAGTGGCCGGACGGCACCGTCACCTACACCGACCCCGGCCGGTACGGCGTCCTCACGGGCGAGTGGACGCCCGGCGACTTCGACGGCGCACGACACCACCCGCCAGCGAGCGACTACCACGAACAGGACGCGGACCTCGTGGTCGTCACGCACGACCACCACTACGACCCCCACGGCATCGAGCGAGTGGCCGGCGACGACGCCACTGTCGTCGTCTACGAAGCCGTCAGCGCCGAGACGGCCAGCCGGAACGTCACCCCCGTCGATTCCCTCGACTACGACGTCGAGCGAGTGGCGTACGGCGACAGTCCGACAGTCTCGGGCGTCGACATCCGGACCGTCAAGGCGGAGACGGCCCCCGACGAACCCGGCGGCGAATCCTCGCACCCGCCCGGGTTCGGCTGCGGGTACGCGCTCACCCACGAGGACACGACCGTCTTCTACCCCGGTGATTCCGACGCGCTCGCCGCCCACGGTGACGTCCACCCGGACGTGTTCCTGCCGCCGCTCAGCCGTCGCATCACGATGGGGGAAGCCGAAGCCGCCGACCTCGCCGAGCGCCTCGACCCCGGACTCGTCGTGCCCGTCCACTACAACACCTTCGAGGGGCTGGTCGGTGACAGCCGGCTGTTCGCGTCAGACGTGGCGAGCCGCGGGATTCCGGTGGCGCTGGACGAACGGTAGCCGGGGACTCAAGTCCGCGCTGAACTCCACGGAAGACCTACGTCTCGCTGGACAGATGCGTCACGTATGCGACGCCGCGCCCTCCTCTCCGCGGTCGCGTCGGCCGCCGCGCTCGCTGCTGGCTGTACGTCGGCACCGACCGCAGACAACACCGCATCGACGACCGACGGACAGACCCATCTCAGGACCGTCCCCGAGCCGGGTCCCGACGCCGACCTCGCGATAACCGAACTGTCCGTCGAGACGGAGAAGACCGCGCCGACCCACGAGTGGTACCTCCGCATCGAGGGCGTCTACAGCACCGACGCCGTCGGCCGGAACTTCGAGGACCCGACGGTCGTCGACGTTTCCGACATCGAGGACGAAGCGGTGCGCGAGGCGGTCGAGCGCATCCTCGACGAGGGAAACGTGCGGGTCGACGAGATTCCGGACGGGCTCCGCGAGTTCGTGGACGCCACGGACCTCGTGACGTGGGCGGCCGACACCGAGGCCGACGACATCGCCACACACTGGACCCTCGGCGTCTACGACGCCCACCCCGACCGCGACCCAGTGTTGGCGTTCGACGTCTCTGTGCTCGACGCCGGCATCGGGGAGGACCCCGCCGCGCTGGAGTTCGCCGTCGAGAACACCGGTGACACCGAACAATCCGTGTACGGCGGCGTGGTCCGACCGTTCGGCATCCCGCGCGTCCACCACCCCGGAGAGCCCGAAGGCGCGTCGTTCCTCCTCTGGCAGGACTACGAGTCCATCGACGGCCTGAGCGTCACCGAGAACCGCATCACCAAGAACGCCATCGGGACGTCGACACCCGTCGCTCCCGGCGAGACGCTCACCCGCACCTACACGCTCGACCCGTCGAAGCCCCAGTGCGACGCCATCGGTCCCGGCGAGTGGGTCCACGAGGACGTTCTGGAGTACACTCAGAGCGGCGAGCCAGAGGGCCCGGGAGCGACAGTCGACTACCGACTCGAATTCACCATCGAGGACGTCTGAGAAGCGCCGCGAATACTGAGCAACCGACAGTGAGCATCCGGCGACCGAGTGGTCCGAAGGACCCGGTAGGTCGCCGGTTCTCTGCGCGAACGAGCAGAGCGAGTGAGCGCAGGCCGACGAGCGACCGCAGGGAGTGAGGAGTGCTTTTAGCGTAGCTTTTGCCAGGGAGCGAGCGAAGCGAGCGACCGCAGCAAAAGGTACGAGTAGAAGGTACTAGATGACGCCCATCTCGTCCAGCCGCTCCGGCAGGTAGGTGTCCGTGACGAAGTCGAGGCCGCGGGAGGCGAGCGCCTGCTGTTCGGCCTTCTTGTCGATGTCGAGCTGGAGCTCTATCTGTTCGGTCCAGAAGTCGCTCTGGAACCGAGGGTCTTCGAGTTCGGATTCGAGGGCGTTCACGTCGGAGTCGCTGAGCGGGTCCGTGGGCAGGTCGTAGTCGACGATGTCCTGCGGGCGGATGCCGACGAACTGCGCCTGCGGGGTGGCGAGGTACTCCGAGAGGTGCGCGGACTTGATAGAGCCGTAGGCGACGGAGCCGTAGATGCGGTACGACCACGGGTCGCCGTCAGTGAACACGGTGACCGGGAGGTCGAGTTCGTCGTGGAGGCGCTTGGTGAGCCGGCGGGTGGCGCGGGCCGGCTGGCCGCCGAGGTGGACGACGATGGCGTTGTGCTCGTCGTCGAAGCCGTTCTCGACGAGGCGGTCCCGCATCCCGCCGGTCTCGACGCACATCACGAAGTCCGCGTCGTTCTCGAGGAACTCGATGGTGTCTGGGTTGTTCGGAATCTGGTAACCGCCCTGCCCGACGTCGTCCTGGCAGTGAATCTCGCGGTCGCCGCGGTTGGTCTGCTCGCGCAGCAGCAGCGGCCCCATGACCTTCGCGCCGGACTCCTCGGGGCGCATGTGGAAGTCCTCGCGCTTGACGCCGGAGACGATTTCGAGGTCCTCGATGAGCTTGTCGCTCTCGCTCTGGTCGTTGAACTGGGCCTCCTCCTCGTCCCAGGACTCCGAGAGGTAGTACAGTTCACGCAGCGTCGACGACCGGTTCTCTTCGAGCTGCTGGGCGAGGAAGTCGACGGTGAATACGGACTTCAGCAGCTTCCGAGCGCCCCGGACGGAGTTCGCCGAGCGCGTCGACGTGCGGTCGCCGTACACCCAGACGTCCGCGTCGTCGTCGTACTCGATGTTGGACTTCGAGCGCGTCGGCAGCGTCATCCGAGGGATGTCGCCGTCCTCGAACTGTTCGTAGAACTCTTCGGCCAGCGCGACCAGGCGGTCGCGGGCGTCCTCTCCTTTCGGGGTGTCTGTCTCGCTCATTGGTTCACGGTGAGGCGGGCGTCCTCGACGCCCTGCACGGTCAGGTCGAAGTCGGCGTCGGCGTCGACTTCGTAGGTCAGTTCCTCGGTCTCGCCGCCCGAGACGGACGGCGACCACTTCACGAAGTGCTCGCCGTCCATCTCGACGACGTTCGCGCCGTCGCTGACGGCGGTCGGCTCGGCGGACACGATGTCGGTGACGTCGACGTCCGCGCTCGTGGAGCCGTGGTTCTCGACGCGCAGCGTCACCTCGCCGTCGTCGACCTCGCGCTCGACGAGGACGTTGTTCATGATGCGGGCGAGCGCGTCGTCGACTGCGACCTCGTCGCGGCCGGTCAGGTCCGAGACCTTCTCCGCCATCGTCGGCAGGATGTCCATGATGACGTCCTGTTTCTGCTGGCGCTTCCGCATCGACTGGCGCTTGTTCAGGAAGGACTTGAGGTCGCGGGCGGCCTCCCGAATCGCGAGTTCGATCTCGTCCTCGATCTCCTCGACGTGGGCGACGGCGTCCTTCGACTCGCTGGTGAACGGGACGTTCGTGGACGCGACGTGGACCATGATGACCGCCGGGCCCTGCGGGAGTCCGGAGCCGCCGGGCTGGTCGAGGTTGTAGTTCCGCCAGCCGATGCTGCGGGCGACGTCGGTGGTCGCACACGCGCCGCGCTGGTAGACCAGCGGCACCCGGTTCGCGAACCGCATCAGTTCGATGCCGCCCTCGGCTTCGAGTTCGCCGCCGTACGCGATGCCGGCCTCGACGATGAACGGGTCGCCGCCGTGGACCTCGGCGTCGCGGGTGGACGCGGCGTAGAACTCCGCGTCGAACTCCTTGCGCAGGCCGGCCTCGAGCTGGTCGGCCTCGATGGGCGACAGACAGGAGGTCGGGGGAGCCATCACGCTGACCGACTCCATCGCCGCGAGCAGGTCGCTGGCTGCGTCGCGGTCGTCGGCGAGTTCGCGCGTGAGCGGCGGGTCGTCCGGGACGGTCGCCATGCGCTCCCAGAGCGCGTCGAGGACGTTCTCCCGTGCGGTCTCGCCGACGGTCGCGTCCTCGTACTCTTCGGTGTTCTCGGCGGCGCGGTAGACGTACTCTTCGAGGTCGTCGCGCGTGACGCGGTCCTGCTCGGGGCCGTTCTCGAACTTCGCGGCGATGCGGTCGGCGAGCCCCCGCACGGTCGCGTCGTCCTTCTGGACCGTCGTCGCCTCGTCGACAGGGACGAAGACGTCCGCGGCGCGGTCCTCGGTGAGCGCCCCCCAGACGGCGTCGACGACGTGGCTCTGGACGGTGTCGCCGAAGGAAGTCCCGGTATCGGCCTCCGCGTCGGCGGCGGCGTCGGCGACGAGCGCGACGAGTTCGGAGTGCGCGACCCCGTCGGCGTCCTCGACGGCGTCGACGACCGCCTGCGCGAACACCTTCGTGTGGGTGGCGTCCTTGTTCGAGACGGCACCGACGACGGCGGCTTCGAGGTCGGTGTCGCTGTCGATGCCGGGCGGCCGCCAGCGCATCTCGCGACCGAAGTGCGTGTCGCGGAACGCGTCCACGATGCTGTCGGCGGTCTTCTTCCCGACGCGCGTGAACTCGCCCTGGAGGAACCCGGAGACGGAGTGCGAGTCGGTCTCCGACAGCATCTTGATGAGCGTCCCGAGTTCGACGCCGTGCGGGTGCGGACGGATTTCGTCCGTCTCGGCGGGGAGGGTCGCGCCCTCCGCGCGCTCGGACTTGATTTCGCCGCCCGGCTCCTGGAGTTCGATGCGGGCGTGGGGGTTGACGACTGCCGTGTGCTTAACGTAGTCGTGGAGCTGGCCGCGGGCGCGCATGTTGGCTTCGAGGTCCATCTCGATGCGTGTGCCGTGCGTGCCCCGGAGCTCGCTCTCGGCCGCCGAGAGTTCTTTCTCGACGCTGATTTCGGGTTCGTTGGTGTCCGTGTCGATGATGAGCTCGTAGTAGTTCGACGTGCCGGCGTCCTGTGTGCGGCTCTCGATGCGCACCGGCTTCCCGGAAGTCAGCTGGGAGTACAGGACGGCCGCGGAGATGCCGATGCCCTGCTGGCCGCGGCTCTGCTCGCGGGCGTGGAACCGCGAGCCGTACAGGAGTTTGCCGAAGATTTTCGGAATCTGTTCTTTGGTGATGCCCGGCCCGTTGTCCTCCACTGTCAGCGTGTAGTAGTCCCGGTTCTCGCTGATTTCGACGTAGATGTCGGGGAGGATGCCGGCCTCCTCCGTGGCGTCGAGGGCGTTGTCGACGGCCTCCTTGACGGCCGTCACGAGCCCTCGGGCTCCGGAGTCGAAGCCGAGCATGTGCTTGTTCTTCTCGAAGAACTCGGCGACGGAGATCTCACGCTGGCTCGCGGCGAGTTCCTCCGCGATGCCCTCGTCTTCGTCGGCGAGCGTCGACTGGAACGACGTCATTCAGTGTCCATCCCTTCTGGACCGGAGGCTAAAACCCCAGCGGTACCGGGGTGAAAGTGGAGCTGGCGGCGGTCCGGGGTGGTCTGCCCGGAACGCTCGGACGCCGACACTCGGGAATTCCGGCCTCCGTTACTGCGATTCGCACGCACGCACGCGTGCGAGGCTTTTTTACCGTCGGGGCGTCTACCACGGTGCAACGTTCATGTCTGACCAAAGTGAGTACAGCGCTGGCCAAATTCAGGTTCTGGAGGGCCTCGAAGCCGTCCAGAAACGGCCGGCGATGTACATCGGGTCCACCGACGCTCGCGGCCTCCACCATCTCGTCTACGAGGTCGTGGACAACTCCATCGACGAGGCACTGGCCGGGTACTGCGACAGCATCGAGGTGACGCTCCACGAGGACGGCTCGGTGAGCGTCGAGGACGACGGCCGCGGCATCCCGGTCGACACCCACGAGGAGTACGACCGGCCCGCGGTGGAAGTCATCCTCACCGTCCTGCACGCCGGCGGGAAGTTCGACGCGAAGTCCTACCAGGTCTCGGGTGGCCTGCACGGCGTCGGCGTCTCCGTCGTGAACGCGCTCTCCGAGCGCCTCGCCGTCGAAGTCTCCCGGAACGGCGAGCAGTACCGGGAGAAGTTCGAGTACGGCGAGCCCGTGACGGACCTCGAACGCATCGGAGACAGCGACGAGACGGGTACGCTCATCCGGTTCCGGCCCGACAGCGACATCTTCGAGACGACGGAGTACGACTTCTCCACGCTGGAGAACCGGCTCCGGGAGCTCGCCTTCCTGAACTCCGGTGTCGAAATCACGCTCACGGACGAGCGCGGCGACGACGAGACGCAGTCGACCTTCGAGTACGAGGGCGGCATCCGGGAGTTCGTCGAGTACCTCAACGAGACCCGGAACGCGCTCCACGACGACGTCGTCTACTTCCAGGCGGAGGAAGACGACATCCACGTCGAGATTGCGATGCAGGCGTCCGAGGACGTGCAGTCCTCGACGCACGCCTTCGCGAACAACATCAACACCCGCGAGGGCGGCACCCACCTCACAGGGTTCAAGACGGCGTTGACACGCACCGTCAACGACTACGCGAACGAGCACAATCTGCTCTCGGAGCTCGACGGCGAGAACCTCACGGGCGAAGACATCCGCGAGGGACTGACGGCGGTCATCTCGATCAAGCACCCGGACCCGCAGTTCGAGGGGCAGACGAAGACCAAGCTCGGCAACAGCGAGGTCCGGGGCATCGTCGAGCGGACCGTCAACGACGGCCTCGGCACGTACTTCGAGGAGAACCCGGACACCGCGGAGGCCGTCGTCCGGAAGGGCGTCGAGGCTGCGAAGGCCCGGAAAGCCGCGAAGAAGGCCGAGGAGCTCACGCGCCGGAAGTCCGCGCTCGGTTCCACGAGCCTCCCCGGGAAGCTCGCCGACTGCCAGAGCAAGGACCCCGAGGACGCCGAGCTGTTCGTCGTCGAGGGCGACTCCGCGGGCGGCTCCGCGAAACAGGGCCGGAACCCCGAGTTCCAGGCCATCCTGCCGCTCGGCGGGAAGATTCTGAACGTCGAGAAACACCGCCTCGACCGCATCCTCGAACACGACGAACTCCGGCACATCATCACGGCGCTCGGCACCGGCATCGGCGACGAGTTCGACATCGACGAACTCCGCTACGAGAAGATCATCATGATGACGGACGCGGACGTCGACGGCGCTCACATCCGGACGCTCCTGCTGACGTTCTTCTACCGGCACATGAAGCCGCTGCTGGAGGCCGGCAACGTCTACGCCGCCCAGCCGCCGCTGTACCGCATCCGGTACCGCGGGGACACCTACGACGCGATGACGGAGGCCGAACGCGAACAGATCATCGAGGAGAAGTGCAACGGGAACCCGACCCAGGTCCAGCGATTCAAGGGCCTCGGCGAGATGAACCCCCAGCAGCTCTGGGACACGACGATGGACCCCGAGAACCGGATTCTCAAGCGCATCACCGTCGAGGACGCGGCGGCGGCCGACAAGATGTTCTCCGTGCTGATGGGGGACGCCGTCGGGCCGCGCAAACAGTTCATCCAGGAGCGCGCCGGCGACGCAGAGTGGGTGGACATCTGACATGAGTTCGGAATCACCTGACGTACCCGACGACGTGGCGGACCGAGTGAAGAACGTGCGCGTGGACGAGGAGATGGAGCAGTCGTACATCGACTACGCGATGAGCGTCATCGCGGGTCGCGCGCTCCCGGACGTCCGGGACGGCCTCAAGCCGGTCCACCGGCGCATCCTCTACGCGATGCACGAGTCCGGCGTGACCAGCGGGTCGAGCCACCGGAAGTCCTCGAACATCGTCGGGGACACGATGGGGGACTACCACCCGCACGGCGACTCCCCCATCTACGACGCGCTGGTCCGGATGGCCCAGGACTTCTCGATGCGGTACCCGCTGGTGGACGGCCAGGGGAACTTCGGCAGTGTCGACGGCGACCCGGCCGCGGCGATGCGGTACACGGAGGCCCGGATGGCCCCCATCGCGGAGGAACTGCTGACGGACATCGAGAAGGACACGGTCGACTTCCAGGCGAACTACGACGACCGCCTGACCGAGCCGACCGTCCTCCCGTCTGCGTTCCCGAACCTCCTCGTGAACGGCTCGTCCGGCATCGCGGTCGGGATGTCGACGAACGTCCCGCCGCACAACCTCGGGGAAGTCATCGACGCCACCATCCACCTCATCGACAACCCGGATTGTACGGTCGTCGACCTGATGGACCACGTGAAGGGGCCCGACTTCCCGACGGCAGCGAATATCGTCGGCCGCTCGGACGTCAAGGAGGCCTACCAGACGGGCCGCGGTCGCGTCCGGATGCGCGCCGAGTACCACGTCGAGAGCGACGGCAAGAAGGACTCCATCGTCATCACGGAGCTGCCGTACCAGCAGAACAAGTCGAAGCTCGTCGAGCGCATCGCCGAGGACGTCAAGGACGGCAAGCTCGAGGGCATCACGGACCTCCGAGACGAGTCCGACCGGAACGGCGTCCGCGTCGTCATCGACCTCAAACGGAAGGCGAACACGGACGTCGTGGAGAACCGCCTGCTGGAGAGCCACCTCGAGAAGACGTTCAGCGTCATCAACCTCGCGCTCGTCGACGGCGAGCCGAAGGTACTCACGCTGAAGGAGATGCTCGCGGAGTACGTCAGCCACCGCAAGGAGGTCGTGCGCCGCCGCAGCGAACACGACCTGGCGGAGGCCGAGGACCGCGCGCACATCCTCGAAGGCCGCCTGAAGGCGCTGGAGAACGCCGACGACGTCGTCGAACTCATCCAGAACGCCGAGGACCGCGACGACGCGAAGGAGGTCCTCAAGTCGGAGTTCGGCTTCTCGCAGGACCAGGCCGACCACATCGTCCGGATGCAACTCGGCAGCCTCACGTCGATGGAAGCCGCGGAGATCGAGTCCGAGTACGAGGACGTCTCGGCGCGCATCGAGCGCCTCGAAGAGATTCTCGGCAGCGAGCAGGAGCTGCTGGACGTAATCAAGGACGAACTGCAGGAGATCAAGGCGCAGTACGCCGACGAGCGCCGCACTTCCTTCATCGAGGACACGGGGACCGTCGACGACGAGGACCTCATCCCCGAGGAGGACGTGGTGGTCGTGCTCACCGAGGGCGACTACATCAAGCGCGTGCCGGCCGAGACGTTCGACGCCCAGCACCGCGGCGGCAAGGGCATCATCGGCTCCGACCTGAAAGACGGCGACCGGGTGTCGACGGTGTTCACCGCGAGCACGCACGACTACCTCCTGTGTTTCACGAACCAGGGCCAGGTCTACCGGCTGAAGGTCTACCAGGTGCCGGAGATGTCCCGGACTGCACGGGGCACGTCCGCGGTGAACCTCATCGACCTCGACGACGACGAGGAGCTGTCGGCGGTCGTCACCGACGACGACCTCGACTTCGAGGCCGACGACGAGTACCTCACAATGGCGACCCGCGACGGCTACGTGAAGCGGACGAGCGTGGGCGAGTTCGGGAACATCCTCTCGACGGGCATCATCGCCATCGACCTCGAGGACGGCGACGAACTCGCCGACGTAGAAGTCACGGACGGCAGCCACGACGTCATCCTCGGCAGCGAGGCGGGGATGGCGATTCGATTCGACGAGAACGACGTCCGGCCGATGGGCCGCAACGCCCGTGGTGTCCGCGGCATGGACCTCGAAGGCGACGACCGGGTCGCCGGCGTTGCTGACGTCGAGCCCGAGGACGACCGCAGCCTGCTGACCGTCACCGAGTTCGGCTACGGGAAACGGACGCGGCTCTCGGAGTACCGCGCCCAGTCCCGGAACGGGAAGGGGCTGGTGGACATCAAGACCGGCGACCGGAACGGCGACGTGGTCTCCATCGACACGGTCGCCGACGACGACAACCTCGTCGTGATGAGCGAGGACGGCCAGATCATCCGGATGCCCGTCGACGAAATCTCGACGGTCGGCCGGAACACGAAAGGCGTCAAAATCATGGCAGTCGACGAGGGCGACGAAGTCGCCGGCGTCTCGGTCTACAACCCCACGGAGACGGACGACGAAGACGCGGACGACGACGAGTAACGCCCCACCGAATTTTCTTCGAGGCTAGCATCCGCGAGCGAGCGGTTCGAAGAACCCGAGCGACGCGGTTCGCTGCGCGAGTGAGCGGTGCGAGGCGTGAGCGTAGCGAACGCCTCGGTTTGTGCGAACGGCGAGCATCGCGAGCCGTGAGCCACGAGTGAGCGCAGGCCGACGAGCGACCAGCGGGAGCGAGAAGTGCTTTTAGCGTAGCTTTTGCCGAGTGGGGCGCGCTTCGCGCGCCCCACGCAGGGCAAAAGGTCCCTCAGAGGATGCGTTTGCCGAGCGCGCTGGCGGCGAGTTCGGCGGCGATGTCGGCGGTGCGGTTGGATTCGTCGAGGATGGGGTTGACTTCGACGAGGTCCATGCTGCGGAGGATGTCGTCGGCGCGGTCGCGTTCGGCGACGGTTTCGAGGGCGGCGTGGGCTTCGCGGTAGGTCGCGCCGCCGCGGACCGGGGTGCCGACACCGGGAGCTTCGTCGGGGTCGAGCCAGTCCACGTCGAAGGAGACGTGGATGCCGTCGACGCCGTCGGTGGCGGTGTCGAGGGCGTCGTCGACGACGGCCGTGATGCCTCGTTCGTCGATGTCCCGCATGGTGTAGGCGGTCATGTCGCTGTCGCGGATGGCGTCGCGTTCGCTCTCGTCGAGCGTGCGGAGGCCGACGTAGACGATGTTCTCCTCGCGGAGGCCGCGGGCGTTCGCCCACTCCTCGGCGGCGAAGCGGCCTTCGCCGAGCGCGGCGGCCAGCGGCATGCCGTGGACGTTCCCGCTGGGCGAGGTCTCGGGCGTGTTGTAGTCGCCGTGAGCGTCGAACCAGATGGTGCCGACGTCGGCGTCGCGGGCGGTGCCGGCGAGCGAGCCGATGGCGACGGCGTGGTCGCCACCGAGCACGAGCGGGGTGTGGCCGGAGTCGATGGCGTCCGCGACTTCGTCGGCGAGCCGGGTGCAGAGGTCCTCGATTTCGGGGAGGAACTTCGCGGATTCGTCGCCGGGGTCGCGTTCCTCGGCGCGAGGGACGAGCAGGTCGCCGGCGTCGACGGCGTCGACGTCGGCGGCAGCGAGTTCGTCGGCGAGGTCCGCGTAGCGGATGGCCGACGGTCCCATGTCGACGCCGCGTCGGTCCGCACCGTAGTCCATCGGCGCTCCGATGACGTGGACAGTTCGAGACACAACGCGGAGTACAGCGACCGGGCCTTAGATTCCACCGGTTCGGCTCGGTCGTCACACCGCTAGTGAGTCCTGTGTCGGCATCACAATTTTGTACGAAGAGCGCAGACAGGGTGGTATGTCCGCCCTCCGAGAAGTACAACACATCACGCGGGATGTCGCCGTCTGGTTCACGTGGTTCCTCCTCACCCTCAAGGTGTCGCACGGGCGAAGCTACGGGGACCTGCGGCGGCTGACCCTCGTCCAGTGGCTCGCATACGTCGCGCCGCTGCTCGCCGTCACTTCCGTCGCGACCTACGTCTACCTCAACGCGCCACCGGGGTACCGGTTCATGTTCGCGGCGGGCGGCGGTCTGGGACTGGCGACCGGTGGGACGCTGGTCGCGTCGACGCTGCTCGTCACGAAACTCGTCGACATCTCGTTCACGTACCGCTGAGAGACGGCCGGTCGGTCAGTCGTCGAGGTAGGGCTCGCAGACCAACTCGACGCCTTCCTCGAAGGCGATTGTGGGCTCCCAGCCGGTGGCGTCGTGGATGCGGCTGTAGTCGGCGCAGGTGTCGTGGACGTAGTTCTTCAGCGGAATCGGCTCGTACTCCGGTTCGACGTCGGTGCCGAGCGTCTCGTTGATGAGGTCGACCATCTCGTTGAACGAATACGCGTCACCCGTGCCGAGGTTGTACACCCCAGCGAGGTCGTGGTCGGCCGCGAGTTCGAGGCCGGCGACGATGTCCGAGACGTGCGTGAAGTCCCGGGTCTGGCTGCCGTCGCCCCAGAGGACGGGCGATTCACCGTTCGCAATCTGTTCGGTGAACTGGGAGACGGTGTTGGCGTACTCGCCTTTGTGGCCCTCGCTGCCGCCGTAACCCTGGTAGACGGAGAAAAAGCGCATCCCAGCACACGTGAGGTCGTCGTAGAAGTCGTTGTAGTACTCGCCGTAGCGCTCGCGGCCGAGCATCGACGCGTCGTACCCCGTCGAGGCTTCCATGTCCGTGTCCTCGGGCGTGGGCTCGGTGCGGCTGCCGTACGCCGACGACGTGGAGGCGTAGACGACCGTGTCGCAGCCGTCGGCGTGCGCTTGCTCGACGACGTTCACGAATCCCTCGACGTTCACCCGGGCACCCCGCCGGGGGTTCTCTTCGAGCATCTGCCGGCTGGAGAGCGCGGCGAGGTGGTAGACGACGTCGACGTCCGTCGGCAGGTCGTCGTCGAGCACGTCGCCCTCGACGAACTCGACGTCGTCGTCGAGGTTCTCCGGTGTGCCGAGATAGCAGTCGTCCAGCGCCACGACGTCGTTGCCTTCGCTGGCGAGGTGGTTCGCGAGGTTCGAGCCGATGAATCCAGCACCACCAGTGACCAGCACGCGGTTGTCGTTCATACTGGTTGGTGGTGTGGTCGATGGCAAAACGATACTGATGCCGAGCGCGTTCGCGGCGGACCGTCGTGGAGCGCGGAGTGGAAAGTAGTTTAGGCAGGCCTAAACTACTGCGGGTGACGGATGACAGTCGAGAACCCAGGGCAACAGACGAGAGGCAGAGAGCGCGACCAGTTCCCCGAGCAAGCAGTGGAGTCCGTCGCGTTCCTCGCCCGCTCGGAGCATCGGCTGCGCGTCCTCGATTTGCTGTCCGACGGCGCTCGCTCCCGGGACGAGATTCTCGACCGAACGGATGCGACACGAGTGACGTTGAGCCGCATTCTGGGGGACCTCGAAGACCGGGGGTTCGCTCGGCGAACGAGTGTCGACCGCGCGTACGAACTGACGACCTTCGGAGAGCTGGTCCACCGCGACTTCACGGAGTTACTGGGGACGATGTCGGTCGGGAAGGCGTACCCCGACCTGGTGTCGCGGCTGCCGACTGACTGGTTCGACTTCGACCTCCAGTGTCTCGTCGACGGCGAACACGTTCACGGCGAGAGTGCGGACCCGCTGGCGGCCGCTCGCGTCGTCGCGAACGCACTCAGTGATGCACGCTCGTGTGAGTCACTTGTCGGGACGTTCACGTCTCTGCCGATGTACGCGCACGAACAGGAACTCGAACAGGGCACCGATTCGGAGGTCCGGGTCGTATTCGACTCGGCTGTCACAGCGACGATGCTCCGTGATCCGTCGCTGCGCGCCAGGTGGCAGCACATCGAATCCGTTACCGAGTCCACGGTCTACTACAGTCTCGACGAACAGATTCCGTGTACGGTCGACCGCATCGACGAGACGGTGTTTCTGACGGTCGACAGAGACCAGCGGGATGGCTTCGACATCATCTCGTGTACCCATCCAGACGTGCTAGCGTGGGCAGACCGTGTCGTCGGTGAGTACCGCAGTCGTGCGGTACCGCTCAGCGAGCGCGCGGACGGCGTGGAGTGATGGCGTGTACACGCTGTGTTGTCTAATTGCGTCGTGAACACTGTTCGGCCCGTGTCGGTTCGAACAGCGAGAATCACTAAGTTGTTTTAGGTATGCCTAAAACACATGCCACGAAGGCGCCAGCTACTCGCAGGCACCGCTAGTCTCATCGCAACCAGTCTCGCCGGCTGTAGCGGTACCAGCGGCGAATCTCAGAGTACGCCAGAGTCGACTACCAAGTCCCCGGAGACGAGCACCGGCGACGAAGCCACAGACGGCTCGACTCCGTACACAGTCGAGGTGAAGCCGAACGACCCGTACACGTTCGAGTCGGTCCCGGAGACGTACGCAGCGATTCCCAGTGTCTGGATGGACATCGGGATGGCACTCGGGATTCAGCCGTCGGCAACTGCGAGTCTCAAGCGCGCGCCCCTGAAGTACTACGACCAGCTTCCGGACGTCTCCTTCGACGCGGACGCCGTCACGAAACTGGCGTCCGACTCGGAGTCCGGCTACGACAAAGAGAACTTCTACGCTGCCGACTGCGACGTACACCTCATCGACCCGCAGATGCTGAAGTTCTACGCCAACTGGAACGACGCCGACATCGAGGAGATCGAGAACGGCGCGGGACCGTTCCTAGGGTCGAGTATCCGGTTCGCCTCCTCGTCGGTGACCGACAACGGCCCCTACTACGACCTCTACGGCGCGTTCGAGAAGGCCGCAAAAATCTTCCAACGGCAGGAGCGCTTCGACGCCTGGCAGTCCTTCCACGACGAGTTCATGCAGACGATTCGCGACGGACTCCCGCCGGAAGGAGACCGACCGTCGGTCGCCGCAATCTGGCGCGGTGTCCGTCCCGACTCGGGACAGTTCCGTATCGCGCCACTCGACCCGCTCCAGAACAACACCCTGACCTACCGACGGCTCGGCATGAGAGACGCGTTCGAAGACGACGTTCCCGACGGCCCCATCGGGTACGAAGAACTGCTTCGCGTCGACCCGGACTACATCGGTGCCGTCGGCGGCCTCACGTCCCTGACGCGCGAGGAGTTCGTGAGTACCGTGGTCGAACCCTTCGAGGGCAACGAGAACGGACAGAGCTTGACTGCCGTCCAGAACCGGAATCTCGTCCGGACGGGTGGACAGTTCATGGGCCCGATTGTCGACCTGTTCTCCACGGAGGCCCTCGCGAAGATGGTGTACCCCGACTCGTTCGGCGAGTGGCCCGGGTCGGTCGGAGCCGTCCCCGAAGGCGAGCGGCTCTTCGACCGGCAGCGGCTCTCGGACATCATCAACGGGACTCTCTGAACACCGATGGCGAAGCTACTCGACGGACTCGCGACGCGCCACAGCGCGTGGGGCGACTGGTACGAGAACTCGAAGCTCGCCGTCGTCGCGCTCGGGAGCCTCGCGGTTCTCGTCGGTGCGGCGCTCCTGCAGGTGAGCTTCGGTGCGTTCCCGCTGACGCTCGGCGAGGCCTGGCACACGGTGTTCGACACCGAGGTGCTGTTGAGTCCAGACGTGTGGCGTGCGTTCCTCCTCGGTGACGACATTCCGGGGTGGCTCTCGCGCCGGCAGCTCATCGTCTGGAACATCCGCCTGCCGCGCGTCCTCGTCGGCGTCCTCGTCGGTGCGAACCTCGCAGTGTCGGGCGCAATCTTCCAGATCATCACCAGAAACGAACTCGCGAGCCCGTACATCCTCGGAGTGAGCGACGGAGCCGGCCTCGTCGTCCTCCTCACGCTCACGATGTTCTCCGGGCTCATGCCCGTGATGCCGGTGCTCGCGGCGCTCGGGGGCGGAGCCGCGTTCCTGCTCGTCTACGCCATCGCGTGGAAGAACGGGACGAGTCCGGTCCGACTCGTCCTCGCCGGCGTCGTGGTCGGAACCGTCTTCAGCTCGGTCCAGCGGGCGCTGTTCTTCTTCATCGACAACCTCGGTGTCGTCATGTCCGCCCAGACCTGGCTCTCCGGGTCGCTGCTGGGGACGGACTGGGCACAGGTCCGGCTCGCGTTGCCGTTCACTCTGCTCGCGATGGTGCTGGCGTTCGTCGTGACACGAGAACTCGACGTGCTGCTGCTCGGAGAGGAAACGGCGGAGTCGCTCGGAATGCCCGTAGAGACAGTCCGGTTCGCCGTCGCCGGCATCGCCATTCTCTCGACAGCCGCCGCGATAGCCGTTGCGGGCCTCGTCGGGTTCGTCGGACTGATTGTCCCGCACATGGTGCGAAACATCGTCGGTAGTGACTCCCGCCGGCTCTTGGTCGGCTGCCTGTTCCTCGGACCCGCGCTCTTGGTCGGTGCGGACGTCGGCGCACGCCTCGCGCTCAGCCCAGTCCAGTTACCGGTCGGGATTATCACCGGTCTCGTCGGTGGCCCGTACTTCCTCTACCTGATGCGGAAAAAAGAGAACCTCGGTGCGGTGTAATGACCAGCGAGAACCCAACACACTCGAAACGAGACCGGAAGTCCGGCGGAGCCAAGTCAGAGGAGCCCACGTCCGACGCGACGGCCGACGCGGAGTCGGCTGTGGGACTGCGCGGGACGGACCTCGTCGTCGGCTATCCGGGGATGGAGACGCCGGTCATCGACGGTGAATCCATCGCGGTCCCGCCAGACGGCGTGACCGCACTCATCGGCCCGAACGGCAGCGGAAAGAGCACTCTACTCAAGGGGCTCGCGAACAAGCTGGACCCGAGCGACGGAACGGTCGTCCTCGATGGAGACGCCATCGACACGATGGGCACGAAAGCACTCGCCCGGAAGCTCGGGTTGCTCTCGCAGGAGCACGCCACACCGGAGGGAATCTCGGTCGCCGACCTCGTCGAACGCGGCCGGTATCCGCACTGTGGCTTCTTCGAGTCGCTGACAGACGAGGACCGGCGGGCGGTCGACAGAGCCATCCAGATGGCTGGAATCGACCACCTCCGGGAACGCGACGTCGGGAGTCTCAGCGGCGGCCAGAAACAGCTGGTGTGGATTGCGATGGCGCTCGCTCAGGAGACGGACGTGTTGCTCCTCGACGAGCCCACGACGTTCCTCGACCCCCACCACCAACTGGAAGTGATGCAGGTCGTGGAGACGCTGCGTGACGAGAGCGACACGACGGTCGTTCTCGTCCTCCACGACATCGGGCAAGCCGCGCGGTACGCGGACCACGTCGTCGCGCTGAAAGACGGGTCGGTGTACGCTCGGGGCGCGCCCGAGTCGACGATCACGACACAGCTGCTGGCGGACGTCTTCGACATCGAGGCCGCAGTCCTGGACACGGACCACGGCCTTCAGGTCGTCCCAGTCGACCCGCTGCACGACGACGACCGGTCGGCGTGACCTGTCGTTCGGCTGCGACCACTCGGCCGGTTCCGCTGCGGTCGCTGTCCGGCGACCGGTAGCGACACTCGAAGGCGACGTTCGCGGGTGACCGGCCGGATTCCCGGACTGATTCGCCCGCGACAACGCACCGCGAGTGGAAGACAGTTCCCGCCCCATCGGGGGTTTGAAGTGCGTCTCGCGCGAAATCGGCTCCATGTCATCGATAGAACTGACCTCCAGCCAGAAGACCGTCCTCCGGGCGCTCGTAGACCGGTACACGCAGGAGGAGACGGCTGTGAAAGGCGAAGCCATCGCCGAGGAGGTCGACCGCAACCCCGGAACCATCCGGAACCAGATGCAGAGCCTGAAAGCCCTCCAGCTAGTGGAGGGCGTCCCCGGCCCGAAGGGTGGATACAAGCCCACCGTCGACGCCTACGAGGCACTCGACATCCAGCAACTCGACAGCGCTGCCGAGGTCCCGGTCACGCACGACGGCGAGGACGCTACCGAGGTGAACGTCAAGGAGATCAATCTGACGAGCGTCCACCACCCCGAACTCTGCCGGGCCGAAGTCCACCTCCGCGGGTCGGTGCGGGGCTTCCACGAGGGCGACTCGGTTGTGGTCGGGCCGACCCCGCTGTCGAAGCTCAGGGTCGAGGGGACAGTCGACGGGAAAGACGACTCGAAGGGTATCCTCATTCTGAAGATCGACTCGATGGAGGCACCGGCCGGCGAGCCCGCGCACTGAGCCGCTATCGCAGCCTTTGTATCATCGGCAGTCCGATTTCTCTCTATGACAACGAGAGTCGTCGTTCTCGGTGCAGGGTACGCCGGTGCAGGCGCGGTCTCGAAACTCGAGGACGAACTCGGTAGCGACGCCGAACTCGTCTGGGTGTCCGAGACCGACTACCACCTCGTGCTCCACGAGGCCCACCGCATCATCCGGGACCCCGGCGTCCGGGAGAAGGTCACGATTCCCGTCGAGGACATCAAGTCCCGGAGCACGGAGTTCGTCCACGACAGCGTCGTCGACATCGACACCGACGAGCGCGTCGTGGAACTCGACGAGAGCGACGCCATCGACTACGACTACCTGGTCGTCGGCATCGGCTCCGAGACGGCGACCTACGGCATCGACGGGATGGGCGAACACCCGCTCACGCTGAAGAGCCTCGACGACGCCCTCGAAATCCACGAGCAGGTGCGGGAGGCGGCCCGCGAGGCGACCCGCGAGGACCGCGCGCAGATTGTCGTCGGCGGTGCCGGGCTGTCCGGCATCCAGAGCGCGGGCGAGATTGCGGAGTTCCGCGACCGCCACAACGCCCCCATCGACGTAACGCTCGTCGAGGCGCTGCCCGAGATTTTCCCGCCGGGCGACAGCGAAATCCAGGGCGCGCTCCGTCACCGCCTGGAGAACGCTGGCGTGGACATCCTCACGGACGACCCCATCACGGCGGCGACCGAGGACAGCCTGGAGTTCGACGAGCGGGACAGCATCGACTACGACGTGTTCCTCTGGACCGGCGGCGTCACCGGACCGAGCGAACTCGGCGAGGTCGATCTGGACGCGGAGCACAACCGACTGCAGGCGGAGTCGACGCTCCAGACCGAGGACGAGCGCGTGTTCGCCATCGGTGACTGTTCGATGGTCTCGCAGGGCGACGACGAGGTCGCGCCGCCGACCGCGCAGGCCGCCTGGCAGGCCGCCGACGTCGCCGCCGAGAACGTCGTGCGCGCCAGCCAGGGTCGCCCGCTGCAGACGTGG
This sequence comes from Halobacterium jilantaiense, assembly GCF_900110535.1. Classification (NCBI taxonomy): domain Archaea; kingdom Methanobacteriati; phylum Methanobacteriota; class Halobacteria; order Halobacteriales; family Halobacteriaceae; genus Halobacterium; species Halobacterium jilantaiense. The sequence continues at coordinate 540,162 of NZ_FOJA01000001.1, forward strand.
ACGTACGAGGACCAGGGAACGCTGGTGTCCATCGGCGAGACGGCCATCGCCCACGAGGTCGAGATGAACGGAATCTCCGCGCCGGTTCGGACGTTCAACAGCCTGCCGGCGAAGGTCCTGAAGAAGGGCGCGGCGGCGCGCTGGATCGCGAAGATCACCGACTGGAAGCGCGCGATGAAGGCCTGGGACGCCCTGTAACGCGGCAGTACTCGGGCCGCTGCTGTTTCTGTCTGTCAGTCGTAGGTCTGGTAGCCGCCGGCATCGACGACTTCGCCGACGAACGCCTGTCAGTCGAATCGCTTGCCGCGTTCGCAGACGGCACCGTGAGAGAGCAGTCGACCGCCAGCGGAAGCGCGCTCGCGAACTTAGTGGCGTCTCGTTGAAGCGACGGCGGCCGCCACGACGATTGTGCGTGGCTAGGTGACACGAGTCCTGCGAGGCCCGGACGGGCACCAGTCGACGGGCGAGGCTGTGGGTGAGTTGCGATACGACCGGGAAGTTTTCCGGCCGCGTCGGTCGCTCACGCGCTCAGCAGCGATTCGAGGGTCTCTCGGGCGCACTGGAGGGACTGGGCGGCACCGTCGCGGATGCCGACGATGTCGGCGTCCTGCTCGTAGCGGACGAGCGATGCGTCCTGCAGTACGGGGAGGTGGGTGTGGTACAGGGAGAAGTACACTCTGCTGACGCGCTCGGCGTCGTGGTCGCTGGCGTTCGTTCCCGTCTCTCGTTCGAGGACGAGTTCTGCGAGGTCGGCGAGCGCGATCGACTGGTGGGTCCGGACGCAGTCGAGGGCGTGTCGCCGCCGCGGGTGCTGGAGGGCTCGGAAGGTGCCTTCGACGTCGCACATGACAGTCCGGAAACTAACTTCGCGAACTAAAGCCGTTTCGCGTAAGGCCGGCTTACCGACGGAGTAGCCGGGGCCATCCAGCCGCGCGGTGCGGGTGCGACCCTGGTCAGTCCAGGCTGAGGCCGGCGTGCCACTTGTCGACGCCGGCGTCGGCTTTCACCTGGTCCATCTTCGCGAGCAGGTGGACTGCGAGGCTCGCCGTCTCGGCGGCGACGGACTCGCCCTCGGTGCGGAACTCGCCGGTCTCGCGGTTCGCGAACACCGAGCAGACCGCGCCCGCGCGCAGCCCGTAGACGTTCGCGAGCGTGAGGATGGCGGCGGCCTCCATCTCGATGTTCTTCACGTTCGCGTCCCGGAGTTCGTCGAGCATCGTCTCCGCGCCCGGTGCGCGGAACCCCTCGAAGCCGTCGCGGCCCTGGCCGGCGTAGAAGGAGTCAGAGCTCATCGTGAGGCCGACGTGGTAGTCGTGGCCGAGGCGTTCGGCGGCCGCGACGAGCGCGGCGACGACCTCGTGGTCCGCGACCGCGGGGTAGTCCTCGCGGACGTACTCGTCGCTGGTCCCCTCCTGCCGGACGGCACCGCGGGTGATGACAAGGTCGCCGGGGTCCATCTCCGGCTGGAGTGCGCCACACGACCCGACGCGGATGAAGGTGTCCGCGCCGACGCGCGCGAGCTCCTCGACGGCGATGGCCGCCGACGGCGACCCGATGCCCGTCGACGTGACGGAGATTGGCGTCCCGTCGTAGGTGCCGGTCGCGGTGCGGTACTCGCGGTGGTAGGCGCGCTCCTCGTGGTCGTCCCACAGCGGCGTAATCTTGTCGAGGCGTTCGGGATTGCCCGGCAGGAGCACGGCGTCGGCGACGTCGCCCTCGGAGACTTCGATGTGGTACTGGACCTCGTCGTTCGGGTCCTCGCTGGTTCCCGGCATGGCCCTGCGTTCGGGATGCCCGAACAAAATGCCTTGTCGTTCGTCCGTCCCGGAGTCCACCGGCGCTACGGCCAGTCGCCCGGGAACTCCGAGGCGTTCGATTCGAGGACGCGCATCACTGCCGCGACCTCGCCGAAGTCGTCGCCCCGGTACGCGAGCTGCGAGTCGTAGGTCGTCTCGACGTACCCGTGTTGTTCGAGCTTCGGGAGGTGGACGTGGTGGACGTTGGGCGGCACGTCGTCGCTGTCAACGTCCGTGACTCGGACTCCGACCGACGGCGCGGCGTCGTGGAGGCGCGCCAGCAGTCGCCGCCGGTACCGGTCGCCGAGCGCGTCGAGCGCGCGATCGAGCGCGTCGTCTCCGTCACCCATCTCGTCGTCCTCCGGTGCTCTCCCGCAGTGTCCGGCACTCTCCGTCTCCGCGATCGCTCCCTGTCACGCCGTCGATACGTGGACGGCGTCGGTGGTTCTGTGGTGTGGCTTACTGGGAAGGGTCTTGAAGTCGCGGCGTCCCGGGGCGGACCGCGTCGGCGACCACTTTCTCGACGGCGACGCGGAGGTGTCGGGAGAGCGTCTGCGGGGTGACGCCGAACTCCTCGGCGAGCGCCTCCAGCGTGACTTCGCTGGGCGTCTCGTAGTAGCCGCGTTCGTGGGCGAGTTCGAGGGCGGCGCGCTGGCGCTCCGTCAGGTCGTGGCTGTCGGCCGGACCGCTCTCCGCCGCGTACAGCCGGTGGACGTCGGCGCGACGGCCGACCGCTTCGGCGGCGTCGAGGAAGGCGTTGAGGGCGTCGCGGTCGGGGAACCGAGCGCGGACGTGGAGGCCCTCGGCGTCCCGCGTCGCGTCGATGTGGGTCGCGTCGTGGGCGCGCAGCGTGGGCACCAGTAACGGCTGCTCGGGAGGGAACGAGACTGTCTTGACCCGGAAGAGGGTTCGGTCGTTGAGGCTGCAGACCTGTCGAGTGCATCGGACTGTGGGGTCCGCGTCGAGCGCGGCCTCGAAGTCGGGTGCGGGACAGCCGGTCAGCCACCAGAAGCTGACGTAGTAGGTGCCACCGGAGTCGTCGGTGAGGTCGTGTGCGGCTTCGAGTGTCCAGACCGCGTCCGGTTCGCGGTCGAAGGCGTCCTCGAAGAAGATGATGGGGACCGAGAGAGTAACCTCCGAGATGAGGCTCATGGAGCCTTCTCGGTCCCACTGCCGATATAGTTGTCGTATTGATACTTCTGCCTTACTTCCCCAGCGTGGCCGGTGAGATGGTGTCCGGAATGAGTTCGCCGACGGTGTACCGCACGAAGTCGTCGCCGTCGTCACAGAGCACGGGGACGTCGTCGTCACAGAACTCCGCGAGCGTCTGCCGACACATCCCGCAGGGCGTCACGGCGTCCCGCTCGCTGGACGTGACGACGAGCTTCGCGAACTCGTCGTGCCCCGCGGACACCGCCTTCCCGACGGCCACTTCCTCCGCGTGGAGGCTGTTCGAGTAGTTCGCGTTCTCGATGTTGCAGCCCGTGAACACGTCGCCGTCGGCGGTCAGCAGTGCTGCGCCGACCTCGTACTCGGAGTACGGCACGTAGGCGTTCTCGGTCGCGTCTCGGGCGGCGGCGAGCAACTCGGAATCGTCCATACTGTCCCGGAGTCGGACGACCGACAAGAGTCCCCCGCTCCAGAGAGCGCAGAATCGAACGCAGCGTCCGTCGAAACTCCCGGAGGCAGTCAGCGGTCTTCGCCGGACTCGTAGTACTCACCGGCCGCGTCCGGAATCCGAGTCCGGCCGACGAGCACGAGCACGACGACGACAGTCGCGTACGGGATGAGCTGAATCAACTGCGAGGGGATTTCGTAGGGCGTGAACTGCTGGATGCCGATCTGGAGGGACTCCAGCCCGGAGAACAGTATCGCCGCGCCGAACGTCCCGAGTGGATTGTAGTTCCCGAACAGGTAGGTGGCGATGGCGATGAAGCCCTTGCCGTCGATCATCGTCGTGCCGTTCCCGACGAACGACCCGACGTGGCCGATGGACAGCGCAGCGCCACCCATGCCCGCGAGCAGGCCCGAGATGAGGACGCTCGCGTAGCGAACGCGGTGGACGTTCACGCCCGCAGTGTCGAGGGCGTCGGGGTTCTCGCCGGACGCTTCGACCCACCGGCCGAACGCGGTGTGGTTGAGGACGTACCACGACACGGCGACCGCGGCGAACATCAGGTAGACGATGGGGTTCGCGCGCAGCAACACCTGTCCGACGTACTCCAGAATCCGGACGCCCGAGTTCACGAACGCGTCGTGAAGGACGGGGACCGTCCACTCGCCGAAGCGGCTGATGGACGCCGTGTTCTTGTTGCCGAACACGACCGACGACGCGAACGGCGCGAGGCCCAGTGCCACCAGCCACACCGCGAGTCCGGCGATAATCTGGTCGGCCTCGTACTCGATGCAGACCACGGCGAACAGCCCGGCGAGCAGCACGCTCGCGAGTACGCCGCCTGCGAACCCGGTCCACAGCGCGGTGCCGCTGCTCCCGCCGAGCCCCCACGCGACGAGGACGGCGGTGAACGAGGAGATGATGAGCAGCCCCTCGAGGCCGATGTTGATGACGCCGGACTTCTCGGCGAAGATGCCGCCGAGCGCCGCGAGCGTGATGGGGACCGCGAGCCGGAGCGCGATTTCGGCCATGATGGGCCGGGACGCGATGTCGACGAGTTCGCCCGCGACGCTGTCGGGGAACAGCACGCCGAACACGGCGACGGCCGCGGCGAGCACGCCGAGAGCGGCCACAATCGTCGACCGCTCGGGCTTACGCATCCACGTCACCTCCGACACCGACGCGGTCACCGAGCATTCTGAAGAACTCCGGCATCGCCACGAACAGGATGATGAGCCCGCGGAGGACGTCCACGAGTGCGGGCGGGACGTCCGTCCCGAACCCGATGGCCGCGGACCCGCTCTTGAGCACGCCGAACAGGAGCGCGGCGAACCCGACACCGAGCGGATTGTTGCCCGCGAGAATCGAGACGGTGATGCCGTCGAACCCGAGTTGCGGGAGGTTCGCGAGCCACCGCCCCTGGACCATCATCACGAGAATCGCGCCGCCGATGCCGCCGAGCGCCCCGGAGATACCCATGCTCGCGACCATCGTGCGCTTCTCGTCGACGCCGCCGTAGGCGGCGGCCTCCGGCTGCTCGCCGCTGGTCCGCAGGTCGTACCCGAACGCGGTGCGCGCGAGCAGGTACGCGATGCCGACGACGAGCGCGACCGCGAACAGCAGTCCGAGGAGGCTGAAGTTGTTCCGCGGGTCGAACCCGAACGGGAGGTTCGGAATCTGTGCGGCCGCGGGGATGGTCGCGGTCTGGACGAGCGAGCTGTCCGCGGGCGTGAACCACGTCGAGACGACGACGTAGGCGAGGTTCGCGGCGACGAAGTTCAGCATGATGGTGGTGATGACTTCGTTGGCGTCCGCGTACGCCTTCAGCGCGCCCGGGAGCGCCCCCCAGAGACCGCCGGCGAGCGCGCCAGCGGCGAGGCCGACCGGCACCAGCACGACAGCACCGATGAGGCCGGCGGGCACGACCTTGCCGACGTAGACGGTGGCGAGCGCAGCGCCGAGCGCCCCGAGCACCATCTGTCCCTGCACACCGATGTTGAACATGCCGGCGCGGAACGACACCGCGACGGCGAGCCCGGTGAACACGAGCAGCGTCGTCGACTGGAGCGTGGACGCGACGCGGAAGTCGAACGGCGACCACGTGCCGGTGCCGAGGAGGACCCGCTCGGGGTGGCCGATAGCGCCGAGGAACAGTTCGCTGTAGACCGCGAACGGGTCGTAACACGACGGCGTCTGCACGCCGAGGATAGCGACCTTCTGCGTGCAGGACGCCGCCAGACCAGCGAGCGCGACGATGACGAACCCGACCGCGACGGCGAGCACGAGCGCCGCGACGCTGATGACGAGCCGTTCTTTCACCGACGCGTCGACGAGCCGAGCGAGCGCACTCCGCCACCGTGCGTCCTCGCTCATCGTTCCTCCGGCCGCTGCCCGGCCATCAGGAGTCCGAGTTCCTCTTCGGTCACGTCGTCGGGATCTACTTCGTCCATGAATGTGCCCTCGTACATCACCGCGAGCCGGTCCGAGAGGCTCGTCACCTCGTCGAGTTTCGACGACACCAGCAGCACCGCCGCGCCGTCGTCGCGGAGTTCCAGGAGTCGCTCGCGGATGAACTCCGTCGACCCGATGTCGACGCCGCGGGTCGGGTGGGTGACGACGACGAGGTCGGGGTCGCGTTCGAACTCGCGGCCCACGATGAACTTCTGCTGGTTGCCGCCGGACAGCGACGCGGCGTTGGCGTCCGCGTTGCCCGGCCGCACGTCGTAGGTGTCCACGATGTCGGTGGCGTGCTCGCGGGAGCGCTGCCAGTCGATGCGGCCGCCCTCCGCGAACTCGGGGTCGTGCTGGCTGCCGAGGATGCCGTTGGCGACGAGGTCGAAGTCCATCACGAGCCCACGCTCGTGGCGGTCCTCGGGGACGTACGCCATCCCCGCTTCGATGTGGCGGCGACGCGACGCACGGGTCACGTCCTCGCCGTCGAAGGTCACCGCGCCGTCGTCGGGGATGCGGAGCCCCGTAATCGCCTCAACGAGTTCGGCCTGTCCGTTGCCGTCCACGCCGGCGATGCCGTACACTTCGCCCGACCGAATCGTCATCGACACGTCGGCGACGCGGTCGATGCCATCATCGTCGGTCACTGTCAGGTCGGCCACGTCGAGGACCGGGTCGCCGGGCGTTCCGGCGTCGGCGTCGACGTCCAGGAGGACTTCGCGTCCGACCATCAGTTCCGCGAGTTCCTCGCGGGTCGCGTCAGCCGCGGGCAGCGAGCCGACGTTCTTGCCGTCCCGGAGGACGGTCACGTCGTCGGCAGCGTGCAGCGCCTCGCCGAGCTTGTGCGTGATGAAGATGATGGTCTTCCCCTCGGCGGTGAGTTCGCCGAGGACGTCGAAGAGGTCCTCTACCTCCTGTGGAGTGAGGACTGCGGTCGGTTCGTCGAGGATGAGGACGTCGGCACCCCGGTACAGCGCCTTCAGAATCTCGACGCGCTGCTGGACGCCGACGCTCACGTCCTCGATGCGCGCGTCCGGGTCCACGTCGAAGCCGTACCGGTCACAGAGGTCCTCGACGGCGTCCCGGGCGGCGTCCCGGTCCACGCGCAGCCCGCCCCACTTCCGGGGTTCGTTGCCGAGGACGACGTTCTCGGCGACAGTCATCGGGTCCACGAGCATGAAGTGCTGGTGAATCATCCCGATGCCCGCGTCGATCGCGTCCCGCGGCGAGTCGAAGTCCTGGTCGACACCGCCCACGGAGACGGTGCCCTCGTCCGGCTCGTAGAGGCCGTAGAGGACGTTCATCAGCGTCGTCTTGCCAGCGCCGTTCTCGCCGAGCAACGCGTGGACGGTGCCCTCCTCGACGGTCAGCGTAACGTCGTCGTTGGCCACAACGCCGGGAAATCGCTTCGTGATTCCCGACAGGGAAATCGAAGTCATCAGTTCGGTCGGTGGTCGATACGACTAGGGTTCCGTCGGAACGTCGATGTCCCCCGCGATGAGTTCGTCCCGGGTCTCGGAGATCGTGTCCTTGACGTCCTGGGGAATCTCCGAACCGAGCTCGTCGCCGTACACCGCGGCGACGCCGTCGTCGTCGAGACCGAGTCGAGTGGTCTCGCCGCCCTTGAAGTTACCATTGTCGACCGCCTCGACCGCTTCGAAGATGGCGGTGTCGACTCGCTTGACCATGCTCGCGAGGATGACATCGGAGAAGTCGGACTGCGTGACGGACTGGTCGCGGTCCACGCCGATGGCGAACTTCCCGAGGTCCTGTGCGGCGCGGAAGACGCCGACGCCGGTCGCGCCGGACGCGTGGTAGACGATGTCGGCACCGGAGTCGTACATCGAGCGCGCCTGGGACTGTCCCGCGGACGGGTCGTTGAAGCTCCCGACGTACGACGACAGCACGTCGATGTCCCCGTCGACGCTCTTCGCGCCGGCCTTGAAGCCGGCCTCGAACTTCTTGATGAGCGGGGACTCGATGCCGCCGACGAACCCGACGGCGTTGGTGTCCTGACCGGTCGCGCCCGCGCCGGCACTGAAGTCCCGCTGCGTGAGCATCCCCGCCATCTCGCCGACGAGGTAGGAGCCGGTCTCCTCGCGGAACCGGTAGCTCGCGACGTTGTCTCTGTCGACCGTCTCGTCGATGAGCGTCCACTTCTGGTCCGGGAACTCCTCCGCGTTCGTCGTCAGCGCGTCCTTCTGCGCGAAGCCGATGCAGTTCACGAGGTCGAAGCTGCCGTCCTGTGCGTACTGCTGCTGGGCGGACGCGAAGTCGGAGTTGCTCTCGGGCTGGGACTCCTCGTACGTGATGCCCAGCTCGTCCTCTGCCTGTTCGAGGCCCTGCTGGGCCTGGTCGTTGAACGACCCGTCGCCGAGCCCGCCGGTGGCGTACACCATGCCGACCTTCGTACTGTCACTGCCGCCGCCCCCGCCAGTACAGCCAGCGAGTAGTGATGCGCCAACCGTGCCCCCCGTCAGCTTCAGGAATTTTCGTCGATCGAACTCGGCCATGCTTGCCAATAGTCAGGGCGAGAACTCGTGATAAACGTGCCGTTTTGTCCAGCTACCGTCGGCGATATCGACATCTATAGGCCCGCACCGTCCCGTCCCGAGTGAACGTCACGCGTCCTCAACGGCGTCCCGAACGACGCCGACCGCGGCTTCGACGAGGTCGTCGACGTCCTCGCTCTCGGCGTACACGCGGACGTAGGGTTCGGTGCCGGACGGCCGCACGAGCACCCACGAAGCGTCCGGGAAGGACAGCCGGACGCCGTACTCGGTGTCGACGTCGGCGTCCGGGAACGCCGCGGGGAGGTCGTCACCGAGCGCGGCCATCACCGCCGCTTTCTCGTCGTCGGGGCACTCGACGCTGACCTTCCGGTACGGGCGTTCCGTGACCGGCTCTCGGAGCGGCGCGAGCCCCCCGGCGTCGGCCGCGAGCCGGGACAGGATGGCCGCGGAGGTCACGCCGTCTATCCAGCCCCCGAACCCGGTGTGGACGTGCTTCCAGGGTTCGGCCGCGAACACGACGTCGCCGCCGTCCTCGCGCGCCGCGGCGATGCCCTCGTGGAGCGCGCCGAGTCGAACGCGCTCGACGCGACCCCCGGCCGCCTCGACGCGCTCGTCGATGCGGGCGCTCGCGTTCGGCGTTGTCACCACGACGGGGTCGTCGGCGTCGCTCGCGTCCGTGTAGTGCTCCGCGAGGACGGCGACGACGGTGTCCTCGTGGACGACGTCGCCGTCGCCGTCGACGAGCACGATGCGGTCGGCGTCACCGTCGTGGGCGATACCGAACGCGGCGTCGCCGTTCGCGACGAACTCCCGGAGGTCGGTGACCGTCTCCGGTGTCGGCTTGCTCGGCCGGCCGGGGAAGTGGCCGTCGACGTTCGCGTTCAGCGTGACGACGTGCGCGCCGAGCGCCCGCAGCACCTGCGGCGTGGCGAGCGCGGCGACGCCGTTCCCGCAGTCCACGGCGACGGTGAGGCCGGCCAGCGGCGCACCGTGCTCGCTGGCGTACTCCGTGACGGCCGCCCGGTAGTCTGGGAGCACGTCGAGTGACTCCGTGTCGCCCCACTCGTCCCAGGTCGCGTAGCTCGCGCCGTCCGCGACGCTCGCCTCGACGGCGCGCTCGGCGTCGCGGTCGTACTCCTCACCGTCCACGAACAGCTTGATGCCGTTGTCCTCCGGCGGATTGTGGCTCGCCGTGAGCTGGATGCCGCGCCGCCCTCGGCTGGCGTACGCGAGCGCCGGCGTCGGCAGCACGCCCGCTCTGAGGACGCGAGCGCCCGCCGACTCCAGGCCGGCCGTCGCCGCCGCGGCGAGCGCCGGGCCGGTCACTCGGCCGTCCCGCGACACGACGAACTCGCGGTCGCCGCCGTCGCGCGCCTCACTCGCCGCCGCGGTCCCGACAGCCAGCGCCAGTTCAGGGTCGACGGTCTCGGCCGCGTCCCCCCTGATGCCTGCCGTCCCGAAGAGGTCCATGGGCGACGGCAGCGGGCCCGCGCACTTAGCTATCCCTATTCCAGAACCAGCCCGGGCGGCCGCCCCGGCGCGCCTCAGAGTTCGACGCCGCTCGGGATGAGACTGTGACCGCGGAGGAGGTCGCCGTCGCTGCTGTAGACGAGGAACGTGGCTTTCTCGTAGACGGCGAGTACACCGTCGTCGACGCGAATCTCGACGCGGTAGCGGCCGTCGCCGTCGTCCGTGGACTCGCCGTAGCGGCGGGCGGCCCGGACGAACTGGAGCACGTCCTCGGCGTCGACGTTGAGTTCGAGGACGAAGTCCCCGGTGATGCGGTTCGTGACCGAGACGACGCCGCTGGCGTCCGGGTCGTCCACGTCGTCGGTCAGCCGGAAGCCGGCGTCCGTCCCCTCGGCGTCGAGGAGTTCGCCCGTGTTGTCAGTGAGTCGGTCACGGAGCTCGTCGGCGGGCCCCGCGAAGTCGATGGCGACGTTCGGCTTCTCGGGGCTGCCGCTGCCGTCCACCCAGTCGACGTTCGACACGTCCAGTTCGAAGTAGTCCCGGCGCATTCCCTACAGACCAGTTGGGTGGACGGGGAAATGAACGTAACGCCCGTTGCGGGTCACCGGCCGTACGCGAACTGTTCGACCGCGTCGTTCAGCCGCGCGGTGACGCGGCGGGTCCACGCGACGGGGTTCACTCGCGTCAACTCCGACTCCTCGACCTCGATACGGTCGTCGCCGAACGGGTCGCGGCCCTCGTCTTCGTCGACGGCCGCGTCGACGACTGTCGTCATCGAGCAGCGGCCGCAGGCCTCGGTCGGACTCTCGTTTCCCATGGGTGTCCGTCACACGCCCAGGGGCAAAGGTCTGCCGGCGGCAGCGGGCTCAGCCGCCAGTGACGGCGTGGCCGCGGTGCCGGTGCCAGAGCGCGAGCAGGCTCGGGAGCACGAGGACGCTGGCGACGAACGCGAACGCGATGGCCGTGCTGGTGACGGCACCGAACCGCCGCAGCGAGGGGACGAGCGCGAGCACGAGCACGCCGAAGCCAGCGGCCGTCGACGCCGCGCTCGCGAGCAGCGCGCCGCCGGTGCCCGTGACGGTGGCGTCGAGCGCGTCGAAGACGTCGGTCGCGGCCCCGAGTTCGTCGAGGAACCGTTCGCTGACGTGGATGGCGTAGTCGACGCCGAGCCCGATGGCGATGCTCGCGATGATTGCGGTCTCCGTGGTGAACGGGATGCCGAGGAGGTACATCGCGCCGAGAATCCAGCCGAGCGCGGCGACCACCGGCACCATCGTCACGGCACCGAGCAGGGGCGTACCGTGCCGGCGGTAGAACAGCGCCGTGAGGAACGCGAGGATGACGCCGAGCGTGATGAGGAACGTCTCCACGAGCGTCCGCAGGAGCGCCGACTGCACCACCTGGTCGACGACGGGCGGGCCGGTGGCGGTGACGGTGAGCGCGGAGTCACCGCGGACGGTGTCGGCGACCGACCGCATCTCGCTGGTGATGGCGGCGGTGGTGGCGCTCGCAGAGACCGTGATGCGGGTGTCGAGCGCCCGGTACTCGCCGTCGCTCCGGGCGACCACGGCGCTCGCGCGGTCCGGCGCGGTCTCGTAGAGGCCGTCGTAGACGGCTGCGAGGTTCGCCTCGGGGACGCCGTCGCCGTCCGGGTCGTTGCGCTCGACGAGCGCGGCGAACGTCTCGTTCTCGGCGGCCGTCTGGCGGATTGCGGTCACCGGACTGTCGAGCGCCGGGCGGCCGTTCGCGAGCGTGACGGCCGAGGAGGCGTTCGGGACCGCGGCGTCACCGGCGGCCACGCGGTCGAGTGTTTCGGGGTCCGTGACCGCTCCCTCGACCAGCACGTGGACCGTCGTTCTGTCCCGCGACTGGGCGAAGTTGTCGTTCAGGAAGACCGCGCCCTCGCGGATGTCGTAGTCGCTTGGCGCGAACGGTCCGGGCAGCGAATCCATCCACTCCGGGGAGTCCCGCGGCAGGAAGTCGACCTGGTCGATGGACGTGTCGATGTCGGTCGCTGCGTACCCGCCGCCAGCGCTCACGACGAGCGCGAGCACGACCACGACGACGGGTGCGGTTCGGGCGAGCGTCGTGCCGGCTCCGACGACGCGCTCGGCGGTGCCGCTCGACCCGAACGCGGGCTTCCGGCGGTCGACGCCGAACCGTTCGAGGAGGGCGTCGAGTTCGAGTTTGGCCGCGGGCAGCAGCGCGCCGAAGACGACGAACGCGGAGGCGATGCCGACTGCACTGACGAGGCCGAAGTCGGCGATGGACTGGATGGGACTGACCGTGTTCGAGAGGAACCCGACAACCGTCGTGAACGTCGTCGCGGCGATGGCCACGGTGACACCCGCGAGGCCGACGCGCATCGCCTCCTGAACCGGCGCGTCGGGGTCGGCCTCGCGGGCCTCCCGGTAGCGCATCACGACGTGCAGCGCGTAGTCGATGGAGAGCCCGACGAGCAGGAACGGCACGGCGATGAGAATCTGGGTGACGCCGATGCCCGCCCACCCCATGAAGCCGCCCATCCAGACGAGCGTGACGAGTGTGCCGGCGAGCGCGAGCGCGACGTCCACGACGTCCCGGTAGGCGACGCCGAGCACGCCGAGAATCAACAGGAGCGCGACCGGCGTGATGAGCGCGAAGCTCTCACCCGTCGCCCGCGTGGACTCGTCGTCGACGATACCTGCGCCGAAGACGAACGCGTCACTGGTCTCGACGTACTCGTCGGCGAGTCCCCGGGTCGCCAGCTGGGCGTCGACGACGGCCTCGGACAGCGACTCGCCGCCGTCGGTCGCCTGCCTGACGAACAGGACCCGGGCGCTCGCCGTGGTGCTGCCGGGCTCGTAGTCAGTCGCCAGCAGCGAGTAGGGGTCGACGCCCGGCGTCTCCCGCTCGGGGTCGAGCACCGCGGCGACCGTCGCCTCGACCTCGCTGGCGCTCATGGCTTCGAGTTGGGCGATCTGCTCGTCCAGCGTCGGCCGCGTCGGTGGGCCCGCCCCGTCGCCGCTGCCGGCGTGGACGGCCGCCGTCGCGACGAGGTTCCCGACGCCGACGGTCGGCTGGCCGGCCGCCAGCGTTCCCCCGATGGCGTCGTCGGTGCGGACCGCGCGCTGGAACCGCAGCGTCTCCAGCAGCGAGTCCCGCGAGAGGACGTTGTCGCTGCGCACGACGACCTGCATCGACGTGGTGTTGCGGTCGCCGGTGTCGAAGGTCTCGCGGACGTAGTCGAGTTTCTGGGCCTCCGTCGAGTCGCTGCCGAACGAGGCGATTGAGAGCCCGCCGTCGACGCCGGTCGCGCTGGCCCCCATCGCGAGCGTGAGGACCAGCAGGACGGCGAGTATCGGGCGACTGTACCGTGTGAGTGTCGCGGCGTAGCGGTCGGCGAGTCCGTCGCTCATTGGTCGACGTGTCGCCGCCAGCAACTTAGCTGTTTGTAGAATCCTACAATATTTCTTGAGTCGGGAGGCGAACGCTCTTCAGTCCGGCCCGCGGACTCGGAGGCGACGATGAGCGCACACGACGCCGTCGACGCGCTGCGCGACCTCGGGCTCTCGAACTACGAGGCCCGTGTGTTCGTCGCGCTCCAGCGGCTCGGCGACGGCACCGCTCAGGACGTCGCCGCGGTCGCGGACGTCCCGCGCTCGCAGGTGTACGGCGCTGCCGACGACCTCGCCGACAGAGGGCTCCTGGAGGTCGTCGAGTCCTCGCCGAAGACGTACCGGCCCGTCTCACTGGAACGCGCCCGAGCCCAGCTCCGGGAGCGAATCGACCGCCAGCAGGCCCGCGCGTTCGACAACCTCGAAGCAGTCGCCGGCGACCACGGGGACCGGACCGACGCGGGCGACGTCGCGACGCTCCGCGGCCACGGCCCCATCCGTGACCGCGCGGTCGACCTCGTGGAGCGCGCCGACGACCAGGTGGTACTCGTCGGCGCAGGCGCAGCCACCATGCGGGACGACCTCGCGGCGGCGCTCGACGAGCGCGCCGCGGCCGGCATCGACGTGACAGTGGTGACGGCGGACTCCGCGCTCGCCGACCGGCTATCGGACGCGCGAGTAATCGTCTCCGAGGCGTCCGCCGACGAGGGGTACGCGGGTCGCACGCTGCTCGTCGACGACGCGACGGTCCTGCTGTCGGTCCCGACCGACGACGGCCACGAGCCGTTCGACGAGGTGGCGATGTGGACCGCCGGGACCCGCATCGGGCACATTCTCGCGCGGTTCGTCCACGCCGGCATGGAGTCCGGGCTCGACGACGGCGCGCTCGACGGCCGGTAGGGACTGCCGGGACGCGACGGCCTTTTACCCTCCCTGTGGTATCTTGGCACATGGGATACCGCGTCGTCGACACGGAGACAGTCCAGCCGGCCGAGGGCCGTCCCTGCGAGTACCGCGGCCTCACCGAGCCCGCGGACCTCTCACAGCTGGCGCTCAACTACTTCTGTGCCGAACCCGGCGAACAAGCGCCGCTCGCCTACCACTACCACGAGACCCAGGAGGAGGCGTTCTACGTCCTCTCCGGGACCCTCCACGTGGAGACGCCCGAAGGAGACCTGACGGTCCCGGAGGGCAGCCTGTTCGCCGCGGACCCCGAGAGCCCGCACCGCGCGTACAACCCCGAGGACGCCGACGACGCCGTCGAGTTGCTCGCGGTGGGCGCACCGCCGGCCGACGATGACGCTGTCCCCTACGACCCCGAGGACGAATGAGCGACACCGAGAGCGCGGCGAGAGACCCGGAGGAGCTCCCCGAGGAGATTCGCGAGGAGGTGCCGGCGTGGGACGACGAGTACTTCGACCGCGTCGGCGACCGACTGATGTACAGCTACGACCTCGAACGCGACTACGCGGTGCGCGGCCACTCGTTCGCGCTGTACGGCGAACTCCGGATGGAGAGCCAGAAGCAGTTCCTCCACCCGGCGCTGAACTACGCCGACCACGAGACCCGCGAACACGTCTTCGCGCGGCGCGCCGGCGAACCGACAGTCGCGGATCTGCGGGCGCTCGTCGACCTCGGTCACGACCTCGCCGACGACTGGATCGACGCCGACGAGGAACACTACGAGACGAACTTCACGTTCGTGCTCGTCGCAGACAGCCTCTCGGACGCCGTGCAGTCGTTCGTCTCCGGGTTCCGGGACCGCACGCTCCTGAAGTACGGCTACTACGGCTGCTACGAGGTGAACCTCGTCGTCGTCGCGCCCGACGACGAGAACGGTGTCGCCAGTCAGGAGGCCGACGTCCTCCAGGCGTTCGCGCTCTGGGGCGACGTCGAACGGCCCGACGAGGGGTTCTTCTCGCGGTTCGCGAAGCGTTTCTGGAACTGACCGGCGCGGCCGCTCTCCGGCGCGAGTAGAGGGCGGAAATGGCGGGGACTGTGACGAACGACGCGTCAGTCGTCGCTCGGGTCGGCCGCCGGTTCGCGGCCGCTCCGAACGCTCGTGATGTTTCCGTAGCCGATGCGCACCAGCGACAGCGCGAGGTAGATCAGCACGACCGCGAGCACGACGCGCACGCCGGCCGACGCTTGCGCACCGATTCCCGTCGCACCGCCCTGAATCAGCTGGTCGTAGAGCTGTTCCTTGAACGCGATCCATGACAGCCCGAGCACAGTGACGACGACCATGATGGCCATCGGAACACCCGTGCTGACGAGCTGCTTGGACTCGTCCCAGTTAGCGAGCCACACCGTGCCCGTCAGCAGCGCGAGCGCGGCGAGCAGCTGATTCGCACCGCCGAACAGCGTCCACAGCGTGTTCCACTCGCCGGAGATGACGAGTACGTACGCGACGACACACTGGACGATGGGGTTCGTGTACCGGCCGCGAGCGAACGACCCGATGCCGCCGGAGAGACCGGTCTCGGAGCCGCTTCCCTGCGTTCCGACGATCTCCTCCATCATATAGCGACCGAGCCGCGCGGCCGTGTCGGTGGAAGTCAGCAGGAAACTCACGAGCACGAGCGCCATGAACGGCGCGCCGAACTCGGCGGAGAGGCCGAGGCTCGTGAGGATGGTGCCGCCGCCCGCCGCGAAGTTCGGCAGCGCGCCACCGATGTTGCCGGCCGTGGCAGCGCTGGCCGCGCCCGCCACGGCGAGCGTGGAGATTGCGACGGCGGCGAGCAGCCCCTCACCGAGCATGCCGCCGTAGCCGATGAGCCGCGCGTCGCTCTCCTTGTTGAGCTGTTTCGCGGTCGTCCCCGAGGACACCAGTGAGTGGAAGCCACTGATGGTCCCACAGGCGATGGTGACGAACAGCATCGGGAACAGGGGGAACGGCGACACTGCGTCGACCCCGAGGAACCCGGTAAACGGTTCGAGGCTGTCGGCGATGACGAGCGGTTCGGTTGGCGTGATGGCCGAGATGCCGAAGGCGGACCCGATAGTCCCGGCGACGATGGCGAGCAGCGCGCCGCCGACGCCCGCGTACAGCAGGAACGACGACAGGTAGTCACGCGGCTGGAGCAGCACCCAGACTGGGAGCGCGCTCGCCAGCGCCGCGTACACCAGAATTACCGGCACCCACGCGGCGGTGTTGCCGCCGAGGGCTCCCGCGCCGGGCACCCACGAACCGGTTCCGCTGAAGAGGATGAACGTTCCCGCGGGGTGCGCGGCGTCGCCCGCTAACTCGAACAGCGCGAACGGGTACTGGACGCCGAGCCAGACGCCAGCGAACACGCCGGCGACGAACACGACGGTGCCGGGGATGAACGGGCCGTCGAGCTGGTAGAGGTAGATGCCGAACGCGAACGCCAGCGCGATGTACACGAAGCTCGCGGTGGCTGCCGACGGGTACGCGTTCAGCACGATGCCGACGACGAGCGCGAACACCGCCACCACGAGAATGATGGTGAGGAAGGCGAACCACAGCAGCATGTCCTTCCCGCGCTCGCCGACGTACTCGCCCATGATGTAGCCGATGGACTTTCCCTCGTGTCGCATCGACCCGGACAGCGAGATGAAGTCGTGGACGGCCCCCATCAGGGGGTTCCCGATGGCGACCCACGCGAGCGCCGGAGCCCAGCCCCAGATTGCGCCCGCCGTGATGGGGCCGACGATGGGTGCGCCGCCCGCGATGCTCGAGAAGTGGTGTCCGAGCAGCACTGGTTTCTTCGCCGGTACGTACTCCTGTCCGTCTTCGTACTTGTGTGCCGGGGTCTCGCGGGAGTCGTCCAGGTCCACGAATCGGGAGAGGTACTTCGAGTACCCCACGTATCCCACCGTGAACGTGACGAGTACCGCGGCCACGATCCAGATTACTTGCGTCATTACAGTCCCACCTCGTGCGAGTCATTCACAGACTATTATTTATGTGTTTGTATCCAAGTGAAATCCTCGTACGGAACGGCTTTCATTCCGCATTTGTCGAATCGAAAGGACGACTGAATCCGGGTGAGACCCCACGAACTGTCGTCGAGCGGACTCGTCGCGGCTCGGGTAGTCTGTGCATAACAGCGGCCGCGCGCGGCGAGGACAATCTGACGTCTCCGCTCAGACGAACGTCGGCGGCTCCGCGCGCACCTCGACGTCGAGTTCGGCCGCAACGTCCTCGAGCAGGTCGCCCTGAACCTCGCGGGTGCGGAACTCGATTTCGGCGACGAGCGGCGGGTCGAACGTCTCCCGCACGCGCTCGACCCGCTCGCGCTCGGTCTCGACGCGGTCCCGGAGGTAGCGGGCCCCTCGTCCGTCCTCGTCGTCGTCCGGGGACGGTGCGAGCTTGTTCGCCACGAGCCCGCGGACGCCGAGGTCCTCGCCCTCCAGGTCGGCGATGGCGCGCTCCGTCTCGTTCAGCGAGAGCGTGTCCGGGTTCAGCACGAGGAAGAACGCGGCGTCGTTGCGGAGCGCGCCGCCTGCGTATTCGAAGAACTCCTTGCGCTCCCGGAGTCGCTCCAGGACGGGGTCGCCGTCCATCACGCGGCGGGGTTCGTTGTTCCCGATGGCGGCCTTCTCGAAGAGGTCGATGCTCTGCTCGCGCTTGTGCATCAGGCGGTTCACCCAGCCCTCCATGAACTCCGGGAGCGCGAGCAAGCGCAGCGTCGACCCGGTCGGTGCCGTGTCGAAGACGACGCGGTCGTAGGGGTCGCTGTGCCGCATCACGTCGACGAACCGGTCGAACAGCGCCGACTCGTAGGCACCCGGCGTCTGGTGGGCCATCTCCAGTTGCTGGTTGATCTCGTTGACCATCGCCGCCGACACCTGGTCGGAGAGCCGGCGACGGATGTCGTCGAGGTGAGCGGTCACCTCCTCCTCGGGGTCGATTTCGAGGGCGTCCAGATTGTCGATGCCCGCGACGGGCTCCGGTTCGTCGCCGAACTGCTGGTCGAAAACGTCGGAGACGGAGTGTGCGGGGTCGGTGGAGACGACGAGCGTGTCCACATCCTCGTTCGCGCACTTCACGCCGTACGCGCAGGAGACGGTCGTCTTGCCGACGCCGCCCTTCCCGCCGACGAACACGAACGGCTCCATCTATCGCGTCACCCGGCTGTCCGCGCAGTGCTCGGTCTCGGCGTGGCTGTCGTGTGGTCCCTGCATCAGAAGTGGTACTGCTGGCCTTTCCGCTCCATGTAGCTGTCGCGGTCCCAGAGCCGTCGCTCCCAGGCCTCGAACTCGTCCTCGATGTACGGGAGCAGCTCGGCGGTGTAGTAGGAGACGGGCGACGGGATGCCGAAGGCGTCCGGGAAGCACGCCAGCAGGAACGCGTCCTCGGCGTCCTCGGCCTCCTTCTCGATTTTCTCGTAGGCCGGGTGGGTAATCATGCCGTGGTAGAGCCCCCGGAGCCACTCTTCGAGGGTCGCCCGGTAGGATTCGATGCGGTCGGCCAGCGTCATGGGCGAGGATACGAACCCGTGCGGTAAAAGCTGTCGTCCCACGCAGTGGGGTGCTGGGAGCGGGAGCCTGAAGGAGGGCGGCCCGAATCGGGGGGTATGAACGAACGCATTCCCGTGACGGTGCTGTCCGGCAGCCTCGGCGCGGGGAAGACGACGCTGCTGAACCACGTTCTGCGGAACGCGGGCGACCGCGACGTCGCCGTCCTCGTCAACGACATGGGCGACGTGAACGTGGACGCCGAGCTCGTCGCCGAGGGCTCGGAGACGGACGTCGCCGGCGGCGTCACGGAGCTGTCGAACGGCTGCATCTGCTGTGAGCTCCAGGACGATCTGGAGTCGGCGGTGGTGCGGCTGGCGACCGAGCGCGAGTTCGACCACCTCGTCGTCGAGTCCTCGGGCATCTCGGAGCCCGCGCCGGTCGCGCGGCTGTTCACCGCCGAGTCGCGGGCGGCGGCCCGGTACCGAGTGAACGCGCTCGTGACGGTCGTGGACGCCCGCCTGCTCGTGGACACCTTCGGCGGCGACGGTACTCCGGAGCGACGCGGCACCGGCGAGGAGGACCGCCCGCTCTCGGACCTGCTCGTGGAGCAGATCGAAGTCTCGAACGCCGTCCTCCTGAACAAGGCCGACCTCTGCAGCGAGGCGGAGCTCGACCGCGCCGAGGAGCTCGTCGCCGCGCTCCAGCCGGACGCCGAGACGCGCCGAACGGAGTTCTCGGCGGTCGACCCGGACTGGCTGTTCGACCTCGACAGCTTCGAGGAGACCGGAGTCGAGGACCTCCCCGGCTGGAAGCGCGCGCTGGCGGAAGGTGACCACGACCACGACGAGGGAGAAGACCACCACGGCCACCGCCACCCGGACGAGGTGTACGGCGTGTCGTCGTTCACGTTCCGTCGGCGGCGGCCGTTCCACCCGGAGCGGTTCGCGGCCGTGCTGCGGGACCTCCCGGACGGCGTCGTGCGCTCGAAGGGGACGACGTGGGTCGCCGGCTCGGAGTTTCGGCAGACGGTCGCGCAGGCCGGCCCGTCGGTGCGCGTGACCGCCCGCGGCCCCTGGATTGCGTCGCTGCCCGAGGTCCAGCGCGACCTCTACAGGTCGAACCGGCCGAGCCTGAAGTGGGACGACGAGCACGGTGACCGCCGCACGGAGTACGTCGTCATCGGCACGGACTTCAACGAGGCCGCGCTCCGGGAGCGACTGGAGGGCGCGCTCGTCACCGACGACGAGTGGGAGAAGGCCGAGGCGCTCCCTACGGAGCCGTTTCCGACGGAGAACGGCGAGGAAGCGGTCGTCTGCGAGCCGACGCCGGTCGACGCCGAGTGAGCGGCCGTCGGTCAGCAGGCGCAGTCGTCGGCGTGGGACCGCTCGAAGCGCATCGCGTCGCCGCAGTCCGGACACGTCGGCGTGCCGCCGTCGGCGAGCGTCAGTCCCTCGTCGTCGACATCGACGTCGCGGACGCGAACGTCGCAGTCGTCACACCAGTACGCGCCGTCGGACTGCTCGGCGGCCGCAGCGTCGTCGGTGTCGGGGCCGAGCGACGACACCACGTCAATAATGCCCATACACGTAGTTGAGTGTCGGGGTCCTTAGTTCTCGCCCCGTCAGGTTTCGGCGTCGATGCGGTCGAGCAGCCGGTCGAGTTCGCCGCCGCGCTTCCAAGCCGCCACGCGGTCCGCGAACGGCACCGGCGACCCGAACGCCACCGAGGAGGCTGCCGTCACGCGCGCCCCCTCGTCCTCGGCCGTCACGCGCAGTCGCGTCGTCATCTCTTCGAACGGCCCGCCACCGCCGACCTGCTCGTAGCGGTAGCCGTCGTCGAGTTCGACGAACCGCAGGCGGAGTTTCACGCCCGTCCCACCGGCGGTCACGACGGTATCGTCGCCGTCCGCGTCCACGTCGAAGACGTCGAAGCTCCCCTCCCAGTCGACGACCGTCGTCGGCGACAGCAGCCGCAGGACTTCGGCGGGCGTCCCCCGAACCCGTCGCGTCCGTTCCACGTCGCGCATACCGGACGATGCCACCCTGGGGCCTTAGCGTCTGGCACCGGGACCGCCAAGAGCTAAGTGCCGGTCCCACTCGCTTGCCCACATGGACGACACCGACCCGGACGGCTTCGGGGCCGGCGCGGAACAGTCGAAGGGCGACCCGCGCGTCGTGCTCGCGCTGAACGTCGTGCTCTCGACCCTGTTCGCGGTCACCATCGCGTGGGGGATGGGGTTCGTCGGCTTCCTGGAGTTCAACCTCGTGAACACGGCGACCATCGCCATCCTCCTGTTCGCCGTCGCGTACGCCGTCAGCAAGTAGTGGGCTCGGAGTGCCGGAGCCGGTACACTGTAGGGAGTCGCTGCGGAATCCAGACCCGACATGACACGCACCCTCGGCATCCACGACTCCGTCGGGGCGGTGTTCCCGCCCGCGGTACTCGCCGCCGAACTCGACGGCCCCGACGCGGTCGACGTCTCGATTGTCGGCACCGGCGACCTCGATGGTCTCGACGCGCTCGTGACGTTCGCCCACGACGACGCCTTCCTCGAAGCGGACCTCCGGTGGGTTCACTCCGTACAGGCGGGCGTGGACAAGTTCCCGCTCGGCGAGTACGAGGCCCGCGGCATCACCGTCACCAACAGCACGGGACTGCACGGCGCGTCGGTCGGCGAGACCGTCGCGGGCTACATGCTCTCGTTCGCGCGCCGCCTCCACGAGTACCGGTCGAACCAGGAGCGCTCCGAGTGGGCGTGGGCGGACCGCGAGGACTCGTTCACCGTCGACGGCTCCTCGGTGTCGGTCGTCGGCCTCGGCACGCTCGGCAAGGGCATCGCCGCGCGCGCCGACGCCCTCGGCATGGACGTCACAGGGGTCAAGCGCACGCCCACGCCGGTCGACCACGTCGACCGCGTCCACCCGACCGGCGAACTCCACGAGGCCATCGCGGACGCGAAGTTTGTCGCGCTCGCCGTCCCGCTCACCGACGACACGGAGAGCATGGTCGGGGACGCGGAGTTCGCCGCGATGCGCGACGACGCGGTCCTCCTGAACGTCGCCCGCGGGCCGGTCGTCGACCAGAGCGCGCTCGTCGACGCGCTCCGGAACGACGAACTCGCCGGCGCTGCCCTCGACGTCTTCGAGACGGAGCCGCTGCCCGAGGACTCGCCGCTGTGGGACTTCGACGACGTGATTGTCACGCCGCACGCGGCCGCAGCGACCCGTGACTACCCCGAGAACATCGCCGCGCTCGTCACCGAGAACGCCCGTCGGCTGGCGGCCGGCGAGCGCCTCGGAAACACCGTGGTGTAGGAGCGTCCCCGCCGGCCCCGACGCCGTGGCCGGGCAGTTTTTAAGTTCACGCGAGCGAAGAAGTCAGTAGAACCGATGGCCGAGGACTTCCTCGCGGGACTCGACGACGGCCTCGACGGACTCCGACAGCGCGCCCGCCGCGTCGTCGAAGTGCTCCAGGGCTCCGCAGTGGACGTCCCCGAGTACGACCCGCAGGCCCACGGCTCGCTCGTCTCCTTCGACGGGCTCGACGGCTTCGAGGAGGTCGACCGCTACTGGGTGAACGCGCCCTACGCCTTCGTCTTCATCGGCTTCGACGACGAGAACGACGAACACCGATACCAGGTCGTCGAACCGCACCTCGACGATTTCGAGCAGGACCTCCTGGACACGCTCTACGACGACATCCGGGACACCCTCATCTACGACGCCACGTACGACCCGGACGACCGGGAGGCCGTCCTCAAGGCCCAGATGCAGCGGCTGCTCTCCGAGTACGCCGTCGACATCGACCCGAACGCGTTCTACCGGCTGTTCTACTACCTCCACCGCGCCTTCGAGGGGTTCGAGAAGCTCGACCCCCTGATGCAGGACCCCCACATCGAGGACATCTCCTGCGACGGCTACGAACTCCCGCTGTTCGTCTACCACACCGAGTACACGGACATCGAGACGAACGTCAGCTACGGCAAACAGGAACTCGACAGCTTCGTCGTGCGCCTCGCACAGCAGTCCGGCCGCCACATCTCCATCGGCGACCCCGTCACGGAGACGACGCTGCCGGACGGCTCGCGGGCCGAACTCGCACTCGGCGACGAAGTCACTCCCCGCGGGTCGGCGTTCACCATCCGGAAGTACAGCGAGGAGCCGTTCACGCCCGCGACGCTCGTCGACTACAACACGTTCGACCTCGACCAGATGGCGTACCTCTGGCTCGCCATCGAGTCCAACAAGAGCCTCATCTTCGCGGGCGGCACCGCCTCCGGGAAGACCACGTCGATGAACGCCGTCTCCATGTTCGTGCCGCCGCGCTCGAAGGTCCTCACCATCGAGGACACCCGCGAGCTCGCGCTCTACCACGACAACTGGCTGTCCTCGGTCACCCGCGAATCGGGGGGTGGCGGCGACGACATCACGATGTACGACCTGCTGCGGTCCGCGCTCCGCCACCGCCCCGAGTACATCGTCGTCGGCGAGGTGCGCGGCGAGGAAGCGATGACGCTGTTCCAGGCGATGAACACCGGCCACACGACGTACTCCACGATGCACGCCGACAGCGTGCAGACGGTCATCAACCGCCTCGAGAACGACCCCATCAACGTCCCCCGGGCGATGATTCAGAGCCTCGACATCCTCTGCGTGCAGACGCTCACGCACGTCGGCGACGAGCGCGTCCGCCGGAACCGCGTC
Organism: Halobacterium jilantaiense; assembly: GCF_900110535.1. Lineage (NCBI taxonomy): Archaea > Methanobacteriati > Methanobacteriota > Halobacteria > Halobacteriales > Halobacteriaceae > Halobacterium > Halobacterium jilantaiense. Next base: position 563,514 of record NZ_FOJA01000001.1, read on the forward strand.
ATCGCCGAAATCGAGGGCATCGACCAGCGCACCGGCGACCTCGACTACTCCACGGCCTTCGAGTGGAACGCCACGAGCGACAGTTTCGACCAGCGCGACTCGAACGTCCTGGACGAGATTCAGGAGGAACGCGGCTGGTCCCGCAGCGAACTCCTCCGCGAACTCCAGAACCGCAAGGCGGTCCTCCAGTACCTCGTCGAACAGGACGTCACCGACTACCGGCGGTTCACCGCGCTCGTCAACGAGTACTACGCCCAGCCCGAGCGCGTCGTCGACCGCGTCACGGAGGCGCTCGACGCCGAGGTCACCGTCGACGCGCCGGGCGTCACTGACTGAGATGGTGCTGGTCTACCTGCCGCTGGCGGCCGTCTTCGCGGTCCTCCTCGTCGTGACGCTCGCGACCGTCGTCGCACCCATCGACCGGGCGCTCTCGCGGGCCGCCATCGCTATCTTCGGGCGGTTCGCGCGCGAGCGCCAGACCGCGAACCCCGACCAGCTCGCGGCGCTCCGCGGTGCCCACGTGCCACAGACGTACCAGCTGTACGCCGCCCGCACCTACCTCTTCTCCTCGGTCGCCGCGCTCACCGCGAGCCTGCTCGGCGTCTACCTCGTCGCCGGCATCCTGGTCTTCCTCGGGAACGCCGGCGAGAGCCTCCGCAGCCAGTTCCCGGCCGCCGTTCAGGGCCTGTTCGTCGAGAGCGTCGCGGCCTTCTCCGTCGGCGAGCTGTTCGTCGTCTTCCTCGCGTCGGGGGCCACGCTCGGCGTCGTCGCGGCCTACGCCGCCTACAAGGTCCGGTGGCTGCTCCCCAGCTACGAGGCCGGCGAGCGCGCGCGCCGCATCGACGCCTCCATGGAGCGCACGGTCGCGTTCATGTACGCGCTCTCCCGGAGCGGCATGACGCTCTCGGACGTCCTCCGCATCCTCGCACGCAACCAGGCGGTGTACGGCGACGCCGCCCGGGAGATGGCCGTCGCCGTCAAAGACGTCGACCTCTACGGCGCGGACGTCATCGAGTCGCTCCAGCGGCTCTCCGAACGCACCCCGAGCGACGACCTCTCGGAGTTCACAGAGAACCTCGGCAGCGTCCTGCAGTCCGGCCGCGACCTCCCGAGCTTCCTCAAACAGGAGTACGACTACTACTCGGAGGAGGCCGAAGCGAACCAGGAGCAGTTCCTCGAACTGCTCGCGACGCTCGCGGAAGCCTACGTCACCGTGCTCGTCGCCGGCCCCCTGTTCCTCATCACCATCCTCGTCGTCATCGGGCTCACCATCGGCGGCACCCTCGACTTCCTCCAGCTCACGGCGTTCTTCCTCATCCCAGCGGCGACCGTCGCGTTCGTCGTCTACCTGGACTCCATCACCGACGCCGCGACCGGCGGCACCAGCGAAGAGGACGGAAACACTGACGAGGGGCTGCGGTTCCAGTCTATCCCCTCGCCCGTCGCGGCCACCGACGGCGGCGTCGGTTCGACCGACACGCGGACCGCGAACCGCGAACGGTTCGCCGTCCACGAGCGCCTCCGACCGATCCTCTACCGACTCCGGAACCCCACGACTGTGGTTCTCGAGAACCCGACGGTGCTGTTCTGGGCGACAGTTCCGATAGCCGTGCTCTACCTCGGCGTCCAGTGGTGGGGGCCGCTGACCGCGGGCGTCCTCGAGGCGACCGCGTACGACGACGCGCTCGTCCACGCCACCCTGTTCGTCCTCGGGTCGTTCTCGCTCGCGTACGAGATATCGCGACGCCGCCGGAAAGCCGTCGAAGCCGGCGTCCCGGACTTCCTCGACCGGTTCGCGTCGACGAACGAGGCGGGCATGGCGGCCGTCGAGAGCTTCGGCCGCACCGTCGAGGGCGAACTCGGCGCGCTCACCCAGGAACTCGAACGCACCTGGGCCGACGTCCAGTGGGGTGCCCGCATGGAGAACGCCTTCGAGCGGTTCCGCGACCGCGTCGACACGCCGGCAATCTCCCGCGTCGTGACGCTGACGACGAACGCGATGTCGGCGAGCGGCGACCTCGGGCCGGTGCTCCGCATCGCCGCGGACGAAGCGAAGGCGACCCGCCGGCTGGAGCGCGACCGCCGGAACGAACTGCTGACGTACCTCGTCGTCATCTACATCGCGTTCTTCGTGTTCATCGCCATCGTCGGCGCGCTGGACGTCATCTTCATCCCGAACATCCCGACGCAGTCGGCTGCGCCGGCCGTCGACGCCGGCAACGCGGTCGACACCGGACCGTTCTCGCAGGCCGGCCAGCTCACCGAGGCGAAGAAGGAGGCCTACAGCACGGTGTTCTTCCACACCGGGCTCGTGCAGGCGGTCTGCTCGGGGCTGGTCGCCGGGCAGATGGGTGAAGGGACGGTGAAGTCGGGCGCGAAGCACGCGACCGTAATGCTGGCAATCGCGTACGGCGTCTTCCTGCTCATCGGATGACTGACGTTCACCACACGTACGACCGCATCGCCGGCCACTTCGCGCAGACTCGCGAGTACCCGTGGCCCGAGGTGGAGTCGTTCCTCGACGGCAGGACGGCCGAGGTCGCCCTGGATTTGGGCTGCGGGAACGGCCGGCACGCCGAACTGCTCGCGGAGCGCGCCGACCGCGTGCTCGGCGTCGACGCCAGCACGGGCCTCCTGCAGGAGGCAAGCGAGCGCGCCAGCGACCGCGAGTTCGCGGTCGACCTGGTCGCCGGCGACGCCGCCCGGGTGCCGCTGCGGGCCGACTCCGTCGGGCTCGCCGTCTACGTCGCGACGCTGCACCACCTCCCGGACCGACGGGCGCGCGTCGCGAGCCTCGACGAACTGGCTCGCGTCCTGCGCGCTGACGGGGCCGCCGTCGTCTCCGTCTGGAGCACGGAACACGACCGGTTCGACCAGAACGAGGGATTCGACACGACTGTGGACTGGACGCTACCGGGCGGCGAGACGGTCCCCCGGTTCTACCACGTCTACGACCCCGCCGAGTTCGACGCCGACCTCGCGGCCAGCGGACTCTCGGTGGTGGCGTCGTTCGTCTCCAGCGGCAACTGTTACGCCGTCGTCACGCCGGAGTAGGGCGAACAGGCGGACGCACTCGCTGTCGTCGCGCGGCGCGTCCGCCGGGTTCGCTCGGCCGCGCGACGGCGACAGTCAGACCACGCCGGGCGCGGTCCCGGCATCGGGTTTGAATCCTCGCCCGAAGGGAAACGCCCATAAACGACGGCGGGGAACGTGGAAGTGAGCGCCGGTGGTCTAGTGGTAGGACTTGAGCCTTCCAAGCTCATGGCCCGGGTTCAATTCCCGGTCGGCGCACTAATTCTACACTTAGATTCCCTCTAGTGGCAATTTTAGGATTCGTATGTAGGATATTTATACACGAAAATAAGCGTGGTTCCACTGAGAACGACTCTCGTTGTTAGAATTACCAATTTTATTATGTTCTTGGGGATGGTGTACGCGAACGATGCTCGAGGACGAGGCGGAGGCCGACTAGTCGGGCGTCTGAGTGGCGGGGCTCTTGGTTCGGTGAGCCGGAACGAACCGCGGGTGAATAGCCCCATCCGTGATGGGGTGCTATTCTCAGCACTGAAACTGGAATGCGTACGCTTTTCCGTCGAAGTACTGCAGCCACTGGCAATGTCAGTTCGGTCGTCGCTGGGTGCAGTGGGACGCCGCCTCCTGCCGGGGTTCGTGCGGCGGAGCTATCTCGCGAAGTTCGGTGCGGCGCTCCTCGTGGTGGTGGTCTGTATCGGCGCGGTCGGCGCTGTGACGTACACTGACACGTCGAGCCAGCTCCGGGCGTCGTCCGAAGCGGAGTTCACGACGGCGGCCGAGTTGAGCGCGTCGTCGGTGAGCGAGTGGCGCGACGAACGCAGGAACAACGCGCGGATGCTGGCACAGTACGGCGTCCTCGAGAACGGCCAGAACGCCGAAATCCGGGAGTTCCTGGAGGGCGAACTGGACGCCCTGCCGGCCGACGTCGGGAACATCCACTACGTGGACTTCGCGAATCAGGAGGTGGTCGCGAGCACGGCTGAGGGTCTTCAGGGCGAGCGGCTGAACAGGGACGACACGCCGTGGAGCGAGCAGGGCGTGACCTACGGACCCAACGGCGTCTTCGTCTCCGACCCGTACGTGAACGACGGCGGGACACGGGTGGCGTACGTGGCGCGAATCGACGCCGACCTCGGGCGGCGCGCGGCGGTGGTGATGACGACGAGTCTGGCCGAGGTGACCGGGAGCTTCCGGAAGCCGACCGGGGACAGCTTCACGCAGCTCGTCGGCGGTTCGGGTTCGGTGGTCGCCGACGACAGCGAGGCCGCGACGATGCAGCCCTACGTCGACAACGGGAGTTCGGCCGTCGAAGGCGCGACCGAGGCCGGCTTCGTGAGCGCAGGGTCGGTGACGAAGACGCTGGCGTCCGACCACGTGGTGGCGTATGCGCCGGTGGAGGGCACGCCGTGGGTGGTCGCGCTGCACGTGCCGACAAACGAGGCGTACGCGCTCCAGTCGACGGTCAGCGAGAATCTGCTGTTGATGCTCGGGGTGGCGCTGGCCGGCCTCGGGTTCATCGGGCTGACGCTCGGCCGGGGGACGGTGACGGCGCTGAACGTTCTGGAGCGGAAGGCGGAGGCGCTGGAGCGCGGCGAGTACGACACCGACCTGAGCGTGCGTCGGGTTGACGAAATCGGCGGGCTGTTCGCGTCGTTCGCGAGTCTGCGGGACACCGTCCAGGAGCGCATCGGGGAGGCCGAAGCACAGCAGGAGGCCGCGGAGGCGGCGCGCGCGGAGGCCGAGACGGCGCAGGCCGAGGCCGAGGACGCCCGGGAGCGCGCCGAGGACGCGCGACAGGCGTCCGAACAGCAGGCCCGGGAACTGGAGGAGACGGCCAGCGAGTTCTCGGCGTCGATGGCGGCGTACGCCGCGGGCGACCTGACGGTGCGGCTCGACGAGACCGTCGACCAGACGGCGATGGCGGACGTGGCGGCGTCGTTCAACGAGATGGCGGCGGACATGGAGTCGACGGTCGCGGACGTCGTGGCGTTCGCCGACGAGGTGGCGGCCGCGAGCGACGAGGCGTCGGCGCACGCGGAGCGCGTCGAGCAGACGGGGCGCGAGGTCTCCGACGCCGTCGGCCGCATCAGCGAGCGCACGGACGAGCAGCGCGACGAACTAGAGGGCGTGGCGGGCGAGACCGACGAGATGTCCGCGACCATCGAGGAGGTCGCTGCGAGCGCCGACGAGGTCGCCGAGACGTCACAGAGCGCGGCCGCGCTGGGCGACGACGGGCGCGAGGCCGCCAGCGACGCCGTCGCCGAACTCCGGGACATCGAGACGGAGACCGAACGGACGGCCGCGGCGGTCCGCGAACTGGAGTCCCGGATGGCCGAAATCGAGGACATCGTGGACGTCATCACGGACATCGCGGAGCAGACGAACATGCTCGCACTGAACGCGAACATCGAGGCGGCCCGCGCCGACAAGGACGGCGAGGGCTTCGCCGTCGTCGCCGACGAGGTGAAAGACCTCGCCGACGAGACCAAGGAGTCCGCCGCCGAAATCGAGGCGCTCGTCACGGAAGTTCGCGAGCAGACCGACGAGAGCGTGGCGGCGATGGACGGCATTCAGGACCGCGTCGCCGACGGCGTCGAGACCGTGGAGGCGACGGAGGACGCCCTCTCGGACATTGTGGCGCGCATCGAGGAGGCCGACACCGGCGTCCAGGAGATTTCGCGGGCGATGGACGACCAGGCGTCGTCTGTGACAGACGTAGCGGCGGCCGTCGACGACGTGGTCGGCCTCGGCGAGGAAACCGCCGAGGAGGCCGACCAGGCGGCGGACGCCGCGGGCGAGCAGGCCGCGACACTCGGGGAGGTCACCGAACAGACTCGGACCCTCTCCGACCGCGCGGCGGCGCTCCGCGAGCAGGTCGCTCAGTTCGAAGTCGACGCCGCTGGGGCCGGTGACGAGTCACCGGACGACAGCCCGGAAGCGAGTGTCGACGCGGCGGTCGAAGAAGTCAGGACCGACGGCTTCGACTGGCGGGACTGACGCCGGCTCTGCTCCGGTCAGTCCCCGGGCTGGGGTCTGGCCTCGGGCATCGAGGTCCGAGCGCGGACGACCAGGAAGACGCCCGCGGACGCGGCGATGAACGCGGCGGCCGTGAGGAACGCCGTCGTTGGGCCGAAGACGTCCTTGATGAGTCCGACCGAGAGCGGGCCGGTGACCTGGCCGACCTTCCAGGAGATGGAGCGCAGGCTCATCGCCGACGCCGGCGAGTCGAGGCGTTCGCCCTCGGTGACGAACAGCGCCATGCTCGCGGGCAGCCGGATGGAGTCCGCGACGCCGAGCACGAGGTAGGCCGTGAACAGCGTGGCGACGGCGGGCGTGACGGTGTACGCGTAGCCGAGGCCGGCCACGGTCACCGCCTCGAAGGCGCGCTGGGCGTGGGGCGCGAGCGGCACCATCGCGATGCCAGCGCCGTAGAGCAGCGCGCCGACGAGCACGAAGTAGTGTTTCTTCCCGACGCGGTCGGTCAGGTCGCCCACGTACCCCTGGAGGACCGCCTTCGCGAGCTTACCGCCGCCGTGGATGGCACCGATGGCGAACGCGCCGACGCCGAACTGGGTGCGGGCGTAGATGGGGAGGAAGATGATGATGGACATCTTCCCGACGCTGAACGCGGTGCGGAACGCGACGAGCGCACGCACCATCGGCACGTCGAGCAGCCCGACCAGCGTCTCCAGCCCGGTGCGTTCCTCTTCGTCGGCCTGTCCGCCGGGGTTGTCCCGGAGCGCGACGAGGACGAGCACGGTCGCAGCGACAGTGACGAGCGCGAGGAACGCGTACGTGTGGGGGAAGCCGTACGCGTACAGGAGGTAGCCGCCGACGAGGTCGCCGAGGAACGACGACGTGGCACCGACCTGGTTGTAGACGCCGAGCCACCGCCCGCGAGCGCCAGTGGTGGCGATTTCGCCGACGACCGTCGACCCCGTAATCCAGAGGATGCTCGCGCCGAGGCCCTGGACGACGCGGACGAGCAACACCTCGACGGGGTTGGAGACGAACGCGAACGCGACGAACACGGCGACGTTGATGAGCAGGCCGGCGAGCAGCCAGCGCTTCGCGTTCCCGGTGTCGACAGCGCGGCCGAGCGGCAGGACGATGAACGCCTGCACGACGGCGAACCCCGTCACCCAGAGCCCCTCGACGACGCCCGTGGTGCCGAAGGCGTCGGCGTACAGCGCGAGCGCGATGAGAATCGTGGAGTACGCCTGTGCTCGCGCGAACGCCGTGCCTGCGAGGGCAGCGAACTCGGTGTTCCGGAGCAACGAGACCGGGTTGCCAGACTCGGCCACGGTTACGAACCGAAATACTGTGCGGGGGTGTTTGAATGGACCGAAGCGGTCCGCGGATTGCCGGATGACCGCTACCCACAGGCCTTAGTCCGCACGCCGTCGGGTGGTCGTATGGACGAACGGATTCGCCGTCACGCGGAGATTCTCGTCGAGGACTGCGTCGAAGCCGAACCGGGCGACATGGTCGAGGTCAACGCCCCTGCCGTGGCCGAGGACCTCGTCGTCGCGATCTACGAGAAGCTCGGCGAAATCGGTGCTCGGCCGTCGCTCTCGTGGCGGCACCCGCGTTCGAGTCGAGCCTACGACCGAGCGATGGACGAAGACGACTACACGCTGCTCGACCACCGGCTGGCGGCGCTGGAGGAGACCGACGCCTACATCGGCATCCGCGGCTCCGAGAACGTCGCGGAGACCAGCGACGTCCCACCGGAGAACCAGACGGCGGCGCGCCGCGCGAACACGGAAATCCAGGAGCAGCTCGCCGACACGCGCTGGGTCGGCACCCAGTACCCCGCGCCCGGGAACGCCCAGAAGGCCGAGATGAGCACCGCGGCCTACGAGGACTTCGTCTACCGGGCCGTCGACCGTGACTGGGACGAGCAGCGCGAGTTTCAGGCCCAGATGGTGGAGCTTCTCGACGGTGCCAGCGAGGTCCGCATCGTCTCGGGCGACGAGACGGACCTCACGATGTCCGTCGACGGCATGATTCCCGAGAACGACGCCGACGACGCGAACATGCCGGGCGGCGAGGTGTTCACGGCTCCCGTCCCGGACAGCGTCGAGGGCACCGTCCACTTCGACCTGCCGCGGATGTGGCGCGGCGAGGAGATTCTGGACGCCCGACTCACGTTCGAAGACGGGGAAGTCGTCGAGTACTCCGCGAGCCAGAACGAGGACGCCCTCGACGAGATTCTGGAGACCGACGAGGGCGCGCGCCGCCTCGGCGAACTCGGCATCGGGATGAACCGCGGCATCGACCAGTTCACGTACAACATGCTGTTCGACGAGAAGATGGGCGACACCGTCCACCTCGCGCTCGGCCGCGCCTACGAGGAGAACGTCGGCGAGGACCGCGAGCGCAACGACTCCAGCATCCACGTCGACATGATTACGGACATGAGCGAGGACTCGTACATCGAGGTCGACGGGGAAATTGTCCAGCGGAACGGGACGTTCACATTCGAGGACGGATTCGAAGCCGAGGACGACGGGACAGAGCCCGAAGCGACAGCGTAATCACACGCTGCGAGGTGACGCCGTATTTATACCGATCCGGCGAAGACGTGAGACCATGGCGACAGAGTCCGCCCAGCCCTCCCTCCGCGACATCGGCCACCGACGACTGATACTGCTGGCTGGCGCGCTCTGGGGTGCCGTACCAGCGCTCACGTTCGGCGTCGGCGCGCTCGGAGACGCGAATCCCGACCAAGCGATGCTCGCGGCCGGTGCCGCGATGACGGTGACGCTCGCCGCGCTGTTCGAACTGGACAGCCGGGCGCTCGCCGAACACGGCACGGGCGTCGAACTGGCGTGGTCGTACGCGCTACTCGCCCCCATCTCCGTCGTCGCGTTCCAATTCATCGGTCCAGCATTGCTCCTGATTCCCGGGCTCGGCGTGCTCGGTGTCCTCGTCGGGCCGCCCGCTGCGGCGCTCGTGTACGTCTGGCAGCGCGGTCGCGAGGCGTCCGTCCCCCGCTGACGGTCGCTCCGACTACAGCTCGATGCGTTCGACGAGCGCGTCGCCGTCGCCCGTGGAGTTCAGCGCGACGATGCGCACGTCGTCCTCGATGCCCGACCGGTGGAGCTTCTCCTTCAGGAGGTTGTCGACCTGATAGACGCCGGCGGCGTTCCGCATCTCGATTTCGACGAGTACCGGCGTCTCGTCGCCCTCCTGCAGAGAGACGCGCTGGATGGCCTGACTGGAGAGGGTGTTGATGCCGCGGCCGCCGCGCTCGTACGGCAGGCGGGAGCGCCCGTGCTCCATGTCGAGCCCGTCCGAGACGCGGATGACGCCCGCCTCGGTCGTCAGCGGGTCCTCCTCGGTGTGGTGACAGAGGATGGCGTGCAGCACCTCGCCTTTGACGCGGACGGCGTCGGCAGTATCGTAGAACTCGGGGAGGATGCGGTCGAGGATGTCCGCCGCCAGCGGAATCGAGTAGTAGGCGTGGTCGTCGCGGTGGACGACGTGCCCGATGTCGTGGAGGGTCGCCGCGAGCGCGACGATGACCGGCTCGTCGGCCTCGTCGAGACCCTGGTCGGTCGCGCCGTTGAACGGGACGCCGCCGCGCTTCAGGAGTTCGTACAGTCGCAGCGCGCGGTTCCGCACGATTTCGATGTGCTTCGCACCGTGGTCGTTGTACCCCTTCCTGTTCACCGGGTTGATGTTCTGCGCTTCCAGATAGGCCGTCACCTCCTCGTGGTTCAGCACGAACTCCAGAACCTCGTTCAGTCGCTCGTCGGGGTACGAGTGGTTCTCGCTCGGGTCGTACTCGACCGTGGAGTTCGACTTCGTGGTATCGCTCATACTCTCAGTCTTTTCACCGCCCTCGGGAAAAACTCCGCGGGCGTCGGCTCGGGATACCACACCGGTCGCCCGCGATTAACCAAGACCGGAAAACATCTGCGCCGTCTGCGCGGCCCAGTCTGTCGTTTGGACGTACCTTGCCGATAATGTCGGTTTCAGTGAGAGCACGCCCCGGACCGGCAAGTTCGTCATCGACGCCTACCTGAAAGAGGGCGTCACAACTGGAATACACGACCACTACCGCAGGTCCGTGTCTGTGAGGGCTGTATCAAAGGCAACATTTTGCGCGCTGGCGTCCGGAATTGCAGCCACGGTGGCGCAGTGCGACAACAGCATGCTGGTCAATAGTTTCGACAGATGGGTATCATACGATCAGAAGCGTGAACGCCACATCGCCGCTACTACAGAGCGCGGATGCATTCGGCAAAGAACTCTGGCTAGAGGAGAGCAGTGCGGAAGGCTGCTTAGCAGGTAGGCACGAAAGGCGGCTGGTCACAGGGCCCTTCTCCGGGATACGGAAAGCCGGGGTCTATCGACGGCCCGTGAATTCCAATCTCAGGTGTGGCGTATCCGGTCGGAATCGTGGGCAGGTCTATGCCCGGCGGGCGCGGGGCGGCTGAACCGCCACCGGAGGTGTGGTCGGCAACACCGAGGTCTGTGTCGAGCGCCTGAGTTGCTGAGGAGTCTGTAACTGAACTGCTCTGGGCGGCCATGGCACCGCCGGAAAGGGCTGTGATAGCCACGAGAGCGGCCACGGCAATCGTAGATGTTCTCTGGAACATCAACCCGTGGTATTTCACACCAAGGTATAAAGATTTTGTATGCGACAGTAACTACAATAATATCATATGAAGTCGTGTATGGCCCTATCCGTTCTTGTGCCACGGACACTACATCTCCAGAGGCCACAAATTGCCAATCAGAAAACCGAACCGTCTGCCCGGAACGCGCTCACGCAGACAGTCACAACGAGAACAGTCTACAAGCCGGCGTCAAGTGTAGCAGACCGGGCGAACGTGACAAAGAGCGCTCTGTCGTCAAGAGTAACCTAGCGGTAGCCGCCGACCGGCGAGTGAGGGTGAATTCGGGTAGTCATACTGGGCCACTCCAGAATTCAATGGAATTACCTGACAGCGACACACCCATTAAGCGAATTCGTCTAATTCGCAAGCATTCAGGCGTCTCCAGCGGAGAACCCAGGTCACTACGAACCTGAGGCGAGCATAAAGCCTATAATTGCGAGAGGGCTACCCCCAGATAGCGATGCTCACCAGTACCCCACTGTTCATCGGCGGGCTACCGGGCGGCATGGAGTGGGCCGTCATCCTGCTCATTGCCGTCCTCCTGTTCGGTGCCAACAAGATCCCGAAACTCGCCCGTTCCAGCGGCGAAGCAATCGGCGAATTCCAGAAGGGCCGCGAAGAAGTCGAACAGGAACTCCAGGAGATTCGAGATGGCGATGCGGCGGAGGACGCCACCGACGTCGACGCCACTGACGTCGACACCGACACCACCGCGGACCGCGACGACACCGCGGCCAACTAACGACCCCGTCTCTCGCCGCCCCCTAGCGTAACCGTTTTTCTCCGGCGCTCCCACCCCTCTCACGAGGGGCGTGTGGCCAAGCGGACACGGCGAGAGGTTCCTAACCTCTAGATCGCGGGTTCGAGTCCCGTCACGCCCGTGCAGCGAGGAGCGAGCGCAGCGAGCAACGAACGAACCGGCGTGGCGGACTCGAAGTACGCGAGACGAGCGGAGCGAGTCTCGCCTCTGGTTCGACTCCCGTCACGCCCGTTCACTCGCGCACCTGTTCACGGCCGTGACGTTGTCTCGTTCGCTACGCTCACGAGACTCCCGTCACGCCCGTGCAGTGAGGAGCGACCCCACGTGTGACGTTTCGGAAGTCTCGGCTCCACTCGATCCCTTACGCCCGCACGGCGACGAGGAGACGGAAGCGGTGGTTCCGGCCGGGCGCAGTCAGGATGCGGTGACGTTGAGGCTGACCGTCCGGACGTGGGCGAAGTCGATCGGAGCGCTGTGCTTGTTCAGGGGGACGCCGCCGTCCCCGCCGTAGTCGTCGACCGGGACGGGCCTGACCGAAGCGAGCGCGTGGTCGTAGTGGACCGGGACGCCGTCGCCGGCAAACTCGATGTCGCCGACGAGCGCGCCGTATATCGGGACGCTCGGGTCGATGTACGCGCCCGCGTCGTCGCCGCCCGGTCCGTAGATGACGCCGACGAACTCGCCGCCGCCTTCGAGGTACGCGCTGCTGTGTTTCGGAAGGTAGAGCCAGAGCCGGGTCGCGTCGTCGTCGGTGTTCGTGACGGTCGCACCACCCTGCTGGTCGTAGTCGCCAGTCGCGACCACGTTCACGCGGCCGTCCCCGACGACGCGCACTGTCGTACTGCCGCCGAGCGAGATGTCGCCGTCCACGACGAGCGTGATTTCGCCGCCGGACGGCTGGAACTCGATGTTGTCGTTGGTCAGCGACAGCGAGTCGAGGTAGTACGTGCCCGCCGTCAGCGTACACGTCTCGCCGACGCCGTCCGAACAGGCGAGCTGGTCGCCGGTGATGGCGGTCGTCTCGCTGTTGTCGTTGCCGCCGGCCGCGAGCGAGACCGTGTCGTCCACGTAGTCTTCGATGTGGCCAGGTGTCTGAGCGTCGACTGCGACCGGCTCCTGGGTCGCGTTCTCGACGTTGCCGCCGGGGTCAGTGAGGCTCCCCTGGTAGCGGAGCGGGCCGTCGAACGACGACCCCCAGTCGACGGTCGCGTCACCGCCGACCCAGCCGCCGTCCGGACCCGCCTCGACACTGCCGCCGCCGTCGACGACGAGGTCGCCGCTCACGTGCACCGACCCGTCGAGGGACCCGCCGCTGGTCACGGTGAGGTCGCCACCCGTCCGGAGGTCACCCTGGACGCTCGCGCCGCCGTTCACCACGACGCCACCGGCCGAAACGACGCGGCCGGCGCTCCCGGAGCCGCTGTACGGCGCGACAGTCGAGTCGTAGCTGTCCGCGGAGAACCCCTGGGTGAGTTCTAGGCTGCGACTGGGGACGCCCGCGACGATGCCAGCGGTCACGTTGTCGACGACGCGACCCCGACCGAAGGTAGCAGTGACGGTCTCGTTCCCGGGGTAGAACGGTGTCGCGGGCGTCTCCCGGGCGATGTACTCGCCCCACGCCCGGTAGTACTCGCTGTGAATCGTGACCGTGAGCGCGGTGTCCTCGACGGGGTTCGACCACGACTCGTTCACGCTCGCTCCCGAGCCGGGAGTCGTGTCGAGCGCGAGCCGGCCGTTCGTCGAGGCGTCGCCGGCGAGGTCGACCAGCCGCAGCGTCAGCGTCTCGTCCCAGTACGCCAGCGAGGGTTCGTGGATTCGCGTCATCCGTCCGTTGTCGGCCCGGAAGACCGCACCCGCCTGGTACACGACGTGGTCGGTCGCGCCGTCCCCGAAGACGACCGAGCCGAGGCTCTGGTTGACGACCTCGTGGCTGCCGTTTCTGGTGACTCGTATCCAACCGCTGTCGCTGTCTGTCCGCGCCTGAACGCCGCCGAGGTCGACGGTGGCAGTGCCGTCGCCACCGTCCGTCGCGTCGACGACCGCGTCGTGGAAACTGTCCGCGACTAGCTCCGACCGCTCTCGGGATACCTGCTGCTGGGCCTGGTCGAGTGACTGCCCACCCACCACGATAATCGTGGTCACCGCCAGCACCGTCATGCCGAGGAGGAGCACGACACCGAGCACCTCGGACACCCCCCGGTCGTCGGTCATGATACGCCCCTAGTTATCAGTGAATAAAAGTACTGCTGTCAGCGGGGGGATAGCCCTGTGCAGCGTCAGGACGGAGAACGAACCGCAGACAACGAAGCCCGCTGGCGGTTCGGCGCGTGGACCGTGGCGGCTCGCACTGATTCGGACTGGTCAGTCGGCGTTCCGTCGAGGTGGCGGCTCGTTGCCCATCAGGTTGATGCACCGTGGTCCGCTACGGACGAGCATGACGGGTCGGGGGCGGGGGCAGTCGGAGACCATCGGACTGGTGTTGCTGCTGGCCATCACCGTTCTGGGGGTCACGTCGGTGGTGGCGTTCGCAGCGCCCGCGCTGGACGGCGCAGAGGAGGCGACGAACGCGCAGCGCGTCGAGCAGTCGCTCAGCCAGCTGGACAGTCGGACGGCCGTGGTGGCGCTCGGTCGGACCGACAGCCAGTCGGTCTCGCTGTCGGAGTCCCGCAGCGGGGCGTACGCGGTGAAGCCCGACGCCGGCCGCATCTCGGTACTGCGTCTGGACGAGAACGGCAGCCAGGTCGGCACGGTTCTGAACACGACGATGGGCGAGGTGGTGTACGAGCGCGGCGACACCCGGGTGGCGTTCCAGGGCGGCGGCGTCTGGCGCACCTCGGGCCGCGGAGCCGAGATGCTGTCACCGCCCGAGTTCAACTATCAGGACGCGACGCTGACGCTGCCCGTGATTCGCGTCGGCGGCGAGTCGTCGACGTTCGCGGGCGCGCCGCTGGCTCGCGTGTCGGGGTCGCCGGTGACGTCGGTGTTCCCCGTGGCGAGTGACTCGAACCGGTCGAATCCGCTGTCCGGCGGCACCGTCGTCGTTCGGGTCGACAGCGACTACTACCGGGGCTGGGAGCAGTTCTTCCGGGAGCGTTCGACTGGCAACGTCACCGTGAACGAGACGGCTGGCCGGGTGGAACTCGAACTGATTGCGCGGGGGTCGGGCGGGACCTACACGCTCGAGGAGACGCCGATCGAACTCCGGGGGCTCGGGGACGACCAACCCATCGAGAACCTCCAGTTCTCACTGTACCCGAACAAGGCATCGTCGTTCAACGACCTGCACTGGGCGATGGTCGCGGACGACGGCGGCACCGACCGCTTCGAGGTGGAACTCGACGGCGGGAATCCGTGCAAGGGGGACAGTCCGACGGTGGCTGCGACCTACGAGAACGGCGGCACCGTCCACGAGTGGGTCAACGACACGGCGTGGACCGAGGGCCGGGACTCCGGGTCGTCGTTCACGTACGAGTGCAGCGGAAAGAACGACAAGACGCCCGAACTGCACTTCGACCTGACCGGCGCGACGAATCTCGCCTACCAGGACGGGTCGTCGCCGCTGACTAACGACTCCGTGGGGAACATCGTGAACACGTACCTCGCGGAGATGGGGCCGAACGTCGATCTCGAAGTGACGTCGAAGGGGAAAAACGACCCGCCGGGGAACTCCGCCAGCACGGACCTGGCCGCGTCGACTGTGGACGTCGACTACAACTCCTCGTCGGGCCGCGTGCTGACGTTCCTGCACGTCACCGAGAACTCCGTGAACGTCACGCTCACCTAGACCGAGACGCCGACGCCGATGGCCTGCACGTACACTTCGTCGCCGGGGAGCGGACAGGACACTCGCCCAGTGAAACCGTCGTCGGGGCCGTCGCAGTCGACGGCGAGTTCGGCTTCGAGGTAGCGCTCCCAGGCCGCTGCCCTCGGTGTCGTGACGTTCAGGCGCGTGTCCGGGTCGTCGAACGTCCGGACATCGCGACCGTTGACGACGGTTCGCACGAGGATGCGACGAGCGTTCGTCGCCGACGCGCCGTTGCTGCGCGCGCTCGTGACGACGAACGGAACGAACGTGCGGTCGCCGGCCGACACCCGGGGTTCGTTCGCGAGGTAGGCGTCGTCGCCGTGCTGTCGGAGGACAGCGCCGTTCACGTAGACGAGTTCGGCACCGCCGTCGGTCCGGTAGACCAGCGGCGTGACGTTCGCCGCGTAGTAGTTCGTGCCGCCCGCGGTGACGTTGAACGTCACCGGGTCGCCGAAGTCGAGTTCCGCCTCCGACAGCAGAATCTCCGTACTGCGTCGCGGCGCGCCCCGGACCGCGAGGTCCTCGACGTTGCCGTCCAGCACGTCGAGGGCCTGCTCGGCGTTCGTCACCTGCTGGCTGTCGCGGGCGTCTTCGAGCACCTGGAAGCCGCCGACGGAGACGACGGCGACGGCGGAGACGATGAGTCCGAACACGAGCACGAACCCGATGACGTCGCTGAGGCCGCGCGCGGTCTCGCCGCGACTGGCAGCCGGCGGGCTACGCATCGGTCACCACCAGCGTGTCGTTACCGGGGTCGTAGACGACCGCGAGGTCGCCGCCGTCCACGGTCGACGCCTGTACGGGGGTCGTCGTCTCGAACGGCACGACGACCTCGACGTCCGGCTGGTCGGCGCGGAGGACGATGTTGCCGTTCCCGTTCTCGTTCACGCTGGCCGTGTAGTAGCTGCCGGCGACGCGTGCCGGCACGTCGACCTCGACTCGCACCGCAGTCGGGTCGTTGGTGCGCGCGAGGCGGTCGGCGGCCGCGAGGTCCGCGGCGAGGCGTTCGCCGACGACGTCCAGTTCCGTGTCGGCGGCGCGGTCGCGCTGGTCCTCGACGAGCGTGCCCGCGGACAGCAGCAGGATGGTCACGAGCAGCGTCGCCACCCCGAGGTTGAGGACGTACCCGAGCGCGGTGGAGACGCCGCGGCTCACGTCCGCCACGCGACCACCTCCACCGTGTAGACGCCGTACACCGCTCCGGGCGTGTCGGGACCGAGGTACGAGGCGTTCTCGACGCTCGGCCCGACCGCCGTGCCGCGCTCGTTCACGACCTGCTGGTCGTCGTAGACCGTGACGGTCCGGGTCGAGCCGACGGAGTCCGCGCTCGGCGCGCCCGTGTAGACGACGCGGCGCTGTCGGCGGTCGCCGTCGTCCGTGACGTAGTAGACGTTGACGTTGTACGCGATTGCGCGGTCCCCGCCGAACGTCGCAGCGAGCGCCCGCCCGAACGTCGTGTTCGGCGGGTCGCCGACGTAGTAGCCGTCCTCGCTGGTGTTCGCGAACTCCCCGCCGGAGGCGTTCCAGTACCGGAGCGTCTCGGAGAGCGAGCCGTCGCCACGCGAGGTTTCGAGGACGCTCGCCGCGGCGCGCTCGTGCTGGGTCTCGATGTGCTGGCTGGCGGTGCTGGCGGTCAGCGGCGTCACAGCCGTCCCCTGGAGCGTGAACGCGACGGCCGCGACGACGATGAGGGCCGCGGCGACGCCTTCGAGAGTGTGGGCCTGTGCGCGCACGCTACCACACCCGCACGGTCAGTTCGAGCCGCCGGTCGTCGGTTGTCACGGTTCGCCACGCGGTCGTCACGTCGGCGTTCGACGGCGTCTCGGGGCCGGCGGCGGCGCGCTCGCCGCCGACGTCGACGACTCCGGTCGCGTTCTCGATGGTGACGTTCACGGTCCGGTACTCGGGGACCGCGAGGCGGTCGATTGCGTCCGGGTCGCCGAAGAAGTCGGCGGCGCGCTCGTCGTCGAGGACGTACTCCTCGCCGGCAACTGAGAGCCGGTCCGTCGCCAGGCCGTCGGCAATGCGGTTCGCCGTCGCCGGGTCGGCCGTCCCCGCGTCCGCGAACGGCGCGATGATGCCGGGGACGAACGCGAACGCGAACGCCACCGTCACCAGGAAGACGCTGATGCCCACGGTGAAGTCGATCGTGGTCTGCGCGCGCCGTCCCGGGAGTGTGCTGGCGGTCATGGTCACGCGAACGAGAACACGAGCAGGGCAATGGTCGGCAGCACGACCGCGAACTTCACCCCCGCGAGCACGCTGGCGTCCCGGATGTAGCCCGCGATGAACCCGGAGACGAGCCCCTGGATGGTGACGGCGTGGAAGAACATCGCGCCGAGCGCGTCCGTGTCGATGCCGCCGCCGAAGTCCAGTTGGTTCGCGCCGGCCTCCGCGGCCTGACCGCCAGCGCCCGCCGACGTCGAGAGCCCCTCCATCGTGCCGAGGAACTTCACGTCGAGGATGACCATCACCGCCAGCAGCGTGAGGTATGTCATGACGATGATGACGACCTGCATGCGCGCTCGGGAGCGCCGCTCGCGGTCGATGTCGTCCTGATTCTCGCTGGCCTGCGCTGCGGTCGTGAGGACCGCCGTAATCTGGCTGGAGGCCTCCTGAGCTTTCGCGACGAGCTTCACCGTGCGGGCGAGTCGCGGGATGTGGTACTTGTTGTTGAACTCGACGAGCGCCTGCCGCAGGCTCGTGCCGTAGTTCACCTTCGCGTACATCACCTCGAACTCCTCACCGAGTTTCCCGGTGGTGGTGTCGGCGACGGTCTGGACGGACTCCAGCAGCGTCATCCCGGTGTCGTTCGCCGAGGAGAGCTTCCGGAGGTTGTCCGAGAGCTTGTTCGTGATGCGGTGCCGGGAGCGCACATTCCACTCGCGGAACACCGCCAGCGGCACGCCGATGGCGTACAGCGGGACGTACGCGTAGAGGAACGTCCCCCAGACGGGCTGGTCCACCATCCCCTGCCAGCTGGTGGGTGCGACGCCGCCGAAGACGGCCGCCCCCATCACGACGAGCGTGACGGGAACGGTGAACGCGAGCGTGAACAGCGGCCGGTCGCGGAAGAAGCCGCCCGGGTGCTTGAGCAGCCGCACGGTCTCGTGGGTGCCCTCGCGGCTCCGCACGCGGTCGAAGATGCCGTACTCGCCGACGAAGCGCTCGACGAGCCCGAGGTCCCGCAGGCCGGGTTCCCGGCTCGTCTCGCCGTCGCCGAGTTCCAGATAGCCGTCGCCCGGCTCGTCCTCCTTGACTGTCGCCACCAGCACGAGGAAGCCGACGCCGACCATCGGCGTGAGCACGTAGACGGTGGCGTACAGCAGGAACATCTGGGCCTGCCCGAGCATGCTCATGATGACGAGGATGATGATGAGGAGGAGTGGGAACAGCGAGAGCGTCATGTACATCTCGCCGAACAGCTCCAGCGTCTCCAGGGTGAGTTCCTGTTGCTGTTTCGCGGTTCGCATGTGCTTGTCCTTCTTGTCCGCGAGGAACTCCGTCATGTTCCCGCCGGAGTTGATGATGGAGAGCATGTCCGTCAGGAACTGGCTGAGTTCGTCGCTCGGCGTCTCCATCGCGCGGTTCCGCACCGCCGTCCGGTAGTCGGTGTCGAAGTACTCGGTCTCCTGGACGATGGCCCGGAACTCCATCGCGACCTCGCCGTAGGTGTCGTCGGCCTTCGCCATCGCTTCGAGGATTTCGAGCTGGTTCATGCCGCCGATGGAGAGCGCGTACATGAACGAGACGGAGTCCGCGAGCAGCATGTTGATCTCGCGCTCCCGGCTGTTCGACCGCATGTAGGGGACCGCGACGAGGCCGCCGAACCCGAGCGTGAACCCCAGAAGTCCGAAGACGAGGCCGGTGGCGACGACGAGGGCGGGAATCTTCAGCGCCGAGACGACCGCCAGCAGCGTCTCGTTCGGGACGGGGACGCCGATGAGCGTCTCCGTCGGAACGAATCCGAGGTAGAACAGGACGTAGCCGAGGCCCAGGCCGAGCAGCCAGAGCACGCCACCGAGCAGCACGCCGACGCCGAGTGCCCGGGAGACGAACAGCTCCACGGGGTCGTCCATCCGGGCTTCGGCGAGCTTCGTCTCGATGTCGCCGACGAAGTCGCTGCGGTCGCTGAACGCCCACTGGTACAGCGGGTAGAAGGCGTCGGCGAGCGCGTCCGCGCCCTGCCCGAAGCTGCGGGACCCGGTGCTCATCCGTCCTCAGCCTCCTCCGGCCCGTCCGCGGGTTCCTCGCTGCCTCCGAGCCCCAGGTCCGTCGACTCCCGTGGCTGTCCGCCGTCCGCAGCCTCGCTCGCTCCCTCGTCGAGGCCGTCGTCTTCGGCGTCGTCGGCGCTCATCGGCTCGAAGTCACCGAAGTCCTCGTCGCCGAGGTCGCTGTCGGTGACGCGCTCGATGGCTGACTCCAGGTCCTCGGGCCCGAGACCGCGCGTGTCGGCGACCACGTCGTCCGTCACGGCGTTCTCGGGGGCGAGCGCCTCCGCGAGAGAGTCTGGCGTCTCGTCTTCGTACTCGACGAGGATGCCGTCCTCGGCGCGGGCCTCGGCGACGACCGCCTCGGCTTCCGCGAGCACCGGCTCGCTCGGGTCGGGGCGAGGCACCATCTCCTCCTTGTCCGGGTCGACGTTGATGAACACGCTCTCCATCTGCCGGAGGTCCGCTAGCGCGTCGGCGAGCTGGTCGTTCGCGACGAGCGCGAGGATGGTCTCCGGGTCGTTGATGTAGGCCTGGGCGGTCGCCGCGACCTGCGCGTACTCGTTGAGGCCTTCCGTGATGAGGTAGGCGAGCAGCACGCGGCGCTCCTGGAGTTCGCGGTCGAGCTCCAGCTGGGTCCAGCCGCGGTCGAAGCGAATCTCCTCCAGCGTGGAGGAGTCCGCCGTCTGACGGTACTCGTCGTCCTCGGGCTCCCACTGGAACACGTCGTTGACGTTTATCTCGTCGTTCTCGGGGTCGTAGCGGTTGATTTCGGTGATGGACCGGTTCCGGCGGACCTTCTTGCCCGCGACCCGCGTCTGGGACTGGATCGACACGAGGTCCAGCGCTGTGAACAGCGTCTTCGAGACGTTGATGGGTTCGGTGGTGAACCGCTTGAGGACCTCGCCGACGTTGTCCGCGTGGAAGGTCGTGTACGTCGTGTGGCCGGTCGACATGACCTGGAACAGCGTGCGACCCTCCTCGCCGCGCACCTCGCCCATCACGATGTAGTCGGGGCGCTGGCGGAGCGCGGCTTCCAGCAGGTCGAACTCGTCGATGTCACCGGTCTCGTCCTCCCCGAAGCTCGGCCGGGTGACGGAAGCGATCCAGTTGCGCTGTGGGAGTTCGACCTCCCGCGTGTCCTCGATGGAGACGATTTTGGTGTTGCTCGGGATGAACAGCGAGACGGCGTTCAGGCTCGTCGTCTTCCCCGAGGCGGTGCCGCCCGCGAACACGATGGACTTGTCGTTCTCGATGCAGAGCCAGAGGAACGCCATCTCGTCCAGCGAGAACGTCTGCCAGTTCACGAGGTCGATTGGCGTGAACGGCACGTCCTTGAACTGCCGGATGGTGTAGTTCGTGCCGTGGTCGCTGACCTCCTTGCCGAGCGTGAGTTGGGCGCGGGAGCCGTCCGGCAGCGTCGCGTCGACCTGCGGCTGGCGCTTCGAGATGCCCTTCCCGGAGCGCTGGGCCAGCTTCACGACGAAGTCGTCGAGGCTCTCCTGTCCGTGGTGGACGTTCGTGATGAGGTTCTCGTAGTCCGTGTGATAGACGAACACCGGCGAGTTCCAGCCGTCGACGGAGATGTCCTCGACGTTGATGTCGTGCTTGATGGGGTCGATGCGCTCGTAGCCGACGAAGTCCCGCTGGAGCGTGTACAGCAGCGTCTCCACCTGGTACTCCGTGAGTTCGTCGGGGTCGTCTGCGAGCACTGCGGGCTCGGGGCGCGCCTGGATACCATCGAGGTGCGGCCCCCCGTCGTCCGTGTCACCCGGGCGGTCACGGAGCCCGAGCGACCCGAGCAGCCGGTCGACGAGCGACTCGCCCGCGTCGGGGTCGTCGAAGAGGTCGTACCGCGCCAGCAGCTTCCGGGTCTCGCGCTCGATGACGGTCTTCCGCTGGTCGGCGTCCGCGGCCGCCGCCACGTCGTCGCTCGCGTACTTGATGGCGGTCCGGAGCTTCCCCGTCAGGAAGTCCTGGAGGTCTTCCTCGATCTCGTTGCGGTACGGCTCGACGACGTAGTACTTCTCCTCGTTCTCGCGGTCGCTGTGGAAGATGACGACGAACGCCGCGGGCTTGTTCACCCAGTAGCGCTCCACCTCGGTGAAGTGGCGTTTCTTCGCCATCGGCACCGCCTTCTCGAGGTCGTAGCGGTTCGCGAGCGTCGTGTGGCCGTCCAGCGTCGAGAAGAACGCGTCCTCATCGACGTCCTCCCGGACGTTCACGGTGCGCTCGTCTTCGAGGTCGAGCATCTCGTCGGCGGCCGTCTCCTTGACCGAGAGCCACGTCTCGATGGTCTCCGGGTCGAAACCCAGCGCGTCAGTCGGGTCGAACCGGACGATGTTCCCGTCGTCGCGGGGCCGCGTCCAGTCGTTCTCCCCGACGTAGTAGTACTCGCGCTTGTAGTGCTCCCAGAGCCAGTCGTCCTTGACGACGGGCGTCGTCTCGGGATTCGTGTACTCGTCGAAGAACGCGTGGAAGCGCTTCGCGCGCCGCGCGGCCTCGTCGACGACGGCGTCCCGGGCCTTCGGCTCGAACCCGAGGTCGGGCGTCGGGTCGGCGTCCAGCGCGTCCCAGTCCGGCGTCGGCGGGTCGGCGTCGAGGTCCGCCCAGCGCGGATACGGCGGTCTGACCTCCACCTCCGCGGGGTCCTCGGCCTCGGCTTCGGCCTCCCTCTGGGCCTGCTCGCGGCGCTCGCGCTCGCGCTCCGAGCGCACCTGGTCCGCCGCCCCGTCGGGCCCGTACTCGTCGAGGTAGTCGACCCAGGTGTACTCCCCGACGACCGCACCCGGGTCCGTCTCGACGCGCTCGACGGCGGACTCCAGCGCGTCGCCGTCGAACGCCGGTCCGGTTCGGTCGGTGCCGCCGCTGTCGTCGGGGCCGCCGGCGACCCGCCGCACCGCCGGTTCGAGCCCCGCGTCGCCCGACCAGACCCCTGTCCGGTCCTGCCTGCCGCCGCCGGCGGGCCCCCCGGCCGCCTCGGCGTCGTCCCCTGCCATTGGCGGGTTCTGGCGGCCGAGTCGGAAAAACCCTTGCGCCCGATTATCAGAACGTAGAGGACCGAAAACGAGCCCCGGCTGACCGGGACGCTACCCCGACGCGGGCGGTCACTCGTACCGCAGGGCCTCGATGGGGTCGGTCCGCGCCGCGCTCCAGGCCGGGTAGAGACCGGCCCCGACGCCGACGAGGATGCCGACGACGACCGCGATACCCGCCCACTCGACGGGGAACGTCATCGCGAGGTCGACGTACTCCGTGGCAGCGTACGCCCCCAGCACTCCGAGGACGATGCCCGCGAGGGAGCCGACGACGCCGAGGACGACGGCCTCGACGATGAACAACTGGAGGACGTCGCTGTTCTGCGCGCCGACGGCTTTCATGATGCCGATTTCGCGGGTGCGTTCGGTGACGGAGACGAGCATGATGTTCGCGATGCCGATGGACCCGACCACGAGCGAGATGACCGCGACCCCGGTCACGAACGCGGTGAAGGTGTCCAGCAGCTCCCGAATCTGGTCGACGAGGTCCTCGACGGTCTGCACCCGGAACTCGTAGCTCCCGGGTTTGAGGGTTCGGGCGTCGGAGTCCTCGTCGAGGTACGTCTGGACGTCGCTCTGGACGGCGTCGACGGCGGAGAACTCGCTGGCGACGACGGTCACCGTCGGGTAGACGCGCTGGGGGGAGTCGCTGCTCGGCGCGTCCAGCCGCGTCTCGTAGAACGGGTCCGTCGGGACGTACACCTGCGGGAGGGGTTCGTTCCCGAACGGCCCCTCGCCGGCCGCCAGCACGCCAGCGACCGTCGCGTTCACGCGGCTGCCGTTCTGTCGGACGACCGCCACGGTGTCGCCGACGGAGACGTTCCCGGGGAACAGCCGCGCCGCGGGCTCGTTCACGACGACCTCGCGGGTGCCCTGCTCGAACGTCGTCCCGTCGCTGAATCCGCTGGTCGCGACGTACTCGAAGCTCTCCGGAGTCGTCGCAGTCAGGCGATTGTAGCCGAGCGTCCGGCCGCCCGCGGCCAGCCCCGATATCGGAACGGTCCCCTGCGGGACGACCGCCGCGGTGTCCTCGATGGCCCGGAGCTGTTCGATGTCGTGTTCGGTGAACACTGCCTGACTCTCCCCGGGCGGACCGGGCTGGTCGTCGGCGGGCCCGGTCGACACCGTCATCAGGGGCGGCTGGTCGCCCGACACCTCGCCGATGACGTCGGCCTGCAGGCTCGCGCCGAGCGTGACGAACGTGATGACGGCGGCGACACCGATGGCGACCCCGAGCGTCGTCAGCACCGACCGCAGCCGGTGGCCGCGGATGGCGCGCACGCTCATCCGGAAGCTCTCGACGGGGTTCACTGCTCACCACCCCCGGTCGCGGTCGGTCGCCGGGGCTCCGCGACGCGCTCCTCGCGCTCGACCTCGCCGTCGAGCAGGTGGACGATGCGGTCGGCGTGCTCGGCGATGTGGCGTTCGTGCGTGACGACGAGGACGGTGTTGCCGGCGGCGTGGAGGTCCGCAAACAGCGCCATGATGTCCCGGCCGGTCTCCGAGTCGAGGTTCCCCGTGGGCTCGTCGGCGAGCAACAGCGCCGGGTCGTTGGCGAGCGCGCGAGCGATGGCGACCCGCTGGCGCTGGCCGCCCGACAGTTCGTTCGGTCGGTGGCCGGTGCGCTCGCCGAGCCCGACCCTGTCGAGGAGGTCGGCGGCGCGCTGGTCGCGCTGGCGGCTCGGCACGCCCTGAAACAGCATCGGCAGCGCGACGTTCTCGGCGGCGGTGAGCCGCGGCATGAGGTTGAACGTCTGGAAGACGAACCCGACTGCCGTCCCCCGAATCGTGGTTCGGGCCTCCTCGGAGAGGTCGCCGACGTTCTCGCCGTCGACGACCACCCGGCCCTCGGTGGCCGTGTCGAGGCAGCCGACGAGATTCATCAGCGTCGACTTCCCGGAGCCGCTGGGCCCCATCACGGCCGTGTACGACCCCCTGGGGAGCCGCAGGGAGACGCCCCGGAGCGCGTGGACGGGCTGACCGCCGAGCTCGTAGGTCTTCCGCACGCCGTCGAGCACGACCGCGGGTGCCACGTCGCTCATCGGTTCCCTCCGGTCACGGCGTCCGTCGCGAACATGTCACCGAGTAGGGCGTCCAGTGACGTAACGGTGCGGGAGCCCCGGAGGGCTCGCCGGCTCGCCGGCCGACCGGTCGTCAGAACTCCATCGGGTCGACGCCGAAGAACGCCGTCTCGTAGCCCTCGTGGCGGGCGAGCTGCGAGGCGGCGTCCTGTCGGACCGTCAGCGCGTCGCCGTCACCAAGCCCGGGGACGGCCGCGGCGTAGTGGTAGCCGAGCTCCGGGTCGAGCGTCGGTACGAGCTGGTGGGTGTCGCCGGCGGCGTCGAGCGAGAGCGTGGCGGCCGCCAGCGGGAAGCGGCTGTGCGCCGAGCGCACGGAGACCGCGACGTACGTCTCGTCGCTCCCGGTCGCCAGCGTCCCGCGCTCGTCGGCGGTCGCAGCGACGAACTCGGCTCCCGCGGCGGTCTGGGTGCCTCGGACCTCCAGCGGGAACGACTCGGCGGCCGGCGTCTGGCCGGCCGAGACGGCGTCCATCCCCATCGGGTCGACAGCGCCCGGCGTCCCCTCGCGGTCGCCCGCGATGTCGGTGAATTCGAGGTCGTTCAGGCGGCCCTGCGAGAACGGGAACGAGAACGAGAACGTCAGCGGGCCGTCCGGCACCTGCACGTCGTCGGTTCGGCGGGTGCCGCCGGGCGACACCTGCACGGTCGCCTCGTAGTCGCCGTCAGGCCCGAGTTCGACGTTGTCGCCGTAGTGGACGCCCATCCGCTGAGAGAGCATCTGCCAGGGGTTCACGCGCCCGGTCTCGCCGTCGGGGTTCGTGTACTCGATGCGAGGGCTCGTGGCGGGCAGCGCGACGCCCGCCTCGTCGTCCCACACGGAGACCATCAGGTGGGCGTCCTCGCTGGACTCGAAGTCCACGCGCTCGGTCTCCTCGCCCGTGACCGTCCAGAAGCGGTGCGGGAACGTGTACGAGAGCATCGCCCGGTACCGACCGTTCGCGCTCGTCCCCGCCATCTCCATGCCCTCGTAGTGCGTCGGGTAGTAGGGCTCGTCGGGGCGGTTCTCGGGCAGCGGCGGCTCCCGGTTCGCGGGCTCCGTCTCCAGGAACCCCAGACACCCCGCGCTCGCCGCCAGCCCACTCGCGCCGAGGCCGGCGAGGAAGCGACGCCTACGCATCGCCGCCCTCCGGCGTCGGGAGCGCCCGAAGGTCGCGCGGCGGCAGCAGGTAGTTCCCCCGGTTGGTGACCGAGAGGTACTGGCGGATGCCGTTGTTCGTGCGCCGTCCGACTGCGGTCTCGCTGGAGATGTCCTCGGCGTTCATGGCGTCTCTGGTGGTGACGAAGTCGCTGATGTCGCGCTGGAGCGCGAGGAAGTGGACGCCCGCGCGGCCGCCGTCCGTCGAGTCGAAGTCACGGCGGAGGATGATGGGGCGGCCGTCCTCCCGCACCGACTTGAGCTTCTGGCCGTGGCCGACGATGCCGTCCTCGCGGGCCGTCTGTTCGGCGGGCGGCGAGTCGTCGAGCTGGGGGTCGTCCCCGAGGTTCTCGCCGGTGCCCTCGATGCGGTCCTCGTCGGCGTGGACGGGACAGAACATCTTCGCCTCGCGCTGCTCGCGGCTGTCCTGCTCGTACCACTGCCGCAGGTCGAGGTCGATATGAGAGACGTGCTGGGTGGTGCCGCCCGCGAACGGCCCGGACTGGATGGTGACGCGGTCCTCGGTCGCCTGACTCCCCTCGAAGTCAGACTTGAACCCCATGTACAGCGGGGAGTCCTCGTCGACGGGCTCCGAATCGGGGACGCCGTCGACGTCCTGATTGTCGGCCGGCAGCCCCGTCCCGACGAAGCCGGTTCGGCGCTCGACGAACGAGAACGCGTCGGTGAGCGCCGCGTCTACGGACTCGTCGTTGGCGGTGTCGCGCTCCCCCTTCATCGCCTCGCCGGCTTCCAGAACCACCTGGGCGTGGTCGCTTGCGAGGTGGAGAATCGCAGCCGGTTCGTCGAGCGTCGGGTCCTCCAAGTCCGAGAGCGCCTCGGGGCGTGGGAGGTCGACGCCCGCAGGCGGACCGCCGAGCGCGTCGAAGTACGCCGGCGTGTAGCCGAGTGTGAACAGGAGGCCGTCGTTCGACCACTCGTAGGCGCGTTCGAGGCTCCGGAGAGCGGATTCGACCGTTGCTCTGTCCGCCTCCGGGTCGCCGTCGTAGTCGAAGTGGAGGAGGACGTGGTGGCGGGGCGGCAGGACGTTCCCGGCGTCGTCGCGGGCTGCGTGGGCGTTCCAGGCGTGCTGGCGTGCCGGCAGCGAGGACGGGTCGTCGGTCCCCGTGGGGACGGACACTTCCTCGCGGTCCAGGCACGCAGACAGCGCGCTCGCGCCGCCGATGGCGACGGCGGCTTTCAGGAACTCGCGCCGCGGGACGCCGCGCTGGTCGCGGTCCATACCGGCCGTTGGGACGCACGGAGTTAATGGATTCTGGTGTGCGCGCCGGACCGAGAACCAGAACGCGAAAGAGGGCGGCGGCGGAACATCCAGCAATGATTCGACGCGTGGACGCTGCAAGGGCCACCGGTGCGCTCGGCGCGACAGCCGCGCTCGCGGGCACTGCGGCGGCCCACTCGGGGACGACGCACGCGGGGACACCGCACTGGCTGCTCGTCGCGCTGGTCGCGCTCGGCGGCGTCGCAGCCGCCGGCGTCGTCGCTGCGTACCGCCGACGGCTCCTCTCGGGGACGCAGGCCGCCGTCGGCGCGCTCGCCGCGAGCGTCGTCGGCGGGTTCGGACTCATCGGCGTCGTGGAACTCCAGGTGGTCGCGGAGACGACGCCCGGACTGACGGACATCTACCCGCCGCTGAGCCTCGCCGTGGCCTCTCTGATGGCGCTCGGGAGCGTCGTCGTCGGGCGAACGCGCTACCCGGAGCGACCCCGGTACACCGCGCTCGGCGTGCTGCTGGCTGCGTGGGTCGTCTACCCCGTCGCGATGCCGAACGGCGGCGTCTACCACCCGCTCGGCCACACGCTGGTCGTCGCCGTCGTCCTCGCCGTCGCGTACGTCCTCCGGCGGGACGCCTGGGCGGTCGTCCAGAGCCTGCGGGCGGACCGCGGCCCGCGGCTCGCCGGGCTCGGCGCGGGCGTCGTCTTCGTCGCCGTGTTCTCCATCTCGGCGGGTACGCTGACGTTCAACCCGGACACCGGCGTGGGCGCACCGACCGAGGCGCTGGTGATGGTGCTGCCGGTCGCCGACCCGCTGGTGGCGTGGCCGGCCGTCGAGTTCGTCTTCCCCTCGGTGCCGATGGGCGGGTTCGTCTCCGTCGGCACCGTGTTGCTGTTCGGGCTGCTCGGGAGCCTCGTCGCGCTGAACGTCGGCGTCGTCGCCCAACAGTACCGGGCCGGCCGGAACGCCGACTCCTCGACGTCCGCGCTCGGGATGGCGGCCACGACGGGCGCGACGGCGTGCTGTTGCTGCGCGCCGGCGTTCTACGGGCTGCTGTCGGTGTTCGTCGGCGGGGCCGCCACGCCCGCCTACTGGGCGTTCATGAACCCGTCCTCGCCGCTGGGCGGGTCCTTCTTCGCGGCGAGCGTGCTGCTGATGGTGAGTGGGCTGCTGCGGGCGACCGGCGGGAGTGCGGACGGCGCTGCCGCGGTCAGTTCGTGACCGTCTCGCGGGTCATCGCGTCGAACCCGCGGTCGAGGTCGGCGACGAGGTCTTCGACGGCCTCGATGCCGATGGACAGCCGGACGAGCGTGTCGGTGATGCCCATCTCCTCGCGTTCCGCTCTCGGAATCGGCTCGTGGGTCATCGCGGCCGGGAGCTCCACGAGCGACTCGACGCCGCCGACGCTGACGGCGAGCGCGAACTCGTCGAGGGCGTCGACGAAGCGCTTGGCGTCCTCGATAGTGCCCTCCAGTTCCACCGAGAGGATGCCGCCGTAGCCCGACTGCTGGGCGTCCGCGAGGTCGTGCTGCGGGTGGCTGTCGAGGCCGGGGTAGTGGACGGCGGCGACCTGGTCGTGGTCGTCGAGGTACTCGGCGATGGCGAGCGCGTTGGCTTCGTGGTCGCGCATCCGAGGCGAGAGCGTCTTGGTCCCCCGGAGCGTGAGGTAGGCGTCGAAGGGCGCGAGCACGTTTCCTAACCCCACTTGCTGGAGGAAGCCGACCTGTTCGGCGATGGCGTCGTCGCTGGTGACGAGCGCCCCGCCGAGCGAGTCGCTGTGGCCGTTGAGGTACTTCGTGGTGGAGTGAGCGACGATGTCCGCGCCGAGGTCCAGAGGCTGCTGGAAGTAGGAGCTGAGGAAGGTGTTGTCGACGCCGAAGCGGACGCCGGCGTCGTCGGCGATGTCGGCGATTGCTTCGACGTCGCAGAGCTTCATGAGGGGGTTCGTCGGCGTCTCCATCCAGACGAACGTCGTCTCGGGACGGATGGCGTCGGCGACGTTGTCGGGGTCGGTGGCGTCCACGAACGAGACGTCGACGCCCAGCGAATCCCGGAAGAGGGCTTCGAGCATGCGGCGGGTGCCGGCGTAGAGGTCGTCGAAGGCGACGACGTGGTCGCCGGGTTCGACGGCGGCGAAGATGGCTGTGGCGATGGCGGAGGTGCCGGACGCGAACGCGAAGCCGTGGTCGCCGCCTTCGAGCGCGGCGAGGCGACGCTCCAGCGCGTGACGTGTCGGGTTGTTGAGGCGGGAGTAGACGAACTCGCCGGCGTCGGGGTCGACGTCGTCGAGGCTCATCTCCGTGTCGAGTTCGGGGGCGGCGAACGTGGACGCGAGGTGAATAGGGGAGACCACGTCGCCGCGCTGCGTTTCGGCGGGGTCTTCGCCGTGGCCGACGGCGAGCGTCTCGAACTGCCGGTGGCGGTCCATACCGGAGTGTCGACGCACCCCACCAAGTATGTTTCGAGAATCTGATAATTATTCGCGGCGGTTCCATTATTGCGGCGAATACTGCCGCGGCCGGGGCTGGCAACGTTTAAGGAACTACCGCAGAGAACTCCTACCATGGACGATATTTTCGTGGGACAGCTGATGTCCGACGACCTCTACACGGCCACGAAGGACACGCTCGTCGAAGACGCCGCGGACACCATGCTCTCGAACGGCATCGGGTCGCTCGTCGTCGTCGACGACGACGGCCACCTCGAAGGAATCCTCACGACCACCGACTTCGTCGACATCGTCGCTCGCAGCAAGCCGAAGGCCGAGACGACGGTCGAACGCTACATGACGGCCGACGTCGAGACCGCGCGCGTCGGCGACTCCATTCAGGACATCGCGGACGCGATGGTCGAACACGGCTTCCACCACATGCCCGTCGTCGACGAGGACGGCACCGTCGTCGGCCTCATCTCCACGACGGACCTGACGGCGTACATCTCCACGGTCCAGACGCCCAGCCCGGCCTAGTCGGTCGACGGCGGAAAAACGAACTGCTGTTTCTGGCGGGAGTCGCGGTGACGCTTACTCTTCGACGACGATGGTGCCGACCATACCCGACGCCGCGTGCGGCGTGCAGACGTACGTGTACTCGCCGGCAGTCTCGAAGGTGTGTTCGAACGTGGTGCCCTCGTCGACGGTAGCGAAGGCTTCGCCGCCTTTCTCCATCGTCCCGAAGCCCTCAGCGCCGTCCGGAATCGAAATCTTGTCCTGCATGTCCGGCCACGCGGAGACGTTGTGTGACGGTGCCTGGAAGTCCCAGGTGACGGTGTCGCCGACGGAGACCGTGAGTTCCTCGGGCTTGAAGTTCAGGTCGCCGTCCGGAGAGACTGCGACGGTGTTCTCGCCGGAACTGCCACTGTCGTCACCGCCGTCGTCGCCGGCCGTCGTCTCCTCACTCTCGGAGTCGCCACCGTCGTCACCATCCCCGCCACTGGAACAGCCGGCGAGCATCGTGGCTGCGACGGCCGCGCCCGTAGATTTCAGCATTGTCCGACGGTCGAGTCGAGTGTCTCGAGTCATCATCAGAGACTCAGGACTGCGGACGGTTAAACGACTCCACCGATGCGGAATCCTGGGACAACGCCCTACTATTCAAGTGGCCTTTATAACCGTCGTCCGCCGTGTTTCGGCGCGTGGCTCCCGTATCGAGTCACAGTCGTCGTCGGTGGACGGACCAATGACCGGAACCACCCCCGAATATCCGACACGAACCGAGTTGCACAAGTAGTCCCGTCGCTGACTCGCCCTAATATTTGTACTCCGAGACTGGTCAAATACTCTAAGATACCGCGTGAGAGCGGCTGTACGGTTATCACAGGCGAGAAACAGAGGCTTGAGCTTATACCGTCCGCCCCAGTCCGTTGGAGCGAGAGCGACCGTGAACGACGCTACGACGAGACGACAACTGCTCGCAGGCGCGGGCGCTGCCGCCGCAGGGGCGCTCGCCGGCTGCACGGGGGGTATCGGAGGAAACAACGGGGACAGCGGCGGAGGGGAGAGCGACACACCCACCGCGGCCGCGGCCGTCGACGAGGACGCGGCCGCCGCTATCGGGATGGTGTACGCGCTCGGCGGGCTCGACGACCGGTCGTTCAACGACGCGGCGAACCGCGGCGTCCAGCGCGCCCGCCTCGACCACGGCATCGAGTACACCAACCACGAACCCGGCAGTGTTCCCGCGTTCGCGGACGTCCAGGCGGAGCTCGCCGCTTCGACGAACCCGAACTACGACCTCGTCTGCTGCATCGGCTTCCTCCAGGCCGAGGGGCTGTCCGCGACAGCGCCGGAGTACGGCGACCAGCAGTTCATGATCGTGGACTCGGTCGTCGACGCCGACAACGTCGCCAGCTACGTCTTCGAGGAGCACAAGGGCTCGTTCCAGGCCGGCCACCTCGCGGGCCTGCTGACCTCCCGTGACGTGAGCCTCGGCGGCGGCGCGACCAACCCCGAGGAGGCCACCGTCGGCTTCGTCGGCGGCGTCGACCAGCCGCTCATCCACAAGTTCCAGGCGGGGTTCGAAGCGGGGGTCGCGTACGCGGACGAGGACATCGACGTGCTCACCGAGTACCTCGGGAACTTCAACGACGCCCAGGGCGCTCGGGACATCGCCGCGGACATGTACGAGTCCGGTGCCGACATCGTCTACCACGCCGCCGGCGGTGCCGGCCTCGGGGTCTTCCAGGCAGCGCAGGCCCACGGCCGGTACGCCCTCGGCGTCGACTCCGACCAGTCCCGCAGCAACCCGCGGTACGCCGACGTCGTACTCGCGAGCATGGTGAAACGCGTGAACATCGCGGTGTACGACGCCGTCGCCGCGACCGTCGAGGACGCTCTGCCGGTGGGTGAGGTCGTCTCCCTCGGCCTCGACCGCGACGGCGTCGGTATCGTCTACGGCACGTCACTGGAGCCGGCGATTCCCGACGACGTCCGCGACGCGCTCGCCGAGTCACGGCAGGCAGTCGTCGCCGGCGACATCGACGTGCCATCGGAACTTCCACCGACGGGTGGTGCCTGATGGCGGGCAGCATCCTCGCGCGGGTCGCCGGTGCGCTCGACCGGCTCGCGCCCGGGTTCGTCCGCCGACGGTACGCGGCGAAGTTCGCCATCGCGTTCCTCGCGGTGCTCGTCGTCATCGGCGGTGCCGGCGCGTTCACCTTCCAGGAGACGTCCGCCGCGGTTGAGCGCCAGACCACGCAACAGCTCGCGGAGACCAGCCAGATCGAGGGCGACGGCATCGGGTCGTGGGTGGAACAGCAGCGCACGCACACGCGGTCAATCTCGCAGGGCGACCCCCTGCGGAGTGACCGGCAGGCGGCGGCGTACATCCTCTTACAGGACGAGTTACTCCCTGACGACGTGGTGAGCATGCACCTCGTGAACGCCAGCCGCGACGAGGTCGTGGCGAGTACGGAGCTCCCGCTGGAGGGGCGCGCCCTCTCGGAACTCCAGGCTCCGTGGACGACGGCGTCCGTGCCGGAAGGCCCCGGCAACAACAGCGAGGTCTGGTCGAGCAGGCGGTCGTACCGGTCGCCCGTGCTCAACGACGAGCCCGTGATGGCGTTCGCCAGCTCGGTGCCGAAACGAGACGGCTCGTACCTCGTCGTCGTCACGCGCATCCAGAGCCAGGTCGACCGGCTCACGGACCCGAACTCCACGAAACAGACGACCATCCTGAACACCGACGACGAGACGGTCCTGAACATCGACCGCGAGTTCGACACCGACACCCACAGTGACAGCCTCGCGGCCATTCGGGACGCGAACGGCACCGCAGCCCCGGTCACGTCGGTCTCCGGAGGTCGCGTGTACGCGTTCGCGCCCGTGCCGCACACCGACTGGGTGACGGTCACGAGTGTCGACACGGCCCAGGCGTTCAGTGTCCGTGACACGGTCGGCGAGACCGTCGGGCTGCTCGTGTTGCTCGCAGTCGTCTCGCTGTCCGTCGTCGGTTTCGTCCTCGGGAAGCGCACGGTCGACCCGCTGAAGCGCCTGCGGGACCGCGCCGAACGCATCGAGGCCGGCGAGTTCGACGTCGACCTCTCGACGAGCCGCATCGACGAGATCGGCCGGCTGTACGGGAGCTTCGACGACATGCGGGTCTCGCTCCAGCAGCGCATCCAGGAAGCAGAAGAGGCGGTCGAGAACGCCGAAGCCGCGCGGGCGGAAGCCGAGGAGCTCCGCACGGACGCGGAAGACGCACAGGCCGAGGCCGAACGCGCGAAAGAGGACGCCGAGGAAGCCAGCCAGCGCCTCCAGAAGCGCGCCGCCGAGTACAGCGGGGTGATGCAGGAGGTCGCCGCCGGTGACCTCACGAAGCGCCTCGACGAGGACGCCGAGGAGGCCGCGATGCGGGAGGTCGCCGTGGAGTTCAACGCGATGCTCGACGGCCTCGAAGCCACCGTCGGCGAGGTCGCGGTGTTCGCCGACCAGGTCGCCGACGCCACCCTCGAAGTGGCGACCGGTGCCGAGGAGATCGAGACGACCAGCCAGACGGTCAGCGAACGCATCCAGGAGATCGCCGACGGCGCAATCAGGCAACACGACGACCTCGAGACCGCCGCGGGCGAGATGGACCAGCTGTCCGCGAGCATCGAGGAGGTCGCGGCGTCCTCCACGACAGTCGCGCAGACCGCCGAAGAGGCCGTCGACCGCGGGGAGACGGGCCGCGAGGCCGCCGAGTCCGCCCTCGAAGACATGGCGGAGATCGAGTCGCTGTCGGCGGACGCCGTCGACCAGATTCTCGAACTCCAGAGCCGCATGGCAGACATCGGCGAGATTGTCGACTTCATCACGGACATCGCGGAGCAGACGAACATGCTCGCGCTGAACGCGAACATCGAGGCGGCCCGCGCCGACAAGGACGGCGAGGGCTTCGCCGTCGTCGCCGACGAGGTGAAGAGTCTGGCAGAGGAGACGAAGCAGGCCGCGGCCGACATCGAGTCCGAAATCGAAGCGGTCCAGACGGAGACCGACGACACCGTCTCGGACATCCGCGCGACGAGCGACCACATCGACACCGGCGTCGAGACTGTCCGCGAGGCCGCCGACGCTATCGAGGACACCGTCGACGCTATCGAGGACGCCAACCACGGCATCCAGGAGATTGCGGACGCGACCGACGACCAGGCCGACGCCACCCAGAGCGTCGTCCGCCGCGTCGACGAGGTCGCAGACATCAGTCAGAACGTCACGCAGGACGCCGAACAGGTGTCCGCGGCCGCCGAAGAGCAGTCCGCGTCCGTCGCCGAAATCGCGCGCAGCGCGGACGAACTGCGGGAGCGCGCCGACTCGCTGGCCACGACCGTCGGTCAGTTCGAGGCTCGCGACCGCGACGACGCGACCACTGGGTCGGAGTCGTCGAACGACACCGCGTCGGTCGACGACTGAGTCGACTCGCGGTCCGTTCGGTCGCCGTCAGACGGGGCGACCGAACACCGAGGGCCTGTCCCCGACCGAGCGGGCGACGGTCACTCGTGGAGCGATTCCGCGACTGCGACGAGCGTCGACCGCGAGAACGGCCCGCTCACCGAGTACGTGAACCGGTCAGTCCGCCACTGTAGAATCCCCCGTTCGCCGAACTCCACGTACGACCCGTCGTACCCGGCCACGGACACGTTCTCGCCCTGCGTCGCCGACCCGGTGGCCGTGGACTGGCTGACCCGCAGCGTCGACGACTCGTTCGCGTATGTCAGCGACACGGCCGTCGTCGCACCCGACTGCGTGGTTGTGACGTTCTGCAGAGCGAAGCCGTCCGGGAGCGTGGTCGGCTCGCGGACCGAGAAGTTCACTGATGCGGCCGCCGCATCGACCGACTCGAACGTCCTCGTTTCCGGGAGCGTCACATTCTCTACGGTCGCGTTCGTCGGCGGCTCGAACGTGAATCGGTCGGCCGGAATCGTCGCGTTGTAGGTGAGATTCGAGTACGTGATCGTCGACGTCGACGTCTGGTTGCCGACCGTCGTCGTCACCTGCGTCCGCACGGGGAACCAGTTCTCCTGGTCGAGCCAGACCGTCTGGTTGCTCGCGACGCTGCCGAGTGTCCCGTTCGGCGGCTGGACGGACACCACGTACGTCTCCCGGCCGGAGACCGTCTCCTCGCGCTGGTACTCGGCGGTGAACTCCGACGAGAGGTTCTGGAACGCTCGCGTCAGGTTCTCCGCGAGCCCGGTGTCGTACTGGAACCGGCGGGCGGTGTTCGTGGTCTCGTTGTACATCCAGAACGTCGACTCGTTCGACACGAGCAGCGTCCCCTCGCTCGGGCCGGACACGTACTCGTAGCGCACGTCGTTCGGCGGGACCTGCCAGACGTTCGCCTCCATCGTCTGTGTCCCGTTGCCGGTCCCGGTCGTGATTGTGACCGTCCCGGTGACGCTCTCGACGGACGTGTTGTTGCTGAGTGCGTGCTGTTCGATGACGTCCGCCGACGGCGACTCGCCTGCGGTCGTCTGCGGCGCTGCCGTGGTGGTCTCCTGGGCCGTCGACGAGTCCTCGAGACCGACACATCCGGCCAAGGACGCGACGAGGAGGACGACAACCACACCGAGAACCACCGGGAACCGTTTCAGAGCCATCGTACTCGAACTTCGAGTATCCGGGTGCTTCAACGCAACGCCCGTTCTCAGCCGCTGCATCCCGCTATCTGGCCGACAGTTGGACCACAGACGGTCGCACTCGACCGCACCTCGACACTGTCTGACAGCCGTCGTGAGCGTCCGCTCTCCGATGGCGGGTGACGGGTAGTGGAGTGGACGCCGACGGGTCGGGTGGCGAGGAACGCGAGATCGAGTCCGCGATGCACGAGCACGCCGACGGCCAGCCCGGGACGTTCAAGCTGTATCGAGACTACCACGAGCAGCTACAGCTCGAGGGCGGCTACTACGTGTTCGCGGCGTATCGGATTCGGGGACGCGGCGTCGAAGCCCTCGCCCACGAGCGGCGGCCGGCATCGAGGCTGCCGACGCTTCGGTGGCACGGCGGCGGCGAGCATCGCGGAACGGAACAAGCTACAATCGGGATTGTCTGCGTCCGTAATATCGGGCTTCGTCTCTTGAGCCACCCACAGTCCAGCGCTGTCTCCACTCACAGGAAAAGTCAGACGCGTCTGCTCTCATAGGAAGCGCGCGCTCCGCCTCTCATCGGACAATTAAACGGGGAGGTGGTGGATATCTGAATCAGCTAGTACACCGAACGCTCGTTGCTCTCGTTGGCGTCGTCGTGTGCCCAGAGACCCACGTTGTTCTCCCGAGCAGTCGTCTCCGCAGCCTGTAGTGCATCTGCGTACGGGGAGTCGGAGTTCGTCAGTGTAGCCATGCCCTGCTGGAGGAGGTACTCGTTGAACATCACCTTCTCACCGTTGTCGTTCTCGAAGTAGACGTACACGAGAGGCGTCCCGTTCTCGGTCGTCCGGTCAGTATGAACGATAGTCGGGGCACCACCTATCCGGTTCAGGTCATTCTCTACAGCCGAGGCTGCATCGTACCCGTACCCCACAATCGCCTTCTTGTGTGCCTGTGTTTCGCTCTCGTTGGCCGCTTCGTGATAGCCGTAGTCGGCAGGCGTAACTTCGGACTCGTTCAACGGCGGAGTGCTCACGTCAGCGAGCTTCACCAGCGCGTGCTCGTCCGCTTCATCATAGTAGAACAAGAACGTATCACCAGAGACGGTGCGGCTGGCGATACCCGTCTTGTTCCCGGTCTGGAACGACTTCGCCCCAGTCGGTTCCGTGGACGGCGCTTTCTCGACAGTCTCAACAGGTGCCGCAGTGGTCGTGGCGCTCGTCGGTGCGGCTGTCGGTGTTGATGCGTCAGTCGTCATCGCAGTTGTCGTATCCGTAGACGTTCCTCCACCCATGCAACCCGCAGTGGCGAGCAACATGGCGAGACCGATAGTTGCGATAATCTGTTTCACTCCACGCTGCCTAATCTGACGTTGTATAATAATACATCTGAAAAGGGCCGACAACAACCCTCTCACGAAGACAGTTCTGAGACGGAACTCCCGCAGTTCGGCGGCCGTGACGAACTCGACGGCCGGCACTTCCTCACTCGCCACCGCGACCACCCCCGAAGAGGGGTGCGTCGTGGTCCGGACGCGTCTCACCGAGTGGGCTCAGGCCGAAGTCCTCCGGATCGTGGTCGCCAAGGTGGTGGTAGCGGTCCTCGTTCTTCGAGAATTCGTAGCCGCAGGCCGGGCAGACAGTGAGCGAGTGGACTCGCCGACCTCGCGAATACCGGACCGTCGCGAGGCTCACGCCGACCACCCGGAAAAGCCGGCATTTCCCTCAACCCAACCGCCGGATAGCGTGAGGGTCAGTTCTCCCGGCTGTTCCTCTCCGATCCCTGCGCGAGTTGGTTGCGGCGACTCTAAACAGGAATTTGGAGCGACAGGGCTGGAAACAGCCGTCGCTTGGGGACCAGCTACGGCGAAGAAGTGGGAGTGGACTCGTCGGGATTTGAACCCGAGGCCTTCCCCGTGCCAGGGGGATGATCTACCACTGATCTACGAGCCCTCGAACGCATCAATTCGTTGCCGGGGGTCGTTGATAAACCCCGCGATTCGGGAGCGGGCTGGACGGATGGAAACGTTTTACCTGCCGGCCCATCTGGGCAGTGGTAGGGAACGCACGGCCGTAGATCCGACGTGCCCGCCGCTTGGCGGGCTTGGGACTGCGGTAGTGTCGCGGCACCACCCGGTGCCGGCAGCGTCTCGTGTTGTTCCAATCCGAACAATGGCACGAATGCATACGCGCCGTCGCGGTTCGAGTGGTTCGGACCGCCCGACGGCAGACGAACCGCCGGAGTGGAGCGACGTAGACGAGGACGCCATCGAGGAGCGCGTCGTGGAGCTGGCCGAGCAGGGGCACGACCCCTCGCAGATCGGCCTGAAGCTGCGCGACGAGGGCGTGCAGGGCACGCCGATTCCCGACGTCAAGCTGGCGACCGGGAAGAAGGTCACCGAGATTCTCGAGGAGCACGACGCGGAGCCGGAGCTCCCCGAGGACTTCCGGAACCTCCTGGAGAAGGCCGTGCGCCTGTACGAGCACGTGGAGGAGAACGGTCAGGACCACCAGAACAAGCGTGCGCTCCAGAACACGCAGTCGAAGATCCGTCGCCTCGCGGACTACTACCGCGGCGACGAGCTCGACGAGGACTTCACGTACTCGCACGAGCGAGCGAAGGAACTCCTCGAATAGATGGCGACGACGGGACGCAGCGCTGTCGCGAGCGAGCCCGACGCGGCGTCGGTGCTGTCTGACGCGGAGTTCGTCCGCGTGACGGCGGCACCGACCGGCGGGAGCGTCGCGGCTGCCGCGATGCTCGCCGACGCGTGCGACGAGCGCGCCGTACCGTTTCAGGTGCGGGTGGCTCGGAGCGCGCCGGGCTCGTTCGACGACAGCACTGCGTCTCACGTGACCGTGGGCATCGAGAGCGGGGACGCGGCTGCGTCCGTGACCGACGACGTGGCGAACGACGCGTTTGCGCTGGTCCGCGAGGCCGGCGGCGACCCGGACCCCGTGCTGGCGTTCGCCGGCGCGGTCGCCGACGGTGTGGAGCCGTCCAGCGACGTTCGGGAGGCCGCTGGTCTCGACCGACGGCCGGGCGTCGGCGTGCCGACTGCCGACCTGGCCGCGGGGCTGGCGCACTCGACGCTGTTCCACGCGTCGTTCTCGGGCGACGAGCAGGCCGCAGGGGCGACCCTCGCGGAACTCGGGCTCCCACCGGGGCTCGACGAGAGCGCGCGCCGCCGGCTGGCGTCCGTGGTCGCACTCGACGCGACCGAGGACGCGAGCGAGCGGGCGGCCGACGCCGTGGCCGCTGGGCTGCGGCCGCACGCGACCCCGGACTCGGTCTTCGAGACCGTCGAAGGGTACGCGGACGTGCTCGCGGCGCTTGCCTGGGACTCGCCCGGGCTCGGCGTCGCGTTCGCGCTCGGGGCCGCCGACCGCACGGACGTCGTTGAGGCGTGGCGGGCACACGCCCGCGACGCACACGAGACGGTTCGCGTCGCCGAATTGGCCCGCCACCGGGGCGTGGTCGTCGTCGACGCGGCCGACTCGCAGCCGACGGTCGCCCGCCTCGTCCGGGACTACCGGGCCGAGGAGGACGCCGTGCTCGCGGTCGGCGACGGGGCCGCCGCGCTCGCGACGACCGACGCGGACGCCCGCGCGGTCCTCCCCGACGCAGTGGGGACGAGCCGGCTCGCCGCGACCGAGACCGACGACGAGGACGCCCTCGTCGAGACCGTGCGGGGTGCGCTGTGACCCGGACGGCGACGGTCCGCACCGATGTCGCGGACCCCGACCTCGTCGCGGCCAGCGTCCGCCCGGACAACACCGCAGAGATGAGCACAGAAGTCGAGGACGGCAGCGTCGTGACGCGCGTCGAGCGCGGCGACACCGCTGGCCTCCAGTCCACGGTCGACGACTACGTCGTGAACCTCACCGTCGCAGCCGAAGTCGCAGAGACAGCAGACCGACACACCACACACCAATCATGAGCGAACGATCCGTCTCAAAGCAGAACCAGGAGAAGCGGTGGTACACCGTGCTTGCGCCCGAGGAGTTCGACCGGGCGGAACTCGGTGAGACACTCGCGGAAGAACCCGAACAGGTATACGACCGAACGATTCAGACGACGCTCTCGGACATCCGAGACGGCGGCGAGAACAACGTCAAGCTGACGTTCCAGATTTCGGACGTCGGCAGCGACACCGCGTCGACCGAGTTCGTCAAGCACGAGCTCACGCGGGACTACCAGCGCAGTCTGGTGCGCCGCGGCTCGTCGAAGGTCGCCGTCACCATCACGGTGCTGACGACCGACGACTACCGCGTCAAGATTCAGCCCGTCGCGTACACGACGAAGCAGGCGGACCAGAGCCAGCAGAAGGCCATCCGCCGCACGATGATCGACCTCGTGGAGGAAGCGGGCGAGGAGCGCACGTTCGAGGCGCTCATCGACTCCGTCATCGAGGGCCGGCTGTCGTCGGCCATCTACGACGAGGCCAACACCATCTACCCGCTGCGCCGCGTCGAAGTCGAGAAGGCGACCCTCGAAGCCCACCCCGAGGAGGTCTACGAGGAGGAGGAGACTGCCGTCGACGTCGACGAAGACGACGAGGAGTAGCGACTCCCGACGTTCTCACATTTCAGCAGTTCGCTAACGGCAGTGCCGACCGACAAGCGTTCACTCTCCAGAGACTACTCCTCGACGAGAATCTTCCCGCGCATCCCGCCACCCTCGTGGGGGATGCAGAAGTAGTAGTACTCGCCGGGGACGTCGAAGGTGACCTCGTAGGTCTCGCCCGGGGCGATGTTCCCGCCGCCGTTGAGGCTCTTCTCCCACGCCTCCCGGGCTTCTGACTCGGAGTCGAAGCCGCCTGAGGCGAAGAAGTCCGCGCCGTCTGGGACGCCGCTCTCGTAGGCTGTGACGGTGTGCTTGCGGGAGCCGCTGTTCGCCCAGACGACGGTGTCGCCGACAGACGCCGCGTGGGTCGGCTGTCCCTCGCCCTCCACTGGATCCTGAGGGATGAAGGCGTTCGACGCCATCCCGATGTCGTAGTCGGAGTCCGCCAGCGACGGCCCGATGCAGCCGGCGAGTGCGGTGGCGGCGAGTCCGCCGCCGGAAGCGATGAACGCCCGACGTTGCATGCGTCACAGTCAGTGTGTCGCGCATTTAATCGGCGCGGTCCGTTCCCGGCCGCCGAGAACGGCGGATGTAAACACGTAAGAACGCCCCTCGTCTTGGCCGAAGCGTATGGGTCCCCGTTTCGTCGGTCGGTTGGGACTAGCAGACGCCGTGACGGCGGCGAACGCGGCGCTGGGGTTCGTCGCCATCGTCGCGGTGACCGTCGACGTGTCCCTGGCCGCTCGCGTCGTCCTGCTGGCGGCCATCGCCGACGGCTTGGATGGCCTGGTGGCTCGCGAGTTCGGGTCGACGCCGGTCGGCGAACACCTCGACTCGCTGGCGGACGTCGCGTCGTTCAGCGTCGCGCCGGCGTTCATCGCGGTGGTGGTCGCACACGACGCCTGGGGCGCGGAGACGGCCACGGGGCTCGCTGCCGTCGCGGTCGGCGCGCTGTTCGTCGCGGCCGGGGTCGTCCGGCTCGGTCTCTACACCGCTTACGACACGGGCAACGACCACACCGAGGGCGTGCAGACGACGCTCGCCGCGACGCTGCTCGCCGCGGGCGTGCTCGCCGGACTGGACGCGCCCGGACTCGTCGTCGCCGGACTCGGTGTTCTCACAGTGCTGATGGTGTCGACCGTCGAGTACCCGGACCTCCTCGCCCGCGACGCGCTCGCGATGGGTGCCGTGCAGGCAGGCGCGGTGCTCGCGCCGACGCAGTTCTCGCGGGTGTTCCCGAAGGCGCTGCTCGCGTGGGCCGCCGCGTACCTCCTGTTCTCCCCGCGGTTCTACTGGCGGTCGACGTAGCGGACTCGCGGCGGTCCGAAGGGAAACGCTCATAGGCGCGCTGGCGGAATTTGATTGCATGAGCGACGGGGACGAGGAACCCGAGGAGACGACCGAAGAGGCCGGCGAGACGGAGAGCGCCGTCGACCCGGACACGCTCGAGTCCCGGCTGGACGACGCCGAGGCCGACCTCGACGCGGCGGAGACCGAGGCCGACCTCGACGAGGTCGAAGCCGAACTCGACGCCGTCGAAGCCGATGTCGAGGCGGCTGACCTCCCGGAGCCAGACGAGGACGAAGAGAGCCGCGAGGAGCAACTGCAGGACCGGCTCTCGGAGCTCCGTGACGGCCTCGAAGAACAGCGCGGTCCGTACGCCAGCGACGTCGTGGAGACCGTCGAGGAGGCGCAGTCGACCATCGAGTCCACGCGCTGGACCGAGCAGGGCGAAACCGACCTCGCCGAGGCGGTCGCGGCCTTCCTCGACGACGCGGCCGACGCGCTCGACGAGAGCTTCGCGGCGACCAGCGACCCGGACGCCGCTGCGCTCCGCGCGGACCTCGACCAGGTCGTCGACGCCGTCGAAGCGGCTGCACTCGACGCCGACGAGGACGCGGAGACCGTCGCCGAACTCGTCGAGGCTGCCGACGGCCTCGACACCGGCGTCGAGGACGCCCAAGAGTGGGACGACCTCTCCGTCCGCCAGAAGCTCCGCGCGGAGGGCTACTACGACGTCATCGGGCAGAAGCACAAGGACTTCCCGCCGGAGTGGACCGCACTGAAGGAGTGGGAGAAACGCGGGAACGTCGAGATGGTCCTGCTCTGTCTGGAGCACCTCGGCGACTCCGACTTCATGGAGCGCCACTGCCTCGAGTCGCTGGTCCGCATGGGCAACGAGGCGGCCCTCGACGAGGTCGGCCAGCGGGCGGCCCGC
This sequence comes from Halobacterium jilantaiense, assembly GCF_900110535.1. Lineage (NCBI taxonomy): Archaea > Methanobacteriati > Methanobacteriota > Halobacteria > Halobacteriales > Halobacteriaceae > Halobacterium > Halobacterium jilantaiense. Next base: position 605,781 of record NZ_FOJA01000001.1, read on the forward strand.
CGCGACACGACGGCCATCGAGATTGTCGGGAAGATCGGCAGCGAGGACGGCCTCGAACACGTCGAGGACTACGTCGAGGAGGAGGGCAGCCCGAACCTCCGGACGACCGCGCTGAAGGCCGTCGGCGAAATCGGCAGCGAGGACAGCACGCAGCTGGTCGCCGACCAGCTCGTCGCCGACAATTCCGACGTGCGCAGTCAGGCCGCGCGTTCGCTCGGCCTCATCGGTGACACGCGGGCCGTCGCGCCGCTCTCGGACGTGCTCGCGGACGACGGCTCCGACACGGTGCGGGCGTCGGCCGCGTGGGCGCTCGTCCAGATTGGCACCGAGGACGCCCTGTCGGCGGCCGCGGAGTACGCCGACGACCGGTCGTTCCTCGTGGAGCAGGAGGCCTCGACCGCGGCCGAGGCGCTCGACGACGATCCCGCGGAAGCGACCGCGTAGCCGCTCGTTCTCCCCGTCCGTCCCGGCCGACAGCGACGCGTAGGTTCAAGTGCGAGCGCGGGACCACCCCGTGTCGTGCTCGTGCGTCTCGCGGTCGCGGCGCTGCTCGCGTCGGCGGCAATCACTGGCGTCGCTCCGAATCCCGCCAGCGACGGCGACGCGGGCGAGTTCGTCGTCGTGGAGTTCGCCGAGCCGACGAACACTACTGGCTGGACGGTCGCCGACGAGGACTCGTCGGCGGCCCTGCCGAATCGAACGCTCTCGGGGACGGTCGCGCTGTCGACGGACCCGGCGGACGCCCGCAACCGCACCACACACCCCGTGGTCGGATTGTCTGGCACGCTCTCGCTGTCGAACGCCGGCGAGCGGGTCGAACTCCGAGCCCCGAACCGGACCGTCGACGCCCTCGCCTACGAGGACGCGCCGACGGCGGAACAGTGGGACGGCGACGAGTGGACGCCGCTGGGCGCGACGGACTTCGCGCCGACGACCGCGAGGAACGTCTCGGTGTCCGCATTCGCGCTCCCGGACGACGCTGGCCCGCCGCTTGACGTCGTCGATTCCGCGGAGAGCCGGCTCTACCTCGCCGGCTACACGTTCACGTCGACGCGCGTCGCGGGCGCACTGGCCGACGCCGCACGCGATGGCGTGGACGTGCGCGTGCTCGTGGAAGGAGGCGTGGCGGGTGGCGCACCCAGTCCAGAGGGCGAGCGACTGAGCGCGCTCCGAGCAGCGGGCGTCGACGTGCGCGTCCTCGACGGCGAGCGGGCGCGGTACAGCTTCCACCACGCGAAGTACGCCGTCGCCGACGACCGCGCCGTCGTCCTCTCGGAGAACTGGAAGCCGTCCGGAACCGGCGGCCACGGCAACCGCGGCTGGGGGGTCGCCGTCGACGACGCGACGGTCGCAGCCCACCTCGCCGACGTGTTCCGAGCGGACACCGGCTGGCCGGACGCGAAGCCGTGGCAGGCCGTCCGCGAGAACTTCACGACCGTCGACGGAACACCGGCGAACGACTCCTACCCGACGCGGTTCCCGCCGGTCGAGACGCGAGCCGAACGCGTCGAGGTGCTGCTCGCGCCCGAGAACGCACGGACGGGCGTCCGAGAGCTCGTCGAGTCCGCAGACGAATCGCTGCTGGTCGAACAGCCCCGGCTCAACCCCGGGGGCGCGTTCACGAACTGGACTATCGACGCCGCCCGGCGCGGCGTCCGGGTTCGCGTGCTGCTCTCCGGGCGGTGGTACAACGAGGCGGAGAACCGGAACACGACGGAGCGCCTGAACCGAATCGCCACCGCGGAAGGCTTGGACCTGGAGGCGAAGCTCGTCGACCCCCGGTCGCGCTTCGAGAAGGTCCACGTGAAGGGTGCCGTCGTGGACGGCGAGCAGGCCGTCGTCGGCAGCCTGAACTGGAACGACCACGCCGCCACGGAGAACCGCGAAGTGATACTGGTCGTCGAGGACCCCGCAGTCGGTGACTACTACCGGCGCGCGTTCCGCGCGGACTGGCGGGGCGGCGCGTGGCGGCTCCAAGTAGGACTGGGTGCAGTGGTCGGAGCAGCGGCGCTGGCTGGCGTCGCGGCAGCGTCGAGAATCGACTTCGAAGCCTGATTCGGAGTGCTACGACTGCGCTACCGCTGCGGGGCGCTGCGGAGGTCGTCGTCCAGTTCGGCCTCGGCCATCTTCTCGATGAGCGCGTCGAGGACGCGCTCGCGCATCCCGGGCACGAACCGGATGGAGCCGACGACGAGGTGGCCGCCACCGGAGACGCCCGCACCGGGCAGTTCGTCGTTGAGGTCCTCGACCATCGTCGGGATGTCGAGGCGCACGCCGTCCGACCGGAGGACCGCGAAGTCCGGGCCGTAGCCGATGGTGATGACCGGCTCACCGGTCTCCTCGACCTTGCGGTCGTGGATTTCGCCCGTCGTCTTGCCGGGCGCGGGGTACGTGAAGCGGTGAGCATGGTTCTCCACGTCGATGCGGTAGAGGTTCGCGCCACTGGCGACGCGCTCGTGTTCGACGTGGCTCTCGGTGGCGTCGAGCTGGTCCTCGACGGCGTCGTCTGCGAGTCGGTCGAGGAACGGCACGAGTTCGCGGTGGCGCTGTTCGTCGCCGTCGACGTTCAGGATGTCCGCGATGACTTGGGTGCCGTGGTCGTAGCGCAGCATGTACGCCTCGTAGTCGAGGGCTTCACTCATCTGCTGGAGGAAGTCCTCGTCGTAGCCGGCCTCGCGGGCGAGGTCGAGGTAGTCCGTCATCGCGTCGGCCTTCGAGCGGTCCGAGAGCCCGGCGACCGCGGGGACGTGTTCGAGGTCATCGGTGAGCCCGGGGTAGATCATGCGCGCGAGTTCGACGCAGAGCATCCCGGTGGTGATGCGGTAGTCTTCGCCGTGCAGGTAGGGGTTGACGTGCTCGTCGACCAGGGGGTCGACCGCTTCGGGGTCAGGGTGGTGGTGGTCGACGACAACGATGGGGATGTCGTAGTTGTCGAGCGTCTTGTACGCCGGCGTGTCCTCTTCGGTGCTGCCGTTGTCCAGCATGAGCAGCAGCGGGAGCTTCTGGCCGTGGCGGGCGCGGTCCTCCAGCGCGAAGTTGAGGTCGCGGGTGGCGTCTTCCATCTCGTAGTAGGGAGCCTTGCTCGGCAGGCGCTTGAGGAGGTGGCGGGCGGCGTCGTCGTCCTGGTGGGTGTCCTCGATGAACTGTCGGAGCGCGTACTGCACCGGGAGGCTCGCGCACATGCCGTCGCCGTCGGCGTGGTGGCGCATCCGGATAGGACGGCCTTCGAGGACGGCGCGGCGGAGCGTGCGCGCGACCGACTGGAGGTCCGGCACGAGCTGTTCGAGCGCGGGCCAGTCGACGAGCGTCTCCGTCTCGACCGGGTCGGCCTGCTCGGCGAACGCGGCGTCGAGCCGACGCGCCACGTCGGCCGCCTCGCCGCCTTCGAGGACGTCTAGTGTCGCGACCTCGACCTGGAAGGTCCCCTCGCGCTCCTCGGCTTCGCCTTTCACGTGGACGATGTCGCCGACCTCGACGTCGGGGTGGGCGCGCACGCCGGCCGCCTCGAAGGCGGTACAGGGCACGGCGCTGGTCTCGTCGCGCACGCGGAAGACGGTCGGGCCGCCGGTCTGCTTGATCTGGACGATTTCGCCCTCGACGTGGACGGTGTCGCCGACGCGGTCGCCGACGGTGGCGGCGGCGGTGCGGTCGTAGGCGTGGCTGCGTTCGACGGTCTCGAAGTCGTCGAGGTCGGCGAGCTCGAAGCTGAGGTCGCCGTTGTCCCGAACTTCCGTGAGATGGACGACCACGTCGTCGCCGACCGAGAGGTCGGGGTCGCCAGTGAACGTGGACTCGTGGACGAGGCCGGAGACGTGCTCGGAGAGGTCGACGAACGCGCCGTACTCCACCACGCCGTTCACGGTGGCGTGGTAGTGTTCGCCGGCGTCGACCTCCTGTGTGGTACAGGAGGGGCGGAGGCGGACGACGGTCGGCCCTTCGGCCTCGCCGTCCACGGTGGCGTCAGTCATCTTGCCTAGGGATTGGTGCCGCCGGGTTTAACTCCTGCGAGGTTCGTTCTCGCGTCGGCTGGCGGGTGGGGCGTCGGGTCGCCGCGCCGTCACACCGGAGTCGGAACGCTCAACTTTCGCGGGCGTGGACTTCGAGGTATGTTGTTCGGTGGGCGGCCGTCCGTGCTCGGTATCGCGACGGACGCACTCGAGTTCGCGCGAGAGGCCGCCGAGGACTCCCACCCCGACGAGTACCTCGGCCTGTTGCGCGCCACGCCGGCGAAAGACCTCGACCTCCGCGAGGACGAGGGCTACGTCGTCACGGACGTGCTCGTCGTGCCAGGCACAGAGACCAACCCCGTGAGCGCGACGTTCGGCTCCTCACAGGTCCCCAACGACCTGCGGAACGTCGGGAGCATCCACTCGCACCCGAACGGCGTGCTCGCGCCCTCGGACGCCGACCGGGCGATGTTCGGGAAGGGGCAGGTCCACGTCATCCTCGGCCACCCCTACGGACGGGACTGCTGGCGGGCGTTCGACAGCGAGGGCGAACCCACGACGCTGGACGTGCTGGACGTCGACCTCCCCGACGACGAGGAGTTCTTCGACTTCACGCAGACGGACATCGACAAGGAGTTGAGACGGGAATGACACGGGTCGTCGCACAGGGCACGTTCGACCTGGTTCACCCCGGCCACGTACACTATCTGGAGGACGCCGCCGGCATGGGCGACGAACTCCACGTCATCGTCGCCCGGCGCGCGAACGTCACCCACAAGGAACCGCCGGTGCTGCCGGACCGCCAGCGCCGCGACGTCGTCGCCGCTCTCGACCCCGTCGACGAGGCCCGCATCGGCCACCCGGAGGACATCTTCGCGCCAATCGAGGACATCGACCCCGACGTCATCGCGCTCGGCTTCGACCAGCACCACGACGAAGCAGCAATCGAAGCCGAGCTCGCCGAGCGCGGCGTCGACTGCACCGTCGAGCGCGCCTCGTCCCGCGAGAAACGCTACGACGACGAGGTGCTGTCGTCGGGCGACATCGTCGACATGATTCTCGACCAGCGCGGGTAGGCAGAGCATTCGCGGACGCCACAGAGTGCTTCCCGGACCACTCTCAGGTGCTGTCGTCGCCCGGGTCAGTAGTGTCCGAGGACGCCTCGTTCGCGTGCTTTCGCCGTTCCCGCCCGGAATACGAGCAGTCCAATCGCGAGATAGACGCCCGACTGCCCGACCAGCAACACGAGGTCGAACGCCGGTAGTTCCCACAGGCGGAGTCCGTCTGTCAGCACGCGCTGCACTGTGTGACTCCCCAGCGACATCGGGAGGAGTTTCAACAGCGCGTGCTCCTCGACTGGCAGCGCGATCAGGCCAGCGAACGAGAGTTGCACCAGCGGAAACACCTTCTCGATCTGCTTGTAGACGAGCGCCATCCCTCCGAAGGCGAATCCGAGCCCGACGACCGGGAGCAGCGTCAGCAGCCCGAGCACGACGAGTGAGAGCGGTGCGACAGATAGCCGCGTCCCCGTCGTCAGCATCATCAACACGAGGAGGGCGATGCCGGTCGCGAACGTTCCCAGGAGGTTGACCGCGGTCTTCACCGCCACGACCTCTGTGAAGCCGAACGGAGACATCGACAACTGTTCCAGCGTCCCCCACTGCGCCTCGTCGGTCAGGTCGTGTGTCAGGTCGGCGTACGCCGAGACTGCCATCGTGAAGAGGAAGTAGCCGACGACGAGCGGCCCGACTGACCGCGAAATCAGGTCTGCGGCCACGAACTGCCCGCCGAAGAAGACGAGTGCGAAGAACACGTACAGCGTCACGAACCCCATCAGGGTGTTCACGAAGTACCGACGCGAGAGTGCCACCGATTTACCCGCAATCACGCGGAACAGGACGAGATGCCGGTTCATGGCTCCGCCTCCTCTGGTGGCAGTGAGGTGGCCGTAGTCAGGTCGACGAAGACGTCTTCGAGGTCGGGCTCGATTTCAGTGAACGACCGGACGGTCGCGTCTGCCGCCCGCAGCACGTCGACGCACTCGTAGAACTCTGCACTCCCCGCGAGCGCAACGTCGAACGCCGCGTCGCCGGTGTCGGTCCGCCAGTCGAGCACGCGGAAGCGGGCGTCGAGCGCTTCTCGGAGGTGCGCCGGCGGAGTGCCAGTCAGCTGGACGCGGTACGACTGGGACTGGAAGACGTCGAGTAAGTTGTCGACGGAATCGTCGGCGACGACGGTGCCGTCACTGAGGACGATAACGCGGTCGCAGACGGCTTCGACGACGTCCATGTCGTGGCTCGTGAGTACGATTGTCTTGTCTTCGTCGCGGGCGAGGCGTCGGAGTTCGGTCTGGAGGTCGCGGGTCGTCTCCACGTCGAGGCCGAGCATCGGCTCGTCGAGGAAGAGGACGGGCGTTTCACGAGCGAGCGTGCAGCCGAGGGCGACTTTCTGCTTCATGCCGCGGGAGAGGTTCTGTGCCGGTTCGTCCGCTTTCCCGGTGAGTCCGAGCGTGTCGATAATCGCTTCGTGCCTGTCGGTGCGTTCCCGTGGGTCGATGCCGTGGAGGCCGGCGAAGAACGCGAGGTTCTCACGGACGCTCAGCCGCCAGTAGACGTTGCGCGCGCCTTCGAGAACGGAACTCACGTAGTCGTACGCGCGTGACCGGGCTTCGTGTACGGGCACGCCGTGAATGGAGACCGAGCCGCTCGTGGGTGTGACGAGTCCGAGGACAGTTTTGACCGTCGTCGTCTTCCCAGCGCCGTTCGGGCCGAGCAGTCCGACAATCTGCCCGGACTCGATGTCGAACGACACACCGTCGACGGCGGTGACGCGCCCTGATTCGCCCGCGTAGGTTTTCGTGAGTGCCGAGACCGAAACTGCAGGGTCGTCTCGTGGAGGGGGAGTCGGTCGGGGACACATCCTTGATCGTCGGTCTGCTACTCGGGGAACGTAGTTAAGCGTACGTGGCAGCCGAAAACGGACGCAGATAGTTCGACGATTCGAGGCCGCCGGACGGCGCGTCGACACCGCTCCGGCAGCGTCATCGAAGTCGGACGCGCAGACGGCGGGGTCAGCGTCCGGCCACTCACAACATGAACAGCCGGACGGTGACCGTCGAGAGGACAGCACTCGCAGCGAGGACAGCGACGCCTGCGAGGAGAGCGGTCTTCAGTGTGTAGTAGTACCGAACAGCGACCGCAGGGACGAGTGCGACCGTGAGTGCGGGGAGGACGTGCATGAACAGCGGGTACGGTGCGTACGCGTCCAGCCCCGAGGCGTCGAAGGCAATCATCCACGCGACCTGTGCAACGACGGTGAGCGCGACCGAGACGAGGCTCAGGAGACCGAGTCCGGCGTCTCGCGCGCCGATTGTGCGACTGGAGCGGCTGTGGGCGGCCACGTGGGTGAGTCGTCGAACAGTTTGATAACTCCTCGGTAGTGTTGGGTTATCTACGAGTGGCGCAGGCCCCGTGCCACCGAGAACGTACTACTGGGTGGAGCTCCACGAGGTCTCGGAGCAGACTCGACACGGAATCAGAAGCGGCCAGAGCGGCGGCCCGCAGCGACCGGACGCAGTCTACAGTCCGATTTCGCGGCCGATGACGAGGTGCTGGATTTCGGACGTTCCCTCGCCGATTTCCATCAGTTTCGCATCGCGGAAGAACCGCTGGGGCGCGAAATCAGTGGTGTAGCCGTAGCCGCCGAGCGTCTGGACGGCGTCCTCGGCGACCTCGCGGGCGGCCTCGCTGGCGTCGAGTTTCGCGAGTGCGGACTCGCGGGTGACTGACTCGCCGTTGTCGTACTTCGAGGCGGCTCGGTGGGTGAGCAGGCGGGCGCGCTCGGTCTTCCGGTGCATGTCCACGAGCTTGTTCCGGATGGCGTCGAACCGCGAGATGGGCTGACCGAACTGCTCGCGTTCGGTCGCGTAGGACTTCGCGGACTCGTAGGCACCCTGCGCGAGCCCCGTCGAGAGCGCGGCGATGGAGATGCGGCCGCCGTCGAGGGTCTTCTTCGTCTGCTCCCAGCCGTCGCCCTCCTCGCCGAGCAGCCGGTCCTCGGGAATTCGGCAGTCGGTGAGCTTGATTTCGCAGGTCGGGGAGGCGTTCAGCCCCATCTTGTCCCACTCGGTCGTGACCTCGAAGCCGTCGTCCGCCTCGGGGTCGACGATGAACGTCGAGATGCCGTCGTAGCCGGCTTCGGGGTCGGTGACGGCCTTCACGAGCACGCTGCCGGCGACCGTGGCGTTCGTGATGAACTGCTTGGTGCCGTTCAGCACCCACTCGTCGCCGTCTCTCTCCGCCATCGTGTCCATGTCGCTTGCGTCGCTCCCGCTCTCGGGCTCCGTGAGCGCCCACGACCCGAGGTACTCGCCCTCCGCGAGCGGGCGCAGCCACTCCTCTTTCTGTGCTTCGGTGCCGAACAGCTCGATGGGCTTGGAGGCCAGCGAGACGTGCGCGGCGTACGAGAGGCCGATGGAGCCCGAGACGCGACCGAGCTCTTCGGTGACGGTGGCGTACATGAGCTGGTCGCCGCCGAGGCCGCCGTACTCCTCACTGACCGGGACCCCCATCATGTCGAGGTCGGCGAGCTCGTCGAAGATTTCCGCGGGGAAGCGGTGCTCCTCCTCGATGTCCCACGCGATCGGCTCGATCTCTTCCTCGCAGAACTCCCGAACGGTGTCCCGAATCATCCGGTGTTCGTCGGGGAGGTCGAAGTCCATGGGACAAAATTTGCCACCGGCTGCATAAACACACCGGAACCCGGTGTGTGACACCGTAGCGCTCCGGCCGGCGCACTCGGGGCTACGTCCAGCGAGCCACTCGGGCTTCAGAACGCGTGGGCGGCCGCGGGCACGCCACTCGCGAGAACTGGTCGGTGGAACGCACCGGGGTTCGGGTCGGTGTCCGCGGTGGCGACCCGTCGCCCTGCAGCGGTGGTCGCCGGACCTATGTCACGGGCCCTCGAAGTAGCGGTGTGAGCATCCGACGGCTGGCCCGCGGCACCGTCCCGTGGGACTCCCTGGAGGCGGTCGCCCGCGAGCTCGGCGAGCGCTACGACCAGGACACCGTCCGCGTCTCCTTCATGGACGCGGACAACTGGCTGTCGACGCCCTGCGTCGTCAACGACCGCTGGTTCGTCAAAGTCGTCACTGGGCAGAATGCGCTCGTCCACGCGCTGTTCACGGGTGCCCGGAACCTCGGCGTGTTCTCCAGCGGGACGGAGGGGTTCTTCGAGGCGTTCGACGGCCCCGTCGAGATGGCCGAACACGAACTCGACGCCACGCGGAAGCTCCGCGACCTCGGCGTGAACGCCCCCGAACCCATCGAGGCCTTCGAGGTTGATGGGCTGGGCGTGCTCGTCCTCGACTACATCCCGGAGTTCGCGCCGCTCGACGAACTGCCCGCCGAGGAGGTCGCCGAGCACGCGTCCGCGCTGTTCGAGTCGCTGTCCGTGATGCACGCTAACGACGTCACACACGGCGACCTGCGCGCGGAGAACGTCCTCGTGTCGGGCGGTGACCTCTACTTCATCGACGCGACGAACGTCGACGGCGACGGCATCGCGGACGCCCGCGCCTACGACCTGGCGTGTGCGCTCGCAGCCCTGGAGCCACTCGTCGGCGCGCAGACGACGGTTCGGCCCGCACTGGAACACTACAGCGTGGACGACGACGCCCACGACGTCGACGGACCGGCGGACGCGCTGCTGCGCGCCCAGGACTTCCTCGGGTTCGTGCAGATGCGGCCGGACCACTCCTTCGACGCCGCGGCGCTCGCCGGCCAGATCGAGCAGGCAGCCACCGACGCCGAGGACGCGACACGATAGCAGTGACCACGGTGGGGCGTCGCCCTCCCGCCCATGGAAGGCCTATCTTTTTCACCGTGTGCCACGCAGGTTTTGCCGATGACGTACCAGCACTACATCGACGGCGAGTGGGTGGACGGCCACGGCACCGATACCTTCGAGAGCACCAACCCGGCCAACGGCGAGACCCTCGGCGAGTTCCGACAGGGCACGCCCGAGGACATCGAGGACGCAATCGCGGCCGCCGACGCCGCCGAGGACGAGTGGCAGTCCATGTCCCGCATCGCGCGTGCGGAGTACCTCTGGGACATCTACCACGAACTCAAGGACCGCCACCAGGAGCTCGGCGAAGTCGTGACCAAGGAGTGCGGGAAGGAAATCTCCGAGGGGAAAGCCGACGTGGCCGAGGCGTGGCACATGGTCGAGTGGGCGGCCGGCGACGCCCGCCACCCGAAGGGCGACGTGGTACCGTCCGAAATCGCGGACAAGGACGCCTACATGCGCCGGAAGCCCCGGGGTGTCGTCGGCTGCATCACGCCGTGGAACTTCCCGGTCGCCATCCCGTTCTGGCACATGGCCGTCGCGCTGGTCGAGGGCAACACGGTCGTCTGGAAGCCCGCCGAGCAGACGCCGTGGTGCGGCCAGATCATCGCCGAGATGTTCGAGGACGCCGGCATCCCCGAGGGCGTGTTCAACATGGTGCAGGGCTTCGGCGACGCCGGTGCCCGCATCGTCGACCACGACGACGTCGACACCGTGCTGTTCACCGGCTCGGCGGAGGTCGGCCAGGAGGTCGGTCAGAAGGTCGCCGAGGACCCCGGCAAGCTCGCGGCCTGTGAGATGGGCGGGAAGAACGGCATCGTCGTCACGGAGGAGGCGGACCTCGACATCGCCGTCCACTCCGCCGTGATGTCCTCGTTCAAGACGACGGGCCAGCGCTGCGTCTCCAGCGAGCGCCTCATCGTCCACGAGGACGTCTACGACGAGTTCAAGGAGCGCTACGTCGAGGTCGCGAAAGACGTCGCCGTCGGCGACCCGCTCGACGAGGGGACGTTCATGGGTCCGGCCATCGAGCCGGAGCACGTCGAGAAGATTCAGAAGTACAACGACCTCGCTCGCGAGGAGGCGAAGAACGTCCTCGTCGACCGCACGGAGCTCGGCGACGACGAGATTCCCGAGGGTCACGAGGACGGCAACTGGGTCGGCCCGTTCGTCTACGAGGTCGACTACGACCCGGACCTGCGCTCCATCAAGGAGGAGGTCTTCGGGCCGCACGTCGCGCTCATCGAGTACTCCGGTGACATCGAGCGCGCCGTCGAAATCCACAACGACACCCCGTACGGTCTCGCCGGTGCCGTCATCAGCGAGGACTACCGACAGATCAACTACTACCGCGACAACGCCGAAGTCGGCCTCGCGTACGGCAACCTCCCGTGCATCGGCGCGGAGGTCCAGCTGCCGTTCGGCGGCGTGAAGAAGTCCGGGAACGGCTACCCGAGCGCCCGCGAGGTCATCGAGGCCGTCACCGAGCGCACCGCCTGGACGCTCAACAACTCGAAGGACATCGAGATGGCGCAGGGCCTCAGCGCGGACATCAAGACCCAGGACGACTGAAGCCGGCGGGCATCTCCGCGCCTAGCGGAATCTCCAGGGGCGACCGAGGCACGAGGATACCGAGTGCCGAGGGAGGGTTTGGCGGACACCCAGATGGCCAGGGGCTTAACGCGGACAGCAAGACGCAGGACGACTGACGGTAGCGCCCACGGATTCGGGCCGGCGGCGCGTCCGTGCCAGGTGACGCTGGCTTCGCTCGGCTCCCGGAGCCGGTTCTCGTCACCCCTCGCCCTCGTCGCAGGAACTGTCGGCCTTGCTGAGCGCGGCGACGCCGCCGCCCTCGACGATGTGGAGGAACAGGACCGCACAGTCGCGGCTGTTCACTTCGGTGAAGGTCTCCCAGGTCTCCGCGTCGTCGACGCGGGCGCGGACTGCGTACGTCCCTGGCTCCTCGGGCCAGTCGTGGTCAGCCAGCAGGTCGGCTGGCGGGTCGCTGTCGTTGCCCTCCGTCCCGAGGTCGTAGGACTGCCAGAATATCGGGTCGCCGTCGTAGGAGACCTGCAGGTGGAGCGTGTGAGAGACCGAGTCCTTGTTGGTGGCCAGCAACGTGTCGAGCGCGAACTCCATCCGGTCGTCGCCGCCGTCGCCACTGCCCCCAAGCGCGGAGCACCCAGCTAAGGCTGCGAGACCGCTCGCGGTGGCAGTGAGGGCGGCGCGGCGTGTCACTCTGGACGGCACGCCGCGACGGTACCGGCGCTGCCGTGAAACGTCTTTGGGCGGGCCGAGGATGGGAGAGGAGGTGGACGCCGAGTGCGCGGCCGCGAGTCCCGGAGTCGCGGCCGCGCGGTGGTGGCGGTGGGTGCGGGCGCGGAGCGTTGTTGCCGTCACGACGAGAAAAGCGTCGCTTCCGGCAGTAACGAGTAGTGCTCGCCCGTACTTAAATTCACGTATCCCGGCGGGTGGAGTGGAGACGACACAGCGACTCAGTGAGGAGCACCGTCAGCGCCGGCGGTCGCGGAGCGCGGGGAACTCCTCGCGGACGCTCGCGGGGCGCTCGGGGTCGAGGTCCGCGTAGACGATGGTGGGGTCTTCGCCGGTGCCGGCGAGCGTCGTCCCCCAGGGGTCGTAGACGGCCGAGCGACCGACGAGCGCGTCGTCGCCGAAGTCGCTGGCACCGTTCACGGCGGCGACGTACGCGAGGTTCTCCACGGCGCGAGCCTTCGGGAGCAGCTTCCAGTGCTCGACGCGGGGGTACGGCCACGCGGACGGGACGAGCACGAGGTCGACGCCGTCGTCGGCGAGGTCGCGGTAGAGCTCGGGGAACCGGAGGTCGTAGCAGGTCGTCGTCGCGACGGTGAACCCGAGCAGGTCCGCGGTCGGCACGGACTCGCCGGGGACGAGCAGTTCGGCTTCCGCCGACTCGTAGCCGAACAGGTGGTGTTTCCGGTAGACGAGGCGGCGCTCGCCGTCCGCGTCGAACAGCACGCTCGTGTTCGCCAGCCCGTCGTCGGCAGGCCCGCCCTCGGACTCGGCGAGGTCCTCGACGACGCTGCCGGCCAGCACCGCGACGCCGGCGTCGGCCGCGACCTCCCGCATCCGCGTCAGCTTCTCGCCGTCGAGACCTTCCGCCTCCCGCTGGTAGGAGTCGAACGCGAAGAACCCGACGTCGAACAGTTCGGGGAGCGCGACGAGGTCCGCGCCCTCGGCGGCGGCCTCCCGGATGGCGTCCTCGGCGCGGTCGAGGTTCGAGTCCACCGCCGCAGCCTCGACGTCGAGCTGGGCGAGCGCGAGCCGCATCTCAGTCGCCACCGGTCTTCCCGTCCTCCTCCAGTTTCCGCTGGAGGCGGTCGAGTTCGTCGTCGAGGTTCCGTTTGAAGAACTGCTCGACACCCGGAACCTTGCCGTCGACGACGAACCGGTTCGTGAGCGTCGACCCGCCGCCCTCGACTTCGTGGATCTCGTGCTCGCCGGTGACGTTGAAGATGCCGGACTTCCCGACGAACTTCACGAACGTCGGCGGGTCGACTTCCACGTCGCGGGTCTCCACGTCGATGGTGCTGCGGACGACCGGAATGGGGAGTGCGACGTGCCACGTCGTCGTGTCGCCACCGGTCGTGTAGCTGTCCACGACACTGATTGCGTCGGCGCGCTTCTCCGGGTCGGAGATGAACGCCCAGACGTCCGCGGGCGACACCGACAACTCGAACGTGCGCTCGACCCGAACAGTCATACCGGCACTTCCGGGTCCGCCAGCAAAAAGCCGCCGATTCCGGGGGTCTAGGCGGGTTCGACCCGCCAGGTCGTGGACTTCGACCGGCTCCACTTCTCGATGTCGACCTCCTCGCTCTTCTCGGCGAGTTCCGGGAGTCGCACACCGACCTGTTTCGAGGAGAGTCCGAGGTGTTCGGCGATGTTCTTCGAACGGAAGTACCGCTCACCCCGGTCGACGCTCTCCCGGAGGTAGTCGAGGATGCGACGTTCCTCGTCGGTGTAGTCGCTCATTGTCGCCACTAGGTGGTTCGTCGGCTTAACGGTTTTCCGCCTACCCCCAGATGTGGATGGCAGCGACAGACGTAGCAGCGAGTGTCACGGCGGCACCGAACCCGACTGCGGTCTGGAACTGTCCCGGCGATACGAAGGCGTACGCAGCGGCGGCGACCGTGACCAACCCGAGCACGATGCCGATGCCGACACCCATGTCCGTCTCGTCGGCAGACTGAGTCGTCATGCCGCGAGATTGTCGGTGCCGTGCCTTAATTCGTTCTACTCGCCGCCGGGCACCGAGGACAACAGACTGCTGGGACGCGAACCGTTGGCAGGGTAGCCAATCACTTTTCACGGTTCGTCGACACGGCTCGGGTATGGAACGGAGTGCCAGCGCTCCTGGTCGCGTTCTCGGATAGCGACTCGGTCGACGCCGAACCGACCGACGACGGCGTCGAGCTGTCGGTCGACGGCGACCGGCTCGTGCTCTCCCGGGCTGCCGCCGCCGAACTGCGGTCGGCGGTCGGTGACGCGCTGACCGAGCGCCAGTCGTTCGGTCGGACGACCGGCGTCTACCGGTCGGACGGCAGCTACGTGGTCGAACGCCGCGCGGCCGAGACCACGGGGAACTCGACGGTCTTCGAGTCCTTCGATGACCTGTGGCGCGTCTTCGACGGCCTGCCCGAGCGTTTCGTCGCGGACGACCTGGACTGCGTCACCGGCTCGCGACGCCACATGCTCGTCTGGCACTTCGTCGAACACCCGGGGTTCCCCGCGTCACTGGCGGTCCAGCGTCCGCTGACCGCAGAGAAGGGACCGTGAGCGAAGGGGCCCGAACGCTTTTCCGACGCCGCAGCGGTTCTGGGGTGTGTCCCTCCACACGACCGGTCGCCCGCTCGACGCGCACGGTGAGCCGACTGCCGGCCCCGCTCTGGAACTCGACCCGGAGAGCCGCGCTGCCGACCTGCTACGGGAGTCGCCACACGCACTCGCGTCGGCCCCCGGGAGCCGGACGTGGTCCGTGCTGCTCGACGACCCGGACGCCGACCGCCCCGAGATGGTGCTCTGGCTCGGCCCGGACGCCACTGTCCTGCCGCCCCACGTCCACCGCACTCGCGACGAGACGTTCGAAGCACTGCGGGGCGAACTGACCGTCACCGTCGACGGCGACCCGCGGACGCTCGGGCCCGGCGAGTCGTACACCGTCGACCCGGGCGTGCCGCACAACTTCGCGAACGAGACCGACGGCGTCGTCGCGTTCCGCGTCGAGCCGCCGTGGGCGAAGACGGTCCTGACGCAGTACACGGTCTCCGGGCTCGACCACGAGGGCACGTTCGGTTCCGACGACAAGTACGGCGAACCGGGACCGCTGTACGCACTCGTGTCGAGTGAAGCCCTCAGTGCAGAGACCAGACTACAGGTCGCGCCGCACGTCGTCCAGCGCGTGCTGTGGGCGACAGTGGGCCGAGTCGCGAAGCTGCTCGGACACCGGGCGGTACGGGAGGAGTACGTCTCCGACGCCTACTGGAGGGAGACCGTCGAGCAGCCCACGTTCAGTTGATGGTGGTGTGGTCGGACTGCTCGTTCAGCGCGAGGTTCGCGGCGATTTCGGCGTTCCGCATCGAGTACTGAGCGGACTGCTGGAGGCTCACCAGGACCTCGCGGACCTCCAAGAGGTCGTCGTTGCCCATCTCGGGGAGGTCGGCGAGAATCTCGGCCTCTCGGTCCTCGATTTCGGCGAACTGGTCGCGGACCTCGACGGTCGCGTCGTAGTCGCGGTCGACGGCCGCAGCGACCGCGTTCGCCGTCACGTCGTCGACCTTGTCGGTGAACTCGCGGATGCGCCGCATCGTCCCCTGGTCGACGTCGAGCGTGTGGCCGTCGGCCTCCATCACGATCTCCGCGATGTCCTCGGCGTTGTCCGCGACCAGTTCGAGGTTCTTCGCGACGCTCCGGTAGCCGATGAGCGGGAAGCCGTCGTCGAGGCCCACTGCCCGAGCGAGGCTCGGGTCGTCGAACGCGGTGAAGATGAGCCGCAGCAGCAGGACGAAAATCTTGTTCGCCTGGCGTTCGCGGTTGAGCGCGCGCTGCGCGAGGTCAGGGTTGCCGTGGGCGAGCGCCTTCACGGCCTCGCCGCGCATCGTCGAGCCCGTGTTCTCGAGGCGTTCGAGGAGGTTGTCGAGGTCGAAGTCCTCGGGGTCGACCGAGCACCGGATTGTGATGCGGTTCGGTGTCTCCTCGACGACGCCGAGACCCATGAGCTGGGTTTCGGCCTTGTAGACGGCGTTGATGTGCGCGGAGTCGAGGGCGTCCTCGCTCTCGACGTGGATGACGCGTCGGCCGAGCACGTACTGCCCGACGATAGCTCGTTCGACGGCGCTGGCGTCGAAGTTCTCGGCGTGGATGGTCGCCTCGGTGTCCTCGCCGTGTGCGGACTCGGGCGTGACCGCGAGTGAGCCTTTCCCGCTCTCTCGGACGGTGACCTCGTCGCCCTTCTCGACATCCTGTTTGCGCGCCCACTCCGCCGGCAGCGTCATGGCGAGCGTCGACGGTCCGAGCCGCTGGACCTTCCGTGTCTCCATGTGTCACCCGACGAGACCCCACACCTTAGTTTTTCCCACGAGACCTTATACACGGACAAGGGCGCTGGAATGCGGCGTACTTTTCCGTGGGCCGCGCCTGGGGTCGAGTATGGGTTTTGGTAGCTACGACGAGTCCGAACAGAAGGACCAGAGCGTGGACACGGACGACGACCGAGGGGTCAGCGTCCACGAGAACGACCACGACGGGGAGATCTCCTTCGACTCCGAGGCCGACAGCGACGAACTCATCGACCAGCTGCAGTCGATGAAAGACGACTAGCGGCGGCAGCTCAGACGACTTTCACCATTCGTTCTTCGAAGCGACCGACTCGCACGTTCGTCCAGCCGCGTAGCGACTCGTCGACGCCCTCGTCGCCCGTGTCCACGCGCAGCACGCCCGTCTCGTCGAGTTTGCGGGGCGAGGCGACGACCCGGACCTCGCTGCGCTCGATGACCGCGGGCGATATCTGGTGGTTCCCGCGGCCGAACACGAACCCCTGGCCGCCGATGGGGGAGACGTAGACGACGTTCTCGTCGCCGAGCGCCCCGAGAATCTCGTTCTCGCTGCCGTCCTGCACGACGAGTTCACCGTCCCGGTAGACGTCCACGCCCAGCGGCGAGCCGTCGACGCCCAGTTCCTCGGCGATTCGGCCGACGGTCCCGCCCGGACCGAGCACGTACGTCACGCCGTCCTCGACGCTCGCCGCGACCCCTGCAGCGAGCGCGCCCGTGCTCCCGGAGTGGACCTGCTTGGCGGACTGGAGGTCCTCCGCGACCGGCACCTCGACGACGCCCCGGAGACGGGTCCGGACCTCGCCGTCCCGGTACGCGTCCTCGTCGATGTCACTCACCTCTCGGGTCTCCGTCTCCTCGAAGGTGGCCGCCACGCGACCGGCCGCCTCGGGCCGCACCGCGAACACGGACGAGTACACCTTCACTCCCGCCGGGACGCCCAGCACGGGGACGTCCGCGTCGAGGTCGTCGAGCGCCTGGGCGACGTCCGTCGCGGTTCCGTCGCCGCCCACGAACAGGACCAGGTCGGCTCCGCGGTCGACGAACGCCGCGACGGCCGCCCGGGTGTCCTCGGCGGTCGTCTCCGCGGCAGTGTCCGGCGCGCGCGCTGGCTCACCGACGACGTCTGGGTCGAAGCCCGCCGCCCGCGCCTCGGCGGCCCCCATCGGGTCGCCGAACGTCAAGAGGCGCGTCTCGGGCGCGTGGTCGCGCAGTGCCACGAGTGCGGCCCGTGCGCGCTCGGGAGCCCGCGGCTCTGCACCGCGCTCGCGGGCCGCCGCGACCTTCCCGTCCGTTCCCTTCAGGCCGACCCGGCCGCCCATCCCGGCGATGGGGTTGACGACGACGCCGACAGTACGCATACCCGAGAGTCGGACTGCGGGCCGAAAAGCCACGCGGTCGTCGCGGTCGAAACCGTGAAAGGGCTCCCGGGGAGTCTGGCAGTATGGCTGGGATTGCGACCGAGCTCGTCGACGCACTCCACGACCACGTCGGCGACTCACTCCGAACCGTCGGCCACCACAGCGCCGACGAGTGGACCTTCGACTACGTGCGCGACGAACTCCAGGACGCCTACGACGAGGGCGACCTCGACGCCATCGCCGAAGAGCTCGCACTGAACGAACTGGAGAGCGACTACCAGGAGCGGCTCTACGAACTCGGTGACCTGGGCGCGACCGTTCGGCTGTTCGACCGGGGGTCTGTCGTTCACGTGCCGACCGCGCCAGCCACCGGCTACCTCGTCTCTCTGGACGACGACGCCGACGTGAACGCCCGAGACATCATCGCGCTCGTCCACGAACACGACGCGTGACGGGGCCGCCCGGCGCTGCCGGAACCAAGCGTTAAAGACCGAGCCGTCGGAACGAACGCGTATGTTCACGCCACTCGAAGCGAGTTCGTCGCTCCCACCGAACCTCACTGGCTGGGTCGTCACGGTTCTCGGCCTCGTACTGACTGTCGGCTGGATGGCGTACCTCTACCGCTGAGCGCCGCAGCGTCGTCGCGTCACTCCTCCTGAACGCGCTCCTCGAACCAGTCCGCGGCAGCCCGCGCCGTCTCGGCGTCCGGGTGCTGTATCTTCACGCGCACCTCCTCGCCCGGATAGCTGCCGACTGTCACGTCGAACTCCGCCCGGAGCTCCGCGACAGCGTCGATGAGTGAACTCTCCGGCGCGTCCACGACCACCTCCTCGACGTGCGTGCCCTCGCCGGCGAACTCCCCGGCGACCGTCTCGAACATCCCCTTCATCTCGTCGGGGACGCCCGGCAGCACGTAGACGTTCTCCACGACCGCGCCCGGTGCCACGCCGGCCGGGTTCTCCAGCAGCCGCGCGTCCTCGGGGAGGTGAGTCGTCCCCTCAGTGAGGTCCTCGGCGGCGTACGTGTCGTGGCGGTCGAAGTACGCGAGCGCCTCCTCGTGCTCGCCCACCTGTCGGTCGAACGCTGCGGCGACGCCGTCCATCGTCATGTCGTCGTGGGTCGGGCCGACGCCGCCGGTGACGAGCACGGCGTCGTAGCGCTCCGAGAGCCGGCTCACTTCCTCGCGGATGGCGTCCACGTCGTCCGGCACGACGACCGTCCGGCCGACGGTGACGCCGCGCTCGCCGAGTCGTTCGCCGAGCCACGCCGCGTTCGTGTTCACCGTGTCGCCGGCGAGCAACTCGTCACCGACCGTCACCAGCGCCACTTGCATGCCCCGCCGTTGGGGCTCCCGGGAGAAAAGCCCCCTACTTCTCGAGGTCGAGGCCGGCGTCCTCGCGTTCGTCCTCCAGCCGCCGGATGCGCAGCCGGTAGTAGACGACGCCGAGGACCGCCACGAGCCCGAGGACGGCCGCAGCGCCGCCGAACAGCAGGAGGTCGCGGTCGAGGTAGTACCGCGTGTCGATACTGCGGGCGTCCACCGACTCCCAGCGCACGTTGACGCGGTTGTCCTCGACGGACTTCTCGAAGCCGCCGGGCTCCACGTACCCGAGAACCGGGAAGGACACGCGCATCCCCGGCGGCAGCACGAGTTCGTGCGAGCCCTCGAAGCCGACCTGCACGGTCGCCTTTCGGCTGCCCGCCGGCGACGTGTACGCGAACGTTCCGTTGTCCTGCGGGAACGTCACGACGGTCCGGGCGTCCTTCGTCGACACGTCGATGTCCTCGCTGTCGACCACGGTGCCGTTCGGGTACCGGAACTGTACGGCGGAAATCGGCAGCGGGTTCCGGCCACCGAAGCCGCCCCTGCGGGTGAACCGCACCTTGCTCTTGTTGTCGACGCCCGCGACGACGGCGTACTGGCCGTCGGTGACGTTCACGTGGACGTCCACGGTCTGGTTCCACTCGTAGGTCGCGTTCTCGGCGAGCCGTTCGTCGGACGGCCCGCCACCGCCGCCAGCGCCGAGACACCCGGCGCTGACCGCGAGCGCGACGACCGCGAGAGCGACCCAGACCTTCCTCATGGAACGACTGCGAGCAGCTCCGACCGGAGGTGCTCGCCGACGGCGGCGAGCAGCCCCGGCGGGTCCGTCGAGTCCTTGCAGACGACGCTCTGCTCGAGGAGACCGAGGCGTTCGACGGTCACGATGTCCTGAGCGTGGCCGGCTCGGTTCACCGTCGCCCGCACCTGGCCGCGGGTCGCGCTGTTCACGTTCAGGCGGCCCGAGCCGCGCGTCCAGTCGTAGAGCCGGTCGCGCTCCGCGTCGGCCAGCGACGACGAGTCGTCGCCGCCGTACTCGAAGGTCATCGGCACGTGCTGCACGAGCCCGAAGCGCTCCCGAATCTGGCTCGGCGACCCCGGCCCGAGGTCGAGTTCGTCCGCGGGGATGCGGACGTCACGGCCCGCGTCCAGCACGAAGCCGTCGTCGTCCCAGGACTCCAAGGTGCCGACGTAGGTCTCGCCCGCCTCGAACTCGGGCGTGATTTCGCCCCACGTCTCCGCGAGGACGTTCCGCGCCGCCACCTCGTCGGGGCCGTCCAGCGTCACCGTCGGGAAGTCGTCGTGTCGGACTCCGAGTTCGACGTCCACGTCGAGGTCGCCGACGTCGTTGTTCACCAGCGACCGCAGGCCGTCGAGCGCACTCTCCCGGGCGTCGCCCGAGACGTACAGCTTCGTCGCGAGAACGACCATCAGGCCTCCACCGCAAGCTCGGACCGGAGGTCCTCGATGCGTTCGTCCATCGCCTCGACGAGGTCCGTGTTCTCCATCGCCTCGACCGCGGAGCCACACTCCGGACACTCGAAGCCGAGGTCCATCGCCTCGCCGAACTCGAAGCGAATCGAGCACACCTCACAGAGGTAGAACTCGTTGTCGAGTTCGTACTGGCGGCGCTCGACGAGCGCCTCCAGCAGTCGGTCCATCTCCTCCCGGAGGTTCCCGGGGACGTTCTCGTACTCGAACGTCCAGAGGTAGGTGAGCCAGCCGGAGTCCTCGTCGCGGACCCGGCGGTAGGTCGCCAGGTCGTTCTCGTAGAGGATGAACAGCGCGCGCCGCACGTCGTTGAGCTCCAGGCCGAGTCGCTCGGCGAGCTCCTCGTCCGTCACCTCGCCGTCGGGCGGGGACACCGCTACCGGCATCCCCTTCGGGCCGACCAGCTCGTGGAGGTACTTCTGCACCACGGGGTCGTCGAGTAGGTCCTCAAAAGCCATTGTTCGAAACGGCGGCCGGCGCGCCATTAAGTCTTGTCACTCCGGGGGCGTTCGCGGTCGCTGCGAGCCCACGAACGGCTTTAGTGGCCGGTTCCCGTTTAGTGTCACTGTGACCGGGTTCCTCGCCGCCGCGTACCGTGACGGCACCCTCCGACGGACGGCGGTTGCCGCCGTCGTCCTCGCCGTTGTGTTCCGTTTCGCGTTCGGAGAGTCCTGGCCGATGACTGTCGCGGTGGTCGTCGCCGCGTCGGGGACGACGCTTGCCACCGACTACGCCGACCACCGCGGGACACCCACTGCCGTCCGCCACCTCGCCTTCGGTGCGGCGTTCGTCGCCGTCGGCGGCTGGTGGTGGGCTCTCGCGGGCGTCGGCTCCGCTCCACCGCCGCTGGCTGTCGTCGCGTTCGTCGCGGGGCCGTGGTTCCTCCTCGACGGCTGGACGGCGCGTCGCGCCGGCCATCCCGACGCGAGTGAGTCGCCGGGAGACGACACAGCCGACGAGCTAGCAGGCCTCGCCGACGGCGGGTTCGCGTCCGAGTTGCGGGCGTTCCGGAGTCTCGGCGAAGTCGGGCGAGCGATAGACGACGGAGCGACCACGCCGGAAGCGATTGCTGCCGAGCTCGACCGGCCCGTGGCGTCCGTCGAGGACGACCTCGACGCGCTGGAGACAGCGGGCGTCGTCGATGCAGTCGGCGACGAACCCACTGACCCAGACAATGCTCACAAGCGACGCTACCGGCGCAGCGACGGCGAGTGGTCGGCGACCGATTCTGTGGTGTCGTGGCCACGGCGCGCGCTCTCGCGTCTGCTGCGACCACTCCGTCTGCTGACCGCGGGCGGCAGCTAATCGCCGCCGTCGGTGGCCCCACTATCAGCGGCGTCCTCGTCCCCGACGTCGACGACGTGCTTCCCGAGTTCCTCGGGGACGACGCGCCGCTCGGCGTTCTCGTAGTCCTGTTCGAGTTCGCGGCCGTCGAACAGTCGGTCGAGGAACACCGCGAGCCCCGCGACCTCGCTGTGGGGCTGGTTTGTCACGCCGACGTTCCAGTCGGCGGCCTCGTACACGTCCCCGGGCACCTTCTCGCCGCCGACGACGACCAGCAGGGGCTCGTTCCGGTGAGCGTCACGCACGTCGCCTTCCACGTCCTGGACGCGCTCGCCGTACATCGTGAGGTGGACGACGACGCCGCCCCAGTTCTCGACGGTCGCGTTCAGTTCCCCGGTGAGTTCCACGTCGAACGGGCCGCCGAACCGGCCGGTGATGTCCCGGACGGTCTCCGCGGACTGGGTGGCGTTGTCCGGGAACAGCACTCGGTCGGCTCCGAGCGCGCGCGCAGTGAGCCCGACGTGGGTCGTCATACGGTCGTCGCGACCCGGCCGGTGGCCGTACCGCAGCACCGCGACTTCGGGTTCGCCTTTCATGGCTTCGAGGTGTCGGTCTGTCGGGGTACGCGTTTCGGATGCCGTCCACCCCATCGGAATCACTATCCCACTCGGGATGGTATCTGGCAACAACATTGTCGCCGAGTACGTCACATCGCCGCTTGCAACGGGTCTCGCACGAGACAGGTGCGGGAGTGGTGGTATCGTGAATCCGAGTCGCGTCGACAGCCTGACCGACCTCGCGTACGGGGTGTTGCTGTTCGCGGCCGTCGGCCTGATTCTGCAGGTCGGCACCCAGACGGGGCTGGCGTTCGGGTTCGGGGTGCTGATCGCGTACGTCCTCCACATCGCGTGGAAGATGGCGCGCTTCGACCCCGAGTGGATGACCCGGGCCGTCGACGAGACGGTCAGTGAGACTGTCGAGGAGACCGTCAACGAGACTGTCGGGGAGACGGTCGAGCAGACAGTCGACGAGACAGTCACCGAAACTGTCGAACAGACCGTGGACGAGACTGTCGGGGAGACGGTCGAGCAGACGGTGAGCGAGACCGTCGAGGAAACCGTCGGTGAGACGGTCGAACAGACAGTCGACGAGACAGTGAGCGAGACCGTCGAGGAATCGGTTAAGGAGTCTGTGGACGAGACGGTGAGCGAGACCGTCGAAGAGACAGTCGACGAGACGGTCGGCGAGACCGTGGAGCAGACT
Organism: Halobacterium jilantaiense; assembly: GCF_900110535.1. Taxonomy (NCBI): domain Archaea; kingdom Methanobacteriati; phylum Methanobacteriota; class Halobacteria; order Halobacteriales; family Halobacteriaceae; genus Halobacterium; species Halobacterium jilantaiense. The sequence continues at coordinate 628,885 of NZ_FOJA01000001.1, forward strand.
GTGGACGAGACAGTGAGCGAGACCGTCGAGGAGTCCGTCAAGGAGTCTGTCGAGGAGTCCATGAAGGAGTCCGTCGAAGAATCGGTCAAGGAATCTGTCGAGGAGTCCATGAAGGAGTCCGTCGAAGAATCGGTCAAGGAATCTGTCGAGAAGCAGGTCGAGGAGTCCGTCGAGAAGCAGGTCGAGGAGACCGTGAGCGAGACCGTCGAGAAGCAAGTCGAGGAGACTGTCGACGAACGCCTCGCTGAAGCGGAGCACAGCGACGACGAAGACGACGAGGACGACGACGCCAGCAGCGAGGTGGCGTCGTGACCGGACCCGTCACCCGGGCACGGAGGCCCCAGCATGGTTAGCGTCCTCCTCGTCGCTGGACTCGTGGTCGCGGTGTTCGTCGGCTTCAACGTCGGCGGGTCGACGACGGGGCCCGCGTTCGGCCCCGCGGTCGGCGCGGACGCGCTGTCGAAGCCCGCCGCAGCCGGCCTGATGACGGTGTTCTTCTTCATCGGGGCGTGGACGCTCGGCCGGCGAGTCGTCGACACGCTCGGGTCGGACCTCGTCAGCCAGCCCGGCATCTTCACGCTGGAGGCGAGCATCGGCGTGCTGTTCTTCATCGGGCTGGCGCTGTTCGTCGGGAACTACGCGGGTGTGCCGGCCTCCACGTCGATGACGGCCGTCGGCGCAATCGCGGGCCTCGGGCTCGCCCGGGACGCCCTCAACGTCGCCGTGATGGGCGAAATCGCCATCTGGTGGGTGGTCGCGCCGGTCATCGGGTTCTGGGTGTCGCTCATCATCGGCCGGTACTTCTACGCTCGCCTGCACCGCCGGGTCGCGATGGAGCGCAGCGACCCGCCGCTGCTGGAGGTCGACCGCTCCGGCGCGATTCCGGTTCCTCGGGCGGAGGAGACGACGAACCGCCGAGAGCTGTACGGCGTCATCACGGTCATCAGCATCGGCTGCCTGATGGCGTTCTCCTCGGGCACGTCGAACATCGCGAACGCCATCGCGCCGCTGGTCGGCAGCGGCGTCATCGAGATGAACCCCGCCATCCTCATCGGCTGCGCGGCGGTCGGGCTCGGCGCGTTCACCATCGCCCGCCGCACGCTGGAGACGATGGGCAGCGACATCACGGAACTCCCGCTCACGGCGGCCATCGTGGTGGCGTCGGTGAGCGCGACGCTGGTCATCTTCCTGTCGGCAATCGGCATCCCGGCGAGCTTCGTCGTCATCGCGACGGTGAGCATCGTCGGCCTCGGCTGGGGGCGGGCGACCCGGCCCGTCAGCGTACAGGGCGTGATGCAGGGCGACTCGGACGTACAGGTGTCGGTCGGCGGGCTGGCCGCCGACGACGCGGACGAGGAAGTGCCCGCCATCGGCGAGGAGGACGCCGCCGACATCCCGAGTGCGGGCGACCTCTTCGACCCCGGGACGACGGTCCGAGTCATCGCGATGCAGAACCTCGTTCCGCTGGTCGGCACGGTCGGCGCGTACCTCGCGTTCCGCTTCCTCCCCATCTGGGGATTCTGACGCGCTAGTTTATCCCTCGTCAGACAGTACCACGGCCATGGTTCGACGCGTCCTGGTGCCGGTCGACGGTTCGGAGCTCGCGACCCGCGCGCTAGAGTACGCGCTCGACGTCCACGGCGACGACGACATCACGCTCCTGTACGTCGCCGGGGAGGCGTCCCCGATGATGGGGTCCGCGGCGAAACTCGCACTCGAAGACGACCTCGACGAGGCCATCCTCGAGGAAGCCGAGGAAGTGTTCGGTCCCGCCCGCGAACTCGCCGACGAGTGCGGCGTCAGCGCGGACGCCGAAATCGGCCTCGGGAAGCCGGCGAGCGTCATCGTCGAGCACGCCGAGAACCACGACGTGGTCGTGCTCGGCAGCCACAGCAGCAGTCTCCGCGAGCGGCTGCTCGTGGGGAACGTCGCGACGAAGGTCGTGGAGAACGCGCCCGTGCCGGTGACAGTCGTCCGGTAGCCGGCGCTCGGCGGTACCACGGAGCGGGGGTTTGACCACCCCCGAGCCGAAGGCGTACGTATGCGACCGGAAGACGGAGCGAGCGTCCGGCACCGCGACCTCACCGGCCAGACGGTCCTCGTCACGGGTGCGACGGGCGGCGTCGGCCGCGAGGTCGCGCTCTCGCTCGGCCGCCTGGGCGCTGACGTGTTCGTGCACGGCCGCGACCGCGACCGGGGCGAAGCGGTCGCGAATCAGCTCCGCGATCTGGGGGTCGACAGCGAGTTCCTGCGAGCGGACTTCGCCGACCTCGACGCCGCCGCGGACCTCGCAGAGGCCGTCCGCGACCGGACCGACGAACTCGACGTGCTCGTGAACAACGCCGGCGCGCACTTCGACGACGGGTGGCTGACGGACGCCGGCGTCGAGGCGACGCTCCACGTCAACCACCTCGCGCCGTTCGCTCTGACTACCGCGCTTCGGGACCACCTCACTGGCGGCGGACGCGTCGTCACCGTCTCGTCAGAGGTCCACCGGCGCGCCGACCTCGACGTCGACGAACTCGATTCGCTGGCCGACTACGACGGGTTCGCGGCGTACTCGCGGTCGAAGCTCGCGAACGCCCTGTTCATCCGAGCGCTCGCCCGACGCCTCGACGGGCCCGACGCGGTCGCCTGCCACCCGGGGTTCGTGCCGGACAGCGGGCTCTGGCGGAACAGCTCGCTGCCCGTCCGCGCCGTCATGCGCGTCTTCTCGCTGCTGCCCCGGCCGCTGACCTTCGGGAGAGTCGACTCGGCCGCGTCGGCCGCCGTCACCCCGACGTTCCTCGCGGCCGCCGAGACGGTCGAGAGCGGCGCGTACTACCGGGACTGCCGGCCGGTCGACCCCGCAGAGCCGGCCCGCGACGACGGCCTCGCTGCGGACCTCTGGGCGTGGAGCGAGGAGCGTGTCAGTCAGTCGCTGGACCGGCGCGTCGGCCAGTAACCAGAACGCACTTTCGGGCTGGCGTAGACCCCCCGGTATGGAACTCTCGGACAAGCGCGTCGTCGTCACGGGTGCCGCGGGGCTCGTCGGCAGCCACCTCGCGGACGCGCTCGCCGACGACAACGACGTGCTCGCCGTGGACAATCTCTCGAAGGGCAGCCGCGAGGCCGTCCCGGACGGTGTCGAGTTCGCCGAGCGGGACGTCCGTGACGAGGACGACGTTGCCGCGGTCATCACGGAAGACGTCGACGCCGTCTTCCACTTCGCGGCGTACACGGACACGAACTACGGCGACCCGCGACAGCTGTTCGAGGAGAACGGCGCGATGACGTACAACGTCCTCGAACGCATGCGCGAGGTCGGCGTCGACAAACTGGCGTTCACGTCGTCGTCGACGGTGTACGGCGAAGCGCCGATGCCGACGCCCGAGGACTACGCGCCACTCGAACCGATCTCCGTCTACGGTTCGAGCAAACTCGCAGACGAGGGACTCGTCTCGACGTACGCCCACAGCTACGGCATCCAGTCGTGGGTGTACCGGTTCGCGAACATCGTCGGCCCCCGTCAGCGCGGCACTGTCGTCCCGGACTTCATCGAGAAGCTGCTGGACGACCCGGAGACCCTCGAAATCCTCGGAGACGGCCGCCAGGAGAAGTCCTACCTGCACGTCGAGGAGTGCATCGACGCGATGACGCACGTCGTCGAGCACGCCGACGACGACCTGAACATCTACAACCTCGGCACTCGCACGACGACGTCCGTGAACGCCATCGCCGACATCGTCGCCGACGTTCTCGGTCTCGACCCCGAGTACGAGTACACCGGCGGTGACCGCGGCTGGACCGGCGACGTGCCGAAGATGCGGCTCTCCATCGAGAAGCTCGCCGCGCTCGGCTGGGAGCCCTCGCTGTCCAGCGACGAGGCCGTCCGGCGGGCGGCCGAGGGACTCGCCCCGGAGATTCGGGCGGAACGCGAGTAGTAGGCAATCCTTTTTCCGCCGGCCCGCGTACCCCGGGTCGTGACGGAGTACGACGTCGGCGACCAGCTACCGGTCGAGACGGTGCCAGCGGGCACGAATCTCCTGGTAGCGGGGCCGCCACTGACGGGGAAGCGCGGGCTCGCTCGCTCGCTGCTCGCGGAAGGGTGCCGGCAGGGCGAGGGCGCGGCGGTCGTCGGCACCCGGGACTCCGTGAAGTCGCTGCGGCGACAGGCACCCGAAATCTGGGAGGCCGTTCAGGACGGCCGGGGCGGCATCGTCGACTGCGTGACCCGGCAGGGCGGCGAGCACGTCGAGAACGACGACCTGGTGAAGTACGTGCCGTCGCCGGGCGACGTCACCGAGATCGGCATCCGGCTCGGCGGCATCTTCCAGCACCTCCAACGGGAGGGCGTCCGAGCCCGGTTCGCCGTCTCCACCGTGTCCACGATGCTGATGTACGCCGACGTGCGTCGCGTCTACCGGTTCCTGCACGTGTACGCCGGGCACGTCGAACGCCTGGACTGGCTGGGCATCGGCGTCCTCGACAACAGCAACAGGGAGATGTTCGACCGGCTCGCACCGCTGTACGACGCGATGGTGCAGACGCGACGGGGCGACGACGGCACGCAGCTCCGCGTGGTCGGGCTCGGCTCGGGGCGGAGCGAGTGGGTCGACTACTGACTGTCCTCGAACTCGGCAGCGAACTCCTCGGCGACTTCTTCCGCGGTGCCGTCGCTCTCGGCACCGTCGTGGAACCCGTCTTCGAGGAACGCGAGAATCTCTTCGACGAGCGCGCTCGTGTCCGTGATGGAGTCGCGGTCGAAGGAGACGATGACGCCGCTCCAGTCGTCGAGGGGGACCTGGACCGCGACGACGCCGTGGAACCAGCGGACAGTCGCGTCGAGGTGGCCGAACCGCGCGAACTCGGGCTGTTCGAAGCCGTCGTCGAGGCCCTTCAACACGAGGTGTTTCGCGACCTCCTCGTACTCGGCGTCCGTGAACTCCTCGTCGACGCGATTGGATTTGAAGACGACGTCGTAGTCGTCGCCGTCGTAGTGAACGACCGAACGGAGCTCGCCGGCATCCAGCGAGCGGATGTGGGCGGCGAGCGTCTCAGCGGACATACGAGGTTCATCGGCCCCGGGTGCCGTGAATCTTCCGTCCATGCGGTCGAGGCGGACGCTGTCTCAGTCGGCTGTGAGCGTCTGTTCGTCGTCGACGATGTCGGAGAGGTACTGGTCCTCCCAGTCGCGCCGCGACCGGAGCTCGCGGTGGCCGCGGTCCGTCAGGAGGTAGCGGTTGGTCCGCTCGTCGGCCTTCGCCTTCTCCAGAAGCCCCTTCTCGACGAGCGTGTCGAGGTTCGGGTAGAGGCGGCCGTGGTTGATGTCTCCGGTGTAGTAGTCTTCGAGGTCGTCTTTGATGTCGAGGCCGTTGGGTTCGTCGAGGCCGGCCGCGACGACGAGTAGGTCTCGCTGGAATCCAGTGAGGTCGTCCATCAGTCTAGTTATCGTAATTCGACTCAACTATATTAAACGCTCTGGCGGAACGGATAAATAGGCGGCGCGTCCGCGTCAGGCCTCGACGCGGGGCGGCGTGAGGAGGTCGGAGTCCGCGAGTGCTCCGCACGCCCCTGCGATGGCGAGCACGCGCTCCTCCGTGAAGAAGTCGGGTTCGTGGGCCTCGGCGTCGATGATGCCGACGACGTCGCCGCCGGCGAGAACGGGACAGCAGAACTCGCTCTGGACACTGTCGTCGCACTCGTAGTAGGGGCCGTCGTAGTCGTCGACGCTCTCCACGAGCACGGCGTCGCCCGATAGCCCGACGGTGGAGTTGTTCGACCGCTCGGCGAACGACTCCGTGAGCGGGAACTCCGCCCGGGACGGCTCGCCGACGTAGGCCTCCTTGACGAGCACTTCCTCGCCGTCGGGGTTGGTGGCGCGCCGGTAGACCCCGAGCCAGTCCGGGTCGGTCTCCGCAGCGAGCGACTCGACGGTGGACTGGAGCGCGACCAGACGTGCGGTGTTCGGGTGGTCGCGGAGGCGCTCGGGGTCGTACTCGAGGCCGCAGATTGGTGCGAGGTTGTAGGGGTCGTCCGCGAGACCGACGCCGCAGGTGCCGTCCTCGCCGAGTTCGGGGACGGGGTAGACGTACCGGTCTTCGACGGTCTCCAGTGAGACTGTCTCGTGGGGTGGCCGGGCCACCAGCGACGCGCCGCGGCGGGCGGCGTCGCTGGCGGCGTCGGCGTAGTCCGGGAGCCCGATGGCCCGGAGGTACGAGTCGTGGTCCATGTCGTCGCATTCGGACCGACCGCACTTATGGTCGTTCACTCCGGCAGCGTTCAGGCCTCCGCGACGACGAACAGCGTTTCGAGGCGGTCGGCAGCCTCCCGAACGGTGAACCCCGCGTCGGCGAGCAGGGACTCGGCGTCCGCGGCGTCGTAGCGCTCCGCGACGGGCGGCCCGTCCTCGCCGCTGCCGGTCGCCGTCCAGTCGGCGACGACGAGGCGAGCGCCGGGCTCCAGTACGCGGTGGAGTTCGGCGAGCGAGTCGGGCGTGGCGAACTCGTGGAACGTCATCGTGGACGCCGCGCCGTCGAGGGCGTCGGCGGCGAACGGGAGGTCGGCGACGTCCGCGGTGACCTGCGAAACGTTCGCCGGGCGGCCGTACTCGCGGAGCAACTCGTGCATCTCGGCCTGAACGTCGACGGCTTCGACGGTGTCGACGAGCGGTGCGAGCTCCCGCGTGTAGAAACCGGTGCCGCTGCCGAGGTCGGCGATTCGGTCGTCCGGGTTCGGGTCGAGGCCGGCGAGCAACTCCTCCCGGGAGCAGAAGCGGAATCGGTCGGGGTCCTCGAGCTTGGCGGCGCGGTCGGCGTCGAAGGTGTGGAAGCCCATCGGGTCGGCGTTGCGTCGCCGCCGCGAAAAGCGTTGCTCGGTCGTCGCTGCGACCGTGAAGTCGGGACAGCCTACCGGGAGGCGGCGCTCTCGTCGGAGTTTACTTTTGATACACGCGCCTGCAAGGGCGCGACTGGTGGGGCTCCGTGCCGTCTAGTCGACCCGGAAATGTCCGGACGGACTGGCGATTGTCGGTCGAGCGCGTCCGAGCCCGTCGTCTATGTGGTGTGCCAACAGGCGACGAGCTTTTACGCTAGCAATGACCAATGTAATAGTAGTGCCGGTGTACCGCCCGGCGGCCGTCCCCTGTCGCTGACCCCTGACGACCCGGTTGCACGCCCGGGTGTGGCACCGAGACACACACAACCAACATGACGGAAACCCTCGACCGACTGAGCGAGCAGTACGAAGCGTCGGTGCCCTCTGACCTCCGCGACAGCCGGAGCTTCGAGTGGTACCTAGAAACGCTGTACGAGGACCCCAAGGTCGCCCGCAACGCCCACCAGCGGCTCGCGGACATGTTCGACCACTACGGCACCACCACCGAGGACGGGGTCGTCGAGTACGAACTCGCATCCGAGGACCCGCTGGGCGAGGGTGCGAACACCTTCTTCGGACGGGAGGTCCACGAGTCCATCCACGAGTTCGTCAACAAGGTCAAAAGCGGGGCTCGCGGGCTTGGCCCGGAGAAGCGCATCATCCTCCTCCTCGGGCCGGTCGGCTCGGGGAAGTCCGACGTCGACCGGCAGGTCCGGCGGTACTACGAGGACTACACCGCCCGAGACGAGGGCCGGCTGTACACCTTCCGCTGGACGGACCTCTGCTCGGTCATCGACGACCAGGACCCCAACGACGACACCGTCGTCTCCCCGATGCACCAGGACCCGCTGGTGTTGCTGCCGCAGGAACAGCGCCAGCAGGTCATCGACGACCTGAACGAGGAGCTCGACGCCCCCTACTCGCTGCGCAACGAGCAGGCCCTCGACCCCGAGAGCGAGTTCTACATGGACGAGCTACTCGCGCACTACGACGACGACCTGCAGGCCGTCCTCGAGAACCACGTCGAGGTGACCCGCCTCGTCGCGAGCGAGAACCGCAGAGACTGCATCGAGACGTTCGAGCCCAAGGACAAGAAGAACCAGGACGAGACCGAGCTCACCGGGGACGTCAACTACTCGAAGCTCGCCGTCTACGGCGAGAGCGACCCGCGGGCGTTCGACTACGCGGGTGCGTTCTGCAACGCCAACCGCGGCATCTTCTCCGGCGAGGAGCTACTCAAGCTCCAGCGGGAGTTCCTCTACGACTTCCTGCACGCCACCCAGGAGCAGACCATCAAGCCGAAGAACAACCCCCGAATCGACATCGACCAGGTCATCCTCGGGCGCACGAACATGCCCGAGTACCGGGACAAGCGCGCCGACGAGAAGATGGAGGCGTTCAACGACCGCACGAAGCGCGTCGACTTCCCGTACGTCCTGGAGTACGAGCAGGAGGCCAACATCTACGACAAGCTCCTGTCGAACGCGGACGTGCCGGATGTCCACGTCGAACCGCACACGCTCGACATGGCGGGGCTGTTCGGCGTGCTGACCCGCGTCCGGGAGCCGGACACCGACAACATCGGGCTGCTGGAGAAGGCGAAGGCGTACAACGGCGAGCTGGACGACGTCGAAGACGTCGACCCGGAGAAGCTCCGAGAGGAGGCCGAGGACGCCGGCGACCGCGAAGGCATGGCCGGCGTGAGTCCGCGGTTCGTCGGCGACGAAATCGCGGCCGCCATCATGGAGTCGATGGACCGCGAGCGCGGGTTCCTGTCGCCGCTGACGGTGTTCAACCGCCTCGAGGACAACCTCCCCCAGCACGGCTCCATCCCCGAGGAGAAGGTCGAGGACTACCAGCGCGTCCTCGAACTCGTCCGCGAGGAGTACAAGGAGCGCGCCATCGAGGATGTCCGGCACGCGCTCGCCTACGACTTAGACGAAATCCAGCGGCAGGGCGAGAAGTACATGGACCACGTGATGGCGTACATCGACGACGACACCGTCGCCGACGAGCTCACGGGCCGCGAGCAGGACCCGGACGAGACGTTCCTGCGCGCCGTCGAGGAGCAGCTCGGCGTCCCCCGCGACCGCAAAGACGACTTCCGGCAGGAGGTCTCGAACTGGGTGAGCCGGCGCGCCCGCGAGGGCGAGCCCTTCGACCCCCAGGACAACGACCGCCTGCGGCGCGCGCTGGAGCGCAAGCTCTGGGAGGACAAGAAGCACAACATCAACTTCTCGGCACTGGTGTCGAACGCCGACGTCGACGAGGAACAGGACAACGAGTGGGTGGCGGCGCTCGTGGACCGCGGGTACAGCGAGGACGGCGCTCGCGAGGTCCTGGAGTTCGCCGGTGCCGAGGTGGCGAAAGCGGAACTGGAGTCGTGACCGACTACGTCGCGCGGGCGGACCGCACGCTGCGGGACGCCTACGACGAGCCGATGAGCCTCGCGGAGTACGTCGACCGCGCGTTCGAGGAGCCGCTGGCGGCCGCCCACGCCAGCCGCTACCTGCTCGCTGCCGTCGAGAGCGAGGGGACCCGGACAGTCGTGGAGAACGGCGAGGAACTGGAGCGGTACCGGTTCTTCGACGACCCGCACAACGACGGCGAGCACGCCGTCCTCGGGAACACCGCGACCCTGAACGCGTTCGTGGACGACCTGCGGGCCATCGCGGCGGGCCGGGGGAAGGCCGAGACCATCCTCTGGTTCGCCGGCCCCACCGCCACCGGGAAGTCCGAGCTGAAACGGTGCCTCGTCAACGGCCTCCGTGAGTTCTCGAAGACTCCGGAGGGCCGCCGGTACACCGTGGAGTGGAACATCTCGGACGCCGAAGCGTCCCCGGGACTCACGTACGGCGAGGAGCCCGTCGACCGGGAGGAGGACTGGTACGAGAGCCCCGTGCAGGCGGCACCGCTGTCCGTGTTCCCCGCGGAAGTCCGGAAGGAACTGCTCGCGGACCTGAACGAACACCGGGGCGAGACCGACGAACTCCGGGCCGACGCGGACCTGCCGCCGTTCTCGCGGGAGGCCTACGACTACCTCGAAGAGCAGTACCGCCGCGAGGGCGTCGAGGACCTGTTCGCCGCGGTCACGGACCCGAGCCACCTGCGCGTGAAGAACTACGTCGTCGACCGCGGGCAGGGTGTCGGCGTGTTGCACTCGGAGGACGCCGGCAGCCCGAAGGAACGGCTCGTCGGCTCCTGGGTCGCGGGTCTGCTGGGCAAGCTCGACTCGAAGGGTCGGAAGAACCCCCAGGCGTTCAGTTACGACGGCGTGCTCTCACAAGGCAACGGCTGTCTGACCGTCGTGGAGGACGCCAGCCAGCACGCCGACCTGCTCCAGAAGCTGCTGAACGTCCCCGACGAGCGCCGCGTCAAACTCGACAAGGGCATCGGGATGGACCTCGACACCCAGCTGGTCGTCATCTCGAACCTCGACCTGGAGGCCCAGTTGAACAAGCACGACGACCGGCAGGGGTTCGACCCCCTGAAGGCGCTCAAGCGTCGGCTCTCCAAACACGAGTTCGGCTACCTCACTTCGGTCAGCCTCGAAGCGCAGCTCCTCCGGCGCGAGCTCACGGGCGACTCCGAAGTGTGGACGACGACGGACCCGGACGTGCTCGCGGAGCGCGTGCGCGAGCCGGTGACCGTCTCGGTGCGTGACGAGGACGGGCCGACCGACCGCGAACTCGCACCGCACGCCATCGAGGCGGCCGCGATGTACAGCGTCGTGACGCGCCTCGACGCCGAGGACCGCCCGGAGGACCTCACACTCGTGGAGAAGGCGCTGGTGTTCGACCGGGGGTTCGTCGGGCGCGGTGAGGACCGCCGCGAGGCCGACGAGTTCGACTTCGACGGCGACGACGACGGCGGGAACGGCATCCCCGTGACGTACACGCGGGACGTGCTCGCGGACCTCCTGCACGCCGACGCCGACCGCTCGCACCCCGAACTGGCCGTCGAGCGCGTCGTCACGCCAGACGACGTCCTCGACGAACTGGTCGCGGGGCTCGCCGACGCGCCCGTGTTCTCGGAGGCCGAACGCGGCGAGTTCGAGCAGCGCCTGCGCGCCGTCACGGCTCACGTCCACGACCGTCAGGAGGTCGATGTCCTCGAAGCCATCCTCTCGGAGGAGGGAGCCAGCGAGAGTGAGGTCGAGGAGTACGTCGATCACGTCCACGCGTGGGCGACCGACGACACTGTCGAGAACGCCCGCGGCGAGCAGGAGGAGCCGGACGCGCTCGCGATGAAGGTCTTCGAGACGGAGACGCTGGGCCGCTTCGACGACGGCGACTACCTCGGGAACGACCCCGGCGAGGCCGTCCGCGAGTTCCGCGAGGACACCGTGATGACCTCGGTCACCCGCCACGCGTGGGAGCACCGCGACGACGAGTTCCACGCCCACGACGTCGACCTCTCGACGGTGCCCGTGCTGCGGGACGTGCTCGCGGGCAACGACTGGGACGACGTCCGGCGCGTCCACCCGGACTTCGACCCCGCGCAGTGGCCGGACCCCCCGGAGGGCACGGAGACGGCCGCGGTGAAGGACCGAACCATCGAGTACCTCGTCGAGGAGCGCGACTACTCGCCGGCGAGCGCCGAACTGGCGTCCCGGACGGTGGTCGCGGAGGTGGCCGACGGATGGGACTGAGAGAAGACCTCGAACGCTTCCGGGAGGTCGGCGAGGAGCGCCGGCAGGACCTCGCGGAGTTCATCCAGTACGGCGACCTCGGCGGCAGCGGCCCGGACTCGGTCCGCGTCCCCATCAAGCTCGTCGACCTCCCCGAGTTCCAGTACGACAAACTCGACCGGGGCGGCGTCGGGCAGGGCGACGCCGAGCCCGGCGACCAGGTCGGCGAACCCGAGGACGGCGACGGAGACGGGGACGAAGCGGGGGACGAGTCCGGCGACCACGAGTACTACGAGATGGACCCCGAGGAGTTCGCCCAGGAACTCGACGACCGCCTCGGCCTCGACCTCGACCCGAAGGGCAAGAAGGTCGTCGAGGAGACGGAGGGCGCGTTCAACGACACCGCCCGCCGCGGCCCCCGCGGGACGCTGGACTTCGCGCACCTCTACAAGCAGGGCCTGAAGCGCAAGATCGCGATGGACTTCGACGAGGACTACGTCGCCGAGGCGCTCCGCGTCCGAGACTGGGGCGTCGACGAGGTGTTCGAGTGGGCGCGCGAGCAGAACGTGCCGGTCTCGCGCGCCTGGCTGGCGGAGCGCGAACGGAGCGTCGACGACCCCGACCACTGGGCGTCCATCGAGGAGATGGAGGCCGAACTCGACGCCGAACCGACGCAGGCGCGCATCCGCCGCGGCGGTGCCGGGAAGGTGCCGCTGCGCCGCGAGGACGAGCGCTTCCGGCACCCGAAGATGGTGGAGCGCCGCGAGCGCAACGTCGTCGTCGTGAACATCCGGGACGTCTCCGGGTCGATGCGGGAAGCCAAGCGCGAGCTCGTCGAACGCACGTTCACCCCGCTGGACTGGTATCTCACGGGGAAGTACGACAACGCCGAGTTCGTCTACATCGCTCACGACGCCGACGCCTGGGAGGTCGAACGCAGCGAGTTCTTCGGCATCCGGTCCGGCGGCGGCACCCGCATCTCGACGGCCTACGACCTCGCCGAGGAGGTCCTCGACGACTACCCGTTCTCGGAGTGGAACCGGTACGTGTTCGCGGCCGGCGACGGCGAGAACAGCCACGACGACACGGAGGAGAACGTCATCCCCCTGATGCGGGACATCGACGCGAACCTCCACGCGTACGTCGAGACACAGCCCACCGACGGCGTCCAGACGGGCACCCACGCGGGGAAGCTCCGGGACGCCTTCGGCGAGGGCGACGGCGTCGCCGTCACCACGGTCACGGAGCCCGGGGACGTGATGGACGCCATCGAGACCATCCTGAGCACCGAGGACAATGACGAGACCTGAACCAGAGAAGCGGGAGACGGCCACCGAACTCGCCGAGCCCGCCCGGGAGGCGAACGCGCTCGCCCGGAAGCTCGGCCTCGACCCCTACGACGTCCAGTACTGGGTCGTGGACCACGATGAGATGAACGAACTCATCGCGTACGACGGCTTCCAGACCCGGTACCCGCACTGGCGGTGGGGGATGAAGTACGAGCAGCAACGCAAGCAGACGCAGTTCCTCGGCGGCAAGGCGTTCGAAATCGTGAACAACGACGACCCCTCGAACGCCTTCCTGCAGGTGAGCAACGACCTCGCCGACCAGAAGGCCGTCATCACGCACGTCGAGGCGCACGCGGACTTCTTCAACAACAACCGCTGGTTCGGGCTGTTCGCGGACGGCGACGGCCCGAACGCGGCGGCGATGCTGGAGCGACACGCGACCCGCGTCGAGGACTTCCTCGAAGACCCCGACATCGGCCGGGAGGCGGTCGAGCGGTTCGTCGACACCGTGCTCACCATCGAGGACAACATCGAGTACCGGCGGGCGTTCGAGCGCGACCCCGAGGGCAGCGACCCGGACGCGCTCGCGGACACGCTGGCGTCGCTCGGCGTCAGCGACGAGGTCCGCGACGAGGTGTTCACGGAGGACTGGCTGGAGGGCGTCGACGAGGTCGACGGCGATATCCGGTTCCCCGAGGAGCCCGAGTACGATCTCCTGGCGTTCCTCCGCGAGCACGGCCGGACGTTCGACGAGGACGCCGAGAAGGCCGTCGAGTTCGAGGACTGGCAGCGCGAACTCGTGGAGATGCTGCGGCGGGAGGCGTACTACTTCGCGCCCCAGCGCACGACGAAAGTGATGAACGAGGGCTGGGCGGCGTACTGGGAGTCGATGATGATGGGCGAGGAGGCGTTCGCGGACGCCGAGGAGTTCCTCGACTACGCCGACCACCAGGCCCGCGTCCTGAACAGCCCGGGGTTCAACCCCTACAAGCTCGGGAAGGAGCTCTGGGAGTACGTGGAGAACCGCGCGAACCGCCGGGAGGTCCTCGAACGGCTGCTGCGCGTGGAGGGCGTGACGTGGCGGAACTTCCACGACACAGTCGACTTCGAGGCGGTGGCGGACGCGCTGGAGCCGCCCGCGGCGCTCGCGGCAGTCGACCCCGACGACCTAGACGCAGTCGAGTCGCTGCCCGGCGAGTACGTCGACTTCGGCGCGCTGGCGGCCGCTCGCGAGCGCGAGCTGGACGTCGAGCGCTCCCCCTGGAAGCTGTTCACCTACGAGGGGCTGGCGAGACGGCACTACTCGCTCGCGAAACCACAGTACCGCGGGTTCCTGGGGCGCGTGACCCGGGACGAACTGGAGTCCGTGAGCCGCTACCTCTTCGAGACCGAGCGGTACGCGACCGTCGAGGACGCGCTCGCGGAGGTGGACTTCGCGGCGGGCTGGGACCGCATGTACGCGGTCCGGGAGAGCCACAACGACGTGACGTTCGTCGACGAGTTCCTCACACAGGAGTTCGTCGACGCCAATGACTACTTCGCCTACGAGTTCAGCCAGACCCGCGGCGACTTCCGGGCGACAAGCACGGCCGCCGAGGACGTGAAACGCAAGCTACTGCTCCGGTTCACGAACCTCGGGAAGCCGACCATCGCGGTGTACGACGCGAACCACGAGAACCGGGGGGAGCTGTTGCTCGGCCACGAGTACAACGGCGTGATGCTCGACCTCGACCAGGCGGAGGCGACGCTCGAACGCGTCTTCGAGCTGTGGGGGCGGCCCGTCGTGTTGCACACGGTTACCAAGCGCGTGACGGACGCCGAGCGGAAGCGCGCGCGCCGCAACGACCGCGAGCCCGAGCCGGAAGAAGTCGGACTGAAGCTCCGGTACGACGGCGAGGAAGTCGAGCACTCGGAACTCGACTGGGGAGAGGTCGACCACCTCGCCGCGGACGACCTCGACTACGATACGAAGCCCGAGGAGTGGCTGTGAGCCGGCGGGCGACGCGGCGACACCTGAACCGGCCGTCGCGCTGTCGCTGACGGTCCGGGCGGTTCGTCAGGTCACAGCGAGAGTTGCTCCCTGTGTCTCGAACGTCGGGAAGAATCAGGTCGTGACGACGGTGACCGCGCCGTCGAACTCGAGGATGATGCGCTGGGTGACGTCCCCGAAGATGGCTTTCCCGGTGGGAGAGCGTTTGCGGCCCGCGAGGAAGATGTGGTCGGCGTCGGTGCTGTCGGCGAACTGGAGAATCTCGTCGCCCTTCTCGCCGACCCGGCCGGCGGCCTCCGGCTCGATGTCGACATCGCCGAGGACGTCCCGCCCGATGTCCTTCGCGAACGTCCGGGCACCGTCCTGGGCTTCGTCGATGGTGTAGTTGACGTTCAGGTCGGGGATGCTCGCCATCGACTCGCGGCGGTCGCTGTACTCGTCTTCGGTTGTGACGTGCAGCAAGACGAGTTCCGCATCCACACCGGCTGCGAGTTCACCCGCCTCTCGGACCAGCTCTTTCGCGGAGTCGCTGGCCTCGACGACTGCAATCGCTCGTTCCATACCCGGGACGGCGGAACCCACGACAATAAAAGGTGGTGCGCCAGTCGTAGACATGAACAACGCATTTGTAGGGGTAGGGAGAAGTGCCGTCGATGAGTCTCCGGCGTCTGATTGCAGAGGTTCGGGGGCGGGAGAAGACCCTCACCGTCTACGCCCCGGCCGAAGCGGACGTGGTGGACGCGGTCCGGGAGTACTTCGCGTCCCAGCACGTCACCGTCCGGCACG
Source organism: Halobacterium jilantaiense (assembly GCF_900110535.1). Taxonomy (NCBI): domain Archaea; kingdom Methanobacteriati; phylum Methanobacteriota; class Halobacteria; order Halobacteriales; family Halobacteriaceae; genus Halobacterium; species Halobacterium jilantaiense. The sequence continues at coordinate 644,435 of NZ_FOJA01000001.1, forward strand.
AGCGGACGGACAGCGGCCCGCGAGCCGTGCTCTCGGACGACGGCGAAGAGCTGGCGTCGGTCGATGCCGACGCGCTCCGCAAGCTGACTTCCCGGGACCTCCACGAGGTCGGGGAGGCAGCACCGTACAGCCCGCTGCTCGCGTGCCTCGACCGGACGACGTTCACGTCCTACGACCGCCGCCAGATGACACAGGCGTCCCGCGAGATAGAGGACCGCGCGTGGCGGGCGAATCAGGGCGAACTCCACACGGGGTTCCAGGCGCTCTCGAACGTCGTGACCGAGCGAGAGACCTACGAGCAGTTGGCGACCAGTGGGCTGGACGTCAACGTCTACGGGGTGCCGGACGAGGACCTGGGAGCGACGCCGTTCTCGGTGTTCGGTATCGACACCGAGGAGGTGGCAAAGACCTGGTTCGTGGTGTTCGACGGCGGCGGGAACCGCGAGCAGTCCTCGGCGCTGCTCGCCGAGGAGCGCGGCGAGGGATTCTACGGCCTCTGGACGTACGAGCCGGACCTCGTCGAGCGCGCGCTCGGCGTGCTGGGCGAGTTCCGTGAGCGGGCGTGATGGCCGGCTTCCGAAGCTATTTCCGTGACGCTGGGAGAGATTTCGACGTGACGGGGTTTCGGGAGGTGGTCGCGGACATCGGGGGGCGGAATCGGGTTCTCACCGTCTACGCCGAGGGCGCACGCGAACTGGTTGCGGCCGCTCGGTCGTACTTCGCGTCCCAGAGCGTGACAGTCGCGGAGGAGTCGACCGGCGACGAGCGGGTCGTGCTGTCCGATCCGGACGGGACAGAGCTCGTGACCGTCGGTCTCGACGCGCTCAGAGACCTGACGCGGGGGTTCGAACGCGGCGTCGGCGACGGCGCGTCGTACACCGAACTGCTCTCGCACCTCGACCAGACGACGTTCGTGTCCTACGACCGCCGCCAGATGCTTCAGGCGACCCGGGAGGTCGAGGACCGCGCGTGGCGGCTGGGGGACGGCAGCCTGTACGCCGGATTCCAGCGGCTGTCGAAGCTCCGCGACCAGCGTCGGGTGTACGAGCGGCTGGCGGGCACCGACCTCGACGTTCACGTGTACGGGCAGCGTGACGCGGCGGTGTCCCTGCCGTCGTCGCTGACGGTTCACGAGCGAGAGTCGGCGGCGTTCCTCGATACCTGGTTCGTGCTGTTCGACGCCGACGAGGCGGGCGAGTCGGCGATGCTGCTGGCGGTCGAGGAGTCGGACGGATTCGAGGGGTTCTGGACGTTCGACGACGATCTGGTGGCGGACGGATTGGCGGCGCTGCGGGCGGAGACGTAACCAACGCTTTTCTTGCGGGCCCCCGACCCGCCGGTATGCGAGTGTTCGACACGGGACGGCTGGTAGACGGGCGACGCGACGACGCCGTCGAGGACGCGCGGCTGGTGGTCGACGACGGCGAAGTCGTCGACGCGGGGCCACGCGAGCACGTCGACGCGCCCGCGGACGCAGACAGGGAATCGCTCCCGGACGCGACCATCGTCCCGGGGTTCGTGGACGCGCACGTCCACTTGCAGGGTGCCCGCTCGATGAACATCGAGGACTGGCTGGCGACGCCGGACTCGGAGGCCGCGGCGCGCGCGACCACAGACCTCCGGCGGCTGGTCGACGCCGGGTTCACGAGCGCCCGCGACCTCGGGAGCTCCGTCGGCCTGGGGCTGCGCGCCGCCGTCCGGGACGGCGAGGTGCCGGGGCCGCGGGTGTTCACGAGCGGGCGAGCAATCTCCCAGACCGCGGGCCACGGCGACGTACACGGCGTCCCCCACGAGCGCGTGGCCGACGGCACGCCGCTGTCGACGCTGGCCGACGGGCCGGCTGAGTGCCGGAAGGAAGCCCGGAAGCGCCTCCGCGAAGGGGTCGACTGCCTGAAAGTCATGACGACGGGCGGCGTGCTCAGCCAGCGCGACACCCCGGACGTCCGCCAGTTCACGGACGACGAGATTGCGGCGATGACACAGGAGGCCGAGCGCGTCGGCGTGCAGGTCGCCTCGCACGCGCAGGGTGCCGACGGCATCGTGGCCGCGCTCCGGAACGGCGTCGACACCATCGAGCACGGGTTCCACCTCGACGACCGGGGCCTCGACCTGCTGGCCGAGCGAGACGCGACGTTCGTGCCGACGCTCGCAATCATGCACCGCATCACCGAGCGCGGCGACGACTACGGCGTCCCCGAGTGGGGGCTGGAGAAGTCGCGAGCGGCCCGCGAGTCGCACCTCGACGCCGTCGAGCGAGCCTACGAGGCCGGCGTCCCCGTCGCGGCCGGCACGGACTTCATGGGGCCCGAACTGGTTCCCCACGGGGAGAACGCCCTGGAGATGGAGCTGTTCGTCGACGAGATCGGGATGACCGAGATGGAGGCCATTCAGGCGGGAACGCGCGTGTCGGCGCGCACGCTCCCGCGAGACGACGTGGGGACCCTGGAAGCGGACCAGCGCGCGGACTTCGCCGTGCTGTCTGGGGACCCGCTGGCGGACATCTCCGCGGTGCGGGACGTCGAGGCCACGTACGTGGACGGCGAGCGCGTCGACGGCTACTCGTAGGCGCGAGTGCGCCACGCCGTCGCAATCGCGATGCAGAGCACGACCACGCCGTAGGTCGCGACGACCACGACGGAGTTCCGGCCGGCCGCCTGCACGGCGGCGAACGCGAGCGTCGCGACGCCGAAGGCAGTCAGCGAGAGCGCGAGCACGACCGCGAGCGCCGCCGGGTCGGTCGCTGCCTCGGCGTCGTACAGGGGCAGCACCTCGACCGAGCCGGCGCTGTACAGCACCCACCCGCCGGTGAACAGCGCCGCCGCGAGCGCGAGGTAGGGCGCGGCCGCGACCAGTTCCATACAGAGTCCTGCGGCACGTCGGTCTTAATCCTTCCCCACGGCCGGCGACGGAGGGTAGCGAGCGCGCACGGCGCGGCCTAGGATTCAGGACACTCCCGGCCCTATCGAGTCTATGCGCGACCTCTCGCAGGACCTGACCGCCGGCCAGCCCTACCCCGGTGACCCGCCGGTGCGCGTGACGCCGCACGCGACGATGACCGAGGACGGCTACCGGGTCGCCGAACTCGCCTGCAGCACGCACTCGGGGACGCACGTGGACGCGCCGAGCCACCTGTGCGAGGACGGCGCTTCGCTCGGCGCGTTCGACGTCGCGGACTTCCGATTCGACGCGCGCGTCCTCGATTGTACAGACTTCGGGGACCGCGAGCCGGTTCCCTCCGAGCGCGTCCCGGACACGGACGCCGACCTCCTCCTCGTTCACACGGGATTCGCGACTTACTGGGGCACAGACGAGTACCTCGACCACCCCTACCTCTCGGCGGCGGCCGCCGAGCGCTGCGCGAGCCAGGGGTGCGCCGTCGGCCTCGATGCGCCGAGCGTGGACCCGTCTCCGTCACCGAACGCGAGCGACGACGAGCCAGCCGGCTACCCCGCCCACCACGCGCTGCTCGGTGCCGGCCTGCCGATTCTGGAGAATCTGACGAATCTGGCCGGGCTGCCGGAGCGCGTCACCGTCCACGCGTACCCGCTGCCGGTCGACGCGGACGGTGCCCCCGCCAGGGTCGTCGCCGAGCCCTGAGCGGAGCCCCGGTCACTCCTCGACGGTGCCCTGGCTGCGGATGAATCCGGACTTGAAGCCGATCCAGCCGAGGACGCTGATGAACAGAATCGGCGGGAAGATGACGAACCCCCACAGCGGGTTCAGGCCCCACTTGAGGAGGAGTACGATGTCGGCGATGCCGAGCAGCAGGAACGGCAGGATGGCGAGGCCCGCCTGTTTGCGGCTACCCGAGCCCCCGTCCGTCGGCGTCGGCACGTCCATACACGGCGATTCGCGGGCCACCAGCAAAAGCCAACCGGCTCCCGTCGAACAGCCGTCTCGTTTCCCGTATCACATTCCGTATACGGTGTCGGTTCGGGAGTGGTTCTGAGACGACGCGTCTGTCGGCGTTGAGTCCCCTCAACGCGGCGGTCTCTCGAGCGGACGCGAGCGGTCGTGTTCGCCTCGAGTTTGAAACCGGAGTCCGGCCCGGAACTCGACCCAGCCCTCTTCCGTGCAGCGCCCGATGGGGCGAATAGAATGTCCTGGTTCGACTCGGACTCCTCGACCGCGACCGGTGCGGAATCAGAGGTCGTCCAGGGGCTTCGAGGCGCAACTAGACTCTTCGAGCGGTACGAACTCGCCATCAAGACGGCGCTGGTGTTCACCCTCACGACGGCGTTCGGGCTGGCGTGGCACTCGGTCGCCACCCAGCAGATCGGCAACAACATGAGCGCGCTCCTCGTGTGGTTCTCGCTCATCTTCGCGGCGGGGGCCGCTATCCTCGGCGGCACGGTCAAGCTCTGGGCAGCCGTCCAGGACCGCCGCCGCGACTGGACGTAGACGGGACCGCGAGCGTTTTCACCGACGCGCTCGGAGTAGGGCGCGTGAGCGAGTACGTCACCCACGAGAGCCTGCTATCGGTCGTGGGCACGGTCGAGCGCGCGGGCGGCACGCGCCGTCTGGAGGTCCGGCTGCCAGCTGACAGCGACGCGTCGTTCCCGGTCGGAGACGTGGTTCGAGTCGTTCTCGGCGGCAGCGAGCATCGGGCGCGCGTCGACCAGACTGCCGACGGGACGCCCGTGTTCAGGGGAGCCTACGACACGCCGAGTCAGGCCCGCGACCCGGGCGCTGCGACGAACCGGCTCGGCGAGTGGGTCGAGGACGTGGGTCTGGAAGCCGGTCGGTCGGTCCACGTCGACGTCGTCGAGGCGGAGTTCAAGTACGGCGTACGGGCACCGGGCGCAGACGCGACCTACGAGTCGACCGGCCGGCCCGACCCCGGACTGGCGGACATCGCGGCGTCGCTCGACGACGAGTAGCTGCGGCGTCGGTCAGTCGAGGATACTGGCCTCAGTGACCTCGAAGCGCGCGCCGCGGTCGCCGTCGGTCGGCACCGCGTCGACCCGCCAGTCGTGGGCTTCGGCGATTTCCCGGACGATGGCCAGCCCGAAGCCCGTGCCGTCGTCCGTGGACGTGAACCCGCGTTCGAAGACGTTGTCCAGAGAGTCCTCGGGGATGCCCGGTCCGTCGTCTTCGACCGCGAAACCGTCCGGTAGCGCGGAGACGGTAACGGTGACGCCGTCACTCCCGTCTCCGACGGCGTCTGGGCGGGCCTGCGAGTCAGGACTCGTCGAGCCGTGCTCGACGGCGTTCCGGAAGAGATTCTCGAAGAGTTCCAGGAGGCGGCCGTGGTCGGCCTCGACGCGCGCGCTGTCGACCTCGAAGCGGACGGTCGACTCCGGCGCGTCCACAGAGCTCCAGGCGTCGCTGGCGGCGTCCGCGAGTGACACCGGCTCGGTCTCGTCGACGAGGCGGCCCTGGCGGGCGAGCGCGAGCACGTCCTCGACGAGCGAATTCATGCGGTCCAGAGCGTTCGCCGCCCGGTCGAAGTGCTCCGGGTCACCGGTCTCTCGCGCCAGGTCGAGGCTCCCCGAGGCGACGTTCAGGGGGCTGCGGAGGTCGTGGCTGACGACGCCCGCGAACTGGTCGAGGCGCTCGTTCTGGCGTTCGAGTTCCCGCTCGCGCTCCTTGCGTTCGGTGATGTCGCGGATGGACGCCAGCACGGCTGGCTCCCCCTGGTAGGTGATGATTGTCGTGGAGAACTCACAGTGACGGACATCGCCGTCGGGCCGCTGGACGCGCGCCTCGAACGTCTCCTGGTCGCCGACCTCCGCCGCGCCGTCGGCGACCGTCGTGAGCTTCTCGTGGTCACCGGGGTGGACGACGTCACGGACGTCGATATCGAGGATGGTGTCCTCGTCGCGACCGAACAGCTCGGTGCCACGCGGGTTCACGAAGTCGTAGCCGTCGTCGCGGTGGATGGTGACGGCGTCGTGGCTCTGCTCGATGACGGTCCGGTACTTCTGTTCGCTCTCCCGGAGCGCCTGGTCGGACCAGAGCCGGCTGAGTGTCTCCCCGACGTGGGACATCAGGAGTTCGGCGAGTTCGGCGTCCCGCTCGGAGAACGCGGCTTCGCGCTCGGCGGCCGCCTGGAACACGCCGATGCCCTGAATCGGGACGCTGAGCAGCGACCGGTAGGCGTCGTTGGCGGGTTCGGCGACCTCGTGGTCGGTCACGTCGTCGACGATGATGCGCTTGTCGTCCTGATAGGTCTGTCCGGCGATACCCTCGTCGTCCGGCCGCCGGATGGAGTCCTCGGAGTCCAGTCCGGTCGAGAGTGCGACCGGGACGAGATAGCCGTCGCGCGCCACGTCGATGCCACAGATGTCGAACTCGAGGATGTTCTCCGCGGCGTCGATGGCGAGATGGTAGATGGACTGTTCTTCCTCGCAGCCGACCATCTGAGCGGCGATGCTGTGGAGTTTGCGGAACTGGCGGCGTTCGACTTCGAGGTCCGCGTCCAGGTCGCGGTTGTCGGCCTCTGCCTCGAGTTTCCCGGCGGCGAGCGCGACCGTGCTGCCGACGGCGAGGAGGGTGTCGGTGTCCGACGAGTCGACGGAGTCGTCCGCAGCGAATGCGAGCGTGCCGTGGCGGTCGTCGCCGTCGCTCAGGGGGACGTGGTATTCGCGGCCCGGGTCTGCGTCGACTGTCTCGACGTGCTCCGCGTCCGGCGGCGTTTCCGGCGGGTCTGGGTCCTCGATACCCGCCGTGGCCTCGACGCCGGGTCCGTAGACGTACGCGTAGTCGGGGCCGCTGTCGACGACCGCACGGCAGACCGCCTCGTGTAACCCAGTGACACAGTCGGCCCTGTGGGCCGCCCCGCGAACGTTCGAGAGCAAGCGCCGTTCGTGAGTCATTCGGTCAGTCGCTGCCGGTCTGGCCGTTCGGGAGGTCGCGGAACGCCACCCGGAAGTCGTCGTGGCCGAAGTCGGTCACCGTCTCGTTGATTTGCTCGCGGAGGTTCTCGATGCGGTCGACGAGGTTGTCGTAGGAGTCGTCGAGTTGGACGCTGCCGTCCTCCGCTTCCGATTCGAGGAGGGCGCGCTTCGACATCAGGGAGTACAGCTCCTGGAGTTTGTCGTCGTACTTCGAGCGGTCGAGTAAGGTCTCGACGGTGGCCTTGAGGTCCTCGCGGTCGACCGGTTTCAGCAGGTACTCGTCGAAGCCGAGTTCGACGACGTCCGTGTTCGGACGGACGCCGGTAACCATCGCGACACGGCACTCGTACTCCGCGTTCCGGATGCGTTCGAGGACATCTTCCCCGGAGAGCCCAGGCATGCGACGGTCGAGTAAAACTACGTCGACGTCGTCAGTGTCGAGGGTGTCGAGCGCCACGGTACCCGTCGTAGCAGTCACGACGTTGTACTCGTCGCCAAGCCACGCTGCGTAGACGTCCGTGAGCGCCTCGTCGTCGTCCACCACCAAAACTTCCGCCACTTCGTCGGTCATACAAGCGGTTCCTTGCGATACGTGTCGAACCTGCCAAGTTAAAGGTTTCTCCCTGAGTCTCAGTTCGTCGGACGTGGCGGTCACGACGGAGCGGTACCACCCGAGAATTAAGTTAAAAGGCTTTCGCTGATTGGGGTTACCTGAACGTAATCCTTTGGCTGGCCAAAAAACCCATTAATCGTGTAGAATAGCTCCTATCAGACGCGTTCTCGGCATGAGAACTAACCACACGACCGCGAAACATTTATATGCTTGTCGCTATTACTTTGCATCACAACGAGCCGGGCGGGGAGTCGGTTGTTGCCCGGCGCTTCAACCATAATGAGTGACAGTACAATCCGAACCTACAGCAGTGACCAGCGCCAGACAGAGAACGAATCCACGTCGACGACCGACGAGAGCGTCCTGACCTGCCCCGAGTGCGGCGGGCAGGTCGTCGACGACGAGGAGCACGGCGAATCAGTCTGCGTCGAGTGCGGGCTGGTCGTCGAGGAGGACGGCATCGACCGCGGGCCGGAGTGGCGCGCGTTCGATTCCAAAGAGAAAGACCAGAAGTCCCGCGTGGGCGCGCCGACGACGAACATGATGCACGACAAGGGGCTGTCGACGAACATCGGCTGGCAGGACAAAGACGCCTACGGCAACAGCCTCTCGTCCAACCAGCGTCAGAAGATGCAGCGGCTGCGCAAGTGGAACGAGCGCTTCCGCACCCGCAACAGCAAGGAACGCAACCTCAAGCAGGCCCTCGGCGAAATCGAACGCATGGCCTCCGCGCTCGGCCTCCCGAAGGAGGTACGCGAGACGGCGTCGGTCATCTACCGCCGCGCGCTCTCCGAGGACCTCCTCCCCGGCCGCAGCATCGAGGGCGTCGCCACGGCTGCCCTCTACGCGTCGGCCCGCCAGCTGCAGACGCCGCGCTCCATCGACGAGGTGGCGAACGTCAGCCGCATCGACGAGATGGAGTTCAAGCGCACGTACCGCTACATCGTGCGCGAGCTGAGCCTTGAGGTCGCGCCCGCGGACCCCTCGCAGTACGTCCCGCGGTTCGCCAGCGAACTCGACCTCCCGGACGAGGTCGAGCGTCGCTCCCGGGAACTCCTCGAGAACGCCCAGAAGGACGGCGTCACGTCCGGGAAGTCCCCGGTCGGCCTCGCCGCGGCGGCCATCTACGCGTCCAGCCTGCTCACCAACCACAAGGTGACCCAGAGCGAGGTCAGCGACGTCACGGACGTCAGCGAGGTCACCATCCGGAACCGCTACCAGGAGCTCCTGGAAGCGACCGAAGCGGCCGCCTAGAACCGTGTCGAGCGCTCTACTCGGTACACTCGTCTAATTCTCTCTACGCCGGACGCCGCCACGCAGCGACAGCTACGCGTAGTTCCGTTCGCCGGCCTCGACAGCGACGGGTACGTGGTTGTCCGACGGAGGCACTGCACACGCGAAGTTGTCGCTGTACGCGCAGAAGGGGTTGTACGCGAGGTTGAAGTCCAGCGCGATGGGGTCGCCGTCGTCGGCGTCCGCTGGGTCGACGTCCAGGTATCGGCCGCGGTCGTAGGTCGCGTCATCGTTCGTTGCGTCCGTGAACGGGACGAAGAGCGTGTCTTCGCCCTCGACGTGGAACGCCGTCAGGGTGTAGTGGTCGCCGTCGAGGTCGAAGCCGAGGACGGCGGCCCGCGTGTACTCCGCGGGCGGCCCCTGCGTCGTCTCCAGTTCGACGGACTCGGTGTCCGTGACCGCGCTGTACTTCGCCGTCACTCGGAACTCGGGGTCGGGGTCGAAGTAGTCGAGGCCGTCGAAGCCCTCGCGGTCCTCGGGCGGAATCGGCGACTGGTCGTGGCTGCCGAAGAAGTCGTCTTTCTCCGCGCGGAACTCGCGGACGCGCTCCCGCCACTCGGCCTCGTCGAAGTCCTCGTTCATGGGTGCAGTGTCTCGGCCGACCACCCTAACTGTGGCGACGCGGACGGACACCCTTTTGACTGGTCCAGTCCCTGGTGTAGGTATGCACGTTCTCGACGGGAGTTCCGGTGGCGGTCAACTCGTCCGCACGGCGCTGTCGTGCGCGGCGGTCTCCGGAGAGCCCTTCCGGATGCGGTACGTGCGGCGCGCCCGGTCGAACCCCGGGCTGCAGGCCCAGCACTGCGCCGCTATTGAGGCCGTCGCCGACATCTGTGACGCAGCGACAGAGGGAGTCGAAGTCGGCTCGGAGGCGTTCACATTCGAGCCGCGTGTGGCAGCCGAAGAGGCCGACGAGGAGGAGCCAGTACTCGGCGGGTCGACGAGCGTCGAGGTCGGAACGGCGGGCTCCGTCCCGCTGGTGTTCGACGCGCTGCTGCCGGTGGCGACCGCCCTCGAGGAGCCGATCGAGGCGTCGCTCACGGGCGGGACGGACGCGAAGTGGGCTCCGCCGTTCGACTACTTCCGGCACGTGAAGCTGCCGCTGCTCCGCGAGCACGGCCTCGAAGCCGAGGTCTCGGTCGACCGCCGCGGGTTCTATCCGCGCGGCGGCGGCGAGGCGACGTTGACGGTCCATCCCTCGGAGTTCGCCCCGCTCTCGCTCACGGAGCGCGGCGCTCGCGAGTCCCTGACCGCGTACTCCGTGGCGGAGGCGTCGCTGGCCGAAGACGACGTCGCGGAGCGGCAGGCCGAGGCGGCCGCGCCGGACGCGACTCACGAAATCGAGTACGCAGAGGCGGACTCGGTCGGGTCGGCCGTCGTGCTCGCCGCGGAGTACGAGCAGTCCCGCGCGGGCTTCACGGGTCTCGGCGACCGCACGACGTCCGCCGAGGAAGTCGGTGAGGCGGCCGCCGAGGCGTTCGCCGAGTTCGAGGACGGCGACGCCGCGGTCGACGGCCACCTCGCAGACCAGCTCGTCCCGATTCTCGCGGTCGCCGGCGGCGAGGTGCGTGCGCCCGAGGTGACGACACACGTGGAGACGGTTGTCGACCTGCTCGGGGAGTTCGGCTACGACGTGACTGTCGAGGACGACGGCGACGCGGTCGTCATCTCGGCCTGACGCGCGGCCGACGCTTCGCGGACGCTCTCAGAGGAACAGCGACGCCAGTCCAGCGGTCGCGCCGGCGACGGCGAGCCAGCCGGCGAAGTTCCACCAGGGGACACCCCGGTAGGCCGGCCCGCCGAGGTCGGTGTGGTACGTCCAGTGGCCGTCCGCGACGCCCTTGGGGTCGGCGGCGACGTCGTAGCCGGTCGCGAGCACGGCAGCGAGTGCGACCGCGAGCCAGCCCTCGACCGCGAGCAGCGCGAACCGGTAGGCGACGTAGACGGTGCCGGTCCAGCCGGCGAGCACGTACAGCGGCACGCCGAGCAGCTTCGGACCGACGTGGTGTTCCAGCCAGCCGAGCTGAATCACGACGAGTTCCGCGGCGTACGCGACTGCTGCGCCGCCGACGAACAGCGCGAGCGTCGCGTCCAGCGGCCACGTGACGACGGCGGTGGCGAGCGCGACGGCCCAGAGGGCGAGCACGCTCGCGACGAAGGTGCGCGTGTTCGGCATACGGGAACGGCGTCGGCCCACGCTAAAAGTCGGTCGGTGCGCTCACTGGGTGAGCGTGTCGTTGCCGGGTGCGTCCTCGGGCGCGAGCGCGACCGGGGACTCGTAGGTCACCGACGACCGGTGGACCGTGACGTCGACGGTGGCACGGTAGATGGCGGGCCGCGTGGTCGGGGCGTCCGTCGCGAAGGCTCCGAGTTCGCGGTCGACGAACAGCTGGTAGCGGCCGGTCGCCCGGTCGCCGTCGCTGACGGTCACGTCGAAGGGGGCGTCGACGCCGGCGGCGAACGTGACGCCGGCGTCCGACCCGTTCACCGTCCCCTCGGTGAGGTCGACGGCGACGGTAGCGTCGTCGTGGGGGATAGTGACGGTGCTGCCGTTCTCGGTGACGGTGACGGTGGCGTCGCCGGAGCCGTCGTCGGCCACGTCGACGCGCCAGTAGTCGCCGTCGCCGTCCGAGACGTTGACCGACACCGGTGAGGTCGAGGCAGGGTCGGCGACCACGACGAACCGACGGACGCCGGAGACGTCGCCAGCGACCATCCACGCGGTGGCACCGTCGTCGGCGGTGAACGCTCCCGCAGTCTCCTGAACGATGCGGGTGCCGTTGGTCGCGGCACGCAGTTCGACGGCGGTCACCGTTCCGTCCGCGGCAGTGAGGCGGCTGGCGTTCGCGTCCCACGCGACGACGCCGGCCCGGAGCGCATCGTCCAGCGTGGCGTAGTCGGTGTCGTTGTGCCGGTTCGTCTCGGCGAGGAGGCCGCCGACGCCCTCGGTGACCGCGCCCTCGAAGGCGAGCGCGTCGTCGGCGGCGTCGGGGTTCCGCGTAGCGAGGTTCTCCGTGAACACGACGGCGTTGAGGACGAGCGCGAGCGCGACGAACGCGACGGCGAGGCCGAGCGCCGCGACGAGCAGCATCTGGCCGCGGTCCCCGTCGCGGTCGTCCCCCTGAGGCATGCCCGGTGGGAGGCTCTACGGGGGGAAAAGCGTTACCGCGCTCGCGGCGAGCCTTCTGGTGTCGTCTCGGGGAGCCGTCCAGACGGCTGCCGTCGCCCGCGCGCCGGCCTCCACGACCCCACCACTATTTGTGCGGGCTGGCGTAGGCCGGGGCATGCACGTGGTGGTACAGGGGTCGGGGTCGCTGGGGTCGCTGGTCGGTGGGCTGCTCGCCGCGGCCGGCGAGGACGTGACGCTGCTCGGGCGACCGGGCGACCACTTGGAGCGGGTCGCTGCCGAGGGGCTGGTCGTCGAACACCCGGACGGCGGCGAGACGACGACCCGTCCGGCCACCGCGACGGACCCGGCGGCCGCGGCGGACGCCGACCTCGTGGTCGTCTGCGTGAAGAGCTACGACACGGACACGGCCGCCGAGGCGCTCGCGGGCCACCTGACCGGGGGCGCGGTCCTGACTCTCCAGAACGGCCTCGGGAACGCCGAGGCGCTCGCCGAGTCCGTCGGGGACGCCGCCGTCCTCGCGGGGACGACGACCCACGGTGCCGTCCTCGAAGCGCCCGGGGTCGTCCGGCACGCGGGCGAGGGCGAGACGACCGTCGGCCGGTACGCCGGCGCGACCGACGCGTTCGTGCGCCGAGTCGCCGACGCGCTCTCGGCGGCCGGTCTGGACGCGTCGGTGACCGACGACCCGGAGCGCGCGGTCTGGACGAAGGTGCTGGTGAACGCCGGCATCAACGCGGCGACGGCGCTCGCTCGCGTGCCGAACGGCGCGCTCGTCGGGGACGAAGCGGGCGAGCGGCTGCTGGAGCGCGCCGTCACCGAGGGTGTCGCCGTGGCGCGGGCCGAGGGCGTCGACGTTCCCGGGGACGTCGTCGAGCAGACCCGGTCGGTGGCGCGGCGGACGGCGTCGAATCACTCCTCGATGCGCCAGGACCTCGACCGCGGCTCCCGGACCGAGGTCGAGGCGCTGCACGGCGCGCTCGCTGCTCGGGCGCGCGAGCACGGCGTCGATGCGCCCGTCCTCCGGACGCTCGCTGACCTCGTCCGGCTCGCAGAAGGGAACGAGAACTAGTCGGCGGCGTCAGCTCGTCTCCAGGTCGACTTCCGCGGGACGCGGGCAGTCGTACGTGTCTCGGACGGTGTCCGCGAGCACGGAGTCCCGGTGGAGCACGAGGTAGACGACGACGAAGTCGTGGTCGATGGGGTCGAAGACGAACACCTCGTGGGCGTCGTCGTCCTCCTCGTCGAGCCGGTCTATCAGCGGCTCGACGGGGAGCGCACCCGTCCGTATCTCGTCGAAAACGTCGCGCTCGCCGGGCTGCTGGGCGAACGCGTAGACCGCGCCGTTCGGCTCGTTGTCGGTGCTGAACGTCGGGCGACCGGTGACGCCGAGGCCCTCCTGGTGGGCTTCCTCCATCGTCTCCAGCGCGGCCTCGAAGAGCCCGGAGACGCCCCGGGCGAACGTGAACAGCGTGCGCTTCTGGACGTCCACGGACTCGAATCGCGCGTCGCCGTCGTCCCAGACGAGTGTCGCGTCGACGAGGTAGCCGGGTCGGAGCGCGGCGACAGCGTCGGCGAGGTCGCCGTCGTAGCCGTCGGCGGCGACCCGTACTGGCTCGTGGTCGGCGCGGTCCAGCAACAGGAAGCCGTCGCGGTCGGGCGCGTCACCGAGTACCCGGTGTTGACCGGCCGTCGTGGTCTGCATACTCCGTGATAGCGCGGGCGTGGGGAAAAGGCCGTCCGTCCGCTCGCGCCGGCGTGCCTCTGACAGCCGCCATCTTTGGTTCGGGCGACTGACGTAAACGGCTCTGGCTACCGGAAACAGTTTCCTTGTTTACAACCGAGTATAACAACTCCGTGGTCCGTAACGTACTCCACGCCGGCGTGCGACACGGCGACCATGGAACACGACGTCGTGGTCGTCGGCGGCGGCTGTGTCGGCGTCTCGACGGCCTACCACGTCGCCGGGAGAACCGACCTCGACGTCGCGCTGGTGGAGAAAGAACACCGCCTCGCGGCCCACCAGAGCGGCCGGAACTCGGGTGTCCTCCACCCGGGGTTCAACTACGAGCCCGGCACCCGGAAAGCAGAGTTCGCCGTCGAGGGCACGCGCCGGATGAAGGCGTTCTGCGACGAGCACGGCGTCCCCTGCGAGGAGGTCGGCGTGGTCGTCGCGGCGCGCTCCGACGCCGAGGTGCGTCGGCTCGACGACCTCGCCGCGCAGGCCGACGCGAACGGCGTCGACGCGACCGTCGTGGACGGCGAGCGCCTCCGCGAACTGGAGCCGCACGCGGCCGGTCGCGAGGCCCTGCACTGTCCCGAGGCGGCGTCCGTCGACGCCCAGCAGTACGTCTACGCGCTCGCCCGGGAGGCCCGCGAGCGCGGCGTCACGCTCCACCTCGACACCGAAGTCGCGTCGCTGGACCGGACCGCGGGCGGGTACAGCGTTCGCACGGACTCGGGCACCATCGACGCCGGCGTGGTCGTGAACGCCGCGGGCCTGCACGCCGACCGGCTGGCGCACTCGGTCGGCGTCGGCGAGCGGTACCACGTCGTGCCGTTCCGCGGCGAATACTACGAGCTTCCGCCGGACCGCCGGGACCTGGTGAACTCGATGGTGTACCCGACGCCGGACCCAGAGTTGCCGTTCCTCGGCGTCCACTACACGCGCCGGACGGACGGCTCGGTTATCGTCGGCCCGAACGCCGTCCTCGCGTTCGGCCGGGAGGCCTACGAGAACACTGACGTGGACCTCGACGACCTCCGCGACGCGCTCTCCTACGAGGGGTTCTGGCGGCTGTTCGCCTCCCCGAAGATGCTGCGGGTCGCCGCCGCCGAACTCGGCACGTCGTTCTCGAAGGCGCGGTTCGCGGCGGCGGCGAGAAAGCTCGTTCCGGCTGTCACCGAATCCGACCTCGCGCCGAGCTACGCGGGCGTCCGAGCGCAGGTCGTCTCCCGGGGCGGCGACCTCGTGAAGCAGCCGGTGTTCGTCGAGGACGACGACCGCGGCGTCCACGTCCTGAACGCCGTCTCGCCGGGGCTAACGTGTTCGCTGCCGTTCGGCGACCACCTCGCCGAGCGCGTCGAAGCGATGGCGTGACCGCACTCGCCGGGACCACGCCGACTACTGCGAGAGCCGTCCAGACAGCGCCCGGAGACAATACCGGATCGGACCGTGCCTGAACCGGCCAGCGACCGCTGCGGCGGCGTCGGGGTCCGGAGCCGCGGGGTCGAGGCCGCCCTCGCGAATCGACCGGTCGACGGCCGCGAGGAGCGACTCGGTGGCGGCCACCGCCGCGTCGAGCGACCGGCTCGTGTCCGCGAGGAACGTCTGCTCGGCGTCGCACGCCACGACGAGCAGTAGGCGGTAGACGACCCCCGTCTCGGGTCCGTTATCTTCGCCGCTCGCGGCCTCGGCGTCGGCCGAGTCGCCGCGAAGCCGGACTAGCAGCGGGTCGTCCGCGGACCGCGCGAACTCCGCGCAGAGCGTCTCCCGTCGCCCCCGCGACGCCTGCGTCGACCAGCCGACGGGCAGGCTGACGGTGGCCGCAGTCATCGCTGCGGGCTGCTCGCCGCCGCGTGCCGGTCGCTCGCCCGCGCGAGGCGTCGCACGCCCTCGGCGTCGATGTCCGTGCGGAGTTCGCGGAGCCGGCGGCTGGCCTCCGCGTGCCGGTCGTCGGCCGCCTCGCGGAGTGCGGCGTCGTCGACCCGGAACGGGAACTCGACGCTCGTCTGGTGGACCGCGTCTCGGAACTGCCTGAGCCCCCGGGCCGTGGCGAAGTCGCGAGCGGCCGCCGCGAGGCTGTCGGCCGCGTCGTGGTCGGTACCGCTCAGCGAGACGCCGAGGCGTACCGCCGCGTCGGCGACGCTACCGACCGTCTGCTCGACGAGCGCGGTCGGGCCGGTGTCGGAGTCGACTGGGCCGGCGAACGCCGAACTGAAGCCAGCGCGAATCGACTCCAGGGCGTCGGTGAGGACCGTGACTCCGTCGTCGGGGGCGGACCGGGGCAGCGACTGGAGTTCGAGGAACGCCATCGCGTGGAGGTAGTCCCCGGCCAGCAGCGCGGCCGACTGGTTCGTGGCATCGAGCGTCGTCCGGTCGTCCGGCCGGTCCGCCAGGAGCGAGGCGCGCAGCCGGCAGTACCCCCGGAGCAGCTCCACCGAGACCGCCGCTGGCAGCACGGCGTCAGAGCGAGGGGGGTCGGCCACGGCGTCGTGGCTGACCGCGACGAGGCGTCCGTACCACCGGTCGCCGAGGTCCTCGACGGACCGCCGGGCGACAGACAGGCACTCGCCGCTGGCGTCGGCCAGCGCGTCCGCGACGCCGTCGTCGACGGCTGCTCGCCCGAGCGCCCCGCGGGGGCGTCCCGTCATCAGTCACCCCCGGCCGGCTGTTCGGTGCCGGTGTCGCCCGATTCGATGTCAGGCCCGCCGGCGTCGTCGGTGAGGTCGGTGTCCCGCCACGTCCCCCGGCGGTAGAGGCCGTAGGCGACGACCGCTCCGACGACGTTCGAGACGCCGAACGACAGCCAGATGCCGGTCTCGCCGAGCGGCCCGGCGGTGAGCCACGCGACCGGGAACCGGACGATGCCGAGCGTGAACACCGAGATGGCGGCCGCCGTCAGCGTCTTGCCGGCACCCCGGAAGCTCCCGGTGTAGGCCCGCATGATGCCGATGAAGCCGAACGTCAGTGCGACGTACCGGAGGAACTGCGCGCCCACCTCGACGACGCGGGCGGTGTCCGCCTGCCCGGCACCGACGAACACCGACACGATGGGCTCGGGGTACGCGAACACGACGAGGCCGGCGACGGCGAGCACGGCGAACAGCACCTTCGCGGCGAGGCCGGCGGCGCGTTCGGCCCGCTCCGGCTTGCCGGCCCCCATGTTCTGCCCGGTCATCGTCTCGACGCCCCGGGCGACCGCGATCGCCGGCAGGAAGACGACCGAGAACACGCGCGTGCCGATGCCGTAGGCGGCGACCACGGGGTCGGGGAACGAGGCGACGATGAACAGCAGGAGGTTCATCGAGAGCGCGCGCCCCGTCCCCTCGATGGAGGCGGGGAGGCCGATGCGGGCGATTCGCTTGAGCGCGCCGAACTCCGGCACCATGTCGCGGAGGCGGAGCTGGACGCCGCGGGTGCCCCGGAACATGACGACGAGCCCGACGACTAGCGCCACCGCGCGGGAGAACACGGTGGCGATTGCGGCCCCCTGAATGCCGAGTTCGGGGAACGAGACGGTGCCGACCAGCGGCGCGTTCTCGACGACGGTCCACCCGAAGATGAGGAACGGGTCGATGACGATGTTCAGGACGACGGAGCCGAACATCACGAGCATCGGCGTGATGGTATCGCCGTAGCCACGCATCAGCGCGACGAACACCGCGAACCCGAACATCGCCGCGAGCCCGAGCGAGACGACTTCCATGTAGTCCGTCGCCAGCGGCAGGACGTCGGCGCTCGCCCCCATCAGCGAGAGGAAGTCCTCGACGAAGACGTAGCCGACGCCGCCGAGCAGCAGCGACGCCAGCACGGAGAACGTCACCGTCTGGGAGGCTGCGTGGTCGGCTTTCCGTTCCTCGCCAGCGCCCGTGTACTGGGCGACGAGGACGCTGCCGGCGACGGAGATGCCCATGCCCAGCGAGATGAGCAGGAAGACCATCGGGAACGCGAAGCTGATGGCGGCGAGCGCGTCGGTGCTGTACTGCCCTAGCCAGAAGGTGTCCGCGAGGTTGTACGCGGTCTGGAAGAGGTTGGTGACGACGATGGGCATCGCCAGGAAGAACAGCGGCTTCCCGATGCCGCCCGAGGTCAGGTCGAACTCCTCCGGGCCCTTGAACAGCGCGCTGACGCGGCTTCGGAGCCCCATCAGTGGACCGCCTCCGTTGCGTCGTCGGCCGTGAGGTGGGCTTCGACGTACTCGACTGTCGCCGCCGTGAGGCGATCCCGGGAGCAGTCGGTGGCCGTGCTGCGGGCGTGGACGCCGACGGCCGCCGTCACGAGGGCGTCGGCGGCGGCATCCGGGTCGACGCTGTCGGCGAACGCGCCGGTGTCGACGCCGTCGGCGACGGCGTCGCGGACGTGCGCGGTGAGCGCGTCCTCGAACCGGTGAAGTTGGGCGCGGACGTCGGCGTCGTACGGGGCTTGCGCGCTCACTTCGAGCATCGCGAGGCAGAACGCCCGGTCGCGTCCGTCTCGGTCGCCGGCGGCGCTCGCGTCGAACAGCGCCCGGATGTGTTCGATGGGCGTCTGTCCGTCGGCCGCGTCGAGGCGGTCGGTGTACTCGTCGTAGAGGTGGTCGAGGAGCGCAGCGAACAGCGTCTCGCGGTCGTCGTAGTGGTAGTGAATCGACGCCTTGCTGCGGTTCGCTTCCGCGGCCACGTCCCGGAGCGTGAGGTCGGCGTACCCGTGCCGGCAGAGCGCCCGGTACGTCGCGTCGAGGAGGTCGGTCGCTGGGTCGTCGTGCATGACGGTGCTTGGTCTACTTACTGATTAGTAAGTCAAAAGCCTTTGGCTCCGGGAACCGAGTAGATTCGACGTTCGAGCGCGCTGTGGCGACGAAAGCGGCTGAACGCCGCGTACACTTGAGCGGGGACTGACCACGTTCAAAACCGTTATCTGACCGCGGGCGAACTCGGTACACAATGGGCGACCCCTCGAACGAGGAGTTCTCCGAGGCCGAAGCGGAGGTGATGCGGGCCACCTACCGGGCGCTCCGCGAACACGGGTACGCCGAGCTGACTGTCAAGCGCATCGCCGAGGAGTACGGGAAGTCGACCGCGGCTATCCACTACCACTACGACACGAAAGAAGACCTGCTGGCGGCGTTCCTCGATTTCATCCTCGACCAGTTCGTCGAGACGATTCGGGACGTCGAGACCACCGACCCCGAGGAACGGCTGACGCTGCTGCTGGACGAACTGCTCGTCAAACCCCAGTCGAACCAGGACCTCTCGGTCGCGCTGCTGGAGATGCGGAGTCAGGCACCGTACAAGGAGGCGTTCCGGGAGCGCTTCCGCCAGAACGACGAGTACGTCCGGTTCATGCTGAAGGCGGTCGTCAACCACGGCATCGACGAGGGCGTGTTCCGGGACGTCGACGCCGACCGGGTGACGCGCTCGCTGATGACCATCGTCGACGGGGCACGCACGCGAGCGGTCGTCCTCGGCGACCCGTCGGCGCTGGAGACCGCCAGAGAGACCGCCAGCGAGTACGTCGACGCGGTACTCCGGTAGCGGGCTGGGTTACCGAGACTCGTCGTCGAGTTGGGGCGCTGCGTGCGCGTCCTCGTCCGGTAGTTCCGCCGTACACCAGTGGCAGAACTCCAGGTCCGTGTCCACTTCTTTCCCGCAGTTCGGACAGTGCGAGAGTTCGCCGTCGGGGGTGACGGTGGCCTTGGCGACAGCGTTGTGGACGTACGCGAGCAGGTACGCGTCGGCGACGCTGAGCGAGGTGACGACGAGGACCGGCAGGAGTTCGACGAGGTCGAACGCCTCGCCCGATGCGGCGGCGTCCAGTGCCGCGGGGTCGACGAGGAAGTAACTCACACCGAGTACGACCGCCAACCACCCGAGGGCGCGCCGCCACCGGCGGAGGTAGAGGTGGCCGAGTCCGGTGGCGAGCACCGACAGCAGTGCCGCCAGCCACGGCCGTTTCTGTGACAGCGTTCGGTTCACAATTCTACTTACTGGTTAGTAAGTAATAAGCCTTCTTCCCGGTTCTCGACGCGCACGGGACGACCAGACAGTGCCGGCGGCCCGGCCAGTCAGACAGTCGCGGTGCGGTCGCCGTCAGAGCCACAGCGGCGTTCGGTGTCGACGACGCGGAGGTCGCCGTCGAGCGTGACCGTCAGCGTCTCGTCGCCGAGCGTGATGCCGACCACGGCCCGGTCTCGGTCGGGGTCGTAGCTGGTCGTCTCGTCGGTCACGCACCACGGCAGCGTCCAGTGGACGGTGCTGGTGAGGTCGACGCCGTGGTCCGCGTGGAACGCCACGACGGTCGAGTCGTCGAGCAGCGAGAGGCCGACGGGCGAGGAAACGGTGTGCTGGCACTGCTCGCAGGTGTGGTCGACGCGCACGTCGAGGTCGAGGCGGTCCTCGTCGTCGGGCGTGATGTCGGTCGCCATCCGGCCGCCGCACTCGGGGCAGACGCCGTCGGCGGCGAGGCAGTGGAGGTGGCGGACGCGCTGGTCGAACGCGCTCGCGACCTCGGCGTCCGTGCGGTCCCGCAGGCCCCCCGGCGGGAACGCGTACCGGCCGTAGGTCGTCCCGCAGGCCGAACACCGGACACCGAGCCGCTCGTCGCTGTACCGGCCTTCGAGGGCTGCGCCGCAGTCGAAGCACTCGCCGTCGACGGGGAATTCCAGGCTCACTCGGTCGGTGAAGGTGCCCGCGAGGATGGCGCGGACGACCTTCTCGCCGGCGTACTGGAACTCGTAGCCGTCGTCGGTCGAGCGCACGAAGTGGTCGGTGAGCTTCGAGAGGTGGTAGTTGAACTGCGCGGAGTCCCGCATGCCGACGCGCTTGCGCAGCGCGGAGAACGCCACCGGCTGCTCGGGGGCGCGCCAGAGCGCCTGCAGGATGTCGATTCGGGTCTCGTTCCCGAGGAGGGCGAACGCCTCGGCCGGCGGCAGTCCGTCTTCGGGGTCGGGGACGGCCGCCGACAGGTCGGCCTCGGGCGTCTGCTCTGAACCGCTCATGCCCGAACTGTGGTGAGCGCGCCGGATAATGGTTCCCGCAAACGAATTTCTGTAAGTTCGCTGTTACGAGAAGGCAGTTCTCTGGCCACCGATAGACGGTCGTCAGTCACCGCCGAACACCAGCGCGACGCCGACCACGGCCGCCGCGACGTACGCCGGGTGCACGGTCGCGTAGGTCGCCAGTTCGGGCATCGCGCCCGTGAGATTCCCCTGCCCGAGCGCGTCGGCGAACTGGCCGCCGGGACCGGCACCCTCGGTCCAGGCCGCGAAGTGCGTGACGCCAGCGAGCGCGAGCACGACGCCCACGAGCGCGAGCGGTCGGTCCGCCACCACGTCGCCGATTCGTCCTGTGAAACTCATCGTCGAGGGTAGGGAGCCAACGGGCATAAGCGTGGGCAGTAGACGACGACCAGTCGGCGACAGTCGGTCACTATCCGGCAGACAGCCGGGCGCTTCGGTCCCCGGAGCCGGCGGTTCGCGGCCCCAAGACGGACGATAGGACGACGTGCCTCTTCCCCGTCATGACAGGTCATGCACGGTCCAACCAGTCGCGGCCAGGTGGTCGCGGCAGTCGGCGTGTTGCTCGTCGTCGTCGCCCCGCTGAGTGCCGTCTCCGTCCCGCCGTCCGTTCTCGGCGCGACGCAGCCGGCCGAACAGGTCGACTCGTGTCGCACCATCGACGAGCCGGGCGCGTACGAGCTCGCCGGCGACGTGTCAGGGACCGCGGCGGACGCCTGCATCCGCGTCGCGGCGAGCGACGTCGTCCTCGACGGGAACGGCCACACCGTCGCCGGCAGGAACGCCAGCGCCACCGGCGTGCTGGTCGCCCGCGGCGAGACCGCCAGTGCCACCGCCGAGGGCGCGCTGACGAACGTCACCGTTCGGAACCTCACGGCGGCGAACTGGTCCGACGGCGTCGCGCTCGGCACGCTCGACGGCGGCGGCTCGGACCTCCGAGTGGCCGATATCGCGGTTCGAGAGAACCGGCGCGCGGGCCTGCGGCTGTCGAACGCCGAGAACGTCACGGCCAGAAACGTCACGGCGACGGGCAACGGCGACGGCGTGACGCTCTGGGAGACCCGGAACTCGACGCTTCGGACCGTGGCAGCAGCCGGGAACGGGGAGTACGGCGTGTCGGTGCTCACCGTCTCCCGAGAGAACACCCTCCGAAACGTCACGGCCACCGGGAACGGCGGCGACGCCGACCGCGGGGCGGGCGTCTACTTCTCGACTGACACCGGCGACAACGTCCTCGTCGACGCCCGCGTCGGCGACAACCGCGGGACCGGCGTCCGGTTCTCGGACAGCTTCGGGAACACCGTCCGTGACGGCGTGGTCGCCGGCAACGACGACGCGGGCGTCTTCGGCGTGCCGTCCTACGAGGACGCGCTCCGGAACGTCACGGCCACCGGGAACGGCGGTCCGGCAGTCGGTCACGAGCCCTCCGAGTCCGCCAGCGCGTTCGTCGCGGAGCGCCTCCGCCTCGGCGACGCGGCGTCGGTGTCGTTCGACGCCGGGCCGGTGGGCGTCGAGCGCGCGGACGCCACCGACCTCCCGGAGCCGCCGCGCCCGCTCGCGAGCGAGGACGGCGTCTCGCTGTCGGGCGTCGAGTCCGGCGTCACGACCACGCTGTCCGTCGATGACGCGGCCGACAGCAGCCTCTGGCGGTACGACGGCACCGACTGGGCGCAGGTCGCCGGCGCGAGCGCGGACGGGGACAGCGGGACAGTCTCCGGGACCGTGACGGGCGACGGAACCGTTGTCGCGCTGGACGGGACGGCACCGAGCGGCCCGGAGAGCGAGGACGGCCAGTCCGGACCGAGCGACGAGTCCGAGCAGCGCGGGCAGGACGAAGAGCGCGACGAGACTCGGGAGACGGATGGCGAGACCCCGGGCGACGGGACGCTGGTCGTGCAGGCGACGACGGACGACGACTTCAGCTACCTGTTCGTCGTGGACGGCGACGCCGAGGGCGTCGAGACCGACGACGTGGCCGCCGACAGCGGCGACAGCGTCGTCGACAACGGCGACGGCACCGTCACGGTCGTCGGGTCGACGGGGAGCAACGCCGGCGACGCCTTCGAGGTGGACGGCGAGGTCGTGGAGTTCTACACGCCCGCGTCGGCCGCCGACTACGTTCTGGAACTGGACGGCGAGGACGTGACCGACGAGATTCCGGAGCCAAACGAGGAGTAGCCCCTCGGCTCGTCCGCCTCGGTGGGATTGAAGGCGAACCGACGCGAGACTGTGGTATGAGCGTCTTCGAGACACGCACGCGAGACTGCCAGCGGCGACTTCAGGACGCCGGCGCGGCGGGCGTCGTCCTGTTCCCGAGCCCGAACCTCTCCTACCTCGGCGGCTTCGACGAGACGCCGTCGGAGCGCCACCTCGTGCTGTTCGTGCCCAGCGAGGGCGACCCGGCGTTCGTCGCGCCCGCACTCTACGCGGAGCAGCTCCGGGAGGAGACGTGGGTCGCGGACGTCCGCACGTACACGGACAGCGAGGACCCCGAGTCGCTCGTCGCGGACGCGGCTGCCGACCTCGATATGGACGAGGGCGAACTGCTGGTCGACCCGACGATGTGGGCGCGGTTCACGCAGTCGCTGCGGGAGACGCTGCCAGACGCCACCTGGGGGCTGGCCGACGAGGTACTCGCGCCGCTGCGCGTGCGGAAGGACGACGCCGAACTCGACGCGCTCCGGCGCTCCGGCGCGGCCGCCGACGCCGCGATGGACGACGTCCGGGGCCTCGGCGCGGACGCCGTCGGGATGACCGAGCGCGAACTCGCGGACTTCGTCGCCGACCGCCTCGCCGCCCACGGCGGCACCGGCGTCTCCTTCGAGGTCATCACGGGGAGCGGGCCGAACGGCGCGAAGCCCCACCACACGCACGGCGACCGCGAAATCGAGGCCGGCGACCCCGTGGTCTGTGACTTCGGGACGCGCGTCGACGGCTACCCGAGCGACCAGACCCGGACCGTCGTGTTCGCCGGCGACCCGGCGGCGGACTTCGAGAGCGTCCACGAGGTCGTCCGGGAGGCCCAGCAGGCCGCCGTCGAGGCGGTCGAGCCCGGGGTGACCGCGGGCGAGGTCGACGCCGCCGCGCGGTCCGTCATCGAGGAGGCGGGCTATGGCGACGAGTTCGTCCACCGGACCGGCCACGGCGTCGGCCTGGAGGTCCACGAAGAGCCCTACATCGTCTCGGACAACGACCGAGAACTGCACGAAGGCATGGTGTTCTCGATAGAACCGGGCGTCTACCTCTCCGGCGAGTTCGGCGTCCGCATCGAGGACCTCGTGGTGGTCACGGCCGACGGCTGCGAGCGCCTCAACGACTCGGACCACGGCTGGCGAGCCTGAAGCCGACGGGGGTCGGCGAAGCGACGGTGAAACGCGTTAGAGGTGTTTCGTTCCGAAATGGTTGCGTTTTTGTCCGTCCCTCTCGGACGAAGGCGTACTCGTGGTCCCCAACCCGTTCAGCTGGCTGCTTCGCGCGGTCGGCGTCGCCATCGCGCGGCTCGGACTCATCTCCGAGGAGCGCGCACGCCGGACCTCCGAGCTGGCGTGGCCGCGCATCGTCACTGGCGTCGCGCGCATGTCGAAGAGCGCGACGGACGTGGCGATGGTCGGCGTCGCGCTGGGGTCGACCGCCATCGCCGGCGTCGGGTACGCGGGACCGTACTGGGGCGCGGCGTTCAGCATCGGCGGCGGGCTCGCCGCCGGCACCATCGCGCTCGTCTCCCAGCGCTTCGGCGCGGACGCGTTCGACGAGCTCGGGCAGGCCATCCGGTCGAGCGCCGCGCTCACTGTCGCCGCCACGCTCCCGGTCGCCGCCGCGTTCTACCTCTACCCCGAGTTCCTCATCGGCCTGCTCACCGACAGCCAGCAGTCCACCCAGTACGGCGCGGACTACCTCCGCGTGCTCGCGTTCGGCGTGCCGTTCGCGGGCCTGAATCTCGTCGGCAGCCGCGCGCTCATCGGAGCCGACGACGCCTACACCGCGATGCTGCTGCGTGGCGGCGGCGCGGTCATCAACATCGGGCTGAACGCCGTCTTCATCTTCGGCCTCGGCATGGGCGTGGTCGGTGCCGGCCTCGGCACCGTCGTCAGCAACGTCGTCGTCACGGGCGCGTTCGTCGTCGGGCTGGCCCGCGGCGGCCTCCCGCTCGTCGGCGCGTTCCCCGTCACCGTCTCGCCGTTCGGCGCGTACTGGGTGCGCGAGGAGTGCCGGGACGTCGTCGAAATCGGGCTGCCCGTCGTCGGCCGAAACTCCGTCTGGACGGCGGCGCGCTTCCCGCTGCTCGCGTTCATGGCGCTGCTCGGCGAACCGGTGGTCGCCGCCTACGTCGTCGCGCGCCGCATCTTCGGCATCATGAACACGCCCGGCTGGGGGTTCGGACTCGCCGCGTCCAGCCTCGTCGGCCAGGAACTCGGGCAGGGCGAGGAGAACACCGCTGCCGCCTACGGCCGTGAAATCACGCTGTTCTCGGTCGCGACCTACGTCCTGTTCGCGGCCGTCGTCGGGGTGTTCGCGACCGACATCGTCGTGCTGTTCGTGGAGTCCCCCTCGGACCCGAGCGTTCCCATCGCCGTCGACCTCGTCTACGTCGCCGCGCTCGCGGTGATTCCGCAGGGCATCAGCGCCGCCGCTGCGGGCGCACTCGACGCCACGGGCGACACCCGGTGGCCGTTCTACTCCCGGATTCTGGGGATGTTCGGTGGTGCCATCCCGCTGGTCTATCTCGGTGCGACCACAGAGCTCGGGATGCTCGGCGTCTACCTCTCGCTGTTCGCGGAGACCTGCGTTCCCGCGGTCGTCAACTACTACCGGTTCGGCACCGGGAAGTGGCGGGCCATCAGCCGCGAGTATCGGCCGGACGCCGCGGACTGAGAACCCCTAAGGGCGCGTGGCGACGACTCGGAGTATGGCCGAAGACCCGCCGCTGGCCGTGGACATCGACGGCACGCTCAGCCGCGAGGACCGCTCCATCGACAGCCGCGTCATGGACGTGCTCCGCGAGTGGGACGCGCCGGTCGTGATTGCGACCGGGAAGGCCCTGCCGTACCCCATCGCGCTCTGCCAGTTCGTCGGCGTCGAGGAGTGCGTCGTCGCCGAGAACGGCGGCGTCGCGTACGTCGACGACGAACTCGTCTACTTCGGGGACCGCCGCGCCGCCGACCAGGTCGCCGCGGAGTTCGAGGACGCCGGCCACGACCTCGGCTGGGGCGACGCCGACCTGACGAACCGCTGGCGGGAGACCGAACTCGCCGTCCGCCGCGACAGGCCGCTGGACGTACTCTCGGAGATTGCCGAGCGCCACGGCCTCCACGTCGTCGACACCGGCTTCGCGTACCACGTCAAGAGCGACGGGATGAGCAAGGGCGACGCGCTCCCCGCGGTCGCCGAGCGCCTCGGCGTCGACGTCGCCGAGTTCGCGGCCGTCGGCGACTCCGCAAACGACGTCGAACTGTTCGAGACGGTCGGGGAGTCCTACGCCGTCGGGAACGCCGACGAACACGCCAAAGCGGCGGCCGGCGAAGTTCTGGCGGAGACGTACGGCGACGGCTTCCTCGCGGCCGTCGAGCGGATTCGCTCGCCGCAGTAGTCACTCGACGCCGTTGTTCGGCCGCTCAACTCCCGCTTGTCTGGCAGACCCTCGGCTTCGCGCACACGAGAATGCCCGTCGGGGTTTATCAGACGACGAGGCGACGGACTCGCTATGGGATTGCTAGACGACTACGCGGAGATGGTGGCTCTGGAGCTGAAATTCAGCTTGCTAACGCTCCCAACGATAATCGCGTTCAGCTTCGGCATGTTCATCGGTGGCAAACACTTAGGCGTGGAAGCCGGTGTCGTCATCGGTCTCGTGCTCGCAGCCGGGACGCTCTACGGAATTCTGAAGGTGTTCTTCTGAGGGCTCGACAACCACTCCGGCGTTCCCGCCCGAACTCGGCGTGACCGATGCGGCCCGCTCGGGTTCGGCTCCGAGCCCTCGCGAGAGCCGCCTTCGTGGGTCGTCGAGGATCGGCGTCTCCAGGCCCTGCCCTCTCGTAGATGCCCGACGCAGCCAGTGTCTGGTCGGCTGTGTTTGTCGTCAGTCGTCGGCGGGGTCCGACACGCGAACGACCTGCTTGCCGATGTTGTCGCCGGAGAACAGCCCGAGGAAGGCGTCGGGTGCGTTGTCGAGCCCCTCCACGACCGTCTCGCGGTGGCCGAGTTCGCCGGTCGCGACCCACTCGCCGAGCTGCTCGCTGGCTTCCTCGAAGCGCGTCACGTAGTCGCCGACCAGCAGTCCCTTGACTTTCGCCCGCGACGCGATGAGCTGCGGGAGCTTCCGGGGGCCTGTCGGAACGCCCTCGTCGTTGTAGTGGGCAATCTGGCCGCAGACGGCGACGCGAGCGTCCACGTTCAGCCGCGGGAACACGGCGTCAGTGATGGGGCCGCCGACGTTGTCGAAGTAGACATCGACGCCGCCGGGGGCCGCGTCGTCCAGCGCCGCGCCGTAGTCGTCGACCTGCTTGTAGTTGACGGCGGCGTCGAAGCCGAGGTCGTCGGTGAGCCACTCGACCTTCTCGTCGGTGCCCGCGAACCCGACGACGCGGCAGCCGTTCAGTTTCGCAATCTGGCCGACGACGGAGCCGACCGCGCCCGCCGCGCCGGACACGACCACCGTGTCGCCGGGCTTCGGCTCGCCGACCTCCAGCAGCCCGAAGTACGCCGTGCGGCCCGGCATTCCGAGGACGCCGAGGTACGCCGGGAGGTCCGCAATCGACGGGTCGACAGGGGCGACGCTGTCGGCGTCGAGCACGCTGTAGTCGCCCCACGTACCGTTGCCCGTCACGACATCGCCCGCGTCGTAGTCGTCGCTTCGGCTCTCGACGACTTCGCCGACGACTGCGCCCGCCATCACGTCGCCGACGCTCCACGGCTCGGCGTACGACTCGGCGTCCCGCATCCGACCGCGCATGTAGGGGTCGACGGAGAGGTACCGCACGCGAACGAGCAACTGGCCGTACTCCGGCTCGGGCACGTCCGATTCGCGGAGTTCGAAGCTGTCCATGTCCGGTTCGCCGTCGGGGCGCTGTGCGAACACCCACTCTCGGTTAGCGTCGCGCATACCCCTGCTCGCACTCCCGGACGGAGACCGGTTGTGCTTCCAGCAGCGCCTTCCGGGTGCGGACGGACGACACGCTACTCGACAGAATCACGAGACGCCGAGACGAAGCCCCCCGGCGACCGCGGTCAGGACACCAGCGACCGCAGCCAGGAGACGATGCCGCCGCTCTGGGTCCGTTCGCGCTCGAACTCGGGGTACAGGGCGTCGAGGAACTCGCGGCGCGTCTCGAACTCGCTGCGGCCCGTGCGCTCGACGACCGCGGAGAGCGCGACGGTGGGGCCGTTCGGCCCGCACTTCACCTCGGGGTCGCCGAGTGCAGCGACCACGTCCTCCCCGGTGGCGGGGAACGAGACCCCGGCATCGCGGAGGTGCTTGTCGACGGTGGCGATACCGAACACGACCGGCTCGGCGTCTCCGTCGTCGTCTCCCGTCGGTGGACGCGCTGCCATGGCCGGGCGTTGTGCCCTGCTGGACAAAAACCCACGGCACCTGCGAGCAGGGGGCAGACTTACGCCCGTGGGGACCAATCGTCTGGCATCCGAATGAGTGACAGCCTGCCGGGGAGCGAACCCCCTCCCTCCGAGCGCTCGCTGCTCCGGGAGTTCGCGGACCTCCTCTACGGCTCGAAGACGTGCTACGCGGGCGTTCTGTCGCCGGACGGCAGTCTGGAGTACGCGAACGCCGCTGCCCGGAGTCTCGTGGACGCGTCCGGGGCGGACGTCGAGGGCGCGCTCTTCTGGGAGACGCCGTGGTTCGACCACGACCCCGAGGTTCAGGCCGCCGTCCGCCAGCACGTCGCGGCGGCCGTCGGTGGCGAGCGCCGGCAGTTCACGACGACCCACGAGGCGAGCGACGGCGAGACGGTGACTGTCGACCTCGACCTCCAGCCGCTGCCCGCGCCCGCAGTCGCGGACGCCGGCACCCGAAAGGACGTGTTCGCGGTGGCGGTGACCGGGCACCGCGAGACGGCGACGGACGACGGCGAGGCCGAGGCGACGCTGGACGCGCTGGCGGCGCTGTACGACTCGACGACGGACGACGAGGACAGCTTCGGGGAGCGCGTGCAGACCGTGCTCGAACTCGGCAGTGACCACCTCGGACTCGACGTGGGGTTCTACACGAAAATCGACGGCGGCGTCCAGCTGGTTCGGGCGTCCGTCGGCGACCACCCGCTGCTGCAGCCGGGCGAGCAGGCCGACCTCGGAGACGCCTACTGCAAGGAGACCATCGCGGAGTCGTCACCGACGGTGATGGAAGACGTCTGGCAGACGCCGTTCGCGGACGACCCTGCGTACGACGTGTTCGGACTGGAGTGTTACATCGGCGCGGAGATACGGCTGGGAGACACCACGCACGGGACGCTGTGTTTCGCCGACCGGGAGCCCCGCGCCGCGCCGATTACGGAGTCCGACGAGGCGTTCGTGTCGGCGCTCGCGGGCTGGCTGGAGCACGAACTCGAACACGAACGCGAACGCGAACAGCTCGCCCGGCAGGCCGACCGCCTAGAGGAGTTCGCGGGCGTCGTCGCTCACGACCTCCGGAATCCCCTGAACGTCGCGTCCGGACACCTGGACCTGGCGGCGACACAAATCGCGGCCGGCGACTCGGGTGCCGAGGCCGTGGCAGACGCGCAGTCCGCGGTCGACCGCATGGCGGAACTCGTCGAGGACGTCCGCAGCCTCGCGAGCGAGGGCGCGGTCGTCGGCAACCCAGAAACCGTCTCGCTGCGGGAGGTCGCGGAGGAAGCCGCGTCGACCGCACTCCCCGAGACGGCGACGCTGACCGTGGAAACGGACGCGGGCGAGTATCTGTCGGCGGACCCGGAGCGCCTGCGCACCGTCTTCGAGAACTTCTTCCGGAACTCCCGTGAGCACGGCGGCGACGACATCGCAGTCACCGTGACGAGCGTCGACCCGCAGGCGGGTGGCGGCGACGCCGGCTTCAGCGTCGTCGACGACGGCCCGGGGTTCGGTGACATCGAGACGGCGCAGGTGTTCGAGCAGGGGTACACGACCCGACCGGAGGGCACCGGGTACGGCCTGAGCATCGTCGAGGCAATCGTCGACGCCCACGGCTGGACGGTGTCGGCCGCCGACGCGGAGGGCGGCGGTGCGCGCTTCGACGTCCGCGGCGTGGAGTTCGAGCCCGAACTCTAGTCGTCGTCGCCGCTGGCCTGCGAGTGGTCGACCGGTGACTCCTCGGGGAGGTCGGCGTCGTCGTGCGTCCCGGTCGGCGGGAGGTTCACTTCCGCGGCGGCGGACGTGTCGAGGTCAGTCGACCCCGTCAGTCCGGTCATGCCGGCGGACTCGCTGTCCTCGCTTGCGTCCGTCTCGGCGTCGTCGTTCTCAATGGCGCGGGCGTCCTGGTCGATGCGCATCGAGCAGAACTCGACGCCGCACATCGAGCAGAACCGGGCGTCCTTGTAGTTGTCACCGGGCAGCGTCTGGTCGTGGTAGTCCTGCGCGCGCTCGGGGTCGAGCGAGAGGTCGAACTGGCGCTCCCAGTCGAAGTTGTACCGGGCTTCGGAGACGGCGTCGTCCCAGTCGCGGGCCCCCGGGAGGTCGTTGGCGACGTCGCCGGCGTGGGCGGCGATGCGGTAGGCGGCCATGCCCTCGCGGACGTCCTCGGCGTCGGGCAGCCCGAGGTGTTCTTTCGGCGTGACGTAACAGAGCATCGCCGCGCCCGCGCGGGCGGCCTCCGTGGCACCGATGGAGCTCGTGATGTGGTCGTAGCCGGGCGCGACGTCGGTGACGAGCGGCCCGAGGACGTAGAACGGCGCGCCGTCACAGACCTCCTGCTGGCGTTCGACGTTCTCCCGAATCTCGTCCATCGGCACGTGGCCGGGGCCCTCGACCATCACCTGTACGCCGTGGTCCCAGGCGCGCCGCGTGAGGTCGCCGAGCGTGTCGAGTTCGGCGAACTGCGCGTCGTCGCTGGCGTCGGCGAGCGACCCGGGGCGGAGGCCGTCCCCGAGCGAGATGGTCACGTCGTGTTCGCGGAGAATCTCGCAGAGTTCGTCGTAGTGCGTGAACAGGGGGTTCTGCTCGCCGTGTTCCTCCATCCACTGCGCGAGGATGGAGCCGCCGCGGGAGACGATGCCGGTGGTGCGGCCGTCCGTGAGCGGGAGGTGTTCGGCGAGCACGCCGGCGTGCAGCGTCATGTAGTCGACGCCCTGTTCGGCCTGCTTCTCGACGACGTCGAGCAGGAGGTCGGCAGTGATGTCGACGACGTCGTCGACGCGCGTGACGGCCTCGTAGATGGGGACGGTGCCCACGGGGACCGGCGAGTGGTCGACGTTCGCCGTGCGAATCTCGTCGAGGTTGTCGCCGGTGGAGAGGTCCATGACCGTGTCCGCGCCGAAGTGGACGGCGGTGTGGAGCTTCTCGAGTTCCTCGTCGAGCCCGCCCGTGGTCTCGCTGTTCCCGATGTTGGCGTTGACCTTGGTGGCGAGTTCGCGACCGATGCCCATCGGGTCGAGGGCGTCGTGGTGGTGGTTCGCGGGAATCACGACCTGTCCGTCCGCGACCTGCTCGCGGACGAACTCGGGGTCGCGGTTCTCGCGGTCGGCGACGCGCTGCATGGCGTCGGTGACGGTTCCGTCTCGGGCGTGTTCGAGCTGTGTCGGCATGAATTAGCCAGTGATACCACTAGATAATAAATGGCGGTGGTCGCGCGGCTGCCGGCCGAAACAACCGCGAGAAGCCGCTCAGACGTGGGCCTCGAAGACGTCGCGGTGCAGCCGTTCCGCCACGTCGTCGAGAATCGTCTGGAGGTTCTGGGTGTCGTAGCGGTTGTACTCCACGAGCCGGTCGAGCGCCGCCTCGTCGTTGCGGTTCTCGTAGCGCCGCCAGAGCCGGACGGCCTCCCGGCCGTCGACGTCTTCGACGCCCTCTCGGGCCACGCCGAGGTCCTGCTCGACCTGCTTCAGCCCGCCGTCGAGGTCGAGGCGGCGGCAGGGGTACATCAGGTCGAGGTGCGGGGCGTCGACGGAGACGTCGAAGTTGTGCTCGAGGAACGGCGCGTCGAAGCGCTTCCCGTTGAACGACACCACCATCGGCGCGTCCAAGAGGTCGCCCAGTCGTTCGGCGGTGAGGTCGCTGCCGCGGACGAGCGTCGTCGTGTCGCCGCCGCGGTGGACGCTCACCGTCGTCACCTCGCTGGTCCGCTCGTCCAGCCCCGTGGTCTCGATGTCGAAGAACGCCGCGTCCTCGGCGACGTTCTCGTACAGCCGCCAGAGCTCGCCGTTCGGCAGGGCGTCCGCGAAGAACCCGGTGTCCCCGTCGTCGAGGGCGCGCCTGGCGTC
Organism: Halobacterium jilantaiense; assembly: GCF_900110535.1. NCBI lineage: Archaea > Methanobacteriati > Methanobacteriota > Halobacteria > Halobacteriales > Halobacteriaceae > Halobacterium > Halobacterium jilantaiense. Next base: position 676,426 of record NZ_FOJA01000001.1, read on the forward strand.
GTCGATGAACGAGTAGATGTTCTCGGCGGTGGCGTCCCCGACGCCGGGGCCGTCGCCGTCGAAGTCGTCCCAGTGCGTGACCCCCGTCTGCCAGAGCCGGCGTTCGGTTCGCTCTCCCACGCCCGACGCGGGCAGGAAGGAGTTCTCGACGCGCATACCCGAGTACTGGACGGGGCCGCACATAGGCGGCGCGGTCCCGAACTACCAAGCCCCCGCGCCCCGGAGTCTGTCGCATGGTCAAGATGGTCCAGCTGCTCGTGAAGCGCGACGACTACACCCACGAGGAGTTCGTCGAGCGGTGGCGCGGCGAACACGCCGAGATGGCGAAAGACCTGCCGGGGCTCCAGAAGTACGTGACCGCGGTGCCGAACGACCCCGAGCGGTCGAGCCACGACGGCGTCGTCGAGCTGTCCTTCGAGGACATGGGCGCGCTCGCAGACGCCTTCGACTCGGAGGTCGGTCAGGCCGTGCAGGCGGACGCCGCCGAGTTCGCCGACATGGAGGCGGGCGAAACGCTGTACGTCGAGGAACAGGTCGAGTTCGAGGCCTGAGAATCGCGTAGCGGCACGCTGGAGAGTGTGAAAGTGGGCAGCCGTGGGCAGCGGCCGCCCGATGTCAGAGGCACGTCCACCGGGGCTGTAGAACTGCCGGTGAACACTACGGAGTTATCGTCCCCCATACCTCAATCTTCCCCCTTCGTGGTAAGGTGTGGGCTAGTATGGCTCGGACCGGGGTCGGCCGCGGTCACCCGAACTGCTCGAAGGGCTGCTCGCAGTTCCGGCAGAAGTGCATCGACCGGCAGAGCCCCGGGCCCTTCGGGTGGTCGCGCTCGGTGTCCGTCGAGCCGCAGTACGGACACGCCGCCGCTTCGTCCTCGCTGCCGGCCGACGCGCTCGGGTCGACACCCCTCATACACTCAGTCCGAACTCCCGCAGCTGTTCTCTCCCGTCGTCGGTCACCATCTCGACGGACCACGGCGGCGAGTACTGAATCGACACCGACGCCGTCTGGACGCCCGACGCCGTCAGCGCCGCGCACCTGACGTCGTTCGTCAGCATGTCCTTCGCCGGACAGCCGGTGTACGTCAGCGTCATCTCCACCGCGGCCTCGTCGCCGTCGACGCTCACGTCGTAGACCAGCCCCAGGTCCACGATGGAGACCGGCATCTCCGGGTCCTCGACCTCCCGGAGCGCCGCCCAGACCTCTGCTTCCGCGCCCGTCGCGCCCTCGCCCGTCCGGGGGAAGCCCGCCGGCACCTCGCCGTCCTCGTAGTCGGTGTACGCGCAGGCGTCGGAACTCACGCGTTCTCACCCCGGAGTTCGGCGGGCTCGTCGAACCCGAGTTCGCGGTAGGTCGCGGTGACCTCGTCGTGGAGGTCGAACCAGTCGTCGGTGTGGCTGCCGTCCCTGCCGAGGGGCTCGGGCCGCACGACGTCGGCGGGGTCCGGAACCGCGACCCCCAGCGATTCGAGGTACGGCACGACCTCGTCCAGCCAGTCCTCGCGGAGGTCGGCCAGCGACCGCGACCGGATGCCGGCGTCGAGAATCTCGTCCTCGTCGACGGTCGGCGCGAACAGCGTCATCGCGTGCGGGAACAGCCGGTCGACCGCGGCCTCGACGCGCTCCCGGGAGTCCGCGCTGTCGGTGAGGCGGTCCAGCCAGGACTGGGCGTGCTCGCGGTGGTACTCCTCCTCGCCCTGGACCTTCGGCACGCGGTCCGCGATGGGCTCGAACGAGGAGTCTTCGAGGGCGTCGAGCCGGAGCCGTTCGGCGACGTCGTAGAGGTAGCCCCGGACGACCGTGTCCGCCCAGTCGCCCTCGGGCGTCTCCAGTTCCACGAGGGTGCTGTGGACGAAATCCGCCGGGTCGCGCTCCCAGAGCAGGTCGGGCTCGTCGTAGCCGTACTCCGCCTCCAGGAGGTCGTACCAGAGCCGCGCGTGCCCGAACTCGTCCTGGGCGATGTTCGCGAGCGCGAGGTCCGACTCGGGGGTGGGCGCGAAAATCTGCCACTCCGCGTAGCGCTCCGCGAGCACGTACTCGTCGTCGGCCAGTCGGAAGAGCTCGGCCTCGGCTGGCTCCATCACGTCCCACCCCGCTTCTCGGCGTGTTCCTCCTGGTCGGCCTCCGATTCCGCGACCTCCTCGGCGAAGCTCGCGTCGATGTTGTTGTAGGTGATCGCCCACCGGTAGGACTTGTCCGTCGTCCCGCCGAACTCGGTGTCCTCGGCGTCCACTTCCCCGATTTCCTCTTTCGGTGCGACCCACAGCGAGTTCGTCTGCATCCGGCGGCCGTGCTGGACCTGCGCGAACAGCGTCGCCATCTCCTTGTCGGGCGCGTGGACGTTCCCGCAGTGCGTGTGGCGGTCGCCGGCTTCCTCCTGGCGGAATACCTCCCAGATCATCAGTCCGCCCCCGCGGCCGCCCGGCCGCTTCCGGTCTCCCAGTCGTCCATCGACTCACGGACCCACGCGACGGCGTTCTGGCGCTGGCGTCGGCTGCCGATCTGCTCCTCGCTGCCCGGGTAGTCGTTTTTCGCGATGGTCCAGAACTCGTCCCAGTCGAGGTCCTCCTCGCGGACGGCCATCGTGCCGTCGTCGCGCTCGAAGATGCGGGGGTACTCGGGAATCTCCAGCCCGTACTTCTCGGCCTTCGGCACGTACATGTTCAGGAAGGAGTTCCGGAGTTCGTCGTTCGAGACGGTCTTCAGCCCGACCTGCTGGGCGAAGTCGTCGTGGTGGGACTCGTCGTTCGTCGGCCCGAAGAACTGGAGGATGCGCGGCCACCACCGCTCGAACACCTTCTGGGTGCGCTCCTGGTTGGCCTTCGAGGACCGCATCAGCTCTCGGAGGATGTCCTCGCCGTGCTTGACGTGGAACCCCTCCTCGAAGCAGACCTTGTCCATCGCGTGGGCGTACGGCTCCCAGGACGTGTTCTTCAGCGTGGCCTGCCGCCGCATCGCGCCGCCGTCCACGAAGAAGTCGATCATCGGCGCTTCGTACCACGAGTCGACGGGGTAGTGGAAGCAGTTCAGGAACTTCCCCTCCCCGTTCTGTAGCTCGTCCAGCATCTGCTCTCGCGATTTGACGCCGAGGCTCTCTGCCGCCCGGTAGAGCAGTTGGGCGTGCCCGATTTCGTCCTGGCACTTCGCCGTACACGCCAGCTTCCGGTCGAGGGACGGAGCCATTCGCGTGAACTCCTTGTCGAGGTAGCCACCCATCACTTCGCTGTTCGCGTGGAACTGAATCATGCGCGTGGCGGCCTCTCTGTACTCTCGCGGGAGGTCGTCGGCGGGGCTGAACTCCCGGGGGCCGGCTCGCTCCTTCACGGCTTCGATATTCATGTACGATTGTGAGGGACACACATGGGTAGTCGTTGACCCGTCTATACGCGGGCTTCATAACGCGGGCTGCCGAACGTGGACCCGTGATCGGGGAGTGTCTGTTCGTGGAGTTCGCCGTCGCGGGCGACGACTGCCCGCTGGCCGACGCCACGCGAGCGACCGGCGCGAGCGTCGACGCCCGCCCGCCACAGCTCCGACAGGACGGCTACGCGCTCCTCCAGTTCTCGTCGACCGACGGCGACGGCCTCGCCGCCGCGCTGGACGGCGACGACCGCGTGCGATACCTCCACCTCGCCCGAGACGACGACCGGTACACGTACCGCTGCCTCTCCAAACACCCCTGCGTCGTCCACGAGCTCACGGACGCCGGTCTGCTCGTAGACTCGCTGCACTACCGGGACGGCGACGCGAGCGTCGCCGGCGCGGTCGTCGGCCGTGACGTGCTCCAGGCGGTGCTGGCGGCCGCCGGCGACACGGTCGGCGTCACTCTCGAACGAACCTACCCCATCGGCGAGCGCGGCGACGCCGCCGTCGCGGAGCGCTGGGGGCTCACGCCCGCGCAGGCCGACGCCCTCCGCACCGCACACGGAATGGGCTACTTCTCGGTGCCGCGGGACGCCGACGCCGGCGACGTGGCCGCCGCGCTCGGCGTCTCGAAGTCCGCGTACCTCGAACGCCTCCGGCGCGGCCTCGACCGGCTGCTCGCCGGTGCCCTGTAGGTCGAGCGCCGCTCAGTCGCCGCGGTCGGCGAGAACCGCATTCAGCGCGTCGGTTCCCTCCTCGACGACGCCGCCGTGCTGGCAGAGCGTCGTGTCGAACTCCCGGGCGGCGAGTTCGCGCATCGACTCGACGGCGGTCGCCTCGTCCATCGGGAACCGAGGGCCGTCGAGGTCGCCCTCGGGGCAGTGGAGGGCGTCCCCGGACACGAGGAAGCCGGCCTCGGGGAAGTGGTACGAGACGTGGCCCGGGGCGTGGCCCGGCGTCTCCACGACCGCCATCGGACCGGCGTGCGTGTCGAAGCGCGCGCCGCCAGTGACCTCGACGTGGACCGGTGCTGCGGGGAAGCGTCCGTTCTCCTCGGGAATCTTTACGGGCTGCTTCCGGCCGTCGACGTACGGCGCGCAGGTCGGGTGCGCGAACACGACGGGGTCGACGGCGTCGCTGATGGCGGCGAGGCCGCCGGCGTGGTCGGCGTCCTGATGTGTGAGCGCGACCCCCCAGACGTCGTCGAGGGCGAAGCCGGCGTCGGTGAGGTTCGTCCGCCACTGGTCGAGTTCGCCCGGGACACCGGTGTCGACGAGCAGGAGGCCGCGGTCCGTCTCCACCGCCGCGGGGTTGAACGTCGGGTCGGGCCGGTCGTCGAGTTCGAGCGTCTGCGGGCAGACGTGGACGTGTTCGGGGACTGGCACGCCCGCACTGTCCGAAGCACTCCACAAAAGTGTGTCCGTGGCCACCCGTTACCGCTCTGCCTGGGGCGAGCAGGCAGTTCCGATAGCGTGCCCGGCGTGCGAAGCCGCGTACCCGGAATACGTCACCGACCGTGTCGCGCCTCAGCCCGGCAGCCTCGCCGGTTTTAACCCCCTGCCCCCCGGACCCAATCTCGAACGTGCATCCCGGCTACACTCCGCACGACATCCTGACCGCGACCGAGACGGCCCGGGCTGGCAAGGCCGCCGGTAGCGCCCTCGTGCTGTTCGTGGTCCTCGTGGCACTCGGTTCGCCGTTGATATACCGGGGATGGCAGGTTCGGGAGAAGTACCGCGCGCTGACCGACCTCCCAGTGCTGCCGTCGGCCACGGTCAGTGACGGCGAACTGGTGAAACTGTCTGGTCGAATAAGAGACACCGGCGGGACCATCACTTCGCCCGTCCAGTCCACGCAGTGCAAACTGGCCTTCTGGAAGATGGGGGTACTCCGCAGGTACGATAGTTTCAATGGCCGGTCCTACTGGTCCGTCGCAGGCATCGGAATCGACGCCGAGACTCTGGTGGTTGCGGGTGAGACCCGAGACATCCGAATCAGCGACGTCAGCAGAGAGAACGCGCTGAGTGCCACCGACGAACTCAAGCACTTGCTCGGGTCTATCGAGAACTCGGCTCTCGATTCGATTGCGAGGGCACTCGACCCGCCCGAGTTCGAGGACAGGCTGACTCCCAGCGAGGAGTGGCCAGAGGGCTACGACGAACTCGGGGCCCGGGTCGACTTCGAGGCGGAGACCACCGAGCAGCCGGGGTTGCTCGGTCGGCTCCTGAACGCCATCCGGACCCCGGAAGGAACGGTGCAGTTCCAGGAGACGACCGTGAGTGCGGGAGAGACCGTGACCGTGGTCGGGAGAGTCAGCGGGACCGAGAACGAGCGCGTGCGGTTACAGGGGACCGAATCGATCGACCCCGTCATCACCAGAGCCTCGCCGTCGGAGCTGGACAGCAGATACCGGCGCGCGTACCTGATACAGCTGTACGGCATCCCGCTCCTCGTTACGGCGCTCTGCTCGCTGGCTGGGGTCGGCGCGTTTCTCACCCCCTGACAGAGCCCGGAGGGGTGACCGATGGTTTCGACTCGGTTGTCCGGCAGCGGGTCACGCGCAAGCTGAACGACCATCTGGAGTCAGAGCGATACGGTGTCGAGACACTCGTAGTCAGCCGCACAGAGTTATCAGCCTCCGCGGGGAACCCACGGGCGTGCACACCGAGACGACAGACGGCGTCCGCCGCATCACGTTCGACCGGCCGGACGTCATGAACGCGTTCACGACCGAAGTGGCAGCCGACCTCGCGGCCGAACTGGAAGCCGTCGACCCCGAGACCTACGACGCAGTCGTGCTCGCTGGCGAGGGCCCGGCGTTCTCCGCGGGCGGCGACGTGCAGACGATGGCGGAGCGCGACGGCACCGTTCGGGACTACTACGAGACCGTCGAGGACTCCTTCGGTCGGCTCGCCGAGGCCGCGATGGACGCCCGCGTCCCACTCGTCGCGAAGGTGGACGGGGACGCCGTCGGGGCCGGCCTCGCGCTCGTCGCGCTCTCGGACTTCGCGTACGCCACCCCGGACACCCGGTTCTCGTGTGCGTTCGTCCGCGTGGGCCTGATTCCCGACACGGGCGGCAGCTACCTCCTCCCGAAGCTCGTCGGCCTGCGCGCGGCCAAGCGGCTGGCGTTCACGGCGGAGTTCGTCGACGCCGCCGAGGCCGCCGACCTCGGCCTCGTCAACGAGGCCGTCCCGGAGGACGAACTGGACGCCACAATCGAGGCCCTGCTCGACACGCTCCGAGCGCGCCCCACCGAGACCATCGGCATCATCCGGCAGGCGCTCCACGACAACCTCGGGAAGGAGTGGGGCGACGCCCTCGACCACGAGAATCTCCTCCAGAGCCACGCCTACGACACCGACGAACACGAGGAAGGTGTCTCGGCGTTCCTCAACGGTCGAGAACCGGAGTTCTGAGCGAACCGTCGGGCCGTCGTCAGTCGCCGGCTGCCACCTGCCAACCCACCAGCACGGCGAGTCGACTGACGACGTAGGCGGCGACGAAACCGGAGACGGCTCCCCGAGCCCAGGTCAGAAGCGAGAGGAGCGAACCGAATGTGATTGTGTTCCCGACAAACTGGCCGGTCTGGGACCCCTCCAGCCGATGGAAGACGATGTCTCTCTGGGCGAGGAGAGGAACGCCCGCTCCGAGGAACACACCCGGAAGAACGCTGAGCGCGGCCAGCGGTAGCGTCGGCGGGGGGCCAACGAGCGTCGCGACCGTCACCCAGTCGAACACCACCCAGAAGTACCCGAGTGTCACGGACGCGGCGCAGAAGATAGCGAGCTTGTACAGCGACGCGAAGAACGTCCTGCTCGACGAGCGGTCCACCTCCGTCGGAATCTCGTACAGGTACGCGTACCGGGGGACGAGCCGGTACCCGAGCACGCCGATGGAAGCGAGGCAGGCGAAAATCACAGCGAGGGTGTCGTACCCGACGACCAGTGCGAGCGCACCGCCGAGGAGGGCGAGCGGGACCACCGCAGCCATCGACAGCCTGGCTCTTCGAACCTCGTTCACGAGGGGTTCGACTCGACTGAGCCGTAAGTACGGTGTGGGTCGTTCGCGGGCGACGAGACCGCCCTACTCCAGCCCCTCCCCCAGCGCGCGCGCCACGGACTCGTCGACGAGTCCCTCGCGAATCAGGTCCGCGACCGTCTCCATCTCGCCGGCGAGCGAGCGGTCGACAGTCACGGGGTCCGACACCTCCCGCACGAGGTCGTAGACGGCCCCTGTGCCCGCGCCGAGCGCGAGGTCACCGTCGACGAGCTCGCGGGCCTGTGCCGCACAGAGCAGTTCGACGCCGACGACGGTGCCGGCCTTCTCGGCGGCTTCCCGGACGTTGTACGCCGACCCGGCGCTCATGCTCACGTGGTCCTCCTGATTGCCGGAGACCGGCGTGTTGTCCGTCGACGGCCGGCCGAGCGACCGGAGGTCGTTCACGAGCGACGCCGCGGTGTACTGGGGAATCATCAGCCCCGAGTGCAGGCCGCTCTCCGGAGAGAGGAATGGCACCAGGTGGTCCTCCTGAATCTCGGGGTTCAGCAGGCGGTCGGTGCGGCGCTCACTGATTGCGGCGAGTTCGGCGAGCGCGCTCGCGGCGTAGTCCAGCCTGAGCGCCAGGGGCTCGCCGTGGAAGTTCCCGCCGGAGACGACCGCGGCGCGGTCGGTGCCGCTGGCCCGTGAGTCGACGCTGTCGCCGTCGAACACGAGCGGATTGTCGGTCGCGCTGTTCAGTTCGACCTCGACGGCCTCGCGGAGATGACCGAGTGCGTCCCGGGCCGCGCCGTGGACCTGCGGGAGGCACCGAATCGAGTACGCGTCCTGCACGCGGTCGCAGTTCCGGTGGGATTCGACAACCTCGCTGTCGGCGGTGAGGCGCTTGACGTTGCGCGCGCTCGCCGCCTGCCCGGCGTGCGGCCGGACCTCGTGGATTGCGGGGTCGCAGTTCGCGGTCGTCGACATCGTCACCTCGGTCGTGAGCGCGCCCGCCACGTCCGCGGCGCGCAGCACGCGCTCGGCGTCCAGCAGCGCGAGCGCCGCCAGCCCCGTCGTGAGCTGTGTGCCGTTGATGAGCGCGAGTCCCTCCTTCGCGCGCAGCGTCACGGGCTCTAGGCCGGCCGCGGCGAGCGCCTCGTCGCCCGGCAGCCGTTCACCGTCCACGTCGGCTCGCGGTTCTCCGCTCGCTCGTTCCGTGTCGCGTGGCGACACGCGGGCTGCCCCTTCTCCGATGAGCACCAGCCCGAGGTGGGCGAGCGGCGCGAGGTCGCCGCTCGCGCCGAGGCTCCCCCGGGACGGCACTACGGGGTGGACGCCCTCGTTCAGCATGCCGACGAACAGGTCCAGCACGTCCTCGCGGATGCCGGAGTAGCCCTTGGCGAGCGCGTTCAGCCGCGTGAGGAGGAGCGCGCGAACCGCCTCGCGGCCGAGTTCGTCCCCGGCACCGGCGGCGTGGCTCCGCAGGAGGTTCGTCTGGAGCGCTTCGAGGTCGTCGGCCTCGATGCGGGTGTCCACGAGCGACCCGAAGCCCGTGTTCACGCCGTAGACCGCCTCGTCGCCGTCGAGGACGTCCTCGACGCGCTCGCGGGACGCCCGCACCGCGGCCCGTGCGTCCTCGGGAATCTCGACGCGGGCGTCGTTTCGGGCGACTGCCTCAACGTCCTCGGGCGTGAGGCTCTCGCCGTCGACGAGCACGTCGGTCACGCGCGCTCACCTCCCGACGCCACAACCGAACCGTCCTTCAGCACCGTCTCGGCGCTGTTCACGCCGAAGTTGTAGGGGACGTGGACGTAGCTCGGGCCGTCCACGACGACGAGGTCGGCGGCCGTCCCCTCGCGGAGCGTCCCCGTTCCGTCCTCCCGGTCGATTGCGGTGGCGGCGTGGGCCGTCGCGCCGAGCAGCGCGTCCGCGGGTGCCATCCGCATCCCGTTGCAGGCGAGCGCGACCGCGAACCCCATCGACTGCGAGTAGCAGTTCGGATTCAGGTCCGTCGCGAGCGCGACCGGTGCGCCGGCCGCTGCGAACTGCTCGGGGTCGGCGTAGTCCTCGCCGAGCGAGAACGCGGTGCCGGGCAGCAGCACGGGCGTCACGTCGGCATCGGCGAGCGCCTCGGCGTCCTCCCGGTTCGCGTGCAGGAGGTGGTCGGCGCTCGCGGCGTTCAGGTCCGCGGCGAGCTGGGCGCTCCCGAGTCGCGTGAACTCTTCGGCGTGAATCTTCGGCGTGAGGCCGTGTTCCCGCCCGGCTTCGAGGATGCGCCGGGACTGTTCGATGGTGAACACGCCTTCCTCGCAGAACACGTCACAGAACTCGGCCGCGCCGTGGTCGGCGGCGGCAGGGATTTGCTCCGCGACCACCTCGTCGACGTAGTCCTCGGTGTCGCGTCCGTCCGGCACGGCGTGCGCGCCGAGGAACGTCCCGACCACGTCGACCGGATGGTCGGCCGCCGCGGTCTCGACGGCGTCCAGCATCCGTAGCTCTGTCTCCGTGTCGAGCCCGTAGCCCGTCTTCACCTCGGCTGTCGTCGTGCCGTGGGCGAGCATCGCGTCGAGTTGCGCGGTGAGATTCGCGACCAGTTCGTCGTCGCTGGCCTCCCGGACCGCCTCGACGGTCCGGAGGATGCCGCCGCCCTCGGCGAGAATCTCCTGATAGGGCTTGCCCCGGAGCTTCTGGGCGAACTCGTCGCTGCGGTCGCCCGCGAACAGCGCGTGCGTGTGCGGGTCGACGAACCCGGGAATCACAGTCTGCCCGGACGCGTCGATGTCCGTGTCGGCGTTCTCCGCCGGGTACTCCGCGAGCAGGTCCGAGGTCCGGCCGACGGCTGCCACGTCACCGTCGACGACCGCGAGCGCGCCGTCCTCGTAGGCCTGCAGGCTGCCCTCGTCGTCTGGGCCGACCACGAGTTCGCTCGCGCCGTGGACGACGGTCTGCAACTCAGGCATGGTGGCCCCCGAGGAAGTGTGCGACCGTCCGCGCTGCGGCGTCGACAGTTCGGTTCTCGGTGTCCAGCGGGGGCGCGGTCTCGACGACCTCGAACCCCGCGACCCGGGGCCGACCCGCGACGCGGCGGACGAGCCGGAACAGTTCTCTGGGCTGGAGGCCGCCGGGCGTCGGCGCGCTCGAACCGGGATACGCGGCGTCCAGCACGTCGACGTCGACGCTGACGTATATCTGGTCGACGCCGCCCATCGCGGCGAGGGCGGCGTCGAGCGCGCCGCCGGGGTCGGCGGCCACCGTCTCCGCCGTGACGACCTCGCCGCCCCGCTCGTCGAGGTAGTCGGCGTACTCGGTGCTCGTCTCGAAGTGGCGCGCGCCGACGACGGCCAGCGCGTCCAGTCCGTCCTCGAAGAGCTGTCGGTACGGCGTGCCGCTGGAGGGCTCGCCGTCCGCCTCTCGACAGTCGAGGTGCGCGTCGAAGCTCACGACGCCCAGCGACCCCCGGTCGAGCAGCGGGCTCGCGTTCGCGTACGACAGGGAGTTGTCACCGCCGAGAAACACCGGGAGCGCACCCAGGTCGTGGATTCGGTCGGCGACCTGCCGGACGGACCGCTGGGCCGCTGCGACGCCGTCGGCGTCGACCGCTACGTTCCCGAGGTCGCCGACCGAGGAGACTGGGCCGCGCTCGAAGTGGTGGCTCTTCACGCCCGCGAGCGACTCGCGGATTGCAGCGGGACCGTCGGCCGCGCCTGTCCGCCCGATGACCGCGCCGTCGTACGGCTCGCCGACGACCACGGCGTCGTAGTCGGTCGCAGTCTCCGGGACCGCTGTCTCGATTACGTCCCCGAACTGCTCGTCGTTCGGGTCCGAGGACGTGCCCGTCCAGTTCTCTGTCCGAGTCAGGGTCATCGGTCCTCCATCGGGACGGAGACATCCGATTCCCGGGCTTCGTCGAGTGCGTCCTCGTAGCCGGCGTCTGCGTGCCGAATCACGCCCATTCCGGGGTCAGTGGTGAACACGCGGCGGGCCTTCTCGGCGGCGAGGTCCGTGCCGTCGAGGACGACGTGGTTGTTCGTGTGCAGCGAGTTCCCGATGCCGACGCCGCCGCCGTCGTGGACGCTCACGATGTCCGCGCCCGCGGCGGTGTTCAGCAGCGCGTTCAGAATCGGCCAGTCGGCGACCGCGTCCGTACCGTCCTGCATGGCCTCCGTCTCGCGGTTCGGACTGGCGACGCTGCCGGCGTCGAGGTGGTCCCGCGTGACGACGACGGGAGCCTCGATTTCGCCGTCCGCGACGAGGTCGTTGATTCGGAGGGCGAAGCGAGCGCGCTCGGTGAGGCTGGCTTCGGCGGTTTCACCGCCTCCGTCACGAGACTCCCGCGGAGTCTCGCCGTCGTCACTCTGGTACCCCAGCCAGCACACCCGGCTCGGGAGCCCCTGGAACTGCACCTGCTCCTGCGCGAGGTCGATCCAGCGGTGGAGGTCGTCCTTCTCGGGGAATAGCTCTTTGACGGCCTCGTCGGTGCGGTGGATGTCCTCGGGGTTCCCGGAGAGCGCGACCCACCGGAACGGCCCCTTCCCGCGGCAGAACAGCGGCCGGATGTACGCCGGGACGAACCCCGGGAAGTCGAAGGGGTCGTGGGTCTCGCCGGCGGTCGTGGTCACGTCACCCCGGTGGTCGTCGACCTGCCCGCGGATGTTGTTCCCGTACTCGAAGGCGACCGCGCCCTCGTCCTGCATCGCGAGGATGGCGGCGACGTGGCGCGCCATCGTGTCCATCGACGCCTCGCGGTACGCGTCGGGGTCGTCGTCGCGCAGTTCGTCGGCCTCCGCGACGGTGTAGCCGCTCGGGTAGTACCCCTCCAGTTCGTCGTGGGCGCTCGTCTGGTCGGTGACCACGTCCGGCACGAAGCCGCGGTCGAGCATCCCCTCCAGCACGTCCGCGGCGTTCCCGTGGACGCCCACGGAGTAGGGTTCGCCGGCCTCGGCAGCGTCTTCGGCTCGCCGAATCGCCTCGTCGAGGTCGTCGGTCTTCTCCATGCAGTAGCCCGTCTCGATGCGGCGGTCGATGCGGTCCTCGTCGACCTCGGCGGCGATGCAGACGCCGTGGTTCATCGTGACCGCGAGCGGCTGCGCGCCCCCCATCCCGCCGAGTCCCGCGGTCACGACGGTCTTCCCGCGGAGGCCGTCGTTGTCCGGGTAGTGCTCGCGCGCGAGCTCGGCGAGCGTCTCGAAGGTCCCCTGGATGATGCCCTGTGTGCCGATGTACGCCCACGAGCCCGCCGTCATCTGGCCGTACATGATTTTCCCGTCGGCTTCGAGTTCGTGGAAGTGCTCCCAGTTGTCCCAGTTCCCGACGAGATTCGAGTTCGCGATGAGGACGCTGGGCGCGCGCTCGTGGGTGTCGAAGACGCCGACCGGCTTCCCGGACTGCACCAGCAGCGTCTCGGTGTCCTCTAGGCTCCGGAGTTCGTCGAGGATGGCGTCGTAGGCGTCCCACGAACGCGCCGCGCGGCCCGTCCCGCCGTAGACGACGAGGTCCTCGGGCTTCTCGGCGACCTCCGGGTCGAGGTTGTTGTTCAGCATGCGGAGGGCTGCCTCCTGCCGCCAGCCCTCGCACTCGGTGTCGGTGCCGGTCGGCGCTCCCCGGTAGGACTCCCACTCGGGGGACGGCTCGCCCACCTCGAAGTCTGCGTCTGGCGCGTCCATGCCCACACGTTCGGCGACGAGTCCCATAGGCGTACACCCCACCTCACGACGGGTTATTTATCAGTGAGGCGGGAAAGGCGTCCGTGCAGCAGGCGACGTTCCGGCTGGCCGGCGGTAACGCGTACGCCGCCGCGACGGCCGACACGGACGCGAGAATGCGGCTCTGGTGCAACGACCACTGCGACCTCCTCGACGTCCGCGGCGAGGGTGCCGACGGCGTGCTCGAAGCCGTCGACGCCGACGTCGGCGTCCGCGAACGCGTCGACGAGGGGGACACGACGCTGGCGGTCACCGACGCCTGCCTGCGGGCCGAGTCGGACGGCGTCGAGGACACGCTCGCCGCCCACGGCTGCCTCCTCGTGCCGCCGCTGACGTACGCCGACGGCGAGAAACACCTCCGCGTGCTGGCGCTCGCTCCGGAGTCACTGACCGCGGTGTACCACGACCTCCGCGCCGACTACGACGTCACGGTCGCCGACAAGCAGACCGTGAGCGCGCCGCAGTCGGCCGCGCCGGGCGAGTCCGCCCCGGACCTCACCGCTCGGCAGGCGGCCGTGCTTCGCGCGGCCGTCGAGTCCGGCTACTACGACCGCCCCCGGGAGACGACGACGGCGGCTCTCGCGGAGCGCTTCGGCCTCGCTCGCTCCACGCTCGAAGAACACCTGCGGCGCGCCGAGGGGAAGGTCGCGCGCGCCGCGCTCCAGCGGTAGCGCAACGCTTCTGTCTCCGGCCGCCGGAGACGTGGACGTGCGCAGATTCGTCGCCGCAGTCGTCGCGGGCGTACTCGTTCAGGCGGCAGTGCTGGCGACGTTCCGGGAACTCCCCCCGCGCCTCCCGCCCACGTCGGTCACGGCGTTCCGCGTGTTCTTCGTCGGCGTCCTCGGCGGGTACGTCGCGGCCCAGTTCGCGGTCCGCCGGCCCCGGGCCGCAGCCATCGCGGCCGGAGTGAGCGTGGGCGTCGGCGTCGGCGCGGCGTTCTGGTGGGCGGTGCTGTACGGCGACACCGTCGGCGTCGTCCGCCACCTCCACTACGCGCTGGCGACGGCCGGCGTCCCCGGTCGCCTGATTCGGGACGTCCCGCGGCTCGTGGTCGCGGCCGCGGCGCTGGTGGTCGCGGCGGCGTTCGCGTTCGGCGGCTCGCTCGGCGGGTGGACGGCGACCGCCGGTCCGGACTGACGCCGGCGCTCGCTGCGCCAGCAGTCAGGCGGTGCGTCTGGCGAGTTCGTACACCACGCCCGCGGGGGCGAGCACCGCCAGCAGGACGAAGGTGATATCGCCGGTCGTGGGGGCGTTCTTCGCGGTGGACGCGTACGCGTAGAGTACCCCGGTCGCCAGCACGCCGACGACGGTGGCGACGTACCGCGGGTCGTCCCACTCGGCGGGGAAGTCCGAGGGTGCCATGCGCGGGGGTAGCTCGGGGCGGTGCAAGAAGATTGCTCTCGTTTGCAGCCAGCGTTATCCGGGCTACAGCCCGAGGAAGTCTTCGGCGTTCTCCCAGAGCAGCTTCCGGTAGACGTCGTCGCTGTAGTCGGTGTGTTCGGCGAACGAGTCCAGCCACTCCTCTGGCCGAATCATCGGGTAGTCGGTGCCGAACATCACGTCGTCCTGGAGGACGCTGCCGGCGTACTGCAACACCTGGTCGTCGATGTACTTCGGGAGCCAGCCGGAGAGGTCCATCTTGACGTTGCCCTTCTGCTGGCAGATGGCAAGCTGTTCTTGCTCCCACGGGAACGCCGGGTGGGCGATGAGTATCTGGAGCTCGGGGTGTTCGGCGGCCACGTCGTCGAGCAGCATCGGGTTCCCGTGTTTGACTTTGAGCCCGCGGCCCCCGGGCGCGCCCGCGCCGAGCGTGGAGTTCCCGCCGTGGAACACGCAGGGGACACCGAGGTCCTCGATGGCGTCCCAGAGGTCGTCGTGTTCGGGGTCGCTCGGGTCGAAGCCCTGCGCGATCTGCTGGAACTTGAACCCGGAGAGACCGAGGTCCTCGACGGCCCGGTAGGCCTCCTCGACGCAGTCGTCCTTGAGCGGGTCGACGGACGCGAACCCGACGAAGAACTCGGGGTGGTCGTCCCGAATCTCGGCGACGTAGTCGTTCGGCACCGGCGGGTTCCCGGTGTTCGTCTCGGCGTCCCAGCCGAGCAGGACGGCGCGGCCGACGCCCGCGTCGCGGTACTCCTCGACCATCGCCTCGTAGTCCCAGGTCTCCATCTCGGAGCCGAACTTCGCCGCGGCGTCCGCCATCATCTGGCCGCCCGCGTCCTCAAGGAACTCGGCGGTCGGCTGGTGGGCGTGCGTGTCGACGGCGCGCTCCTCCGCGAGCAGGTCGGCGAGTGCCATGCTACCGAGTGGGTAGCCGGCCGTGATAAAGCCACCCCGGGGCGCGGAGACGGCGGCCGCGCACGCGGGCTACGCGAACCGCCGGTAGCCGGCGTACGCGAGGAGGACGACGCCGCCCGCGAGCGACCCGAGCGTGCGGAGGAGCGGAGTCATGCCCATCACGTGGATGGTGTGCTCGTACTGCACGAAGTACGTCTCGTTCTGGTAGGTGATGTCTTCGCTCGTCAGACCGTTGCTGTCGGGGAACGGGATGTTCTCCGGGCGCTCCTGACCCGTGTACTCGACGCTGCCGTTCGACGCGAGCGCGGCGTCGAACGCGCGCTGGGTGCCTGCGGAGAGCTCGTCGTAGGGAGCCGGGTCGGAGGGGTACTCCTCTGTCTGGACCGTGACTGTGTACGTGTCGGGCGGACTGGTGGCGGGCGCGATGAGGAACGAGCCCAGCAGCAGCAAGCCGACGACTGCGGGGAGGGCAGTGCGGACTTGGACCATGTCGATGGCGTCGCAAGGGCGTGTAAAGTGTTTGTTCGTTTCGCTCGCCTTCGTCGGGAGGAGTCGGCCGCGGCGGCTGGCGTCGTTACTCGCTGTCGCCGTCGCGCTGCTCCGCGAGCAGGTCGGCGAGTGCCATGCTACCGAGTAGGTGGCCGGACCCGATAAAGCCGCCCCGAGGCGGGGAGACGACAGCGACGGACCGGGCTACGCGAACCGCCGCTATCCGTCCGCCGCGTCGAAGTCCCAGACGCCGTCGACGGAGTGAACCGTCAGGGACGTGCCGTCCGAGGACACCGTGACCGCGCTGTGGACCTGCACGCGGTTGAAGTTCTCGCGGGTCGTCGCGACGTTGAAGCTGCCGACGGACTCGCCGTCGTCGGCCCACCCGGGGCTGGTGACGCCGACTATGTACCGCACGGACTCGAACTGGTCAGTGAGCGTCTCGTGGAGGGCATCCGAGACAGTCGGTTTCCGCGGCACCGGGAAGTGGGCCGCCCAGTCCTCCTCGAGGCGGGTCAGCTCTGGACCCGTGTCGTTCTCGTAGGTCGCCTCGATGTCGATAATCGTGTCGTACGCGGACTCGCTCGACTCGGTTTCGCGGGCCTGTATCGTCTTCAGTTGCACGTACCCTTCGACGC
Organism: Halobacterium jilantaiense; assembly: GCF_900110535.1. Classification (NCBI taxonomy): domain Archaea; kingdom Methanobacteriati; phylum Methanobacteriota; class Halobacteria; order Halobacteriales; family Halobacteriaceae; genus Halobacterium; species Halobacterium jilantaiense. The sequence goes on from NZ_FOJA01000001.1 coordinate 692,896, forward strand.
GCTCGCGTGAGTCGAGGCAGCCTGCGAGCGCGACGGGAACGCCGACTCCGGCGGCACGTAGGAACGTTCGTCTGGAGGGCATCGACCGCCCGATTCGGGGCGCGACGACGAGTATCTTGTGCGTTCGCCAGGCAGCGGTGACGGCAGTTCGTGTGGTCGTGCCGTCGCCCGCTACTCGCCGTCGTCGCGCTTCACGAGGAACTTCATGTCCCCCTGAAAGACGGTCTCGTCGTGCTGGTTCGTCATCTCCGTGTCGATGGTGACGAGGCCGGCGTCCTCCCGGGAGGAGAGTTCCTTCGTCTCAGTGACCTCCATGTCCAGCGAGATGGTGTCGTCCATCTTCACCGGCGCGGGGATGTCCATGTAGTTCATGCCGAGGAAGGCGACGACAGTGCGCTCGAGGAAGCCACACCGGTAGACGAACCCGGTGGCGAGCACGAACGTCATCGGGCCGTGGGCGACGCGCTCGCCGAACTCCTGGTCGTCGGCGTACTCCGCGTTCGAGTGGAGTTCCGTCCAGTCGCCCGTGAACATCGAGTGCATCGTGAAGTCCGACTCGGTCACGGTGCGGCCGACGCTCTCGAAGGTCTGTCCCGCCTCGAAGTCCTCGAAGTGGTGGGGTCGGTAGCTGTATGGCACACCCCCACCGACGCCCGAGGCCCAGATAATTATGCAGGGTCGTTGGTGAGGGTCCGGGCGGCGAACGACCCGAGAATCCAGACGGCGGCGAACGACAGAATGGGGGCGACCGGGTCCCCGGCGACGGCTCGCACTGCGGTCACGACGCCGGCGTACGACAGCGACGCGACGACCGCACCCACCGCACCCCAGGCGACCGCTCGCCCCCGGGATTCGAAGGGGCGCTGCCACTGGTCGCGGCCGAATCCCGGCACGGCGACCCCCGACAGCAACACGACGAAGTAGCCGTCGGTGTCCCCGGGCAGCGTCTCGAAGGCGACGGCACCCGCGACGAGCGCGACGACGACTGCGCCGGCCGTCACGGCGAAGTCGGCGCTCCCGAGGTACGCCCGGAAGCGGGCTGCGAGTGAACTCATTGCCACGACGTGCTCGCGCCGGTCGCTTGAACCCACCGACGCGTCAGCGGTGGTCGAAGACGCGCTTGACCTTCCCGGTGGCCTGCCGGTCGATGCTGTTCGGCGGCGCGACGGTGAGCTCGTCGGGCGTGAACGACAGCACGCTGGACAGCCGCGACAGCAGGTCGTCGTGGAGCGCGTCGGTGTCGCCGTCGAAGCACGGGTCGGTCTCGACCGTGACCTCGATGCGGTCGAGTTCGTGCTCTCGGTAGAGGTCGATGCGGTAGTGCGGCGCGACGCCCTCGGTGTCGAGAGCGACGGCCTCGATTTCGCTCGGGTAGCAGTTCACGCCGCGCACGATGAGCAGGTCGTCGGTGCGGCCGGTGACGTTGTCCATGCGGACCGTGGTGCGGCCGCACTCGCACTCGCCGGACGTGAGCGTCGTCATGTCCCCGGTCCGGTAGCGCAGCACGGGCAGCGCCTCCTTCGAGAGCGTCGTGAGGACGAGTTCGCCCTCCTCGCCCTCGGGCAGCACCTCGCCGGTGTCGGGGTCGATTACCTCCGGGTAGAAGTGGTCGTCCCAGACGTGGAGGCCGTCCTTGGCGTCGACGCACTCGACGGCGACGCCCGGCCCGATGATCTCCGAGAGCCCGTAGATGTCGACGCCGTCGGCGTCCAGTCGCTGTTCGATGGCGTCCCGCATCGGGTCGGTGCAGGGCTCCGCGCCGAACACGACCGTCGACAGCGGGAGGTCCGCGAGGTCCACGCCGCGCTCGTCCGCGTGCTCGGCGAGGTAGAGCGCGTACGACGGCGTGCAGGTGAGCACGTCGCTGCCGAGGTCTTCGAGGAAGTCGAGCTGGCGGTCGGTGTTCCCGCCGCCGATGGGAATCAGCTCCGAGCCGAGGCGTTCAGCGCCGGCGTGGATGCCCAGCCCGCCCGTGAACAGCCCGTAGCCGTAGGCGTTCTGGACGGTGTCCGTCCCGGTGACGCCGGCGGCCCGCAGGGAGCGCGCCGACACCTCCGCCCAGACGTCGAGGTCCGACTGCGTGTAGCCGACAATCTTTGGTTTGCCGGTGGTGCCCGAGGAGGCGTGGACGCGGGCGACGTCTTCCCGAGGCACCGCGAACAGGCCGTCCGGGTAGGTGTCCCGGAAGTCCGCTTTCGTCGTCGTCGGGAGCTTCGGGGCGTCGGCGACGCCGTCGACGTCGTCGGGGTGGACGCCGGCGTCGTCCATCGCCGTCCGGTAGAAGGGGACGTTCTCGTAGGCGTGCTCGACCGTGTCTCGGAAGCGTTCGTTCTGTAGTGTTCGGCGCTCGTCCGGCGGGGCGCACTCGATGTCCGTGGGCATCGGTACCACAGGCGTCGCGGCCCCCGATAGTTCTTCGGGGGAAGATTATGAGGGAGGGCGGAGAACTCCGAAACATGCGAGACGCGTACGTCGTCGGGGCGGGCCAGACCGACTTCGGGTCGTTCCCCGACGAGTCCTACCGGTCGCTGTTCGCCACGGCCGTCGACCGAACGCTGGCGAGTGCCGACGGCCTCTGCCGCGGAGACGTCGACGAAGCAGTCGTCGGCACGCTCGGCGTCGGCGGCCGCCAACTCGGGCTCTCGGGGCCGGCCGTCACCGAGTTCGCCGGCCTCTCGGTCCCGACAACGAGAGTGGAGAACGCCTGCGCCGCGAGCGGCTACGCCGTCAGGAACGCCGTGCAGGCGGTGAAGTCGGGGATGGCTGACGTCGTCCTCGCGGGCGGCTACGAGGTGATGACCGACGCCAGCGACGACGCGACGAAGTACTGGCTCGGCGTCAGCGGCGAGACCGAGTGGGAACGACTCACCGGGACGACGTTCGCGGGGACGTACGCCCAGATGGCTCGCGCGTACCTCGACGAGTACGACGACGCCACCGTCGACGACCTCTCCAGGGCGGCCGTGAAGAACCACGCCAACGCCAGCGAGAACCCCCACGCGCAACTCCGCTTCGAGTGCAGCCTCGACGACGCCACCGACGCCGCGACGGTCGCGGACCCCCTCACGCTCTATCACTGCTGTCCGACGACGGACGGTGCTGCCGCCGTTCTCGTCGTCAGTGAGGACGTGGCCGAGGACCACTCGACCCTCGACGCCGCCCGGGTCGCCGGCGTCGGCGCTGCAAGCGACCGCGTCGGGCTGTTCGAGCGCGACACCTACACCGCGATTCCCGCGAGCGAGCGCGCCGCCGAGTCGGCCTACGAGATGGCCGACCGCGGCCCCGACGACGTCGACTTCGCGGAGGTCCACGACTGCTTCGCCATCGCGGAGCTGCTGGCCTACGAGGACCTCGGCTTCTGCGAGCGCGGCGACGCGCCGGCGCTGCTCCGCGACGGCGTCACCGAGCGCGACGGCCGCCTCCCCGTGAACGTCTCGGGCGGCCTGAAGGCCAAAGGCCACCCCATCGGTGCCACCGGTGCCGGGCAGGTCGCGGAGCTCTGGAAACAGCTCACCGGGCGCGCCGGCGACCGACAGCTCGACGGCCCCGAGGTCGGGCTCGCGCACAACGTCGGCGGGAGCGGCGGCGCGGCCGTCGTGACGATTCTGGAGGGCGACGCCGACCGGGAGGGGAAGCGATGAGGGTCGCGGGCGTCGGAGCCTACGTCCCCCGGTTCCGGCTCCCGACCGACGCAATCGCGGACGCGCTCGGGCAGTGTCACGCCCGCGGCGTCGAGGCGGTCGCGGTCCCGGACGCCGACGAGGACGCGCTCACGATGGCGGCCGAAGCCGGCGAGCGCGCGCTCGACGCGGCCGGTCTCGACCCCGAGTCCGTCGACGCGCTCCACCTCGCGTCGACGACGCTTCCCTACGAGGAGGAGGCGGGAACGAGTCGGCTGCGCAGCCTGCTCGGCCTCGGCGAACACACGGAGAGCGCGCAGTTCGGCGGGAGCACGGACGCCGGCGGCGCGGCGCTCGCGGCGGGGCTGGAGCGCGACGCGCCGACGCTCGTCGTCGCCAGCGACACGCCTCAAGGCATCGACGACGAGGCGCTCGGCCACGCCGCCGGTGCCGGTGCGGCGGCTGTCGTCCTCGACCGCGACGGCCCCGGCCGGGTGGCGGGGCGGGGGAGCCGGACGACGACGAACCCCGGCACCCGGTTCCGGGAGCGCGGGAGCGCCCAGACGACCGGGCTCGGCGTCACGAGCTACGACCGGCAGGCGTTCCGCGAGACGCTCGCCGGTGCGGTCGAGGGCCTCGATACGAGCGGCGTCGACGCGGCCGCGCTCCAGGCACCCGACGGCGACCTGCCGTACCGAGTGGCTGGCGCGCTCGGCCTCGACACCGACACAGTCGCCGCCGGCAGCGTCGTCGAGCGGGTCGGCGACGCGGGTGCAGCGAGCGCGCTGCTCGGCCTCGCCGGTGCGCTCCGGGACGGGGCTCGGAGCGTGCTGCTGGCGACCCACGGGAGCGGCGCGGCGAGCCACGCGTTCCGCGTCGTCGCCGAGCGCGGGATTCCAGTCCGCGCCACCGTCGCGGGGGACCGAGAGCTGTCGTTCGCCGGTGCGCGCCGCCGACGCGGGGACTTCGACTCGGGGCCGCCGGCGGGTGGCGGTGCGTCCGTCAGCGTCCCCTCGTATCGGCGCACGCTCGCGGCCCGCCACCGGCTCGTCGCGGGGCGCTGCCGGTCGTGTTCGGCGCTCCGATTCCCGCCGGAGGGTGCCTGCGGCGACTGCGGGGCGACGGACGGCTACGAGGACGCGCCGCTTCGGACCCGGGGCACCGTCGAGACGAGTACGACCATCTCGCAGGGCGGCGCGCCGCCAGAGTTCGCGCCCCAGCAGGCGCGCAGCGGCGAGTACGGCAGCGCCATCGTCTCGTTCGAGGGCCGCGGTGAGGGGAGCGGCGAGGTCAGCGTTCCCGTCCAGGTCGTGCTCGCGGACGGGGACACCCCCGGCATCGGGGACGAAGTGGTGGTCGTGCCCCGCGTGCTGTACGACCAGGAGGGCGTCCGGCGGTACGGCGCGAAGGCGGTGCCCGCGGACTCGCGGCGGGGCTGACGGCCCCGCGTGGCGGACCGCAACCCCTTAGAGGGGGCGGCGGCGTACGGAGTGAGGGAATGACGCTACTGAGCGCCGACACCGTGGTTCGGGACGCCGACAGCGTGCTCCACGACGGGGCCGTGGTCGTCGAGGACGACCGGATTGCGGCGGTCGGCGACCGCGACGACCTGACCGACGCCTACCCCGACCACGAGCGCGTCGACGTGGACGTGCTCGCGCCGGGGCTCGTGGGCGCGCACGTCCACTCCGTGCAGAGTCTCGGGCGGGGCATCGCGGACGACCAGGAGCTGCTGGACTGGCTGTTCGACCACGTGCTCCCGATGGAGGCGTCGATGGGGGCCGAGGAGATGCGGGCGGCCGCCGATCTCGCGTACCTGGAGTTCGTGGAGTCCGGGACGACGGGCGTCGTCGACCACCTCTCGGTCGACCACGCAGGCGAGGCGTTCGCCGCGGCCGCAGACAGCGGCGTGCGCGCCCGCCTCGGGAAGGTCTTGATGGACAAGGACTCGCCGGAGGGCCTGCTGGAGGACACCGACGAGGCGCTCGCTGAGACCGAGTCGCTCATCAGAGAGTGGGACGGCGCTCGCGGCGGCCGCATCCAGTACGCCGTCACGCCCCGGTTCGCCGTCTCCTGCACGGAGGCGTGCTTGCGGGGCTGCCGCGACCTCGCCGACGAGTACGGCGTCCGCATCCACACGCACGCCAGCGAGAACCAGGGCGAAATCGAGACCGTTGAGGACGAGACCGGCAAGCGGAACGTCCACTGGCTGGACGAGGTCGGGCTGACGGGCGAGGACGTGGTGCTCGCGCACTGCGTGTGGACCGACGAGAGCGAACGCGAACTGCTCGCCGAGACGGGGACCCACGTGACGCACTGCCCGTCCTCGAACATGAAACTCGCGTCGGGCGTCGCCCCCATCGAGGACTACCTCGACCGCGGTATCAACGTCGCGCTCGGCAACGACGGCCCGCCCTGTAACAACACCCTCGATGCCTTCACCGAGATGCGGCAGGCCAGCCTGCTCGGGAAAGTCGAGGAACTCGACCCGACGGCGCTGGCGGCACGCACCGTCTTCGAGATGGCGACCCGGAACGGCGCGAAAGCGGCAGGATTCGAGGACGCGGGACGCATCGCCGAGGGCTGGAAAGCCGACGTGGTCGGTCTCACCACGGAGAACGCGCGGTCGACGCCCATCCACGACCCGTACTCGCACCTCGTGTACGCCGCCCACGGCGACGACGTGACGCTGACGATGGTGGACGGCGACGTGCTCTACCGCGGCGGCGAGCACGTCCGGATGGACGCCGAGAGCGTTCGGGAGCGCGCGCGAGAATTCGCCGCCGAACTCTGATTCTCCGGCGGAACGGCCGCGCTGGTGCCGCCAGACGAGTGGTCACAGGCCGTAGACGTACCTGTCGACGAGCCAGCCGACAGCGAAGAGCGCCGAGATCAGGCCGGCAGCGGACACCGCGCCACCGACTGTCTCCGTGGCGCTCCAGCCGGCGACGAGGCCGACACAGACGACGAACCCAGCGACGAGTACGCGCCAGTCCATGGCGGCTGTTCCACCGTCTGTCTGAAGACTCCGTGTTATTCCGTCCGCGAGTCCACCCAGTCGTCGAGCTTCTCGGTCGCCCGGTCGGGGTCGCGGTCCGCGCGCAGCAGCTCCTCGGTGAGCGCGGCGAGTTCGTCGGAGACCCGGTCGCTGGCGTCCATCCGGGGGACGAGGCGGGCGCGCAGCCAGTCGAGGGCGCGCTGCGGGGAGAACCGGGCGTCGGCGGTCGCCGGGTCGGAGTCGGGCATCTCTCGGCGGGAGGAGCGGGAGGCGCTTGAAAGACGCGCTACTCGCCGGGGACGGGGTCGGCGTAGACGACGGCAGACTCGTACTCGCGGACGAAGTTCTGGAAGGCGTCCTCGACCGCCTGGTCCCAGACCGACTCGGTGGAGACGACCATACTGATGGGTTTGTGGGAGCGAACAAGTCTCTTCGGGCTGTGCTACTCGGCACCACGCTTTTCCGGCCGGCGTCTGGACGCACAGACGGAATGTCGGAACCAGTGATGTGTCCCGCCTGCGGCTGGACGGGGCAGTCAGATTCGGTCGCGGGCACCGAGGCCGAGCCGGCGTGTCCGGTCTGCGGGGCGGTCCTCGGTGCGCTCGCGTAACGGTCCACCTTTTTGACGGGGCGCGCGGTACCTCGTGGCATGCACGTAGCAGTACTCGGCGCGGGAACGATGGGGCACGGCATCGCCCAGGTGTCGGCGATGGCGGGCCACGACGTGACGCTCCGAGACGTGGACGAGGACGTTGTCGGCGAGGGCGTCGACGCAATCGACGAGAACCTCCGGGGCGGCGTCGAACGGGGGAAAGTCACGCCCGAAGAACGGGAGGCGGCGCTGGCCCGCATCACGGGGACGACCGACCTCGCCGAGGCGGTGTCGGAGGCCGACCTCGTCGTGGAGGCGGTCCCGGAGGACGTCGAACTCAAACGGGACGTGCTCGGTGAAGCCGAGGACGCAGCGCCAGCGGACGCCGTCCTCGCGTCGAACACGTCCAGTCTCCCCGTCACGGAGATTGCGGCCGCCCTCGACGCGCCCGAGCGGTTCGTCGGGCTCCACTTCTTCAACCCGGTCCACATCATGGCGCTGGTGGAAGTCGTCGTCGCCGAGCAGACCAGCGACGAGACCCTCGACTTCGCGGCCGAGTTCGTCGACGGTATCGAGAAGACGCCCGTCGAGGTCGCTGACTCGCCCGGGTTCGCGTCCTCGCGGCTCGGCGTCTCGCTGGGCGTGGAGGCGATGCGGATGCTTCAGGAGGGCGTCGCCAGTCCCCGAGACGTGGACCAGGCGATGGAACTCGGCTACAACCACCCGATGGGGCCGGTCGAACTCGGAGACGTTGTCGGGCTGGACGTGCGACTGGACATCCTCGAACACCTCCGTGACGAACTCGGCGAGCGGTTCCGGCCGCCCCAGATACTCAAGCGCAAGGTCCGCGCGGGCAAACTCGGGAAGAAGACCGGCGAGGGGTTCTACGTCTGGGAGGACGGGGAAAGAGTCGGCGTCTCGGGCGACTGGGGTGACGACGCGTGACCGAGTCGCCGAGTGCGGCAGCAGCCGACTGCGAGTTCGTCGCCGTCACCGAGGACGACCCCGAACAGGTCGTCACCGTCACCATCGACCGACCCGACGCGAGAAACGCCCTGAACGGACAGGTCCGCGAGGAGCTGACGCGGGTCTGTGCGGCGGTCGACGACAGCGGGTTCCGGGTCGTCGTGCTGACCGGGAGCGACGAGTCGGGCGCGTTCGTCGCGGGCGCGGACGTGACCGAACTCCGGGAGCGCGACGCCGTCGAGCAGCGCCGCGCGAGCGAGCGCCCCCGGGTGTACGAGACGGTTGAGTCGCTCCGCCAGCCCGTCATCGCGCGCCTCAACGGCCACGCGCTCGGCGGCGGGCTCGAACTGGCGCTCGCCTGCGACATCCGGGTCGCCCACGCGGACGCGAAACTCGGCAGCCCCGAAATCAATCTGGGCATCATTCCGGGCGGCGGCGCGACCCAGCGCCTCCCCCGGCTGGTCGGGGAGGGCCAGGCGATGAAGCTCGTGCTGACCGGCGACCTAGTCGACGCCGACGAAGCCGAGGACATCGGACTCGTCGAGGACGTCCACGGCGACGAAGCGTTCGACGACGCCGTCAGCGACCTCGCGGCGTCGATGGCGGACCACAGCCCGCTCGCGCTCGAACGCGGGAAGGACGCGGTGAAGGCAGCCGGCCGCATGGACCTGGAGTCCGGCATCGAGTACGAGGCCGAGCTGTTCGCCGGCCTGTTCGCGACCGCCGACAAGGACGAGGGCATCGACGCCTTCCTCGAGGGCCGCGAGCCCGACTGGCAGAGCCGCTGACAGCTCCCCCGCCGAGCCGTCATTCTTTCAAGCGCGCCCCACATCGAAGCGAGTATGGAGCGAGGAGTGGCGGCCTGCCTGGTCGTCGCCGTCGTCGTGGTGAGCGCCGTCGCACCGGGCGCGTCGGCCGCCAGTGCAGCCGCCACCGGAGCGGCAGCCGAGTCGTCGGCCCAGGAGTCGCCGTTCGGACTCCCGCAGGATTTCGACCCGGACACCGTCTCGCTGGGTGCCGACCTGCAGGCCGACGGTGACGCTCAGTGGCAGTTCACCTACCGGATGACGCTGGAGACGGACAACGAGACCCAGGCCTTCGAGGAACTCTGGGCCGACATCAACGAGAACACCTCGGAGTACCTCGACCGGTTCCGCGACCGAATCACGAACACCGTCGACGCCGCGGCGAAGGCGACGGACCGCGAGATGGCCGTGGACAACGTCTCCGTCTCCACGCGCGTCAACAGCCTCAACGAGGATTCGCTCGGAGACGTCACCTACAGCTTCGAGTGGCAGGGCTTCGCGGCCGTCGACGGTGACACCGTGACGGCCGGTGACGCCCTCGAAGGCTTCTACCTCGACAACAAGACGTCGCTGACGGTGTCGTGGCCGAGCGGCTACGCGCTCGACTCCGTCGACCCGATTGGGAGCGAGCCCCGGGAACGCGCCGTGCAGTGGAGCGGCCCGCTGGAGTTCGGCGCGGACCAGCCCCGGGTCGTGGTCGCGCCGGCACCCGAGCCGACCACGACGGCGGCGACGACCACCGACGGCAGCGGGACTGGTGGCGACGACGGAACCAGTGGCAGTGGCGGCGGTGACACGAGTGGTCTGTTCGTGCCGGCCGCGGTCGGTGCGGTGGTCGCCGTCCTCGTGGTGGGTGGCGGCGGCTGGCTGTACCTCCAGAAGCGCGGGCCGGACGACGACCCCGGCGGCGCTGTCGACGCCGACACTGGCGGTGGCGGACCCGGAGCCAGCGGGGCGGACGGCAGCGGAGACGAGACGGACGACGGCCCGCCGTCCGAGCTGCTGAGCAACGAGGAGCGCGTCGAGCAGTTCCTGGAGTCGGAAGGCGGCCGCGCGAAACAGCAGGCCGTCGTCGAGGTCCTGGACTGGACCGAGGCCAAGACCAGCCAGGTCGTCAACGAGATGCAGGACGAGGGCACCATCGAGAAGTTCCGAATCGGTCGGGAGAACGTCCTGAAGCTGCCGGACGCCGACGACCTCGACGAGTAACCGGGTGCGTGCCGTCGAGTGTCACGGCGGGAGCGAGCCGAGACGTACTTCAACCGCGGCGAATTTTGCGGGAGTATGTCCGAGAGCGGTCCCCTCGACAACATGCTCGCGCAGATGGAGCAGGCCCGCGAGTACGTCGACATCGACGACGGCATCTTCGAACGACTGAAATCGCCCGAGCGAACGCTGTCCGTCAGCCTCCCGGTCCGGATGGACGACGGGAGCGTCGAAGTGTTCGACGCGTACCGCTGCCAGTTCGACAGCGCGCGCGGCCCATACAAGGGCGGCATCCGCTACCACCCGACGGTCTCCGAGGAGGAGGTCTCGGCGCTCGCCGGCTGGATGACGTGGAAGACGGCGCTCGTCGACCTCCCGTTCGGCGGCGCGAAAGGCGGCATCGTCTGCGAACCGAAGGACCTCTCCGACAACGAGATCGAACAGCTCACTCGCCGGTACACCGAGGGCATCCGCCGGATGATCGGCCCGGAGACCGACATCCCCGCCCCGGACATGAACACCGACGAGCGCACGATGGCGTGGGTGATGGACACGTACTCCGTCTACCAGGGGTACGCCGTCCCCGAGGTCGTCACCGGGAAGCCGCCCGAAATCGGTGGTACCGAGGGCCGCGTGGAGGCGACCGGTCGCGGTGTCTCCATCGTCACCGAGGAGACCTTCGAGTACTTCGACACCGACATCGAGAGCGCGGACGTCGCCATCCAGGGCTTCGGGAACGTCGGCAGCGTCACCGCCGACCTCCTGACGGAGCGCGGCGCGAACGTCGTCGCTGTCTCGGACGTCACGGGCGCAATCTACGACCCTGACGGCCTCGACATCGAGGACGTGCAGGCGTACACGGAGTCCAACGGCGGCCGCCTGGAGGGCTACGACGCCGAGACCATCTCGAACGACGACCTGCTGACGCTGGACGTCGACGCCCTCATCCCGGCCGCAATCGAGGACGTCATCACCGTCGACGTGGCCGAGCGACTGGAAGCCGACGTGGTCGTCGAGGCCGCGAACGGGCCGACGACGTTCGACGCCGCCCAGGTCTTGGAGGAGCGCGACGTGCCCGTCGTCCCGGACATCCTCGCGAACGCGGGCGGTGTCATCGTCTCCTACCTGGAGTGGGTGCAGAACAGCCAGCAGTACTCCTGGGACGTCGAGGAGGTCAACCGCGACCTCCGCCAGCGGCTCACCGAGGCGTTCGACGAGATGCTCGGAGCCTACGAGGCCCGGAACATCCCGACGCTGCGCACCGCCGCGTACACCATTGCGCTCGAACGCAGCGCCGACGCCCACGAGTACCGCGGCCTGTTCCCGTAACGCGGCAGCGACGGCTCGGGTCGGCCGAGGGTCCTACAGTCTGGTGAACTCTGCCGGCGATTCTGGGCGGACGTGTAACACTGGCTAGGCACCGCTTCGTCCGTTCTGAGCGTTGAGACCTAGTCTCTCGGAGAAACCGCTGGAATAATGCTAGATATTTAAATAATAGTTTCTGTTTGCGGGCTGTAATGAGCGCCTCCCCCTCGGAGCAGATTCTCACTCGGATCGCCGCACGGCGGGACAGCGACGTCGTAGACCTCCCGCCGCTGTACGACAGCATCGACCCGGAGAAACTGGACGCCGTCGTCCAGAGCCTGGACGACGGCCACCTCTCGTTCACGTACGCGGGCTTCGCCGTGAAGGTGACGAGCGACGGGGACGTGGCGCTGTCTCGACGGGCGTCCACGACGTGGTCGTAGCGGGCGTCGCTGCAGTCGTACCGCGGGCAGACGATCACCCGAGCAGCGTGACGCCGAGAATCCCCGCGACCACGAGACCGACCGAGAAACAGAGCAGGAGCAGGCGGCGCGGCGTCCCGGCTTCGGTGGGAGCGGACGTGATGTCCCCACCGGTGGACACCTCG